>JBAQDU010000001.1:0-2321 GCA_049294805.1 Clostridiaceae bacterium
GGCTGCAACGTTACGTTGTCCGGTCGAGCCAACGAATTGCCGGAATCGATCCATTCAAAGTTGTCACAATATATTGGGGATTTCATCTATATGCCCTGCAATGTCCAGATCAAATCAGAATTGAAAACACTTTGGGATATTTCAATGGCCAAGTGGCATACCATTGATATCTGGATCAATAATGCCGGTCGAAACACCCCCCACGTCTTGTCCTGGCAAACCGAAGAATCCCACACCAAAGCCATCATTGAGACCAACTTGTTAGGCATGATCTATGGTACTCAGGTTGCTGCGGCCGGGATGATCAAACAAGGTCATGGCGCAATTTACAGCATGGAAGGGCTTGGTTCCAATAACATGATCCAACGCAAAACCATCCTCTATGGAACGACCAAGCATGCTCTAACCTATTTTATGAAAGGCTTGGCCAAAGAATTGGACGGAACCGGTGTGATTGCCGGACGTCTCTCACCGGGGATGGTATTGACTGAATTCATCACAAAAACTTCCGATGGCGCTCAATCAGAAGTTCTACTGGACAAAAATTTCATCCGGCTTTTCAACATATTGGCCGATAAGCCTGACACCGTCGCCCGGTTTTTCGTTCCACGGATGCTTCGGAACACTAAAAATGATGCCCAAATCGCTTGGTTAACCAACCGCAAAGCGGCTTGGCGGTTTTTAACTGCCCATCGGCGTAAAGGTCGGCTGATTTAAATTATTTGATCACCAACCATTACTCGATTTATTCCATTATTTGATCCAAAGGACAGGCCTCAGCCGGGAAATAATTTCCTGGCAGCCCTGTCCTTTGCTTTGCGTATTATTTGTCTTTGACTATTCATAATCCAGCCTATTGAGGTCTTACAGCTGATATAGATTGTTGTCTTTCTAAAAATACTTAGAACGTTCATTCCAGCGTAAAATCTATCTGAGAAAATAACAGTATAGATTTCGTTAGAATGGCAAAGAATTAGCACTTCCCTTATTGACCTGAAAACTAATACTCCGGATTTTAACCCTTTGGCACATCTCAACTTGTTTAACTGCGTGTTAAAACTTGGAAGGATCGACACGATCAACTACAAACGCTGAACTAGCTGTCGATTAATTGAAGTTCGGTCCATCCCGACCTTTTTTAACTTAACTAATTTACTACCCTTTGTACTAACTAATTGATAGGTGGGGTTATTATGAAAAAGTATGCACCCTGGTATTTGGTGGTTATGGTGATTGCGATCATTGGATTGTTGATTACCGGTTTTTTCCTCATTGGTCAGGAAGGTCCATTAAATAATGGACAAGTCACACCGAATGCCCCTTTAACTAACAACGGGCAAAGCAGTGGTCCGAAGTTACTCATTCCGGCACTTTTAGAAGATAAGAACCCGGCACCCGGCAAAGCCGAGTTCGACTTAGTCGTCCAATATGGACACAAAGAATTCCGGCCAGGATCGGTAGCCGACACCTTAGGTTATAACGGTGACTATTTAGGACCAGTCATAAAAGTAACTAAAGGCGATGATGTCCAAATAAATGTGAATAATACGTTAGATGAGCCAACCACAGTTCACTGGCACGGCCTTGAAGTTGCCGGTGAAATGGATGGGGGCCCACATAATGTCATTCTGCCCAAAACCGTCTGGCAACCCCACTTTACCATCGATCAACCCGCCGCGACCCTTTGGTATCATCCCCACTTGTTAAATAAGACGGGGGAGCAAGTCTATAAAGGGCTAGCCGGACTAATTTATATCGAGGATGAAAACTCACTAAATTTAGAGATCCCCAAAAACTATGGGGTCAATGATATCCCTTTAATCATTCAAGACAAACGGTTTACTCAAAACGGAGCGATCCCCTACGATTTAAATATGAATGATTTGATGACCGGCTTTTTTGGTAATACCGTGATCGTCAATGGCGGCATCAACCCGGTATTGGAAGTTAAAAATGAGATCATCCGATTAAGGATCTTAAACGGATCGAATGCCCGAACCTATGACTTAAACTTCAGTGGCAATCAAAAATTTTATCAAATAGCTTCGGATGGTGGGTTTTTAAAAGAAAGTGTCGCCCTGAACAGGCTAGTTATCGCTCCGGCTGAGCGGGCGGAAATCCTGATTGACCTATCTGACTATAAAATCGGCGATAAATTGACCCTGCGCGACTCCGCCAATCAGCTGATGACACTGACGATTACCTAAGAAATCAAAAAGTCCGGTGGTATCCCTAACCAATTGGTCCAATTCACCGATTACAATAAAGCTGACGTTTTGCATTCCAGATTATTTATCATGAGTGGAATGGGACCCATGGTC
>JBAQDU010000002.1:0-1795 GCA_049294805.1 Clostridiaceae bacterium
AGGGACAGCTCCGGGTGAGCGTGAAGATACCGTCGTTTTTCGATCATATAATCCCGGATCGACTCGGGGAAATCAGCTGTTTGATACATATCTATTGTTCCTCATGCTCGTGGGCTTCGTTATACAGGACAAAGGCTTCATAGGGTCTCAGGGCGTACTGTCCCGTTGCGGACAACTTAAAATCATCATAATTGGACAAATACAATGCAAACTCCTCTTTGGTGATCAGTTCGCCGATATAAACTTCGATGGGTCGAGCTGTAAAGTTATTGACGACGATCAGCCGTTCCTCGCCAAGGAGCCTCTCCCAGGCAAATAAATCATCGCGCTCACAGAACAGCTCCCGATATTGTCCGTAGACCATGACGGGGAGTTCTTTGCGCAGTGAGATCAGTTTTTTATAGTAATGGAAAATGGAAGCCTGATCAGTCAGTTGGCTCTTGGCATTGATGTCGGGATAATTTTGATTGACCTTAAGCCAAGGCGTTCCGGTGGTAAAACCGGCCTGTTCGGTGGCATCCCATTGCATGGGGCTTCGAGCATTGTCTCTGGCTTTTCGCTTTAATGCCTCCATCATGTGCTCCGCCGTAAAAACAGCCCGCTCTTGTACCAGTTCACGCCAAGCATTGTGAGATTCAAGATCACGCAGCTGGGCGACCTCAGTAAAATCAAGGTTCGTCATGCCCAGTTCTTCGCCTTGATAGATATAGGGTGTACCTTCTAAGAAATGCGTAATATTTGCCAGCATCTTGGCTGATTCCACCCGGTAGTTCGTGTCATCGCCAAATCGGGATACCATTCGGGGTTGGTCATGGTTATTTAAGAACAGCGAGTTCCAACCTTTGCCATGAAGTTTCTTTTGCCAGGTGGATAGGTTTTGTTTCAATGGTTTCAATTCAAAATCCTTGAAGTCCCACTTACCCAATGGGCCGCCATCAAGATCCATGTGTTCAAAGGTAAAAATCATGTTCAATTCGTTGCGAGATGGTGCGGTAAAATCAATGGCATCTTCGGGTGTAGTGCCGGGACATTCCCCCACCGTCATCAAATCAGCCCCAGAGAGGACCACCCGATTCATTTCTTTGAGGAATTCATGGACCCGGGGTCCCATAAAAAAGTAGTCTTGCCCTTGCCCCGCCTCATAGAATTTCTTGGAAATCAGATTGATGACATCCATCCGGAAGCCATCGATGCCTTGATCGAGCCAGAACTGCATCATATCGTAAATTTCGCCTCGAACCGTTTCATTATCCCAGTTTAGATCCGGCTGCTTTTGGGAGAACGTATGGAGATAATATTGGTCCCGCTCAACACAGTAGGTCCAGGCCGGGCCGGAGAAAACCGATTCCCAGTCGTTGGGCAGCGACCCATCTGGTTTTGCATCTTTCCAAATGTAGTAGTCACTTTTGGGATTGGTCCGACTTTGTTTGGACTGGGTGAACCAGGCATGTTCATCAGAGGTATGATTCACGACCAGATCCATGACCAGTTTCATATCCAGATAATGAATATCCTCAATGAGTTCCCTTAAGTCCGCCATGGTACCAAACTCGGTCATGACATCCCGATAGTCGCTGATATCATAGCCGTTGTCATCATTGGGCGATTTAAAAAACGGCGAGATCCAAAGCACATCAACTCCCAAATATTTCAAATAATCCAACTTCGATCGAATTCCGGGCAGATCCCCGATTCCGTCACCATTACTATCCATAAAGCTTCTGGGATAGATTTGATAAACCACTGATTCTTTCCACCATTTTCTTTCCATTGCTATTGCCTCCAGCAGATACCC
>JBAQDU010000003.1:0-2290 GCA_049294805.1 Clostridiaceae bacterium
TAGATCTCGCCCCATTACTGGATCCTCCGGAACATTTTTTCAATTTCAGTTAATGTAAACCGGATCATAGTCGGCCGGCCATGGGGGCAAGTAAAGGGTTCTTTTAAAAAGCGCAGTTCATTGACCAAATGTTCCATCTCCGGCCGGGTCAATTCGTCATGGGCTTTGATGGAGGCTTTACAGGCAACGGTGGCAATGCGTAAGTAGCGCACTTCCCGGCTGGAACCCTTGCCCAGATTTTTCAAATTATCTAAGATTTCTTTGAAATATTTCTCCGTGTTTATATTGCTTAAAAAAACCGGCACTTCACGGATGTTTAACGCCCGATCTCCGAATTCTTCAATGGCAAAACCAGCTTGTTCAAACACTCCTTTATTTTCTAAGTACACTGAATAATCATCCACGGCAAGTTCGATGACTTCGGGCAGCAATAACGGCTGGAGGATCAATTCATGATTCATCAGTTCTTCCATGTAATGTTCAAAATTGATCTTCTCATGGGCAGCATGCTGATCGATGAGATAAAGAGTCTGCGCAAATTCTGCCAGAATATAGGTCTTTTGGTATTGGCCGATGATCTTAGGCATGGGGAACTTCCCCACCGCTTCTTTACTAAGATCCGAAGGATTGCCTTGATCAATCCCATGGCTGGTTGATTGGGCTGCTGTTGCTTCTTTTGGCGCCTGCCAAGGTCCGGCTGAAGTTTGTTCAGGAGCGGGCCTCTGCCAGCCTTTTAACGTTCCGGTGTCTGACTTTAAGTCAATGGGCACACGTACGGCAACTGAATCATCAGGAGTTCGATCAGCGTCTAGATGATGGGCTAACTCATCGGTTGGACCAATGACCGGTCCTCCCGTCGGATTTTCGGTCGGATTGCCGTTAAATGACCTGGCAACGGATCCTGATTCATGGATCGTATTCCCATACCCGGTTGATTGGGCGCCTTCTTGAGTCGCTTGATACTTTAAACTGCCCCCGGATGCATTTGACGCCATCCCCCAAGCTGTAGACTCGGTACCGCCACCCTTTGAACCCAGGCCTTTGCCATGGTCCATCAGGGTTGGCTCGGCCATGGTATTTAGGCTCTTGCCCCTTTGAAACGATTTCTCCATTGCATCTTGTGGTGTGGCTGATTTTTCAAAGAAACCGGAACCCGGACTAATCCCTGAATTTGAAGCTGTTTGTGATTCCAGACCTTTTTCAAAGCCCAGACTGCCTTGGTAAATTTGACGCAGGGCGCCATGGACCGTCTCGAACACCGAATGGAACATGAGTTTGTCATCACTAAATTTAACTTCGGCCTTTTGAGGATGAACATTGACGTCCACTGATTCCGGGGCTAGATCTAAATTCAGGATGAAGAACGGAAATTTATTGATGGTGATAAAGGATTTAAAGGCTTGTTCCACCGCGATCCCTAAGGGCCGCGACGTGATATAGCGGCCGTTGATAAAGATCGTCTGTTGGTTTCGGGAGCCTCTGGCAATTTCTTCATTGCCGATGTATCCAGAAATCTTAAAATCGTCATACCCTCTTTCAAAATAAAAGACATTATCAGCGGTTTTACGAGTGTACACGGTTCGAATGACATCGATCAACTGACTGGTCCCATAGGTCCGGAACACCAGTTTTTCATTGTTATAATAGGTGATGGCCACATCCGGCCGAGATAAGGCCAAACGGGTCAGTAGATCCGTTACATTGGCGGATTCTTTCTGAGATGTGCGCAAAAATTTTAGCCGGGCCGGCACGTTATAAAAGAGATCCCGTACGTCGATGATGGTCCCTTGATCGATGGCGGAGTATTTCTTAAATTTTTCTTCGCCACCTTCTATGAAGATTTCCATCCCATCGGGATCTTCCGGGGCATGACTTTTTAAAAGCGTACGAGAGACCGCGGCAACCGATGCCAAGGCTTCGCCGCGAAACCCTAAGGTCAATATGGCAAAAATATCCTCAATGGTTTTTAATTTACTGGTGGCATGGGGCAAAAATGCCCGAGGAATGTCTTCATTTAAAATCCCCCGACCGTCGTCGACGATCCGGATCAAGTCCAGCCCACCATTGACAATTTCCACGGTAATGGCTTTGGCGCCGGCATCAATGGAGTTTTCAACGAGTTCTTTGACGACGGAAGCCGGTTTTTCAACAACTTCACCGGCGGCTATTTTAGAGGCAGTTTCCTGGGTCAATATGTTAATTCTCGGTTCGATCATTTAATCCCCTTTCAGTAACTTCTGTAGCTCGTACAGCTTCATGATGGCTTCCATGGGACTCATGGAGTTTAAGT
>JBAQDU010000004.1:0-18908 GCA_049294805.1 Clostridiaceae bacterium
CGGCAGCCTGAACATTCAGCATATCAACATCCAATGACGCCACCGACCGAACTGCTCCGGCTACCGTATTGGGAATATCATGGAACTTCAAATCGAGGAACACTTTGTGACCTTTGGCTTTTAAATAGCGGACAATGTCCGGACCTTCCCGATTAAATAGTTCCATTCCGACCTTGGTATAGATCGGCTCCGGGAATCCTTTTAAGAACTCCACAACTTCATCCTTTGACTGGAAATCCAGTGCTACAATAACATCTTTCATCTGGCGGGTGCTCCTTTGTAATCACATTACTCATTAACATGGGCGAGGTGGAATAGTAAAAAATGAGGGGTCTAAATCCAGTTTCGGGATGCTGATCCCGTTTTTACAGGTTTGTTTTAAAGTGAGTGGTTTAAGCGAATAGTTTTAAGCGAATGGCTTTAAGCAAATGGCTTAAAGTGCCGTTAGTTGAAGAGTCCTGATCAAATTCATCGAGTGAAATGCATCGAGCGATATCAAAAAGTCCTCTTTTCAAAAGCATCTGAAAAGAGGACGATAAAATCTATTCGCGGGGCGAAACCTTATTGAATCGAAAACTTTCCAGTATCTCTGTACCGCTTAAAGTTGCTTTTATGATAGTACCGTATATTGGTGGGCTTTTCAAGTGCTTTCGGATTTTTTAAGAGGGCTCGATTTGGGTTGTTTTACTATTTGAGTTGGCGAATGGCTTGAATAACACTTTGACCTAAGCGATCGGCTTTATCCGAAATGATCGAGGCCAGACTTGGATCAAAGCGGGGGTCCACATCAGCAATCTTTAAGCCTTCTTTGACCATAAAACCGTCATAGATCAACCCGCGCAAGGTTCCGGCTAACTTAGTTTTGACCGGAACATCACCGATCCAGGCAATGGTTTCGTCTTTTTCAACGAGGGCGCCGGGGTGTTTAAGGCGCCGGAGTTCTCCTGAGGCCGGGGCGTGGATCACCCGGTTGGCGGCTTCACCATGGAGTATGCCGGGCACTCCGGTATTGGGCAGGGCAAAACCGCGGGTAATGATTTTACCCAATGTTTCCCCGCGCATGGTTTCAATGACGGCATGGCAGTCGATTCCGGCGGTAAAACCAGGACCCAGGGCAATGACAAGGGGGGCCATGGCAAGACTGGTGCCGGTGTTATACTTGGCGATCACAGCATCCACTAGGACATCCGGTTTGATCTTAGCTAAAAAAGACAAAGCAGGGTCAATTAGGACCGGGACCTGGTCATTGGCAAGGGCGGTTTGAACGTCAGCCAGGGTCAGGGCTTTGATAGCAGTCACCCCACCGAAGGATTTTTTTTCTTCATAAATACAGCTAGCATAGGAGACTTCCGTGCGAATCGCGCTAGGCTGCTCGATTTCAGTTGCGATTACATGAAAGCCTTGTCGGTATAAGGCTCGGATCACTCCTGAAGCTAAGTCGCCGGCGCCTTTAACCAGGACCGTGAGGCGCTCGGTGTGGGCATCGTACTCTTCCTTGGTGTCAAGATCGAGGCCTTCCCGCAAAGAGTCAACGGGCGTTAAAACCACCAGTTCACCGTGCGCTTCCATGACCTGTCGCCCCCCTTTGTCCCCGGATAAGTTACGCAGCTCCTCTTTTAGGAAAGCTGGAAAAAAAACCGGACTGCCGGGTTTACCCTCATAGAGGGGGACGATGATCCGCATGGGCCGTTTCACAAAGAGGTGTCTGATGCGCTTTAGCGTTGAAACTTCCAAAAACGGCTGATCCCCCATGAGGAAAACATAACCACCGGTACCAGGATCTGCAGCATCGATGCCTAACCGGATGGAGTGACTGATCCCAAGCGCCGGCTCTTGATTGATCACCTCTTTGTATTGGCCCCGGGGTGCCAATACCTGGTCATTGCGGACAACGATGATCTCATCGAACCGGGTCTGGTTGACCGTGTCAAACACCATTTGAAGCATGGTGTCCCCGTCGACCTGGAGATTCATCTTATTTCGTTTCATTCTCCGGGATAATCCGGCGGCAAGTATAATGGCTGTAATTTTCATCATTTAATTCCTTAAGGCTCATACAGACAATGGCTGTAAGTTCATGGTGTCGAGGGTGGTTTAAAACGGCAGTGCAGAGCAATTCAGCTTGGTGCAAGAGATCCGCATCATCGCATTGATTGATGACCAGGATCTTGCGGCCCTTCGAATTTTTAAACAGACCGTCCGGGGCTAAAATAAGATCTGCTAACAGACTGGCGGTAACGGCTTCGCCAGCGTTTAGTCCAGTGAAGTTCGAAAAATCGTCAAAATTATAGACTGTCTCAGGGGATACCGGTAGGCCAAGGGCGCGAATGGGGAGGATCCCCAAAGTCAATGAAGCCGACGGGGGGACAGGCGGTTCGTGATCATACCACATTTTAAGAGGCAGGCCGCGGGAGCCGTCGGCTTCCATTACCAGGTAATTGTTGGGAGAGGACAAGTGCAGGGCTTGTGAATCCGTGATGCCCAGAAGTTTCCCGGCCGGTGTGACCCCGGCGGCGATCAACCAAATGGAATGGTCCGGCTGATCCATCGGGTCATACCGGGCCGGGTCCAATAGAAGCTGCTCATACAAAGGTTCTTCCGGTGGAAACATCTTGGCAGTGACACTGACGACGACTTTGCCCCGGGCCTTTAATGATCCGGCCAAAAACCACAGGAGGGTGGTTTTCCCTCCTGTACCGGTGATGGCAATGGACTCACCGCAGGCGATGCCTAGATCATCCAGGATTCGGTGCGGGTCCATCTTACTTCGTCTTCTTATAGAACGTGTCAGACAGGGGCAGACTGGTCCGGAATTTACCGTCTTTTTTATAGTAAGCATTCTGGCAAGCCGGGGCTGACGGAATGACCACGATCTCACCGATGCCCTTGGCACCGTAGGCCAGTTCATTCTCATTTTTCTGGATCAAGATGGAGACGATCTCCGGCATTTGGGTGGACCGCAAGAGACCTAAGGTCCCGAATTTAACTTTGGGCCGGGAGTTCTCAATTTTGAAATCTTCGGTCAATGCAAAGCCAAGACCCATGGCGATTCCGCCTTCGATCTGTCCTTCAACACCCTTCGGGTTGATGGCTCGTCCCATATCATGAGCCGAGACGACTTTGACCACTTTGCCTTCTTTGTCCATGATCACCAGTTGGGCTGCATAGCCGTAGGCGACATGGCTCACCGGGTTCAATTTATCAGAGCCCATGGCATCGGAAGCAAAGGAATATTCACCGTGGAAGGTTCTTCCGTTTAGGGCAGCCAGGCTTCCCGCTTCAACTAAAGCTTGTTTAAATTGAAGGGCGGCAAGTCGGGTGGCTTCACCCGTAAAGACGGATTGACGAGACGCCGTGGTGGTTCCTGAGTTCGGTGTCAGAGCGGTATCGGGTTTTTCCACGACGACATGCCCGCTGTCAAAGCCGGTGGCTTCGCAGAAGACCTGTTTCATCACCGTATGGATGCCCTGGCCCATATCTGAAGCCGAACTACCCAGGTGAACGGTATCGCCCTTAACTTCAATGATGCAGCGTCCCGTATCGGGAACACCGACCCCAAGACCCGCATTTTTAAGGGCAGAGGCGATGCCCACATAGTAGTTTTCATCCGCTTCATATTGATAGAAATCAGCCTTGATGGCTTCCAAAGCCTCAAGATAAGCGGTGGAATCATCAGCGATCTGACCATTGGGCATTACATCACCGGGTTTTAATGCGTTGCGCCGGCGAATTTCCCAACCGTCCAAACCGGCTTGCTGAGCAAGATCGTTCAGGCAGCATTCCAAGGCGAAGATGGATTGAGTGACACCGAAGCCGCGGAAGGCACCGGCTGGAACGTTATTGGTATAAAAGGCACGGCCTTCAATGTCTACGTCCTGATAATTGTAAGGACCGGCGGCGTGAGTACAAGCTCTTTGCAGAACCGGACCGCCCAAGGAGGCATAAGCACCGGTATCGGAGATGATCCTGGCCTTTAAGCCGGTCAATTTACCATTTTCATCACAACCCAGCTTGAAATCCATGGACATGGGATGACGTTTGGGGTGGACAATTAGACTCTCGGCCCGAGACAGGCGGACTTTTACGGGTTGTTTCAATAAGTAGGCAATTAGAGCAGCATGATGCTGAACGCTCATATCTTCTTTGCCGCCAAAGCCGCCGCCGACATAAGCCGCTTTGATGCGGACCAGTTCGGGGTCGATGCCTAAAAGTCCGGCGATCTCGCGGCGGTCATCATAGACACTCTGGTCGGAGGTTACAACTTCAACGCCCTCGCCAAGCGGATAGGCGACGGCGCATTCCGGTTCCAGGAAAGCGTGCTCGGTGAAGGGGGTCTCAAAATGATATTCGGCCACATACTTGGACAGTTTTAAGACACCTTCGGCATCCCCTCGTTTTAGCTTCTGGAAAGACAATTCATTGCCTTTTTCATGAAGTTTGGGGGCGTCCGGAGCCATGGCCTCTACCGGTGAAGTGACCGGCTTTAATTCATCATAGTCCACTTTGACCAGCTGTAAGGCAGCTTCAACCGCTTCCTCCGTGGTTCCCACTACAAGACAAAGGGAATCGCCCATATAGTGAGTGATCTCACCGGCGGCAATTAAGGCCGGCCAGTCTTTGACCAGGTGGCCGCAGTTGGGCTGGCCCGGAATATCCTCGGCTAGAATAACGGCGGTGATACCACTAAAGGCTCTGGCTTCTGCCACATCAATGGATTTGATCAAAGCGCGGGGAGCCGGAGTGCGCAGGGCTTTGCCATAGAGCATGCCGGGCAGGGAGATGTCGTCGGTATAAACCGGTTCACCCAGAGCTTTGGCCCTGGCATCGACTTTGCGAACATCCCGGCCTACGCCGGATTCATCGGTTTCTTGGGGGTCAACGCCAGCCTTCAACAATTGGGCAGCAAAGAGCATGGAATCGACGATCTTAACATACCCGGTACACCGACAGTAATTACCGCGGATGGCCACGGCACATTCTTCCCGGGTGGGGTCCGGGTTAATGTCCAAAAGAGCTTTCGTAGCTACCAACATCCCCGGTGTACAGAAGCCACATTGAACAGCACCTTTTTTATCAAACGCATAGGCATAGATTTTCTTTTCCAATGCCGAGAAGCCTTCCAACGTATCGATGGATTTACCATCGAGCTTTGACGTTTTTAGGACACAGGCCTTGGCTAGTTTTCCGTCGATCAAGACTGAGCAAGCTCCACAAGCGCCTTCATTGCAGCCGTTTTTGACAGAAGACAGGCCCAGTTCTTCCCGTAAATATTTCATCAAACCAAGATCCTGCTCAGTTTGAACTTCTTTTCCGTTTACTTTAAATCGGTACATTTTCGTTCCTCCTTAGACTAAAAAAAACCAGCACAATCAGAAATAGACCGTGTCCAAACAATGGATACAGCCAGTCAGCCGAAGATGCAGGGTTACGACCTGGAATGTCAGCCTGTCTCCCAATATACTGATTTCGTTTTCAGTTTAGCAGAAAAATCCGATGTACTCAACAAGTTGTCATTATTTTTTTAAGCGGGTCGAATCCCTTTCAATCGATCCTGATTGGGTTTATAATCAAAATGATAATTATTTTTGATGACTTTGAAAAGCCCGGTTGGATCACCCTGGGTCAAAAGGAGAAGTAGATGGACAGAGATATTTTGCAGTTTATGGATGATAAGCTTGGCCAAGGGAAAAGTTGTGCCTTGATCATCGTTCAACAAAAAGCCGGATCGGCACCCGGTGAGGAAGGCACATTAATGGCCGTCTGTGAGGATCAAACCACGAGCGGAACCTGCGGCGGCGGGACCATCGAAAAAGTCCTGACGGGGCGAGTTTTGGAAGGTATGTCAACGGCTATAAATTTCAGCTTCAATTATAACTTGGCGGATGATCTTGGAATGGCCTGCGGCGGCACATCAGCCGGCTATGTTCGGTATTTCACAGCCGGAACGGAATTGGTCATCTTCGGAGCCGGTCATTGCAGCCAGGCGTTGGTAAGGCTTCTTCAGCATATGCGGTTTCATGTCACAGTGGTGGATGACCGGGCGGAATTTGCCCAGGAAGAAGTTTTTGCGGGGGTACGTTTCCTCGCTTTGCCACCAGCCCAGGCCGTCAAAGAGATCAAATTCTCAGCCAATCTATACATCGTAGTCGCCACTTGGGGCCATCATCTGGACACCGTGGCCTATAGCGCCTGTCTTGGCCGGGAATACGCCTTCTTAGGCGGCTTAGGCAGTGCCAAAAAAGCGGCCAGTGTCAAAGAGACGCTGCTAAACCAAGGTCATTCCCAATCAGAGATCGCCGGTTTGCATCTGCCCATCGGCGTGGATCTGGCCGATGGGACACCGGAAGAAATTGCCGTATCGATCTTGGCTGAATTGCTCCTGGTCAAAAATAAAAAAGAACTAAAACTTAAAAATAACGCAGCCCAAGACCCCACAAATAGCCCGACCCTAGCCTAGTCCCTGGCAGCATCACCCTAGACTATCAGCCATTGCAATTAAAGTCCTATCCGCCATGGCAACTAAAGTCTATAAACCAAAGCGGCGGTTGGACTTTCCCATAAATTCCACGAGGAGAAAAAAATATGGACACACACCGGCGTTACCTCCATGAGATCCAAATCGATGTTACGAAATATGCAGAAGTCATTTCCCAGGTTCTCAAGGTCGACGTGGAAATCGTCGATGATCAGCTGGAACGGATTTCCGGCACCGGCATGTTTGCTCGTCGAGTCAATCATAAGGCCCCGGGGCGGATCTACCGCCAGGTACTAAATGGAGGGGAACACCGGATCATTCAGTTTCCCCGAACGGATGAATACTGCATTGAATGTGAGGCCAAAGATACGTGCCTTGAAACCATGGAAATTTCAACCCCTATCAAATTTCACAGCCGGAACATCGGCGTCATTGGGTTGATCTGTACCACCCAAGCGCAAAAGATCCACATTAATCAAAACCTAAATTCCCACATTGCTTTTTTGGCGCAAATTGCAGAACTGATTTCGGCAAAGGTTTCTGAATTCCTCTCCTATGAAGAATCCGCTCAAAATGTCAATATGCTCTCGAACATCTTAGACGATGTGGAAAATAGTGTTATCGTCATATCCCAAGAGAATAAGATCCAATACGTCAACCGCAAAGCCCGGGTCAACCTGCGCAGTGATGACAGCATCCTGGGTCAGCAGCTTTTGATCTCCGGGTTTGCCAAAGAAGGGGAATCCAATAAAGAATTCCGGGTGGAATTGGCCGGTCAAACCTTTATGGTGGTGGGTAAAATCATTGATTTTAATTCCACCTATTTAAACTATGACCGGATCCTAATTTTTCGAACCATGAAAGATATCAAGAAAAATGCCTATCGTATGACCCAGCAGTCGCGCTTGATCACACCGGAAAATCTGGTGGGGGAATCCAAAGCCATGGTGGAGATCCGTGAGACCATTCGTAAAGTCGGAGCGTCTTTTTCCACGGCATTTATCCGCGGGGAGTCCGGTACCGGAAAAGAATTGATCGCCCGGGCCATTCATTCTGAAAGTGATCGCAAAAAAGAACCCTTTATTGGGATCAACTGTGCAGCGATCCCGGATACATTATTGGAATCGGAGCTGTTTGGCTATGTCAAAGGCGCTTTCTCCGGAGCCTCCGGATCCGGCCGGATCGGTAAATTCGAACTGGCCAATAAGGGCACGCTTTTCCTGGACGAAATCGGAGATATGCCCCTATACCTCCAGAGCAAAGTCTTGCGCATCCTTCAGGAACGAACCTTTTCTCGGGTGGGGTCCAATGAATTGATCAACCTGGATATCCGAGTCATCGCCGCCACCAATCGGAACATCGAGGATATGATCATTAAAAATCAGTTCCGGCGGGATCTGTTTTACCGGATCAACGTCATCCCCATCGTCGTACCACCCTTGCGGGAGCGCCTGGATGACATCCCTCTCTTATTTAAGACCCTTTTGGAGAAATACAATGAAGCCTTGGGCAAACAGGTCACCCAAGTGGACGATGATGTCATGGAAGTGTTTATGAACTACGGTTGGCCGGGCAATGTCCGGGAACTGGAAAATGTCGTCCAGTATATTATTACCCTGGCAGACTCCTCCAATACCATCCATAAATATATGCTGCCGGAAAAAATGCTCGCTTCCACCGAACGGCAAGCCGGAGCGGAACCCAAACGGCGTGAGAAGTTTTCGACCTTAGAAGAATTGGAAGCTCGCTACATCGAACGGGTGGTCTCACAATTTGGAAATACCACGGAGGGCAAAAAGAAAGCGGCTAAAACTTTGGGGATCGGGATCGCAACCTTGTACCGTAAACTGGGGGCGATTTATCAAAATGATAAACAGTAGATATAACTAACAATCTCAGAAAAAACGTTTACTTTATTAATAATTTGACAATGAGAGGCGCCGATAGTCACCGACCACTCAAATTTCCCGGGAAATTCAGCAAATAATTGCAGGAATATCGTTATCAAAATGATAAAGTTTATCATTTTGATAACGATATTCCTGTTTTTAGCGCCACCTTTTGACCCAATGAAGATTTGTGGTATGTTGAAATTAAACTGGGAATTGGTATCGAATTACCGATTAATATTTCATTAAAATGGCAGATATGTTAAAATGAAAATGGTTTCAGAAAGATTGACATCATAGTTTAGAAACTTGGCACAAACTTTGCTTAATAATAGGTGGAGAGAATGATTGGGCAGCTGGAATCTGTCTGTAGTATCTGAATAGATCAGCCGCGGATACGGATCATTAACCTAGTAGGAGGAATGAATGAACAGAAAACTTAGAATGGTACTCAATAATTTCGATAAGGCAGCTCAGCCATCGGACTGTGTTGAGATTCTTTCAGAGAAGAATGTAAAACGGGCCAGACGATTTTTAGCGACTTTTCCTGAATACAGCGTTACACCGTTGCGTCGCCTGGAACAACTGGCGAAGCACATCGGAATTGGAGAGATCTACGTTAAAGATGAATCCTTCCGATTTGATTTAAACTCGTTCAAAGCTTTAGGCGGGGCCTGGGCAATGGGCAATTATCTGGCCGACCGCCTCGGCCGCAGCATTGATGAGTTGACCCTCGAGGAACTCTTGAAGCCGGAAACTAAAGAAGCCATTGGTGATATCACATTCTATACAGCCACCGACGGAAACCAGGGCAGAGCAATCGCCTGGGTGGCTCAACGGCTTGGCCAGAAATCCGTTGTCTACATGCCGGAAGGATCCTCACTGACTCGATTGAACAACATCTTGGCCTGTGGATCCGATGCATCCATTACCGATATGAACTACAACGATGCCGTTCGATATGCCAATGAAATGGCTCAAAAGAACAATGGCATTATTGTCCAGGATACGGCTTGGGAGGGCTACACTGAGATCCCGACCCAGATCATGCAGGGATACGGCATTATGGCACTGGAAGCTTTAGAAGAGATCCGGGCCAAGGGATTGCCTGAACCCACGCATATCTTCCTGCAAGCCGGAGTTGGTTCCATGGCAGGTGCCTGCCAAGGGTTCTTTGCGGCAGTGTACGGTAAGGAATGCCCCTTCACCATTATCGTCGAACCCGATGAAGCCAACTGCTACTATCAGTCGGCAGCCCAAAATACACTGGTCAATATTTCCGGTGATATGCGGACCATCATGGTTGGACTTGCCTGCGGCGAACCCAACATCATCAGCTACGACATCATGAAAAACTGGTCCAGCGCGTTCCTTTCCTTACCGGACTACGTTTCCGGTGACGGTATGAGAGTGCTGGGAAATCCATTGACCGGTGATGACCGCATCGTATCCGGTGAATCAGGCGCTCCACCAACCGGATCCCTCTATAACTTAATGAGCGATCCTGACCTGACCGAGATCAGAGATCAGTTAGGCCTTGACGAAAATTCACGGGTGCTGCTCTTCTCCACTGAAGGCGATACGGATCCTGACCGTTATCGGGACATTGTCTGGCGGGGAAACTTCTCCAGGTTTGACTAAGTCAATAACGACTGCCAAATCAGTAAGCAAGTAAGCAAGTAAGCAAGTAAGCAAGTAAGCAAGTTAATTGATTCATCAGAATAAACCAAATAAAACAAATTAAAAGGATGGGAAACAAACATGGAAAAATTGAACGGACTTCTCAAAAAGCTCGACGGACTGGACTGCAAGAACCTTTATAACGAAGATTTCCTCTGGACATGGGACAAAACACAGGACGAACTGGAAGCGATCTTCACAGTCGCCGACGCCTTAAGAGACTTAAGAGAAAACAACATTTCCTCAAAAATATTTGACTCAGGATTGGGTATTTCCTTATTCCGGGATAACTCCACCAGAACCAGATTCTCCTATGCTTCAGCCTGCAACCTGTTGGGACTTGAAGTTCAGGATCTAGATGAAGGAAAATCACAGATCGCCCATGGCGAAACAGTCCGGGAAACTTCCAACATGATCGCGTTCATGGCAGATGTCATCGGTATCCGTGATGACATGTACATTGGCAAAGGCCATACCTACATGAAGAATGTGTCTGATTATGTCAAAGAAGGCAACGAAGACGGCATTCTAGAACAACGCCCCACCATCGTTAACCTGCAATGCGACGTGGATCACCCAACCCAGGCCATGGCCGATATGCTCCATATCATCCATGAGTTCGGCGGCGTAGAAAACTTAAAAGGCAAGAAAATCGCCATGACATGGGCGTACTCACCTTCCTACGGTAAGCCATTATCAGTTCCTCAGGGAATCGTTGGCTTGATGACCCGGTTTGGAATGGAAGTCACATTGGCTCATCCCGAAGGATATGAAATCATGGGCGAAGTTGAAGAAATCGCTATGAAGCATGCAGAAGAGTACGGCGGAAAGTTCACCAAGACCAACAATATGGCAGAAGCCTTCAAGGATGCAGATATTGTTTATCCTAAGAGCTGGGCGCCATTCAAGGCCATGGAAGAGCGGACTGAACTTTATGGCAACGGCGATTCCGAAGGAATCAAAGAGCTTGAAAAGAAACTGTTGGCACAGAATGCACAGCATAAAGACTGGGCTTGTACTGAAGAGATGATGAAACTGACCAAGGAAGGCAAAGCGCTCTACATGCACTGCCTACCTGCAGATATCACAGGCGTATCCTGTGCAGAAGGTGAAGTTGATGGAACGGTCTTTGATCGGTACAGAATTCCACTATACAAAGAAGCCGGCTTCAAACCCTACATCATTGCTTCCATGATCTTTATGCAGAAGGTCAAGAATCCAGTTGAAACTTTGACCAAATTAGCCGAAGAAGGCAAAGCCAGACTCCACAAATAGACTCCGTCATTTGGAACAACCAATAAGGACCAAAGAAAGACCAAAGAAAGACCAAGTAGAACTATAAGGCGAGCGGATCGCACAATTTGAGTAACAGCTAATAAAAGCGATCCCAAAAGTCTTTTAATAGACCAACCTAATTAGAAGAACACTGCTAAGTTAAACCAGACTAAATTGACCGTAAAAGTAAAATTACAAAAAACCAAAAATCAAAAACTAAAAACAAATTTAAAGGGAGAAATTACACAATGAAAAAAGCTGAATTGGACTACACAAAGATCAGAGAAGCCTCCGAAGGTTATAAAGCGGATATGACAAGATTCCTCCGGGACTTAGTCAAAGCTCATGGCGAATCCTGTGAAGAAAAGGATAAAGTTTACCGGATTAAGGAAGAAATGGAAAAGGTTGGCTTTAATGAAGTCATCATCGATCCAATGGGAAACATCCTAGGCTACATGGGAACCGGCGAAACCGTCATCGCATATGATGCCCACATCGATTGCGTTGGTATCGGCAACATCGAAGACTGGTCATTTGATCCGTTTGAAGGCAAAGAAGACGACGTCAACATCTGGGGCAGAGGAACTTCTGACCAATTAGGCGGAATCGTATCCGCAGTTTACGGCGCTAAAATCATGAAAGACCTTGGCATGCTGACGGATGAATACAAAGTTTTAGTCACCGGATCCGTTCAAGAAGAAGACTGCGACGGCTTATGCTGGCAGTACATCATCAATGAAGACAAGATCCGCCCTGAATTCGTGGTATCCACTGAGCCAACCAACGGTAACATCTACCGCGGCCACAGAGGCAGAATGGAAATCAGAGTTGATGTATACGGAGTAGCCTGCCATGGTTCAGCTCCTGAACGTGGCGACAATGCGATCTATAAGATGGCTGATATCCTCCAGGAAGTCAGAGCATTAAATGACAAATTAGCCAATGACGATTTCCTTGGAAAAGGAACCGTCACAACTTCCCAGATCTATTTCACATCACCATCGCGTTGTGCAGTAGCTGATTCCTGTGCGATCTCCTTAGACAGAAGATTGACCAACGGCGAGACCTATTTAAGCGCTTTGAAGGAAATTGAAGAACTTCCATCCGTAAAGAAATACGGTGCCAAAGTTTCAATGTACACCTATGAGAGACCATCGTGGACCGGTTTGGTTTATCCTACCGATTGCTACTTCCCAACTTGGGTCAGAGAAGAATCCGATCCTGAAGTAGTAGCCATGGCAGAATCCTTCCGCGGAATGTACGGCGAGCCAAAAATCGACAAATGGACATTCTCCACCAACGGCGTAGCCATCATGGGAAGAGAAGGCATCCCGACCATCGGCTTAGGACCTGGCAGAGAAGAAGAAGCTCATGCTCCAAATGAAAAAACTTGGAAAGATGACCTGGTCAAGTGTGCAGCGATCTACGCCGCCCTGCCAACCATCTACATGGACAACAAAAACAAGTAACCAGCAAAGTTAAGCTATAAACTGGTAGCCGCTCACCGATCTTAGACAGAAGCAGTGTCTTCTGTCTAAGATCGAGGGTTGGCTGCGGACTGTTCCATAACCGGCCCGGGGCAAATGGCGTCCTTGGTCTAGGCAATTGCTATATCACTGCACTCACGATTAAGGAGAAATTAAATGTTGGATTTAACCATCAATCAGGAAAACCTCGATAAAAATATTCAAAAAGCCAAAGAAAATAACATCATCATCCCAACCTTTGCCATGATGAGAAACCCCGATCTAATTCCCGAAGCGCTTAAGAAAAAACTGGAAGAAGTCGGAGTCTGGGATATTGACCCACTGAACTTGTTCCGGATCTCCTGGAAAAATGAACCCAAAGCCCAGGGCGGAAAATTCGCTGGACCAAACTTCATCGAACTGCCAAAAGAATTGACCGGTGTTGATGCGAAAATCATCTGCATGGTAGGTAAATTCTTCCCAACCGGCTGCCATAAAGTTGGCGCATCGTTCGGCTGCCTCGTGCCAAGACTTGTCACCGGACAGTTTGATGCATCCACTGAAAAAGCCGTTTGGCCATCCACCGGAAACTACTGCCGAGGCGGCGCATTCAACTCCAAGCTGTTGTCAGTTGAATCCGTAGCGATCCTGCCTGAAGGAATGTCCAAAGAACGGTTTGACTGGCTCAAGACCATCGCCGGTGAAATCATTGCAACGCCAGGAACAGAAAGTAATGTAAAGGAAATTTTTGACAAGGTCCATGAATTAAAAGCCACCAGAGACGACATCATGGTCTTCAATCAGTTTGAAGAGTTCGGAAACTACATGTGGCACTACAATGTCACAGGACCAGCTATTCAAGAAGCATTCCAGTCCATGGGCGAAGGCTTAAATTTCGCCGGGGTTGCCTTGACATCCGGTTCTGCTGGAACCATGGCTTCCGGAGACTACTTGAAGAGTGTTTATCCAAACTCCAAGACCGCAGTGGGCGAAGCTCTCCAGTGCTCCACCATTCTTGACAACGGCTTTGGCGCACATCGGGTCGAAGGAATCGGCGACAAGCACATTCCATGGATCCATAACGTTAAAATGACCGATATGGGCATTGCAGTGGACGACAATGACTCCATGGCATTGCTGCGCCTCTTCAATGATCCAGTGGGCCAGAAATATCTGATCGAAACAGTGGGCATTTCACAGGAAGTTGTGGACAGCCTGGCTTACATGGGCATTTCCGGTATCACCAATATGCTTTGCGCCATTAAGTTCGCCAAGTACTATGAACTCACCGAGAAAGACGTTATTGCCACAGTCTTAACGGATTCCGTTGAAATGTATGGATCAAGACTGGAAGAATTAAAAGCTGAAGAAGGCGATTATACTTCAACAACAGCTGAAGCGGACTTCAAGGGTCGTTTGATCGGCCAGAAAACCGATCACGTATTAGAAATGACTTATACCGATCGCAAGAGAGTACATAACCTCAAATACTATACATGGGTCGAACAGCAGGGCAAAACCTCTGAAGAACTCAATGACCTATGGTATGATCAAGCTGGAACATTTGAAGCAGTCGCTCATCAGGTTGCTGAAGTCGATAAGCTGATCAATGAATTTAATGAGAAAACCGGGCTGTTAAAGTCACTATAGGAGTCAATATGAGTAAGCGGATAGTAATCGCTCTGGGCGGCAATGCTCTGGGCAACACCCCTCAAGAACAAATGGAGGCCGTTGCAACAACGGCGATCTCCATTGTCGATCTGATCCAAGAAGGTTATGAGATCGCGATTGCCCACGGCAACGGACCCCAAGTCGGAATGATCAATTTGGCCTTTGAAGCAGCGCATAACGTTGCCAATACTCCGGCCATGCCATTCCCGGAATGCGGCGCCATGAGCCAGGGCTACATCGGTTTCCATCTGCAAAATGCCATCATCAATGAAATGAGACGGCGGAGCATCGCTCAAGATGTCGTCACCCTCATAACACAAGTGCAGGTCGATCCGGCGGATCCGGCCTTTGCAGATCCATCCAAACCGATCGGCAGCTTCTATACAAAAGAAGTAGCGGATCAATTGGCCCAGGAACGCGGCTATACCATGAAGGAAGATGCCGGCAGAGGCTATCGCAGAGTGGTTCCCTCACCCAAACCGGTCCGCATCATTGGGATCAAAGCCATCAAGAGTGTGCTGGATTCCGGTAATGTTGTCATCGCCGGCGGCGGCGGTGGAATTCCAGTGATCCAGGATGAAAACCGGTTATTGACCGGAGTCGCAGCCGTCATCGATAAAGATTTTACCTCCGAGCGTTTGGCGGAAGAACTCGATGCCGATGCCTTCATCATCTTGACCGCTGTTGAAAAAGTAGCCATTCGGTTCGGCAAACCCGATCAAAAGTGGCTGGCCAATCTTACAGCAGAAGAAGCCCGCGGCTACATCGAAAGCGATGAATTTGCCAAAGGTTCCATGCTGCCAAAGGTTCAGGCTGCACTCATGTATGCTGAATCCAAAGAAGGCCGCAAAGCACTGATCACATCACTGGAAAAAGCCAAAGAAGCTTTGGCTGGCTCCACAGGAACTTGGATAACACAGTAAAAGGAGGATACCATGTCTGATATTATGAGACCCATCCCCTTTGCCGCTCTGGTCAACCAGATGGTAACGGAGAAAGAAATCTCGGGGAGAATGTTTGGCGTGGATCTTGCAAAAGCATACCGTTCAGGGGGACATCAATTGATGTCTCCCTTAGGTACGCTCTCAGGATCCGCCACAGGACCGGCCGCCGGCCCCCATACCCAACTAGCCCAGAACATACTGGCAGCTTATATTGCCGGTGGTCGTTTCATTGAACTCAAGACCGTTCAAACCATGGACGGACAGGCCTTGCGCGAAGCCATTGCCAAACCTTGTATCAACGCTGCTGATGAAGGTTATAACGTTGAATGGTCCACGGAGCTTACCGTTGAAGAAGCTCTGGATGAATATATCAAAGCCTGGTTTATGTGCCATGTGGCCATGAAGGAACTGAATTTAGCCCAGGAAACTGACTTTGCCTTTAATATGAGTGTCGGCTACACCTTAGACGGAATTAAATCTCCAAAAATCGACAACTTCATTGAAGGCCTTAAAAACGCCTCGCAAGTAAAGGTTTACGAAGAATGCAAAGCGATTTTGAAAGAGAATCTGCACCGCTTTGAATACTTTACCCAAGAAGATATTGATGGGATCTCGCCTAATATCTGCAACAGTTTGACCTTGTCGACCATGCACGGTTGTCCCAAAGAAGAGATCGAAAGCATCGTTTCTTACTTGATCAGTGAAAAACAGTTGAATGTCTATTTAAAGTGCAATCCGACCTTACTGGGCTATTCTGAAGCCAGACGACTGGTGGATGAACTGGGCTTTGATTATTTAAGCTTTGATACGGTCCATTTTGATCAAGATCTAAAATTTGAAGAAGCCGTCCCGATGATCGAAAAATTATTGGCGTTAGCGGATGCCAATGGCCGTAAATTCGGAGCCAAGCTCACCAACACTTTCCCGGTGGAGATCAAACGCGATGAATTGCCGGGCCAGGAAATGTATTCCTCGGGTCGGGTGCTCCTGCCGTTGACCATTCATGTGGCCAAGAAGCTCTCCGAAGTATTTGGCAACCGCCTGCCCCTAGCTTATTCCGGCGGCGCCGATGCGTTTAACAGCCAGGATCTCGTTGAGGCCGGTATCTTCCCGGTCACAGTCTGTACGACCTTGTTAAAACCGGGTGGTTATGAGCGGCTGGCGCAAATTTCCGAAGCCGCGAAACCTGCCATGAAACTTGTATATACTGGTCCTGACAAAGAGAAGATCGCCCGTTTGGCCGATGCTATTATGCTGGATCGACGCAATCACAAATCCTTCCGCGAAGCCATCGTGAGCCGCAAAACCAATTCAGCCCTGGGCTTGTATGATTGTTTTAAGGCACCCTGTAAAGACGGCGGCTGCCCCATCAATCAGAATATCCCGGCCTATCTTGAACTGGTCGCAAAGGGTCAGCACCTCGCCGCCATGGCAGTGATCGCCCAAGACAATGCGATGCCGGCTATGCTCGGTGAGATCTGCTACCACCCCTGTACAAAACGCTGTACTCGGTTGGATTATGATCAGTCCCTGGACATCCGGGGCATGAAGCATCTGGCCGTAGAAGCAGCCATGGAGGAATACGTCGGAACCTTGACAAAACCTCAAGCTAACGGCAAAAAAGTCTTGGTCATCGGCGCCGGCGTTCAGGGTCTGTCCCTGGCCTACTACCTCTCCCGGGGCGGCTTTGCCGTTTTAGTGGCGGAGAAGAAAGAGCAGCCGTTTGGGATTTTAAACAACATCAAAGCGGATAAGGGATTGACGGACCGGGCGCTGGAACTTGATCTTAAACTAGTCACCGCGTATGGTGCCAAGATCCAGTGCAATGTTACGCCAGAAGAACTCTTGCCGCTGACCCAAGGGATGGACTATGTTATTTCCACCACCGGCCGCAATGAAGGCATCGAATCGGCGCTGATGACGGTCAAGACCAAAGAAACCCGCCTGGAAGCAGTCTATGCCATGGCCGAATCGAAAAAACTGGCCCTGGAACTATTGGCAAAAGCAGATGCTAAACCACTGGCCGAAATTAAACTGCCCAAGGAACCCGCCAAGATCTATGAAAAACGCGGGATCCTGGTCATGGCGTTGGAAGGCCCAGCCGAGGGCAACCGCTGCCTGCACTGCAATGACATCTGTGAAGTGTGTACCGAAGTTTGTCCCAACCGGGCCAACGTCGCCATCACAGTTCCTGGATTTGAAAACATCCACCAGATCCTGCATCTGGATTATTCCTGCAATGAGTGCGGCAACTGTACCACATTCTGCCCCCATGCCGGACGGCCCTATACCGACAAAGTCACTTTGTTTGGAACGGCTCGGGACTTCGAGGATTCAGAAAATGCCGGATTCTTCATCAGCCAAGATCAGGTATTGGTCCGTTATGCTGACCGCACCAAAGAAACCACCACCCTGGACGGTATCCGCGAGGCAGGACTTAAGCTAATGGCCAGGACTGTAGTGGATCACTATCCGCACCTACTCATCAATTTTGGAGGTGTCCAATGATCATCGGCAACGGGAAACTGGTCACCAATGATGAGTCGGGACGAGTCTTAGACAACGGAGCCATTGTGGTCCGCGGTACTGACATCGTTGAAGTCGGTAACTTCAGCGACCTTAAGACAAAATACCCCGAAGAAGAGATTTATGATGTGAAGGGCCGTTTGATCATGCCTGGTATGATCAATGCCCACAGCCATATCTATTCAGCCTTTGCCCGAGGGTTTGGTCCCAAGGACCCCACCCGGAACTTTATGGAGATCCTAGAGAACCTGTGGTGGCATCTGGATAAAGAACTAACAGTTGAGGATACCAAGTACTCCGCCTATGGGACTTTTTCAGAGTCCATTATGCAGGGCGTGACAACGGTCATCGACCATCATGCCAGCCCCAATCACATCACCGGCTCCCTCAATGCCATCGCCGAAGCTGCGAAGGATCTGGGCATCCGAGCCAGTCTTTGCTATGAAACCTCAGACCGGGATGGCGAAGCCATTGCCCGGGAAGGGATCAAAGAAAATGCGGACTTTATCCGGTGGGCTAATGATGACGATACGGATATGATCCACGGCCTGTTTGGTCTCCATGCAGCCTTTACCCTGTCGGATAAAACCCTCACTGCTTCCCGCGAAGCAGCGGCGGGACTCAATACCGGCTTCCACGTTCACGTCGCCGAAGGGAAGGATGATGAAGAGTTATCCGTCCAGGAACACGGTATGAGAGTTGTGGAACGGCTGGACAAATTCGGCATCCTTGGACCTAAAACCTTGGGGATCCACTGTGTCCATGCCAATGATGACGAACTCGACCTAATCAAAGCCACCGATACCATGGTGGTCCACAACCCGGAATCCAATATGGGAAATGCCGTAGGGACTTCCCCCGTCATTAAGATGCTCAAAAAAGATATCCTGGTTGGTTTAGGGACCGATGCCTACACCAATGACATGTTCGAATCCATGAAAGTGGCCAAGATCCTTCAGTCCCATGCCTTGGCAGATCCCAC
>JBAQDU010000005.1:0-2296 GCA_049294805.1 Clostridiaceae bacterium
ATTATACGTAATTTATGGTCCCCGCAAAGTGATTTAAGGTCTGGATTAAAAGTAAGTTCACAAATAAGGAGGTAAACGGCGACAGCCTTGAGTTGTTCAAAAAAAAGAAAGAAAAAATATGATATAACCGGAGTTTCGAGCAAAACGGGATAAAAATAATTAGAAAAAAGTCCTAATATCAACGTTTTAGGGCTTTTTTTGCCATCCTTTTTATGGTATAATAGGATTGTACTTTGTACTATTATGGAGGATTTTATGCATATCGAATCTCATTCCTCTGGGAACAATACCTACATCCGCCTAGCCGAGGGAGTTTCTGTGGTTGGTCCTAATGGAAAACCAATATTGAAGAAGAAGATATTATTGAATCTGGGCAACATCCAGAAATATGATGATGGTCAACCCGACTATCTCCAGCGGCTTAGAGACTCATTCAGCAAGGGCGAACCGCTTATTCCGGAACTACTTCCGTTTGTAGACTCTCAGCCGGTCTGCCCCACTTCAACAGAGGCGTATCTGGACCCTAAAAATCTCGGTTATCTCATCTTGGATGCCATTTTTGACGGACTGGAGATCAGCTCTGTACTTACCCGGCATAAATCAAGAAAAAAAGTGAACTATGATCTCCTTGGGCTTGCCAAGTTGTTGGTCCATGGCCGAATTCTGCATCCTCAATCTAAAATCAAAACCTTCGATCAGCGGGATGACTACACATTCAAGATCACCGAAGAAGAAGACCCTCACAAAATCTACTATTCCCTCGATGAGCTGGCAGCCGCAAAAAGTGCATTGCTCAAGCGGCTTAACACCGTCATTAACCGTCGGGGGGACCGCCGGACAGACCTGACTTATTATGACGTTACTAACTATTATTTTGAGATTGATGAAAATGATCCGGATGAAGTCGATGAATCTGGCAATGTTCTGCACAAAGGACTCCGCAAGAAGGGCGTCAGCAAAGAAAATCGTAAGCAGCCATTGGTCCAGATGGGCTTACTCATCGATCGAGAAGGGCTTCCCGTTTCCTACGATCTGTATCCTGGTAATACTTTGGATCACTCTACCTTCCAACCGTCTATGGAGCGCTTTGGTGAAGAGTTCGATCTGGGACGAATCATCGTAGTTGCCGATCGGGGCATGATCAACTTCAAGAACATCCTTGCCTTAAAAGATAACGGCTACGTCATGAGTAAAAGCATCAAGAAGTGCAATGCTGAAGAGAAAAGCTGGGCTATTGACCAGAATGGCTTCAGCGGCGAGGATGGTGATGATTTCCGGGTGAAGTCCAGAGTTGTCTCTAAAGAACTCAAAGATGAGAATGGGAAAAAGATAATAATCAAGCAAAAGCAGCTTGTATATTGGAGCCGCCGATTCTATAACCGGGAATTGAGAGAAAATGAGAGCTTCCTTAAGATGCTCGAAGAGTTCGTTGCCGATCCCAATCGCTTTCCGATCACACGCTACAAAGGCTTATCTAAATTCATCGAAACCTGCCAGGTCGATAAAACGACCGGGGAGATCCTGAACACTAAGGCCATCCAGTTCGTCAAGGAAGAAAAGGTTAAAGAATTCTGCAAGTATTTTGGCTACTACATGATCGTGACATCTGAAACCGAGGAAGTAGATGATGCCATCATCGACATCTACAGAGGGTTGACCCGGATCGAGAGTTGCTTCCGAACAATCAAGAGTGAATTCAGGGCTCGGCCGATCCACGTTAAACGCGAGGACCATATTGAAGCCCATTTCCTAATCTGTTACTTGGCGCTGACGATCATGCGCCTGCTCCAGCGCGAGATCCTGAGGGAAAAAGGATTGCCCACTACCCATACCTTCGATTGGGAAGAAGGCTTGAGTGGAAAGCGGGTGCAGACAGCCCTGAGTAAGTTCAGAACGGATATTCAAGTGGATGGAATGTACAAGCTGAGTCGACCAACGGAGGATCTGGACTTAATTCTTACCGCACTAAATATACAGCATCCGGGGGCGAACTGCAGCTACTCCGACTTGATCCAATTCAAAAATCAGTTGAAGAAGCGGATCAAAGAAGTGTTATAGTACTAAAAAGACAAAAAATATACCATGAAAAAGAGATCGAAGATCGCTGAAAGCCATTGACATGACTGGATTGCAGCACTTCGATCTCTCTATTTTTACTCGAAACTCCGGTTATAACAGGCCTGTGGTTGTCAGCTTAACGATGACCCGGAATTTCCAGGTAATCTTGTATTCCCGCTACTTGTCCAAATCTTCGGTTAGTCGAGGGTGGCCGCCCTTTTTCATTCCTTTCTAGGCC
>JBAQDU010000006.1:0-5036 GCA_049294805.1 Clostridiaceae bacterium
ATATTTCAAATAAACCAAACTTAGCAGTTCCGCCATTGGTCAGTTCGTCTTTTAGATCGTCTTTCTTCATGAACCAACCAACCGCAAGGGCTAATAACATACCACCAATCGCCAGGAAGATCTTATCCGTGAGAATATCGAAGAAATCGAATGCGCCAACCCCAAATATGGTAGATTTGGACATTAATCCCAGCGATAGAGATGATAAGATTCCCATAACGGCCATGATGGCACCGGTCAAATAAACCGCTGGCTTTCTGGCCATCTTTTTCTCATCGATGAGGTAGGCGACTACAACTTCAAGGAGTGATACGGAAGAAGTTAAAGCTGCAAACATCAATGCAACAAAGAATATGGCGGAGAAGACCGGACCTAAGGCACCCATTTCAGCAAAAATTTGTGGAACAACAACAAATACTAAGCCGGGACCTTGGGCTGGGGTCAAGCCAAATGCGAACAATGCTGGGAAAATAGCGATTCCTGCTAAAACTGCTACTCCGGTATCCAACATGGTGACCGTTAATGCGCTGGAAGGTAGGTAATCATCTTTGCTGATATAACTACCATAAGTGATCATACAGCCCATACCTAAACTAAGGGAAAAGAACGCCTGACCTAATGCAGCCAAGACGGTGGATCCGTTGATCTTCGACCAATCCGGAACAAATAGGAAGTCCAAACCGGCTTTGGCGCCAGGGAGCGAAATGCTTCGGATGGCGATCAAGATCAGGAGAATGAAAAGAATTGGCATCAGGATCTTACCGGCTTTTTCAATTCCGCTTTGAATTCCTTGAGCTACGATGACGATGGTTACTAATAAGTATAATAGCATCCAAATAATGGGGATGATGGGATTAAGGATAAAGTCATCAAAGGCAGCCCCAATCGTGGCTGGCGAATTTAGTAATCCGGTAAACGATTTAAAAATGTAGGCACTAGCCCAACCACCAACGACTGGGTAGAATCCCATGATAAAGAATCCACTAATAACGCCCAGGACTCCTGCAAAAGTCCATCTTGGATTGATGGCTCTATAAGCACCAACTGCAGACAGTTTCGATCTTCTTCCGACGGCAAACTCAGCAAGCATAATGCTTAATCCAATGAATAGAACGCAAACAAGATAAACAGCTATAAATGCGCCACCGCCGTTTTCGCCGGTTAAATACGGGAATCTCCAAATATTTCCCAGACCGACAGCAGACCCAGCTGCTGCCATGATAAATCCAAACTTCGAACCCCAGTTCTCTCTTGGTTTACCAACTTGATTTTCCATAATTCGTCCCCCTTATAAGTAAAATGTTTGATAAAAGCATTATAATATATAAAATGAGTCAGTACAATCGTTTGCAGGTTTGAAGATTAATTAACGTTCTATTTAGAATATTTATGAATTTCTTTGAATATATATTCACTAAGTTCGGCAGGTGTTTTCTTCATTTAAACTAATATCCATTTCAGATGGGGTACAAAATAATTGCAGGAAATGAGGCAGACCAATATATATTTACCAACTTAGCTTAGGAAATCGCTAAATTAACGGTGGAAGAGAGTTGGTTATTATCAAATTAAATTTAAATTTAGTTAAAATAATAACGATAAAATTATTTGGATTTCATCCCCCAACAAACTGTAGATTCATGTTTAATAAACAAACAGTGAATCTACAGTTTTTGTTCCATCCGAAGATCACGATCAGCCGGTTTTGGATTTTTATTATTTGGCGAGGTTATCCATATATAAAGGTTACATTTTTGAGAAGGTAGAATTGGATGCAACCTGTAGGTGTATTTTAAGGAACTTTAGGATCTAGAAAATTTAGTCAAACCGATTCGTTGATAATTATTGCAAAACAATAATTTATAGAGTATAGTCAAAGTATAAATTATTGTTAAACAATAATTGGAGGGCGCCATGAAGCGAAAAATATTTCCGATCTTGATGATTTTAACTTCTTTAGTCAGTTTGTTGATTTTTATAGTTCCGCAGAATCAATCCGAATTGATGTCTCAGGTGATGGGGTATCCGTATGGGCCGATTGCGGCCTTGATCCGCACACTCTCATTACAAGGCTGGGGAGGCAATGTGTTGGCGTGGATCCTATATGTTCTGATCGGATTTATTCCGTTGTTGGTTTTCATTTGGATTAGTCGCCAGCGTCAGGTGGAAACTGAAGATTTCCTACTGCTTTTGATGACCCCGGTATTGTTTTATGTACTCTACCGGCTGATCAACCCGCAGACAACGACAATTAACCATCTGTTTGGTTTGGTTTATCTGGCTGGGATCCTGCACTCGGTTGTTATCGGCTATTTCATTCTACTGATCATCCGCCATTTTCGACGCGCTGACAGCAACCAACTGCATCACTATATGGTAAGACTGCTGCAGGGTTTGATCTTAATTTACCTGTTTACACTGTTCGGGCCGTCTGTAAACAGCCTTTTAACAGAGCTGCGGTCGTTCCAGGCAGCTAACACTATGCCAGCTCAGGATCTTACTTTAACCCAAGTGATCATTGCCGGTAAACATCTGATTCAAGCTTTGCCATTGATGCTCATCATCTGGATCACCGGACGAATCATCGAATTGGTCAATGTATTGAACCAAGCTGATTATAGTAAGGCGTTTCGAATGGCTGGGCAACTGGCTGATTTAGCTGGCCGGGCACTTTTGATCACAGTGAGTGTCAATATCGGCTTTAACTTATTGCAACTCATGGTTCAAGATTCCCTCTTGTCGACTCATGTTTCGGTGGAAATGCGCTTAGACCTGATTTTGCTCTTTGTCGGCGCTTTGCTGTTTTCCCGGTTTGTGGAGAACACCCAAAAGCTCAAGGCCGATAATGATCTGTTTGTATAGGAGGGAGAGCAAGATGGGCATCATCGTTCAACTAGATGAACTTCTTAGACGGCGGAGCATGACAGCAAAGGACTTATGCAGCAAAGTCGGGATCACTGAAGCCAATCTGTCGATCCTGCGTAGCGGGAAGGCCAAAGGCGTAAGGTTTCATACCATTAATCGGATCTGTTATTTTTTGGACTGTGAAGTGGGTGATCTACTTAAGTTCGACGGCGAATTGGAGGAAGAGGATGAAGATTAAGATTTTAAAAAGAATCATACTGATAACAATGACGGCAGCCCTTGCAACTGGTTGTCAGTTAGCTCAACCCAATGCAGCGGTCTCTTCAGACGCGGATGCCCTCATCGGCGGGTTTATTACAAGAGAACATCTTGAACTGGGGGATCTGGAAGCTTATTTTAAAAATCACCCGGAAGCATTGGTGAGACAGAATCCAATCTACCCCAATGAGATCAACGGAATTAGAGTTTATGCGGATTTGATCGAGAGCGAAGGTAACCCCGAATCCGGCAATACCCTTAAGAATAGAGAATATGTCTTCAAAAACTTAGCGGGAATTCCATTTTTCATTGCACAAATGAAAGATGATTCCGGCGATTCTTATACCGCCACCCACACCAGTGAGCCCATCCAAAAAGGGAATACTGACGTCTCTTACGGTGATACGGAAGTCCGGATGGTGTTAACTGGAACAGTTTACTATGAATCCACCGGTGGAGATCAGTCTTTCTATGTCAATCCCGTCTATCAAAGTCCGGATGGCCGAGTTTATCTTACTTCCGGGTCTGGTATCAGCACATCGCCAGGACCCGATGGGACAAGTGGAATAATGTCCAAGCAATTGGATTCCACGGTGACAACGACCCAGAACGGTCAAACAATGACCACAATTCATCAAATCAAAATCAGTTTTGAGGTAAAACGATTCGCTCAAAAAATTCGAGTGCTCCAAATGGATGGAGAAAACAGACTCATCCATGAGACTGAAATAGATCCTTTAAAACTCCCGGAGGATCTTTCGATGGACTCGGCTGCGGCTTACCTGATCCTTGAGGAAACTACACCTAATCAAACTGGAAAACTGGAAATTATCAGGAGCATTATAAACTCCGAAAGTGAATCATTCCTAGTTAATAAGTCAGGTGAATTCGGCACAGTGGTGACTACTCCGGTTATGCTTAACTGGTCCACTAAATAAACATTTGTGGTTAAAACGTCGAAGGGTCCACCTATACTGCCAAAAGTGCATCTTGGTTAAGGGTATGGAAAAATTGAAATCACCAACCAAAAAACTCGAGATCTCTTCACCGACTATCGAAAAGACGGTAACGAGCCCCTCTATATCGAATGCAATTTTTAAGTAAAGCCAAACTAAACCGCGAAAAACCTCCGACAATTTGGATCAGCCTCGCTCGAACTAGCCCGATCAACCAGATGAGTGGTAGCGACCCTATGAAGCCATCCGATGGCAGATTGATTGAGCAAGAGAATGTTTAAAGCGGAGGAAAAAACCCCAATAAAACGAAACTAAGTATAAATCGTTGAATACTGACACCGGCTCGAAAAGACCGGCTGACGTCTCTTTCAGTGAGGCGTCAGCCGGTCTTTCAGTTTTAACTTATTTTATTAAGTTCTTTCATTAAGTTCTTTCATTAAGTTCTTTCATAAAGTTCTTTCATAAAGGGATCATTATTTTAAAGGTACAGTAGACGACCTCTCCAGGCTTGTTCTTATTCGTTTTTGCCACTCCAATTTTGCTTAAGTGAAAAAAACTTTAAAACTCTTTCGAAAAACCTATAAAAGATCCAGTGAGATCCCGGTTGGAACTTAACTAGATCACGGTTAGTTTTTAGCCTTAAGCTCGAGGATCAAAGATCGCATTTCATTGATTTCCCTTTTCTGGGCTTCAATAATATCATCAGCCAATTTTCTAACTCGGGGATCCACGATTTTGGCATTTTCACTGGTTAGGATGGCAACGGAATGATGAGGGATCATCTGCTCCATATAGTCGATATCGCCAATTGTCGTTTGATTTCTCATCAAAACGAAGGAGGCGGCAAATATCAGAATGCTGGCTGAGATTATCATGGTGTTCATTCGTTTATTCTTCAACATATCCATCATAAATAACAGCATCACAATTGCCATAACGCAAGTCGACAAAATAGTC
>JBAQDU010000007.1:0-2983 GCA_049294805.1 Clostridiaceae bacterium
GGCCTAGAAAGGAATGAAAAAGGGCGGCCACCCTCGACTAACCGAAGATTTGGACAAGTAGCGGGAATACAAGATTACCTGGAAATTCCGGGTCATCGTTAAGCTGACAACCACAGGCCTGTTATAATAAAAGAAATGAAAGCTAACGAGGTGCGAAATGAAACGATCAGCGATCAACAAGGCGATCCAGGATATGGAACAATTGATAAAGGCCCAAGGCTTCCAATTGCCGCCGTTTTGCCAGTTTACTACCCAACGGTGGAAGACATTGGGATCTGAGTATGATGAAATCCGGGAAAATCAATTAGGCTGGGATATTACGGACTATGGACTGGAGAAGTTTGATGAAGTCGGGTTTTCGTTGATCACGCTTCGCAATGGTAATCTCAACGACTCAAACTACTCAAAACCCTATGCCGAGAAACTCTTAATGCTCAAGGATGGCCAAATGGCCCCAATGCATTTCCATTGGAATAAAATGGAGGATATTATTAACCGCGGCGGTGGCAATCTGTTGATCCAATTGCATCGGTCCTCTAAAACCGGTGAGTACACCGATGACCCGATCGAAGTAGCCTGCGACGGCGTTAAATTGAACTTAGCAGCCGGAGCCGAAGTTCGCCTGGAACCGGGCAGCAGCATCACCATCCCACCGTTTCTCTACCATGATTTTAAAGTCGAGCCAGGTTCTGGGGCTGTATTGATCGGTGAAGTGTCCATGGTAAATGATGATCAAGCCGATAATCGGTTCAAAGAACCGATCGGCCGCTTTCCGGACATTGAGGAAGATGAAGCACCTTATCGGCTGCTGTGCTTTGAGTATCCAAAAGCGGCACCAGAAACTATCTAACCCCATGATTGGTCGGGAATTCTCAAAGGTGCCCAACCACTTCTTGAGCATTTTCCGATCAAGGTGAATTTGGCTGAAATTTCGAGGATCGAACTGTTATAATGGACAAGAAAATCACGTTAGACCAATTAAGTCTTGAGTCATTGGTCTTGAATCGGTAATCATGAGTCACTGGTTTTGAATCGATAGTCATGAGTAAAGAGAGCGATCAGTTAATTATTAGTGGAGGGTTATTAATAAATGTCAAATACCAAGATCTTAAACCATTATTTCCCGGGGGCCGGTTCCGTCAAAATCGGAGCAAAACCCGTCATTTTATTTGCCGATGTTGACGGAACCTTAGTGGACGATACGATGCGGGTCTCATCAAAAGATGCAGCTGCCATCAAAAAGCTGATGGACGAGGGGCACTTCTTTACGTTGGCCACCGGGCGGGGTCGAACCAATGCTGAATTTCACATGAATTCCCAGGCCACTAACTTTCCGGCGATCTTTTCCAACGGAGCACTGTTTTACGATCGATCAAGGGAGGAAGCTATAAAGCAGTTTGAAATGTCCAGCGATGATCTGGGCGAACTCTTTGCCATCCTGACCGATTTTTATCCCGAGATCATGATCCAAATCTATACCCAAGATGCGATCTACTTGATCACGGATAATCCGCCAGATGATCCCCGAGTTGAAAATCATCAACCGTACCAGCGCATTGCTTTTAATCAACTAAAAGGAGTACCTTGCAATAAAGTGCTGTTCGGAATGCAGGATGAGAACTGTGATGAGGGTCGTGATCTTGCCCTAAACTATGTTAATTCGCATGGGATCAATTTGAGGGTTGTGAAATCGCAGAGCAAATATCTGGAATTGACACCCTGTGAGGTCTCCAAAGGCAATATGCTGGAGTTTGTCAAAGCCGAAGCCGATGCCATTATTGCAGTTGCCGGCGACTACTATAATGACATTGAAATGATGCAGGCAGCAGACATTGCCTATACCTTAAGCTCAGCCCCCAACGAAGTAAAAGACGTAGCTGATGTTATCATTGACTCGGTGCCAGGTGAATTCATTAGTCTGGTGATCCAAGATCTCTTGGACCGCAGTGCAACCAACCGGGGGTAGTTTCTTAACTTATCGCGTTTTATCGTAAACTTTTTGTAGGCCTTGTTCGGAAAATAAAATTCGCAAAAGTGGTATGAGTTTTGTACACTCAAGCCATGAACCAGTATGAGATAACAAATGAAGAATGGCAGCGGATCAAAGACTATTTACCGCCCGAACGGTCAGGGCAGCGCGGACGCCCCAGCAAAGACAACCGAACGATGTTAGACGGGATTCTTTGGGTCCTAAGAAGCGGAAGTGGCGCTTTGTGCCTGAATGCTATGGCAAGTACAATACCGTATATGACCGGTTTGCCAAGTGGCGGGACAAGGGCATCCTGGAGACCCTCTTTCAGGCTTTGTCTCAGGATGCAGACCGTGAGACTATCAGCATCGACTCCACCAGCATCAAAGTCCACCAGAGCGCCAACGGCGGACAAAAGAAAGAAAACAGGGCAGTCGGCCGCTCCAGGGGCGGGCTCAATACCAAGATCCACACCCTGGTCGACGCTCTGGGCAACCCCTTGCGCTTTCTGCTTTCGCCCGGGAACGACCATGATGCGGTCCATGCCGTGAATCTCTTGAAAGGCATGGATCACTCCGGCAGTATGGTGCTGGGAGACAAGGCTTACGGTACGAAAAACATCCGCGACTATATCCTTTCCATGGATGCGAGTTATGTGATCCCGCCAAAAGCAATGCGATCGAACTCTGGCCGACAGACTATGATCTGTATAAGGAACGCCATCTGGTCGAATGCTTCTTCCAGAAGCTCAAGTGGTGCCGGCGGATCTTTACGCGCTATGACAAGCTGGACAAATCGTTCCTGGCCTTTGTGTACCTGGGCGCCATCCTGCTGCTGCTCAAGTGACCCATCTGACAATGACATATCTGACAGTGAGCATTTCCTGATGTTCTTTTTGTGCTGCTCTTACGCTGCATGATCAGGGCAAAAGAAGGCTGCTTTCTCCATCAGCTTGTTTTACTGACCTGGTGAATTTTTAATTTCCGAACAAGGCCTAAATGATTTCAAAAAAAA
>JBAQDU010000008.1:0-28105 GCA_049294805.1 Clostridiaceae bacterium
CATAGGATTAGCAGTGGCTTAGCGGCTTATTCTGGGCTTAGCGGCTCATTGGTAGACCACGAATTAAGTTACAGGCAGATCCACTGGATCGGGAAATTAAAGTATTAAATCGTACGAGAGGGTAGTATATGAGAAACTTGCAAAATAAAAAATGGACCGAAGAAGAATTTATGGCCGAGCGCGAAGAAGTTTTGGCTCAATGGCCCACCGGCAAAGACGTGAATCTCCAAGAAGCAGTGGATTACCTAAAAGCAGTGCCGGACCACAAAAACTTCGCCTTGAAACTCAGATGGGCCAAAGAAAACCGGGTGACCTTGGCCCAGCCAAGAGCCGGTGTAGCCTTGATCAATGAGCATATTACATTGCTGCGCTATCTCCAGGATGAAGGCGGAGCAGATCTATTACCTTCCACAGTAGACTCCTATACGAGACAAAACCGCTATGCCGAATGTCAGGTTGGAATTGACGAATCCTTAAAAGCCGGTCGAAGCCTCTTAAACGGCTTTCCCGTCGTAAACCACGGAGTTGCCGGTTGCCGCGAAGTATTCGAAGCCGTGAATCTGCCCCTGCAGGCACGGCACGGCACACCTGACGGCAGACTACTGGCCGAGATCATCCATGCCTCTGGTTGGACTTCCAATGAAGGGGGCGGAATTTCCTATAATATTCCTTATGCTAAATCAGTTTCCGTGGAACAAACCATCCGGGACTGGCAGTACTGTGACCGCCTGGTGGGCTACTATGAAGAAAATGGCGTCCATATCAACCGGGAGCCCTTTGGCCCATTGACCGGCACTTTAGTGCCACCATCCACCAGTAACGCCGTAGCCATCGTAGAAGCGCTCCTGGCGGCTGAACAAGGCGTTAAAAACATCACGGTGGGTTATGGGCAGTGTGGTAATGTCATTCAGGACGTTGCGGCCATTCGGGCCTTGGAAGAGCAAACCAGAGAGTATCTGGACCTGGCCGGCTATACCGACGTGTTTATCACCACCGTGTTCCATCAATGGATGGGCGGCTTCCCGGAGGATGAATCCAGAGCCTTCGGTCTGATCTCCCTAGGGGCCATGACGGCAGCACTATCCGGAGCCACCAAAGTAATCGTAAAAACTCCCCATGAGGCCATCGGTATTCCCACCAAGGAAGCAAATGCCCAGGGTATCAAAGATACAAAAATGGTCTTAAACCTCCTGCAGGGTCAACGCCTTCCCTCCTCACTGGAATTAAAACGGGAAGTTGAACTGATCAAAGCGGAAGTCCAATGCATCATCGACGGAGTCTATACTGTCGGTCACGGTGATCTGGCCCGCGGTGCCGTCAAAGCGTTTGAAATGGGCATCATGGATATTCCCTTTGCCCCCAGTAAGTTCAACATGGGCAAAATGATGCCGGCTCGAGACAATTCCGGTGCGATCCGCTACCTGATGTTTGGCAACGTGCCATTTACCGATGAGATCAAAGACATCAACCGGGCCAAGCTCGATGAACGGGCTGCTTTTGAAAAGCGAAACATCGGCTTCCAAATGACCGTTGATGATATTTATGCAGTGGGTCGCGGCCGGTTGATCGGGCGCCCCGAAGCAAAAAAAGAAGGCAACTACAAACCGGAATAAGAGACTAGGGAATAAATTAATAAAGCACCAAGTCATACCAAGTAAATAAATCAGTAAGTAAGAAAGTAAGTAAGTAAGAAAGTAAGTAAGAAAGTAAGTAAGTAAGTAAGTAAGGAAGTAAGTAAGGAAGTAAGGAAGTAAGTAAGGAAGTAAGGAAGGAAGTAAGAAAGTAAGCAATATATTTTCGAACCAAAAGAAGGAGTTCACATGAAAATCATCGATGTTGTTTTATCAGAGGGTACCACAGGATTTTATTTCGACGACCAACGCGCCATTAAAAACGGAGCCGGTCACGACGGGTTCTTTTATACTGGCGAGGCCGTCACAAGCGGCTTCACAAAAATTCGCCAAAAGGGGGAATCCATTGCGGTGATGTTGATCTTGGAAGATGGTCAGGTTGCAGTGGGTGAATGTGCAGCGGTCCAATACTCCGGAGCCGGGGGCAGGGATCCATTATTCATTGCCGCAGATTTTATTCCGGTGATTCGAGAGAAGATCGCCCCTAAACTCATCGGCCGTGAATTAACTGATTTCCGCAGCTTAGCCCAGGAAATCGATCAGATGGATAATGACGGTAAGAAGTTCCATACGGCGATTCGCTATGGCGTAACTCAGGCGATCTTGGCGGCAATTGCCATGAGCCAGCACAGAACCATGGCTGAAGTCGTTCGGGATGAATATGCAACCGGCGTTGACATCAAGCGGATTCCGATCTTCACCCAATCCGGGGATGACCGCTATGACAATGTGGACAAGATGATCATTAAAGAAGTGGATGTTCTGCCCCATGCCTTGTTTAACAATGAAGAAAAACTAGGAAAAGACGGACAGAAACTAAAAGAGTACGTTATTTGGCTTAGAAACCGGATCATGAAGCATAAACAAACGGAAGACTATGCTCCAATTCTGCACATTGATGTCTATGGAACCATCGGGCTGGCTTTTAACAATGACTTTAAGAAAGTCGCGGATTATATAGCCGAGTTGGGTGAATTGGCCAAGCCCTATCACTTAAGAATTGAAGGCCCGGTGGATGTTGATGAGCGCAACGCTCAGATCAAAGCGCTGGCCCAAATCGACAAATACCTGGCTGAGAGCGGGTCTGATGTAGAGATCGTCGCGGATGAGTGGTGTAATACCCTGGAAGATGTCATTGAATTTGCCGATGCCAATGCCGGTGATATGATCCAGGTCAAGACGCCTGATCTTGGCGGAGTCAACAACACCATCGAAGCGCTCTTATATTGCCGAAAGGTCGGCAAAGGAGCTTACTCAGGCGGAACTTGTAATGAAACCAACCGTTCCTCGGAAGTGTTGACCAACATTGCCATGGCCTGTGGAGCAGCTCAGTGCTTGGCAAAACCCGGCATGGGTGTGGATGAAGGGTTTATGATCGTGAACAACGAAATGAATCGAGTGGTTGCCTTAGTCGACTACCGCAATAAGCAATAAACTCGAAACGCTAAACGGGCTCGAGATTACCCTCATTGCATTTGATCCAATCAATTTATAAAGATCCAAATGAAGTTAGATCAGTGCATTGAGCAATGCACTGAAAAATGCCTGCCTGTTACGGGCGGGCATTTTTTTTCAAATTGCCCGCTATCCGTGTATAATATAGGAATGAAAAGGGTCAGCCCAGATTGGGGCTAAAACCAACAGGAGATCGATATGAGTGAAATAAGAGAATTAGACGTGCGCCAGATCACCAAAGCTGTCCGCCAGTTGGCCATGGATGCCAATTTTTATCTGCCGGAGGATGTCAAAGGTCGTCTGGAAGCTTCCCAAAAAAATGAAAAATGGATCCTTGCCTCCGATACATTGGGCCGGATCATTAGTAATGCCGAGATGGCGGCTGCCGAACAACTCCCCATGTGCCAGGATACCGGCATGGCAGTGGTGTTTGTGGACTTAGGCCAGGATGTCCACTTAGTGGGCGGCAACTTGGAAGATGCCATCAATGAAGGCATCCGGCAAGGCTACGAAGAAGGCTTTTTGAGAAAATCCGTGGTGGAGGATCCCTTAAACCGGATCAATACCAAAGACAATACTCCGGCGGTCATCAACTTGACCTTAGTACCGGGGGATAAAGTGCGAATTCAGGTGGCCCCCAAAGGCTTTGGCTCAGAGAATATGAGCCAGATGAAAATGCTCAAACCCTCCGACGGCACTGAAGGAGTCAAGGAGTTTATTTTACAGGTCTGTCGTGAGGCCGGACCCAATGCTTGTCCACCTCTGGTGGTGGGGGTCGGCATCGGCGGAACTTTTGATAAAGCAGCCGGCTTAGCCAAACGAGCCTTGATGCGGCCTTTGGATGAACCCAATCCTAAGCCGTTCTATGCGGATCTGGAAGCAGAGTTACTGGATAAGATCAACCGGTTGGGCATCGGGCCGCAAGGGTACGGCGGAGCCACTACGGCCATTGCCGTGGCGATCGAATACTATCCCACCCACATTGCCGGACTGCCCGTGGCAGTGAACATCAACTGCCATGCCACCCGCCACAAAGAAATCATTTTATAGGAGGAAAGTTCATGGATGAACAAGACACCAAAGCACCGATCAAACACTTACAACTCCCGTTAACGAGGGATATGATCATAGATTTGCAGGCCGGGGACATTGTGCTCTTATCCGGTGTGATCTATACCGGCCGGGATGCGGCTCATAAAAAGATGATCGATGCCTTAGACCGGGGGGAAGACCTGCCGTTTGACATCAAGGGCCAAGTCATTTATTATGTGGGACCGACTCCGGAAAAACCGGGCCAGGTATTGGGTTCGGCCGGTCCGACCACCAGTTACCGGATGGATGCCTATGCACCGCAATTATTGGACTTAGGGCTAAAAGGGATGATCGGCAAAGGCTATCGCAGCGACGAAGTGACCCGGGCCATCGTCCGTAACGGAGCTGTTTATTTTGGCGCCATCGGCGGCTTAGGTGCAACCATTGGCAAAAGCGTGAAAGAAGCGGAAGTCATCGCCTATGACGAACTGGGATCAGAAGCCATCCGCCGCCTGGTCGTTGCAGAAATGCCGGTGACGGTGTTAACGGACTGCCGGGGCAATGATCTTTACAAAATCGGACAGACCGATTATCTGACCTGGAGGGACAACAATGAATCTAAATAAACCATCAAAAGCCGGATCCTTAGAATCCAACGACATTTTAATTTTGCTCTATCCTGCCACGGAGCGGTCCATCGAACTGGACTCTCCCGTTAAACAGCAGTTTGGCGCTGAGATCGAAGCGGTCATCAATGCTACGTTGGACGAATTGGAAGTGGGACCGGTCAAAGTTATTGCCAAAGACCGCGGTGCCTTGAATTTTGCCATCACCGCTCGAGTCAAGACGGCCGTCTTAAGGGGGGCTGAGTAATGCGGGGATTACGCCGAAGCTTTCAATTTGTTCCCGCCAATAATCCGGGAATGCTGATGAGTGCGGATATATTAGGGGCTGATTCAGTAATTTTTGACTTGGAAGATGCCGTGGCTTTAACGGAGAAAGATTCTGCCCGGGATCTCCTTGGGGAAGCCCTTAAAACCTTTGATTACTCGGGCATTGAAGTCGTGGTCCGGATCAACCCGCCGGACACAATGTTTAGCGAAGAGGACATAAACTCCTTGAAAGGTCTGCCCGTTGATGCGATCCTCGTGCCCAAAGCGACACTAGAATCCATGCACCAGGCGCTGGCTTGGCTGGATTCAGTCAACTATCAGGGTTCGATCATTCTCTTGATCGAGACCGCCCTGGGGGTAGAACAAGTCTTTGACATCGTTAATCTGGACCCCCGCATCGACGGTGTTCTTCTAGGCGGGGAAGATCTGACCAGCGACTTAGGCGTGGCCCGGACAAAAGCCGGCAATGAGATCAATTATGCTCGCTCCCGGGTGGTATCTGCCTGCAAGGCAGCTAAGATCACCTGCATCGATACGCCTTGGACGGATGCGGAGGATTTGGCCGGTCTGTTAACCGACACCGAATATGCCCGATCCATTGGCTTTAATTCGAAATCCTCCATTAATCCCCGGCATCTTCCCATTATCCATCAAGTCTTTGCCCCCAAAGAAAAGGAAGTTCGGTACGCCCTGCGCGTAATGGAAGCCAAAGAATTGGCCGAGGCTGAAGGCAAGGGCGTCTTCTCTTTGGACGGAAAGATGGTGGATGCACCGATCATTGCCCGAGCCAGGCAGACCCTGAATTTGGCGGATGCACTGGGACTGATCAAGGAGGGAGACTATCGTGGCTAAAGAAAATTTAATTCCTGAATACATTGAAGGTTATGGCAAAGTAATTCCGTTTACCAAGGTGTTCAATGAAGACCTGGTCAAGCCCGGCGTGGGACGAACCTTTAAACTGGACTTGCCCGGTACGGATAAAGTCCGGACCAGCTTGAGCGACTTGATGGCTGAACTTAACCTTGCCGATGGCATGACGTTTTCCTTCCATCATCATCTGCGCAATGGCGATTATGTCTTGAACCTGGTCATGGCTGAAGTTAAAAAGCTGGGCCTAAAGAACATTCGGATCGCACCATCTTCCTTATTCCCATCCCATGAGCCGCTGGTGGCTTTAATGGAAGACGGGACTGTTACAGACATCCATACGGACTATATGTCAGGTCCTGTGGCAGATGCCGTGTCCTTAGGCAAACTAAAGAACCCGGCAGTCATGACCAGTCACGGCGGACGTCCCCGGGCCATTGCCGAAGGGGACATCCATATTGATGTGGCATTCATTGCAGCTCCCGGCGCTGATCGGCGCGGAAATCTCAATGGTGTATCCGGACCATCGGCTTGCGGTACACTGGGCTATGCCCATGCCGATGCAGCCTATGCCGACATTGTGGTTGCCATCACCGACAATCTGGAAGAGTACCCGCTTTGCCCCATGGAAATCAACGAAAACCAAGTAGATTATGTGGTACTGGTGGACTCCATCGGGAATCCCAAAGGCATCGTCTCGGGAACAACTCAGATCACCAAAGATCCCATTGGACTTAAAATTGCCGCAGATACCTTGAAAGTATTGGAAGCCTCCGGACTTTTAAAAAATGGGTTATCCTTCCAAACCGGAGCCGGTGGGATTTCCTTGGCAGTTGCTAAGGAATTGGAACTCTACATGAAGGAAAAACAACTCGTCGGCAGTTTTGCCTCGGGTGGGATCACCGGCTACATTGTCAAAATGATGGAAGACGGGTTGTTCCGTGCCCTGTTAGATGTTCAGTGCTTTGACTTAGAAGCAGTCCGCAGCTACCGGGAAAACAAAAATCATATGGTGATGTCCGGCGATATGTACGGCAATCCCCATAACAGCGGAGCCGTTGTCAACAACCTGGATATTGTCATTTTAGGGGCCACGGAAATCGACCGGGACTTCAATGTCAATGTCACCACCGGGTCCACCGGGATGATCATGGGCGGTTCCGGAGGTCATGCCGATACGGCAGCCGGTGCCAAGCTGACCGTCATCGTATCAAAACTCGTATCGGCCAGGACCCCGGTGATCAAAGATCGGGTCACCACCATAACGACACCCGGTGAAACAGTGGATGTATTGGTCACTGACCGAGGCATCGCCGTCAATGAAAGGCGTCCGGAACTCATCGCTGCCCTAAAGGCAGCCGGTCTACCCATTATGACCATCCAAGAACTGCAAGATATCGCCGAGAAACTCACCGGCAAACCGCAGTCCATCAAAACCGGTGACCGGATCGTGGCCGTGGTAGAATACCGTGACGGATCCGTACTAGATGTCGTGCGCCAAGTGACTCAATAACGAGGTCTTCTCTCAAGGTCTTTCCTCAAGGAGATTACCTTAGGCTAGCGCAACCATCCGGCGAGCGGGTCAACTTCGCTAAAATCGATCAGCCGATAGCGATCCGACGAGACAACAAAAGACACAAAAGACACACCTCGAAAAGAGTAAAAAAGGTTAAACAGGGAAAAGGGGCGCCACCCATCGAAAAGATGAGTGGCGCTCTTATAATATCAAGTTGTTCAGAAAAGCATTGAGTGGGTGAACCGCTTTTTGAGGAAACCAGAGTTCACAGTTCACAGTTCACAGTTCACAGTTTACAGTTTACAGTTTACAGTTAATAGTTCAGGATTTAGTTATAGAGGATCAGTGCAATATACTCCAAGGACTCTTCTCCGATGGCTTCGATGGAGTGAGAATCACCATCCTTGCAGATCGCTAGGTCTCCGGAGGTTAGCTCCCGCACTTCCCCGTTGCCATTGTAAATCGCTTTCCCTTTCAGGATGAAATAGGCCTCTTGGTCGCCACTATGGGAATGATAACCAACCGAATTACCGGGCTCCATTATGGTTTTGGCATAAAGCCGGCCTTTCCCCAGAAAATCTTCTTCTTCGAAGAAATTCATCATGGTAATGACTCCCTTGCCGTTCTTAAGGCCAACGACCTGTTCGACCTTCATATCTGCAGTACTTTTAATCATAGTAGACCTCCGTGTTATGTTTTCTTAATAATGAACATAGACGTTCTATGGTGAAGTGATTGTTAATATTTTTACTTTATTTATTAACTTTGCTATAAATTTATCATATCCCATAGCAAGCAACGTTTACAAGGCCTTTCCAGATCATTTTGTCATATTTTTAACCATTTATTATTATAGTAGATCCGTGATATTGTTCTATTTTAGATCAGAGAAGATCATTTTTATGATCGATTTTAGGATTTTCAGAACTTATTTTAAGATTTATGAAATTCCCGTTTGGTTTTTGAGCTCCTTTTCTAGTAGACGATTCGAAAAATGGGGTAGGATAGTTGCTCTATTAATTGGTAAGAGTTAGAAATTCACGATTTATTAATGACATCCACTCATAAAATTAATCGGGAGGATATTTATTGCCTTTAAAATTAACTAATAACCAGTAAAATGCCTGGAAAACTCATTTCGGTTGCGTCGAATGAATCTTTTAGATAATAAAACCACTCATTGATCCGACGGAATCAAATGAAGTTAACACAGGATTAGCGTTGGATTTCATACTCACAATTGATTGAATCGGGAGGTAGAAAGATGAAGAAGCTATTGAAGAAGTTGCTCGTCGTTGTTTTATCGCTGGTACTGTTTGTGGGGATTGGTCCGGTCAGCCGATTGGTGTCTGCGGACGATCCGTTTATAACTGAAACTACTGCTTTGGCATCAGAATCCAAAGTTACCAATACTGCATTGAATTTACGGACGGGACCCGGTCTTAATTACCCGATCCTGTTGACCATGCCCCAAGGCGCACCCGTCACGGTCCTAAGCACTTCCGGAGATTGGTCGAAAGTTACTTATAACGGCACATCAGGGTATGCGTTCTCATTGTATTTAGACTCAGCCAGCAGTACGATCTATGCCGTCACAAATCGAGTCAATTTAAGGACCGGACCCGGGACCGGGTATGAAATCATTCTGAAAATACCCAGTGGAGCCATTGTCACGGTCCAAAGCATCACAAACAACTGGGCAAAGCTGACCTATCTTGGAAAAACCGGGTATTCCTATGGTTCGTATCTCACCAAGGGTCAAGACTACATTACAACTGGCAGTGTAAATTTAAGAACTGGCCCCACTACGGCATACTCGATCTTATTGAACATTCCCTCTGGCAAAAGTGTCCGAATTTTCACAACCGCCAATAATTGGGGACGGTTAGTTTATAACGGAACGGTGGGTTACTCATACATGGCTTACTTTAGACTCGCCTCGTCACCGACCCCGCCCCCCGGCAGCGGGACAGTTCAAAAGATCTATAAAGGCATTACAGCCTCCAGCCATAAACGGATCGCCATAACCTTTGATGATGGGGCAAATTCAACCAACGTCAATAAGGTGTTGGATATCCTGGATACCTACAATGCCAAAAGTACGTTCTTCTTTACGGGCGAATGGATCTTGGCTAACCCCGTTATGGCTAGAAAGATCGTGAGCCGAGGCCATAAGTTAGAATCCCACTCAGTGAGTCATCCGTTCCTGACCGACCTGTCCGATGCCGACATTCGGTATCAATTGACCAGGTCTCGGGAAATCATCAAGGATACGGTCGGTACGACATCCTATTTATTCCGGCCGCCTTATGGTGATATCAATGATCGAGTGATTCGGATCACCGGAGAAATGGGCTACAAATATATGGTGATGTGGTCGGTGGACACCGATGACTACAAAAGCACTACGACGACAGCTCAAATTATCCAACGGGCTGTTGCTGGTGCCTACAACAATGGGATCCTTCTCTTTCACCCGTCCCATGATAAAGTCGTTGCCGCTTTGCCGGAAATGCTTCGACAACTCAGCAATAATGGCTATTCCTTCACGACAGTGAATGAGATGGTCCCATAAATAAACCAATTAAGTCAATAACACCCAGACTGTTGCCCTTGGGCAATGGTCTGGGTGTTAAACTATGTGATTCAAAGGGCGGATGGGATGGTTTCACCCAAAAAATTGGGAACAAATCGCCGCCGCTGCATCTTGGTTGGCTGATAAAGTAAAATTACCATAAATAAGACCATGATAAATGGTGTTTTTCGTTTTAATTAGGGTTCTAATTTTTACGTTACATTCCAGATGCGGTTGCGGTGTCATCAGCCATCACTAGTTTACGGATCATTTCCATCAAGCCATGATCGTCGATGAGTCTGTACTGACGAGGGATCATTAGGCCTTGAGATTGCATGACTGAATGCTCCATAAAAATATATTGGTTTTCATATTTACCCCGCGTATACCAAATGGTCATGGTCGCTACTTGAGGATCAGGTGTAACTGGAGCCAGTCCGGGTTTTAATTCGACCTTGGCCAGGCCTTTTAAGAGATCATCCATGGCATTAATATCCATCCCGCGGAGCACGCGGGTTTTATTCTGGTAGGTCAAGACAATGTTTCGGACCTTAGTATATTCAATTTTCTCGGGGATGGCCGATCCTCTGCCTAAGAGCAAAGAATAACTCAATATGATAAAGATAATCAGGCAAACAGCACTGATGAAGTGATTTAATTTATGGTTGTTTCGCATGGTGGTATTTTGCCTCCGTCATCATAACTTAATGGGGAATCGCCGGCTGCTCCGTAAGTTCCGAAGGATTCCGTCAGGTGAGGGTCAGTAAAGATCTTGAGCTGATCGTTAAAGCCCGGGCTAAGTGGTGCTTGAAGTAATTGTGACAGGGTCAGCCAGGCACAAGGGCCTTCCGGGGAGTCTTGCATAGCCCCACCATCTGCCACCGCCCGCAGACAATTCACTAGGTAGCGCTCACCGTTGTCGCGGTTATACCAATGGATCATCCCAACCATTCTTAACTCGGTGATCACAATTCCAGTCTCTTCTGCCACCTCGCGGCGAGCACAGTTTAAGATCGATTCGCCCGGTAGGAGGTGTCCGCCTGGAAAAGTGACCCCTTGCCAGGATTTAACTCGATGGATGGTTAAGATTTCATTGTTTGTGTTTTCCACCATGACCATAACGGTCAGTTGGCACGGGACAGGTTCTTTAAACATAGCTACCTCGGCTGGTTAAATAATCAATAGCTCCATTATAGGGTTTGAGACGACAATTCGTAAAGGGGTAGGGATTCAACGGGTAAAAACTGATAAAAAATCCGGGAAAAAAATCGATGAATTCAAATATTTGGTGAATAACCTAAGTTTGAACATCCTAGACTAAGTGCAATGATATAATTAAGCTAACTAAACACCCGATATTCGGTCAGTTTGAATCTTAAAGACGAATTATGATCTAACCTGGAAGAAAAAACTGGTTGATATCAAATCAGAATGAGTACCTATAACAAGACCCGGAATCAGTTAAAAAAATAGAACAATTAACGAAAACCCCAGATAAGAACCCTAGACAAGAAACGAGGTAAGCACTATGTATACTGCACAAAAGATAAATCTGGCCAAAATGCGGGTGACGGAAGAAGTAGATTCCTGGCTGCAGGAACATTTCCAAATTAAATATGGGCAGGATGTGGATGCTACTTTTGTAGTCCGACAGGATGAGGAACTGATCGCCACGGCCTCTCGAGCCGGCAATGTCTTTAAATATTTCGGGATCAGTAAGGACCATCAAGGTGAAAATCTCTCCGGCATCTTATTGGGTGCTCTGATCAATGAAGCGTTTGATCAAGGCATTTACCATTACTTTATTTTTACTTCACCGCAAAACAGCAAGCTCTTTAAAGGCGCCGGCTTCACCGAGGTCATAGAAAATCACTATGCGGCGTTACTGGAAGGTGGTCGGGGCAGCATTACGGAGTATATGGAGGAGTTAAAACGGGAGATCGGGCCGCCCCAAGGGACTCGAGGGGCAATCGTAATGAATTTAAACCCTTTGACGAAGGGGCACCTTTATTTGATCGAACAAGCCAAGGAGAAAGTCGATGAATTGATCATTTTCTTGGTGGAGGAAGACTTATCCTTATTTCCATTTGAGGATCGCCTGGCAATGGTCAGTGAGGCCGTAAAAGACAAAGCTGGTGTCAAAGTTGTGCCGGGCGGACCCTACATTATATCCCAGGCGACCTTCCCGACGTATTTTTTAAAGAAAGTTGACGAGAACCTGCCGGCCTATACCACCACCGATGCTGGGATCTTCGGCAAATATTATGCCGCGGAATTAGGCATCTCCCATCGTTTTGTCGGGGAAGAGCCGCTGGATATGCTGACCAGTGTTTACAATGAAGCCCTGGCCCAGGAATTAAAGAACTATGACGTTCAATTACACGTGATCCAGCGGAAAGAGTCCACCGGCGGAGTCATCAGTGCCTCCCGAGTCCGCAACCATTTGGCGAAGGGGGAAATGGACGAGGCGAAAGAATTAGTGCCGCCCTCGACCTGGAACTACCTGGAGTCGGCCAAAGGGAAGCTCGTTATCGAGAAAATCAGAGCAAGGAAGGAGAACTAACTTGTGATTAAACATGGTACGGCAGCCTCCAAAGGGTATGCCGCAGGATATATTTTCATTAAAAAACAAACGGAGCTGGTCCTAGAAACCGGACCGGCCAAGGACATTCTTTTTGAAAAACTCCGGCTTAAGGCGGCCCAGGCCGATGCCAGAAATCAGCTCACCCTAATTCGCAATCAAACCGCCCGTGAACTGGGGGAAGCTGAAGCTCAGATCTTTGATGCGCACATCATGTTTTTAGATGATCCGGATTTTATGGGGGCAGTGGAAGATGCCATCACGAACTCCGGGAAAAAGGCCATGGTCGCTTTATCCGAAGTGACAAAGAGCTTTCTCATGGTGTTTAATTCCATGGATGATGAGTATATGCGGGAGCGGGCATCTGATGTCAAAGATGTTTCAGATCGACTCCTGCAAATTCTGGCCGGACATACAGAACCGCCCATGGCGTTGGAAGAAAACACCATTGTGGCCGCCCATGACCTGACACCGTCCGACACGGCCACTTTGGACAAAAGCAAAGTGGTGGCTTTTATTACGGATAAAGGCGGACGGACCTCTCACACCGCCATCATGGCTCGGTCATTGGAAATTCCGGCAGTCGTCGGTTTGGGCGCCATCACCCGGGTAGTCAAAAACGGTGATTTTGTCATTGTCGACGGCAACCTGGGCGAAGTCATCATCAATCCGGATGAAGCGACCATAAAATACTATGAAGTGTTAAGAGCCAAGTATTTGGAAGAACGATCGGAATTGATCCGGTTTCGGGACATTGAGACCCGGTCCCGGGATGGCAAACGAATCGAAGTTTCAGCGAACATCGGTCGGCCCGAAGAAGTGGATGCCGTTTTAGAAAATGGTGCCGACGGGATCGGCTTGTTCCGGACCGAATTCCTCTATATGGATCGCGAGGATCTGCCCACAGAAGAAGAACAGCTGGAAGCTTATTCCTATGTTCTCAAGAAAATGGGGGTAAAGCCTGTGATCATCCGAACGTTGGATATCGGTGGGGACAAGCAACTGCCCTATTTACCTATGCCCCTTGAAGTGAACCCCTTTTTAGGCTATCGGGCTATCCGGCTTTGCCTGGACCGGCCGGAACTTTTTAAAGTACAGCTGCGCGCGTTGCTTCGATCGTCAGTCTACGGAAACCTTAAAGTGATGTTTCCCATGATCTCAGGGATCGGCGAATATCGGGCCGCCATGGCCATCGTCGAGGAATGTCGACAGGAATTGGATCAGGCTGGCATCAAATACAGCGCCGACATCCAATGGGGAAGCATGATCGAAATTCCCTCCGCTGCGGTCATTGCCGATCAGATGGCGGAGGAAGCAGATTTTCTGTCCATCGGCACCAACGACTTGATCCAATATACGCTCGCCTGTGACAGGATGTCGGAGAAAGTATCCTATCTATATGATCCAATGCATCCAGCCGTGCTGCGGTTGATCAAAATGACCATTGACGGGGCACATGCCAAAGGAAAATGGTGTGGGATGTGCGGTGAAATGGCCGGTGATGAAGAATCGATCCCTGGCCTTTTGGCCATGGGCCTTGACGAATTCAGCATGGCGGCAGCTTCCGTGTTAGGTGCGCGTCAGATCATTTTGGAACATGATTCGGATCAGGCTTAGTCTAAGTGAAATCCGGACTTGAGAGAGATTTATGTTAAAGTGTAAATAAAGTCTTTTGATTATTAAAAGACTCTTCATAGTTCACAAGAATTTGTTTTTATATTTTGATAACGATGTCTGATATAATTAAAGAGAGAGTAAATGAAGGAGGATAACAAATGGTAGTACATGTAACAGATGCCAATTTCACTGATGTTGTTGAAAGCAGCAGTGAGTTAGTAGTCGTTGATTTCTGGGCCAGCTGGTGCGGACCCTGTAAGATGTTGGGACCCCTGTTTGAGGAAGTTTCCAATGAAGTAGACGGCGTTAAGTTCACCAAGTTGAATGTAGATGAAAACCCAGCCTCAGCAGCCCGTTACCGTGTGGGCTCGATCCCGACAGTTCTTGCCATCAAGGACGGCCGGGTGGTAGATACCATGGTAGGGTTCAAACCAAAGGCGGACATCAAAAGTTTTATTGAAAGAAACCGTTAATCGGTAATCTAGTAAATTAACAACGCAAAAGGGCCTGCAAAGGCAATGACACGATATGTAAGGCAAAGCAAAAACCACTATTTATATAGTGGTTTTTACTTTGCCTTAATTTGTGGAACCCATAAACGGAGCCTTTCCAGAAAAGCGGCAGGCTAGGGTGATTCAGTGAGCTTAAGGACCAGGATCTGATCCGTGAAATTTGTTTCGATGGTGTAGCCATCCATGATAAACTGCGGGATGTTTGATTCATAGTTTTCCCGAAAGGCTGGACGTAGATCAAGGACAATATAATCGGCACGATAGTAATGGCGTCCGCTCAGGTTGTACTCCAAATCATATAAATTAGTTCGTTGTGAGAGGTATCCACTCAAAAACGAAGTAGTCAAAACTGAACTTTCCGGAGGAATTTGATCCATGACGGCTTTCATCGTTAAAAGCATCTGTCGATTGGCTTTGAGATATTTGGGATAACGTTCGTATTCCCGGATATGGAACATGGAGATGACGATCCCGGTGGCCATGGCCAGGATCAATAAAGATTGGCGAATAAAAGCTAGGCGCCGGGAATGAGGATTGGGTCCAAGGCTTGATTTAGTGGTGACGGCACTGGCCGCTATGGGCAAACTAGGGGCTGCGGCTGTCGGTGCGGCTTCGTCGGCCCTAGCCAGATCTCGGAAGAAGAGGAGGGACAGATATAGGAGCAGGGTATAGGTGCCATAGTTGTATTGGAACCGCATATCATATTGATAGGGATAGTCCACCATGAGATTCATTAAGAGAAAGGGAATGATCAGGATCCAGCGTGATAATTTTCGGCTAAACAGCGGCGTAAAAGCCAAGGGGCCCAACATTTGAGCAAGATAAGTCAACTTACCTTCACCAAAGATCTTGGATAAAACAAACCCGGGGTTTCGAAAAACCGAATAAGGCACGGCCAACAGTGACCAGTTTTTAACGCCGATGAGACTGTCAAAGCGGTCTGTCATGGCCCCGTCACCAAATTCCTGCAAGTATTTTACGGTGGCCAGGAAATAGCCGCCGGATCCCAGCAGCATGGCCAGACCCGTTTTGAGCATTCGCTTCTCTAAAATGATATAGGCAGACAGGGCCCAAATATAAAGGGCGGCATCCTCCTTGATCATGAGGGTCAACAGGGTGAACAGCGCAATCCCCAGATTCTTTTGTTTTTCCAGAAAATAGATCAACCACAGTAAGATCACCGGCAGGAAGGCATTTTCATGCAGGTCATAAAAATTAGATGAAATGTAGGCGGTGGAGAATAAATAAATAATGGAAAAGGCGACTCTGGTCTTATTGGAGAGTTTGAAGTTTTTGGCGATCAAGAGCATCGGGATGATGCCAAGCCCAACCACCACAGCCTGAAGGATTTGAAGCACAGCGGGGGTCTTAAAAATCTGATAAAACGGCAACAGTAAATAATAGATGGGCGAAATATGGACTTTGAAATGAGACAAGGGCATATTCCGCTCCAACGTCGTCATCGGTGTCAAGGTCTTTGACATACTGTGAAACATCTGGGCAAAGAGATTGAAGTCAAAGGATGGAGTCGAGAGGGTTTCATACCGGGCATAAAGGATCCGGCCGGAGAGGAAGATCTGGAGGCCCATTGCCAGGAGCATTGCAATCGGTACGGCATAGGGCTGTTCCAATAAACTGGGCTTCTTCGAAAAGACTACAAATAGGATCAAGATGATCCCGATATAGGCGATCAAGAGAGGGATAATGGCCTCTTGTTCAATTCCGACCTTGACGAAGACCTCATTCATAAGATCAGACCAGGGGACAAACCGGAGGTTTGTGATCAGCAAAGCGACCCCGCCTAGGCTCAACAGGATATCCAGGGGGCGTTTGATGCTCCAGGCACACTGGAAGATATCCCGGGCTAAAATCAGCGAAGTTGTGCTGAGGATCAATAACGTGGCACTGGGCAGTGTAAACTTGATCTGCTGCAAAATAACGAGGCAAAAAATTAGCCAAGACATGAATAACAGCCGACCGGGCACATCCATGGGCGATCGTTTGAAATAGCTTAAGGTTTGAATGGCAAAATAGATCCCGGTAATTAAAATCCATAGGATCAATAAGGGGATCAGACCAGACAGGCCGGCATATTTTAAGGTGAAATAATCCGGATTGTTCCGGTTGGCAAAGGTGAGGATGCTGCTGGCGCTAAGCCAGGCGGCAATAATCGTAAACAGAGTTTGTTCGAGGGTGGACAAGCGGGTCATCCTAGTAAATTTAGCATTCATAGTAAATCCTTTGACCTAAAATCCTTTATGCTCAGTGTGGACTTGTTTACTGACACGGTAAGGTTTCTTATTGTATAATCATACTATACATTGATTCAAAGGAGGAAGAGGTTGTCAAATGCAAAATTTAGATATGATCAAAAATACGTTATTGAACCTCAGGATTTCCTCCATTGTCGAAATTCTGATCGTGGCCTGGCTGATCTATAAGCTTTATTGGCTGATCAAGGAGACCCGAGCCGAACAGCTGTTAAAGGGAATGCTTATCATTTTCCTGTTAATTCCCATTTCCTATATTTTCAACATGACCATGCTGTATTTTATTTTATCGCGCACCGTTACCTTGGGAGTTCTGTCCTTCGTCATTATTTTCCAACCGGAGATTCGGCGGGCTTTAGAACACATCGGACGGTCAGCGTTTAATGACCGGAAACTGGCTCCGGCCGAGCGGGTCTTGGATGACCTGGTCACGGCCATTGTCGAGGCAGTGGAGAACTTAAGCGAATCTAAAACCGGCGCCTTGATCGCCATTGAGCAAAAGACCATGTTGCGGGAGATCATCGCCAATGGAACGGAGATCGATGCGAAAGTATCCTCGGCCATCATCGAAAATATCTTTATTCCCAATACGCCCCTGCATGATGGGGCAATGATCATTCGCCATGATCGGATCCTGGCGGCGGGATGTGTCTTGCCCTTAACTTCATCCAATGAAATATCAAAAAAGCTAGGGACCAGACACCGGGCGGCCATCGGATTGACGGAGGTCTCCGATGCAGCCGTCATTATCGTATCTGAAGAAACCGGGGTTATTTCACTGGCGTTAAACGGAAAACTAGTGCGTAACTACGACAAAGACAGACTCAAAGCAATTCTATTAAAGATCCTATCGAAGCAGCAGCCCGATGACAAAGAAACTATCAGAGAGAAGGTGAAGACATGGGTAAAATCAAAGTCAACGACCTCCTCATAAAAATTTTCAGCTTACTGGCGGCCATCGCATTGTGGGTATTTATCATTAATACGACCAACCCAGTCCAGCGGATGACATTCAACAACGTACCGGTGCAAATTCAGAATGCCGAAAGCTTAATTGCTAAAGGCTTGATCCTGGTGCCCAATCAGAATGTGACCACTCGAGTCCCCTTAGAAGGCGCGGCCAATGATCTATTTTCCACCAGTATCGATTCCATCAATGTGATTTTGGATATTAATCAACGGACATTAAAAGCCGGAGAACAGGATGTTCAGGTCACTTACGTTCAGACACCATCCACGATCATACTAAATGGTTCCAATCCAACCGTCCAACTTCAGGTCGATGAATACTTGCGGAAACCGGTGGATATCAAAAAAGATTTGTTGGATTTTGAGGCGGCCCCAGGGTTCTATATTCCAGAACCCCAACTGGAACGAAACTTCGTGACTGTGTCAGGACCCAAGACCGATGTGGACAAGGTAGCAACGGTCAAACCGATCTCTGAAAAACGCAACATTTCTGCCACCACTCGGGAGGTCGTTAAGTTGGAAGCGCTGGACTCTTCAGACCAGATCGTCTCCAATGTGACCTTATCAGAGAGTTATGTCGAAGTCACTTATGTTCCGCAACCAGTCAAGGAGGTTCCGGTCGAGGCAATTTGGGAAGGGGTTAACCCCGTGATCAACCTCACCACGATCCACGCCAACCCCACTACGGTCCGGATCACAGCCAGAGAAAATATCCTTAGAAATATTTTAGATCTCAAAACGGAACCCTTGGATATCAGTGAAGTCAAACCGGGTGAAACTACGACGCTAAAAAATTTAGTGGTCCCCTTTGAAGTCACCTTGCTCAACCCAGCCAACGAACGCATGGAGCCGGTGGTGGAAGTAGTGACGGTAGCTGAACCGATTCAAACCAAGGATTTCACTAAAAATGTGACTCTGGTCGGAACCCCGTCAGGGGTCGTATCCTCCGTCGTAGTGCCTGTAACGGCAACTGTTTCAGCGACCCAAAGTAAGCTTGCAGAACTAAATGAAAGTATGATCGTGATTACTGCTGATATAGCCGGACTTAGCGTTGGGACTCATAAAGTTCCAGTCAAGACGGATCTGCCCAAGGATTATACATTGATCAAATCATTGCCTCAGGTCATTGAAATAACCATTGGCAATTAAACCGGAATGAGTTGGATTTTGGATTGACCGAGATTACGGACCTTTGCAAGGGACTATTGATCCAGCAGTTCCTTTGGTAAGTTGGGTTGAACAAATACCAACAAACTCTAACAAATTCCAACAAATCAGAGGATCGCAGCAAACCAGACCGTTCACATTTTTGTGGGCGGTCTTGTGGTTTAGCAATAACCCAAGTTGACAAGCCGCCTGGAACAATGATGAGAGAGGAACAGTAATTCCCCATGAACAGCAAGGGGAGAAAAAACCGGATGAAAATTGAGAAAACATAGTACAATTGAATCATCCATGGATTAGGGCAGCGGTTGGATCTGCCCATAGAAAAGGACAGGAAAGGGAAACACCATGTTAATAGTTCGTGATTTATCATTACATATACAAGATACCCAAAATGAGCGGCAAGCCTTGGAAGCGGAGCTGCTTCGCCATCTGCGGATCCCTCGGGACGAAATTCTATCGTTTCGAATTCTAAAGGAAAGTGTGGATGCCCGAAAAAAAGAAGATATTTTATTTAATTACCAATTGCTAGTGAGCCTTAAACAGGAAGACGCTTATCTTCGCAAACATCGAAATCGACCGGGGGTCTCACCCCACTATAAGGAAGACATCCCACTGGTGGTCCCGGGGCAGGAGACGGCAAACGGGCGGATCATTGTGGTCGGATTTGGTCCGGCGGGGATGTTCAGTGCCTTGACACTGGCCAGAGCCGGCTATCGGCCGCTGATCCTGGAACGAGGCCAGTCCATGGTCAAACGCACCGCCTCGGTGGAAACCTTCTGGAAGGACGGGACCTTAAACCCCAGCGGTAATGTTCAGTTTGGCGAAGGGGGAGCCGGTACGTTCTCCGACGGCAAACTGACGACGCGGATCAAGGATCCCCGGGTCGATCAGGTATTGGATGCGTTGACCGCAGCCGGTGCCCCCGAGGAGATCCTATATCGCAATAAACCGCACGTGGGCACGGATCGACTCAAAGGCATCGTCATGAACATCCGCAAAGAAATTGAAAGTTTGGGGGGAGAATTTCGGTTTGAAACCCAATGGGAAGACATGGCAACAGTCAATGGGGCCATAGATAAGATTTCAGCCGGCGGTGAATGGATCAAGGCGGGCGCCCTGATCCTTTGTCCGGGCCATTCAGCTCGAGATACCTATGAAATGCTGCTGGAGAAGGGGGTCGCCCTGGAAAGCAAAGCCTTTGCAGTGGGCCTTCGGGTCGAACATCGCCAGCGGGAACTTGACGCAAACCAATATGGGCCATGGGCTGACCATCCCAAACTGCGCGCTTCGGAATATACCTTGGCAGCAAAAGCCGCCAGCGGACGAGGGGTGTACTCATTCTGTATGTGTCCGGGGGGCAAGGTGGTCAATGCCTCCAGTGAAAGCGGACATCTCTGCGTCAACGGGATGAGCTACCACAGTCGAAATCTTGAAAATGCCAACTCCGCCATTGTGGTATCCGTTTCCCCAGAAGACTTTGGCAAGGGGCCTCTAGACGGGATCGGATTCCAAAGGGGTCTTGAGAAGCGGGCCTATGAAATGGGCGGCGCCAACTGGAATGCACCGGTGCAGCGGGTCGGGGATTTCTTGAACGATCAGAGCAGTCGGGAACTCTCTGACATCGTCCCATCCATTACACCGGGTTATCAATTTGCTCCCCTGCATCAACTGCTGCCTCAAGATGTGACTCAGGGGATCAAAGATGGCATGGTGGTGTTTGGCCGGCGGATCCATGATTTTGACAAAAATGGCTTATTCACAGGGGTAGAAGCCAGAACCTCCGCGCCGCTTCGGATCCTGCGGGGCACCGATCTGCAAAGTGTATCCCACCAGGGGCTATACCCCTGCGGGGAAGGGGCCGGTTATGCCGGCGGCATCGTCAGCGCCGCGGTGGATGGCATTAAAGCAGCCGAAGCGGTGATCAAACGATTTAAACCAGTCTGATCAAAATTTAACGACCTGCCGGTCCACTCCCGGTAAGTTAAATGGAATTCATAATTTTAAGTCGGCAATTGACCTGAACATATTAATAAAACCGCGGTATTCCTGTGACCCTTGAACTCTTAGTTCAATAACACTGGTTATTAAACAGCGCACAGGTTTTACCCGGTTTTCAAATCTGCTATTATATTTTTGAAATCAGTTTCAACCAAATGAGGGGGAATCAACCATGAGCCTGATCCTGACCATCAATCCGGGGTCCACGACAACAAAGTTGGCCATTTTTAAAGACGGCGTGGCCTACCATGAAATTACATTGCTCCATGACATGGCCCAGTTAAAAAAATTCGAAGATATTTCCGACCAAAAACCCATGCGGGTCAAAGCCATTACCGACTGGTTGGCCGATATCAAGTTCAATACAAAGGATCTTGAAATCATCGTCTCCCGGGGAGGGCTGGTCCGACCGATCCCAACGGGAACCTACGCAGTGACCGACCAGATGATCGAGGATCTTAAAGCCGGCTATTCAGGAATTCATGCCAGTAACTTAGGGGCTCAGATCGCACAGGATATGGCGGCAGCAGCCGGGATCAAGGCTTATATCGCAGACCCTGTGGCCAGTGACGAAATGGCCGATGTGGCCCGATTGACGGGCCTGCCGGAGATCAGTAACCGGTCCAATTCTCATTATCTGAACATCAAGTCCGTGACACGGCGGGTCTGCCGGGAACGGGGCTTTGATATGGACCAGGATAACTTTATTATCTGCCATCTCGGCGGCGGCATCAGTGTAGTGGCTCAACAGGCCGGTCGGATCATTGATACTAATAATGCCAATGAGTCCGGACCCTTCTCACCGGAGCGAGCCGGCAGCGTGCCCGTGGGGGATCTCGTTAAAATGGCCTATTCGGGAGAATATTCCCACAAAGAACTTCTCAAAAAGCTCATCGGCAACGGGGGCCTCATGGGCTACCTTGAAACCAATGACGGACGCCATGTGGAACAAATGATCGGAGCCGGTGATGAGCGGGCTAAATTGATCTTTGAAGCCATGGGCTATCAGATCGCCAAAGAGATCGGCAGTAAGGCCGCAGTCTTATCGGGCGACGTCAAAGCCGTCATCTTGACGGGAGGCTTGGCTTATTCGAAGCGTCTGGTGGATCTCATCACGGACTATGCCGGGTTCATTGCCCCCTTTGTAGTGGAGCCGGGTGAAGATGAAATGAGATCACTGATGGAAGCCGGTCAGCGGATCTTAAGTGGGGATGAAACGCCCAAAAATTATGATGTGGAGGCATTTAGGAAATGATCAAAAATTTTGATGAAGTATTCAGCCGGATCAAAGCATCTTCCAATAAGATCGTGGCGGTAGCCGCTGCTGAAGATGAACCGGTTCTCGAGGCGATCAATTATTGCCGGATCCATGATCTAGCCGATGCGATCCTAGTGGGAAAGGAAGCTGAAATTCGCCGGATCGCCCAAACTTTGGCGATCGATCTTACAGGAGTCATCATCATCGACGAACCCGATACGGCCAAAGCCGCATTAAGGGCAGTGGAACTGGTTTCCACGGGCCGAGCCGATATGCTGATGAAAGGGTTGATCGATACCAAAACTTTCTTAAAAGCCGTTCTAAATAAAGAAGTGGGTCTACGCACCGGGTCCCTCATCACCCACGTGGGGGTGTTTGATGTTCCGGCCTATGACCGGTTGCTCTATATCACCGATGCGGCATTCACCATGTATCCGACACTGGAGCAAAAAGTGGCCATCATCAATAATGCAGTGAAACTGGCGCATTCTTTGGGCAATGAAGACCCCAAAGTAGCCCCGATCTGTGCCGTTGAAGTGGTGAACCCGGATATGCCGGCAACATTAGATGCCCAGAAGCTGACTCAAATGAATGAAGCGGGCGAGATCACCGGCTGTACCGTCTACGGACCCTTGGCCTTTGATAATGCCATTGATCCGGAAGCGGCCATCCATAAGAAAATCAACCATCCCGTGGCCGGTCATGCCGATATTTTCGTAATGGCCAACATTGAAGCGGGCAATGGCGTGTTCAAAGCCATCACTTATACCTGTGCGGGAGAACGCCACGGCGGCATCTTAATGGGAGCCAGCGCTCCGGTCATTGTAACTTCCCGAGCCGATTCCTTTGAAGCAAAAGTAAATTCCATAGCACTGGCAGCCTTAGCTGCTGACGGGGGACATAAATAATAATGAAGAAAATACTAGCGATCAATCCGGGCTCCACTTCAACCAAGATCGGTGTCTATGAAGATGAACAGGCTGTTTTTGTGGAGACACTGCGCCACTCAGCCGAGGAAATTGCCGCCTTTGAACATATTACCGACCAGTTGGATTTTAGAAATCAAGCCATCCGGGGAGTCCTGGCTGCCAATGGCGTCGATATGGGCCAGTTGGCTGCTGTGGTTGGCCGCGGTGGACTGATCCAGCCGATTCCCTCCGGAACCTATGCCGTCAATGATAAAATGATCCACGATGTCAAGCACCCGGTCCTAGGGGAACATGCCTCCAACCTGGGCTGTTTGATCGCCAAGCAAATTGGCGATGAACTGGGTATTCCATCTTTCATTGTGGATCCAGTGGTAGTGGATGAAATGAATGACATTGCCAGAATTTCTGGTCTGCCCCAGATCCAACGTCGATCGATTTTTCACGCCTTAAACCAAAAAGCCGTTGCTAAACGCTTTGCCAAAGAAACCGGGCGGGTCTATCAAGACCTTAATCTCGTTGTGGCCCATTTGGGCGGGGGCATCTCAGTGGGCGCCCATGAAAAGGGCCGGGTCATCGATGTCAATAATGCACTAAATGGCGAAGGTCCTTATTCACCGGAGCGCTCGGGCGGGCTACCCGTGGGCGATCTTGTCAAACTGTGTTATTCAGGAGAATATACCGAAGCCCAGATGCTCAAGAAAATAACGGGCCAAGGGGGCGTAGTAGCCTATCTTGGTACCAACAACATGATGGAAGTTGAGGAGCGGATGGCCAAGGGCGATGCTCTGGCCCAACATATTTTTGAAGGGATGGCTTACCAGACAGCCAAAGAAATCGGACTGGCCGCGGTGGTCCTAAAAGGGAAAGTCGATCAGATCCTTTTGACCGGCGGCATCATTTACTCCAAAGAAATGGTCGAGTATCTGAAAAGCCATGTGGAATTCATTGCCCCAGTCACCATTTATCCGGGGGAAGATGAGCTGTTGGCCTTGGCCCAGGGTGGACTGCGGGTCCTCAATGGCGAAGAGGAAGTATCGATCTATTGATCCTTAGCCAATCCATTCAATTGAACCCTCGATGAGATTGAACCCTCGATCAGATCGAACCCTCGTTTTTAATCAGACCATACATCGGCTTCACAACCGATCAATGACCGGGACTAATGATCGGGTCATCACCAATGAATCAATAAATACTGGTTTTCATTCTACCGGAACTTTGACTTGATCGGATCTTCTTCGAAAAGGGTGAGTGTCGCCCTTACGGGGTGAGGCCTCTTTAAAAGTCAGGCGCGGGTACTGAATTGTTAAAAAAGTATTTATTGATTTTTTGAAATGGTTGAATGGCAACCTTTTCATAGAGAAATGATAACAGATGCCCATCTTCCATAGACAAATTGTTTCCAGAACTCAATCCAAAGAATATTATTAATAACGTTATTAATGATTTGGTCAAATAATGGAAATTAGCGAATTATCAATCCTTAGGGTAAAATTAAACTAGGTTAATAATGTGTGACAACGAGGTATCAATGAACAGATTAAATGTATTTACCGGTCATTTCGGCAGTGGTAAAACCGAGATCGCCATTAACTATGCTAAAAAGTTGAAACAGGAGGGGATCGAGAAGGTCACCTTAGTGGACCTGGATATTGTCAATCCTTACTTTTGCTCCCGGGAGTTTACGGAAGAATTAGGTGAACTGGGGATCCGGGTAATTTCCCAGGGGGTCCATCTGTCCAATGCAGAACTGATGGTGGTGACGCCGGAAGTATTATCGGCCTTTAACCAGAAAGATCATACGGTAATATTCGATGTGGGCGGCGATGACATGGGGGCGTTGGCCCTGGGTCAATATAACCGATTCTTTAAAGAAGAGGCATATGACATGTTTTTTGTCATCAATGCCAACCGGCCGCTGACCAGCAATTTGGAAAAAGCCGGCGAATACTTAGATGCAGTGGAAGTCACCTCGCGGCTTAAAGTTACCCGCCTGGTCAACAACACGAACATGAGTTATGAAACGCAGCTGGTGGATATTCAATCCGGTGACCGCATCACGCGAGGGTTATCCGAAAAACGAGGGATCCCGCTGGCCTTTACGGCAGTGCGGCGAGATCTCGTCGCAGCAGCTAAAGAGGTAATTCAAGGGGATATCCTTCCTGTTGATATTTATATGAAACCGCCATGGCGTTAAAAAATAAGGGGGAAAGAAAATGCCAAGAGTAGAATTCAGAGAGGACCGTTGCAAAGGCTGCGGTCAATGTGTCATCGTCTGCCCGGTCCAGATCATTTCCTATGCGGACCGGCTCAATGAAAAAGGGTATAAACCGGCTGCGATACCGGCGGAATTAATGGAAAAATGCATCGGCTGTACCAACTGCGGTCGGATGTGCCCGGATCTTTGTATTACGGTCTATAAGTAAAAGGGGGAAATGAAATGGGAGAAAAAGTTTTAATGAAGGGCAATGAAGCCATTGGCGAAGCGGCGATCCAAGCTGGCTGCCAGTGCTTCTTCGGATACCCGATCACACCACAGACGGAAGTTTCCGCCTACCTGGCCAAGCAAATGCCCAAACTCGGCCGAGTATTCTTGCAGGCAGAGTCAGAAATTGCCGCCATCAATATGGTCTATGGCGCTGCCGGAGCTGGAATTCGGGTCATGACCTCGTCCTCTTCACCAGGGATCAGCTTAAAGACCGAAGGAATTTCCTATAGTGTTGGCGCTGAAGTTCCCTTTGTCATCATCAACATTGTCCGCGGCGGTCCCGGACTTGGCGGTATTCAACCGGCCCAGTCGGACTATAATCAGGCGACCCGCGGCCTTGGCCACGGTGATATGCATGTCCCGGTCCTGGCCCCCAATTCCATCCAGGAAATGGTGGACCTCATCGGAGATGCCTTTGACATCGCCGATCAATACCGCACACCGGTCATGGTCATGGGCGACGGTATGATCGGTCAGATGATGGAACCCGTTGAATTCAAAGCCCGGGTCAAACGGGAACTGCCTGAGAAGACTTGGGCTGCCAATGGCTTAGGCCAGCGGACCACTCATAACGTCATCAACTCGCTTTATTTAAAAGCCTCGGAACTCGAACTGCACAATATTCATTTAAATGAAAAATACAATGCCATAAAGGCCAATGAAGTTCGCTATGAGCTCTTCAACTGCCAAGATGCAGATCTCATCTTAGTTGCCTATGGCACCACCGCCCGGATCTGTAAAAATGCCATTACCTTGGCCCAAAAAGAAGGCATTAAAGTCGGATTGCTCCGGCCCATCACACTGTGGCCATTCCCCGTCGAAGCGTTTGAAAAAACCATTGCAGAGACAACCCATGGTTATTTAAGCGTAGAAATGTCCATGGGTCAGATGGTGGAAGATGTTAAATTAGCAGTGTTAGGTAGGAAGCCGGTTGGCTTCTATGGCCGATCCGGCGGAATGATCCCGGAACCGGCAGCCATTTTAGCAAAAATCAAAGAAATGGTCGGAGGAGTTTAAAATGGAAAAAATTGAAACCAAAGAAGTCAAGATTCTCTTCCAGCCCACCAAAGCCATGCTGGATGTGCCTACCCATTACTGTCCGGGTTGTACCCACGGTTTGATCCATCGCTTGATCGGTGAAACTTTGGAAGAACTCAATATTTTAGATAAAACCATCGGTGTTGCACCGGTCGGCTGCTCCGTTTTAGCCTATGATTACTTCGCTTGCGATATGTTTGAAGCCGCCCATGGCCGTGCACCGGCTGTTGCCACCGGGATCAAACGGTCCTTGCCCGATAAAGTCGTATTTACGTATCAAGGCGACGGCGACATTGCAGCCATCGGTACGGCTGAAGCCATCCATGCTGCCGCCCGAGGCGAGAAGATCGTCACCGTTTTTGTCAATAACTGCATCTATGGGATGACTGGCGGCCAGATGGCTCCAACCACATTGCCCGGACAAGTCACAGAGACCTCACCCTACGGCCGAGACGTAGCCACCCAGGGGTATCCCATCCGGTTCTCAGAAGTGATTGCCCAATTGGACGGCGCTCATTATGTGGAACGGGTGTCGGTGGATTCACCGGCCAATGTCGCCAAAGCCAAACGCGCCATCAAAAAAGCGTTCAAGAACGCCGTTGAGGGCAAAGGCTATAATATGATCGAAGTCCTGTCCATCTGTCCCACCAATTGGGGATTGAATACGGAAGAATCGATCCAGTGGCTCCGCAATAACATGATGCCGTTTTATGATCTAGGCGTTAAAAAAGATAAGGATGCCCCAGTGAAAGAGGAGGCGAAATAAATGGCTCAACAAGAAGTTATTTTTGCAGGTTTTGGTGGTCAGGGCATCCTGTCCATGGGTAAGTTTTTAGCCTACGCTGGTATGGATACACAAATGAATGTGTCCTGGTGCCCGTCCTATGGACCAGAGATGAGAGGCGGAACAGCGAACTGTTCAGTCATTCTCTCGGACCAAGAAATTGGATCACCGGTTATCACCTTGCCGGATTCAGTCATTGTGATGAATCGGCCATCCTTTGATAAGTTCGAGCCCATGCTCAAACCAGGCGGACTTCTCATCATGGATTCAGATTTGATCCCCGATGAGTCGATCCGAACCGATATCAAAGTGATCAAGATACCGGCGCAAACCATTGCCGAAGGCCTTTCCTCGAAAACCATCGCGAACATGGTCTTATTGGGCGCTTTGGTCAAGGAAACGGGGATCGTCGAAGTCGAAGATCTGTTAAAAGCCTTGAAAGATCACGGCAAAGAGAAGTTTTATAAAGTGAATGAACAAGCCGTAGCCCGTGGTATCGAATACGCCAAGGCATAACTTAAAAAA
>JBAQDU010000009.1:0-16720 GCA_049294805.1 Clostridiaceae bacterium
ATTTGACCGATCAGCTGCATGATGCTTTTAATTTCCGAACAGACTTCCAAATTATCTCGAAACAAACCATGAAAAATATTCTCAAGCACACAAAATCAGAAAAAGTACGCTAAAAATGAAGTAATAAGAAATCCTTGGAAAGCAGTTATATCAATGCTTTCCAAGGATTTTTTATTCATTAAGTGTCAAAGAGAAGATACAAATATAACAATACCAATCAATATCGTAAATACATTAATAAAATTGTTGCGAAAAGTTTACAATTTAGTAATTTTAATAATATATAATTATTTAATTATATATTATTAAAATAATCTCAAGATAATAAATATTAATTCTTAACAAAATCGGATTAGAAGAAATTTTCAAACTATCTATCTTACAAATATCAGTGGAATAAAAACGAATGTAGTATGCATTCATAATTATAATATACTGTGAAAAGATATTTGCCTCCCTTCCCCTAACTCAAAGGAAGGTTTCAGATCATTAACTAAACGATTGCCTCAGGACACCTAAGATATTTTCCCTCATACGACTCAATGGAAATTTTCACTCAAACGCTGACTCTCTCAATGATCGGATCAAGACATCCTAACCGTGGTCTCAAGCCATCTCCAAAACAGGTCAAATATCATAACCCCCGTCTCAAGCCACGTAGAAGTATGCTGCCTGTTCTGCCGATCAATACAATAAAATAATGTATGGAGGACGAAGATATGTCGTTTCAAGCGTACATCGACAACATCACAACAAAGACTGGCAAGACGCCAAATCAGATCAGGGAGGAAGCCCTTATTCAAGGCGTTATCACTGCTGATATGAAAGCCACAGTATTTACTGACTGGCTGAAGAAAGAGTATCAGCTTGGTCAAGGGCATGCAATGGCGCTGTGGAAATATTTTATCGAACATCAGTGGATCGTCACAAAATATTCTTCGATGTAATATCTCCCTTGATGGTGTTATACAAGGCCCAGGCGGGTCAAATGAAGATACTAGCGGCGGCTTCGCGTATGGCGGGTGGTTTGCTCCATATTCCGACGAGACCCTTCGAACGTTCCTGAGAAGGCAGATGAACATGTCGTTCGACCTGTTGATAGGGCGTAAGATCTTTGAAATTTGGGCACCATACTGGCCGCAGCATGGACATGTATGGCCGGAGGTCAATAAGGCGACCAATCACGTCGTCTAGGATACCATGACATCTGGCGAGTGGCAGCCATCCGGTTTTTTAAGTGGAGATATTGCGGAAAAAGTCACTTGAATTAAGCAGCAGGAAGGGCCGGATTTGCATGTTTGGGGAAGTGGTGAGCTCATTCAGACGCTTCTTAAGCATGATTTGGCCGATGTGGTTTGGCTGATAATATATCCGTTAACGCTGGGCGGTGGAAAGCGGTTGTTTGCTGATGGCGCGATCCCTGCGGCATTCAAGGTGACTGAAAGCAAAGTCACTCCGAATGGCGTTATAGTAGTGAATTACGAGCGCACAGGTGCAATCACAACCGGAAGTTGATGAAGAATACAGCCAGGCACAAAACTTTATCAAAGCTAAAATCAAAGGGAATCATGCCCAAGGAATAGTTAGAACATGTAACCGGAGACTTTTTATGCGATAACTCCATTCATGATACTCCCCGAGCTCCAAATGGTCGGTGTAATACTGCAAATTCTTTATCCTGATTTTACTAAGCAAATATTTCTTTGCCAAAGTTGCATCTAAAATAACGAAGGGAAAAGGTCAAAGCAATCTAAAGTATGAGCAAATATACATACCACGGGGTGACGGTAGCCTTCTTGAAGCATGAGATCTGTAAAGAACACCTCGCCTGTGCAATTTGTAGCTATATATTAAAAAGTAAGGCACTCTAGTTGTAACCACGTAGAGTGCCTCGTTCGTTTTTAAGCTTATTCATCAACATCCACCTTCACTCCTGACTTGAATTCCACGTCATTGTGGTTTTATTGGCATAGAATGGCACTTATCTGAAAATGTAAGTTCGGAAAAATAAATCTTATTTGATGTCAGCTTAAATTGTTTGGGTAATTTATTCTCATTAGATTAGTAAAATCATAAATTCTACAATGATTAGTCCTTTAAACAACCAACAGGAACAATAAGAACACCATCTTCCCTTTCATACCCTAACTTTGTACCTGTAAGAATCATTAGAAACGACGGTTTATTCATCTTCTTATGATCAATGATCTCGGAAAATTTCCTTAAGTTTTCTGCTGCTTTTTCAAATTCATTCGATCCGAGTTTAATCTCTACAGCACCCCAACGGCCATCCCTTAGAACAACTACTGCATCGCACTCTAAGCCGCTTTTGTCTCTGTAATGAAAAACCTTCCCTCCTAAAGCCTCAGCATAGATTCTCAGATCTCTTATACAAAGAGATTCAAATAAATAACCAAAGGTATTGAAATCCGATAATAATCGTTCATGATTGATACCCAATGCTGCGGTAGCAATTGAGGGGTCAACAAATTGTCTTTTTGAAGATACCCTAAGTGGGGTAGCTGAACGAATAGAGGGATTCCAAGCCTCTAAGTCTTCTACAACAAATAATCTTTGAAGAACATTCAGATATGACTGAATCGTGGGACTAGAAATTGATTCACTTTCTCCACCTTCCATATCTTTTTTTATAACTGAATAATTTGCCTCGGTTGAAATATTGCGAGATAAAGACCGTAGTAAAGCAAACATTTTATTAGGATTTTTTTCTGTACCATCAACTCTTGATACATCAAATTGAACAATGGAGTCGACATAGTCTTGCGCTCTTTTAGATGCTACCTCTGGTTTTGATGTTACTGAAGCGGGCCATCCACCTCTAACAATTGCTTTCGCAACCCCTTCAATCTCAAGATTGCAGATTGAGCCGATAAATTGATTTTGTTCAAATATTTTAATTAGGCTTACCTCTCCTGTAGATTCATTAGACTCAAAAAGGCTCATTGGACGCATCTTTATTCTAGAAATCCTTCCCGTCCCAGTGTGTGAAACTTGTTCATCAATGATCGGGGTTACTGAACCAGTTAAAATAAACTGGCCCTCCACACCTCGTAAATCGACTTCATGCCTTACTGAATCCCAAAGAACAGGTGCAACTTGCCATTCATCTATTAATCTAGGGGTTTCTCCATGCAATAATAATGATGGTTTTACATTAGCTGCTTGAATATTACTTTCTCTTGTATCTGGATCTTGCATGTATAGAATACTTTTAGATTTATTAGCGGCAGTCCAAGTTTTTCCACACCATTTAGGACCTTCAATCAATACTGCACCAGCGGATTCCAATGCTTTGTCTAATAGTTTATCTACTATTCTTGGATAGTATTTTTTCATAATATCACAACCTTACATGTGTAGTTTATCTCACTTTACAGTTTGGCGCAATTTTATTTTACAGTTTGGCACAATTTTGTTTTATAGTTTGGCGCAATTCTATTTTATAGTTTGGTGCAATCGAATTTTCAAATTTGTTAGTTGAGAATCGTCGCCTTCATCATCGGTGACAGATACATTTAAGTCTTGGATGGCTGTTAGTTGCCTGATATCTCTTTGAATAAAAGTGGACACGTAAGCCGTATAAAACATTTCCCAATCTAGTTCGGGATTTCGATATAATTCTGGCAAATGCCCCTCTACGGATAATTTGCCAAACATCAGTCAGAGCCCTCTCCAGATTCAGTTCAAGATCTTCCGTTTTGCTCCGGTAGAGGGTGTTGTTCTTGTGATCATCCTCAAGGTACAACGAAAGGCTGGGGGTCAGAACCTTCTCCCTACCGTCGGCTTAAATAGTCTTGATCAAATTACTGATGCAGGTATAGACGATTTCAAGCCTGGACATTTTTTTGCAACTCGAAGCAATCATTACACTGTCCATCCGTTTGATTGAAGGACTGATGTTCATGAAATCGACCATTTGATCAGCAATGGATAGCATCTCTTCCTTGAGTAGGTCCACTCCAGTCTCCAGTTCATAATGGTAGAGTCTTTCCCTGAATCGGCTCAGAGTCCTGTCACTGATCGGCTGTTCCTGGAACTTAGTGGTATTAAGAGTATAGATACTTCACATCGGTCAGGATATTAAGAAGAAGTTCGTCATCGGTTAACCCGCACATTTCTTTCAGAAGAAGGGCAGCGATTACGAAATTAACCGGGGTATTCGGCCTGCTAAAAGCATTAGTACTGTAAAGAACAGCAAAGGGTTCTTCATTGATGGCGGGAAATATGATGTCTGCAAACCCACCAGCCCAAGAATTCAAGATGAATTTCTTAGTTCTTGCGCTCAATCCATTAAAATTATCGTCTAAGCTTAATTGCTGATGTTTGTTGCTGAAAAACCCATACTAAACCCACCTGTCACTCAAAATTATAACGCACTGCGTCAGACTTGAAGGTAAAGTTATTGTCACTTACAAGTTTTGACACCCGAACCATAGTTAATACAAGAAATGTCTGAATATTCAATCTTTCGATGATCAATCAAAAAAATGATTTTCTCATAGTTTCAATTAATGAAAAATCGGTTGTTCTAAGTCAATTCACTCCATTAATTGGTTTTTATAGGCAAGCACATCATTTATGACTTCAGCGATATTATCGGCTTGTAATAATACAAGATCTCCCGGTTGCGCCATTTCAAGTGATATTTTGGTTGCCTCTTTCTCATTCATGACCACTGTGATCATATCTTCAGTAAACCCACCTTTGATCAGTCCTTGCTTAATGATCTGAGCGGTTTCCCCGATTGTTCGTGTCCTGGGATCAGGATCACACAAGACCACATAGTCATTGAATTTTGAAAGAGCAACTCCAAATTCCATAATGTCAGCGGTTCTGCGGTTGCCCACTCCGGAGGCCATCCGGATTACTTTTCCCGGCATCAGGCTTTTGATAAATTCACCGGTTGCGCAGAGTGCACTGATATTATGACTATAATCTATGATCGCTTTGAAATTACCCATATCAATAATATTCATTCTTCCCGGTGACTGATCGATGGATGGGTTGAAACTCAGCAAGCCGACTCTGATTTGTTCTTCAGTTAGGCCTAAAGCGACGAGTGCGCCAACTGCTGCCATCACATTTTCAATATTGAATCCGGCTTTCCCGTTAAAGGTGATGGGAATGTCTTTGACATTGGCAATGGTTGAAATCCATCCTTTTTTCTCTGCGATGATGTTGCCGTCTTTTATAGTCACATTTAAATTACCGTTATCAAAATTAGCTTTTAGCGCCGGATTTTTAAATTCTTTTGAAAATAAGATGGGCTTGCCTTTTGTTTTTTTTATGCAGGAAAGGACACGCGGATCATCGGCATTAAACACTGCATAACCGGATGGTTTAACTGTCTCAGTAACCGTAGACTTCAACCGGGTCAATTCTTCCAGTGTATCAATTCCGCCTTCCCCTAAATGGTCACAACTGATGTTTAGCAAAATACCGACATCACACGCTTCAAAAGCCAGGCCGCGTCGCAAAATGCCACCTCTGGCAACTTCAAGTACCGCAATATCGATCAATGAGTCCATCATTACTTTTTGAGTTCCTTCCGGACCACTGTAATCGCCTTTTAATATTGTTATGTTATCAATAATAACCGCATCGGTCGAGGTCATTCCCACGACCCTTCCATTAGTACCCAAGGTATGAGCGATCAAGCGAGCTGTTGTCGTTTTACCGTTAGTACCGGTAATGGCACAAATTGGAATAGAATGATCTGCACCAGGAGGAAATAACATATCCACTAACTGAGCCGCAATGTTCCTTGGTTTTCCTTTAGTTGGCTTCAGATGCATTCGAAAGCCCGGTGCTGCATTAACTTCCACGACCCCGGAGCGTCCGATTTCAAGTGGCGTTTCCAGGGATTGGGCTATAATATCAATGCCCATCACATTTAAACCGATCAGCCTGGAAATCCGTTCAACCATCAGCTTGTTGTGAGGATGGACGTTGTCAGTGACATCTTCGGCAGTGCCGCCTTCACTAAGATTGGCCGCGAATTTGAGGTAAATCTTTTGATCTTTAGCCAGAATGGTCTTTAGAGTTACCTTATTGATTTCAAGCAGTCTCTCCGTTGAGTTATCAATGGTGATCAGCGTTAGATTATTCTCATGACCAACGCCTCGCTCAGGATCCTTATTTATATTGTCGATCAATTGTTGAATAGTATCCTTACCGTTTCCGATGACAAAGGCCGGTTCACGAAGAGCCGCTGCAACGAATTTCCCATCGATCACAAGGACTCTAAAGTCGTAGCCGCGAATGTACTCTTCAATCAGGCAGGTCTCATAAATAGTGTTTGCCATTTGAAAGGCAACAAATAATTCTTCACTGTTGTTTATGTTGACGGTTACGCCCCGACCGTGATTTCCTTTCAATGGTTTGACCACAACCGGATAGCCAATGGCTTCAACTGTCAACAGGGCTTCTTCGTAATTGTCGACCGACGCGCCTTTTGGAACCGGAATTCCCATCGAAGCCAGAATTGTTTTGGTTCGTTCCTTATCATCGGCAATTTCAACGCCCAAGATGGAGGTATTATCCATGATCGTGGCTTGTATCCTTCGTTGATGTTTTCCCTGCCCTAATTGCACATAGTTTTCATCATTTAGGCGTATGTAGGGTATCCCCCGACTTACCGCTTCGTTGACAATGGATTGGGTTGAGGGACCCAAGTGACTGGATGTGGCGACTCTCTTTAACTCCTTGATCAATGGTCCCACGTCTGTAGTTTGACCCTCAAAAAGCTTCTCGACGATATCTACAGCCATCTGCCCGGCTTTTAAGCCCGCATTTTCATCGACATACCGAAATACTATATTGTATACTCCGGTTTCATTTGTGCTGAAGGTTTTCCCAAAAGCAACTTCTTGACCGGCCAAACATTGAAGTTCGATCGACACATGTTCAACAACATGACCGGCCCAGGTTCCGCTGATCAATCGTTGGTAGAATCCACCGATTATACCCGGTGAGCATTTATGCTGTTGTAGGCTGGGCATCATCTTGGCCAAGTTTTCTTTAAAATCAGGTACCAGATCGGTTGGCTTCATTTCAAGATCCTGGATATCTAGCTTCATAAATATAACCGGATGCTTGCTGTAGTAGTTAGCGCCTCTGATTGCTCTCATTTCAATTATCTTCATTAGTTTCCCTCATTCAAAATTTAATTAATTAATTAATTTTATTCCGGTTCAGATAAGTTAATACGATAGTGATCCCGCGAAGAATCATATAAATAACAGCATGAATTTCAGTAGTTAGTATCTTTTGGGGTGGTTTGAAAATCGAAAAATTTGTTTAAACAGTTATTTTTTTTTTGACTGTCCATAGCGCATCTCGTATTTTTATAAGCTTACAAGAAATTAAAAAATTAATACCGGCTTTGGACAATAATTAATAAAAACGTCTTCCTTTTGACACAAAAAAAACTTTTGATTGAATGATCTAATTAAGGTCCAATCGAAATCCAAGGCTATGGTATGAAACTAAAACAATGATAAATCACCACTGATTGAAACCCAGACTTTAAAAGGATGTATTTTTCATTTACTGGCACATTCGAAGGTAACGTGGTTTTCTGATACCTCTTACTTCATCACCACCCTGTCTCATTACATTGATCTAAAGCTTATCTTTATTCGTCTCAACCACAAAAGAGCTCCCAATGCGGAAGCTCTTTTAGTTACATCTTATTAGGGATTACAAATTTTGCAGGCTAAATAGCCTCTTCGAATTAATTCTTCCCGGGTGCCCTTGAAATTCTCCCGATTTTCAATGTTGATTTTGGGGTCAGCCCAATAACCTTCAGGTTTATGGAACTTCTTAGTGCTGGTGTTAAGAAATTGGAGGCAATAGCTATGGCAAGACGAAGTACAGCGATAGATGAGAAAATAAGTAGACAGAAAGAGGTGGTATCGTTGTTAAAGGACAAATATGAAGCGGCCTTGGAAGAACTTGCGAATTTGATGAAAAAGAAGCAAGAATTGCAGGGAAAAGAGTTACTTAACGCATTTATGAGCAGTGATAAAAGTCAGAATGAAATTCTTGAATTTATGAAGGTGAAAAGCGAAAATTAAGCATAAAAAAACATTTGAGAGTTAATTTTTTCAGGAAGTTAAGATTAATGCCAATTATCCATAGTTGCATATCGCACCTTCATCACCTCTAAAACACGACCAATATGGAATCAAATTCCATATTGGTCGTGTTTTTCACTTGAGCTTTGGATTTATTTCGGCTAAAATGGAATTAGATTCTAGAAAGGTCGGTATTATGATGTATATCAAACGTGATGCAGAAGAAGCTATTAATAAACTTGTTTCAATGTTTAAAGTCGTTTTAATAACAGGTCCTAGACAAGTAGGGAAATCAACAATATTAAAAGTGTTATATGGCGAAGACTACGAGTACGTTACCCTAGATGACATTAACGAATTGGAAATTGCTAAAACTGATCCAAAGCTATTTTTCTTAAATCATCCAGGGAAGTTAATAATCGATGAAGTACAATATAGTCCGGAATTATTCAAAGAAATTAAACGAATAGTTGATCAATGGGATGAAATGGGACGTTTCATTTTGACAGGGTCGCAGACCTTTTCTTTAATGCAAAATGTTAGCGAATCATTAGCTGGAAGAATTGGCATAATGGAATTAAAACCATTATCTACAAGAGAAATTTTGAAACAAAAGATATCGGGACCATTTATGCCCGATATGGGACTGATACAGCGACAGGAATCTAGTACTTCTTATCAAGCTATTTGGCAAATTATCCATAGAGGGGCATTGCCAGAATTATATCGAAATCCCGAATTAGATTGGGAAATGTTTTATACGGCTTACGTGTCCACTTTTATTCAAAGAGATATCAGGCAACTAACAGCCATCCAAGACTTAAATGTATTTAGCCGATTCATTACTGTGTTGGCCGCAAGAACAAGCCAAGAATTAAATTATTCCAGTATTTCGCAAGAAGTAGGTGTAGATCAAAAAACGATCAAATCGTGGATAGGAATCTTAGAAGCAAGCGGTATTGTATTTATTCTTCATACATTTTCCAATAATCTATTGAAGCGGGTAACGAAAGCTCCTGTTTTATATTTTTTTGACACAGGTTTAGTTGCTTATTTAGGAAGATGGACTACAGCAGCAACGCTTCAAAATGGTGCATTTTCTGGAGCTATTTTAGAGAATTATGTCATTTCAGAAATTATGAAGTCATATAGCAATACGGGGAAAACAAACTATCCATTGTATTTCTATAAAGATAAGGACCAAATAGAAATAGATCTCATAATTGAAGAGGGGGATAAACTATATCCAATAGAAATCAAGCAATCTGCAAGCCCAAATCTTTCCATGACAAAAAATATGTCGGTTTTAGAAAAAGCGGAAGGATTCTCTATAGGTATTAAAACCATACTTGCTCAAGTTGAAAAAGCCTATCTTCTTTCAAATGATACGCTAGTTTATCCAATTTCTGAAATATAAACCACTCTAGATTTAAATCTGGAGTTTCCAGTTTCTAGCTGATCCCAGATGCAGTAATGATCGAATCAAATCCACTGAACTTGATGCAGCGCCGCCATTTGTTCATTTAACAGCCCTTCCGATGGAGGATTTTAATGTAGAACTACTTACTAACACATGCCAGTAGGACTGGCTAGCATTAGAAGAAAGCAAACTATAAAACAGAATTACCCCAAACTGTAAAACACACGTCGTGTCGAACAGAATAAAATGGAGAATGATCAATTCCAGGAACGAGCCAGTACAGGTATTGCAAAACTGATCGATGGTTCTTGTGGTGCGGCAACTCAAGCCCAAGAAGCCGTCATCCTTAAGAGATAAGGATTTAAAACCTTAATGATCAAATCAGTGGACTATTTTCGTCGCCTCTTCATTGAAAAAAACAATCTTCTTCCTGATAAGCACGTATAATATACTTATGGAATAAAAGGAGATCAATTATGTCACTAGAATTAAGATCGATTAAAATATCAAAACCGGCATTCAGAGCTCTCGAAACTGCGGGAATAACTACACTTATCCAATTATGCAACTTTTCAGAACAAGAATTACTTGCACTTCATGGTGTTGGACCGAAGGCAATTCAAATTTTAGGGGAGTTGCTAGTCAAGGAAGGACTGACCTTTAAAAAAGATTGATTAAGAAGGAACAATCAGATTTACTTCACTCCTTTGGAACTAGTGGTTCTGCACAATTCAATTTGATAAAATTCTACGCATTTAAAAACTATCAGTTAACTCTTTAGGCGGTAATAATAGAAAAACAAATTGTTTGCGATAGTTTCTTATTTTTTAAAAAAAGGGTGGAAAGATCCATCGACAACAGTATTAATGGAAGGAATTTAGCATGGCAACGTTTGAGGACCTTATGAAATTGGACATAAGAGTGGGTGAGATAATTCAGTCTGAGTTTTTTGAAAAAGCTAAAAAGCCAGCCTACAAACTTTGGATCGATTTTGGTGAAGAAATTGGGCTAAAGAAATCAAGTGCCCAAATCACAGACTGCTATTCATCGGAAGAACTGATAGGCAAACAAGTTTTAGGCGTGATAAACTTTCCACCAAGACAAATCGGTGGTTTTATGTCGGAGGTATTAGTTTTAGGAACATATTCTACGCAGGGAGTAGTATTGATTCAGCCGGAACAACTCGTTAAAAACGGTGACAAACTAGGCTAATCCTAAAACAATAAAACTGTAACTTGTAAAAAGTTGAATTTACGGCGATGATGACATTCTTGTCGTCTTAATCAGGGGAGAGATACGCTGTTACTAAAGAGTAGTTATGAATACAACATCTGATGGTTGGGGACATTTTCAATAAAGGAAACTTCTTTAGGAATTTAAAAAGAAACACTCCCAATCTTACCCAATTCAACTAAAAATCCGGAACTCCGAAAGATAAATACTGGAAATAATTTAATAAAATAATGTGAAAGCCCCTTGTATATATTTTGGACGGTGTGGTGGTTGCCAGCTTCAATATCTTAGGAATAAAAGTCAGAATCAGGTCAAGCAGGAGATTCCCGAGAAATACCTGATATAACAGGTGGGGTATGGAACGCACTGAAATTATCAATTGGTTACTTGAAGGGGATGTGTCAATTCAATTTCAGACACATCGAGATTTATTGAAATCAGAACCTGAACTATTAATCCCGCTTAAAAAGAGAATAGCCAAAGAGGGCTGTTGTTATGAATTCTTAAAAAGACAACATTCAGAAGACCATTGGGGTCGAGCATTTTACCAGCCCAGATGGACATCGAGCAATTATACGCTTCTTGACCTGGGAAATCTTTGTGCGCCCTTGTACACCAGAAATAACTAAAGCGCTCAATGTCATCGTAGAAACTTGTAAAGGTTCGGATGGTGGTATAAACGGTTTTGTGAGTTTACCGGAAAGCGATCTGTGCATCAATGGTATGTTTTTAAATTATGTAAGTTATTTTAGATAGACGAAGAAAAAATAAAGTCAGTTGTGGATTTTATAATAAGCCAACAAATGAAAGATGGCGCTTTAATTGCCGGCTTAACCGATCGGGGGCCAAGCTTAGTTCAATGCATAATACGATTAACACACTAGAAGGGATTGCAGAATATATAATTCAAGGGTACGGCTATAGCGGGAAGAACTGAGTAAGATTGAAATAGAAGCCTGTGAGTTTCTTCTTCAACATCATTTATTTCGATCAGACAGAACAGGTGAGATTATTAATCCGGATATGCTACGTTTAGCCGATCCGACACGTTGGAAATATGATATTCTGCGGGCACTTGAATATCTTCGTAAAACGAAGGCCTCATACGATGAAAGAATGCAGGAAGCATTGGATGGCCTTAATTATAAGCGGACAGATGATGGCCGTTGGAGAATACCGGCACATTATCCGGATTCTGCTGTGCATTTTGAAATGGAACAATCTGGAAAAGTTAGCCGTTGGAATACACTGAGAGCGGTTAGGGTTTTAGATAATTTTAATGTACACTAAATGATCGTGTAGATATCGAAATAGCAATATTGTTTGGGAGAAATTTAACCTGGCTACTTTTTTGGATATATGAAATTGGATATAAGAGTTGGTAGAATAATTCAGTCAGGTTTTTTTGAATAAACAAGAAAGCCGGCCTACAAGCTTGGGTTTGATTTTGTGATGAAATGAGTTTAAAAAAATCAAGTGCCCAGATCACAGAATGCGAAACAATGGAAAGACTAATTAGGTAAGCACGTTTTAGGCGTGATAAACACACCGCCAAAGACAAATCGGGGATTTATGTCTGAGGTATTAGTCTTAGGAACGTATTTCTACTCAGGGAGTAGTATTGATTCAACCAGAACAAATCATTAAACGGTGAAAATGGGGTTAATCCTTAAATAAAGAAAATGTAAATCGAAGAGACTTGATAGAATGAATTGCATAACGATTTTTTCCTCTTAACCCATGGGGATACACTCTGTTACTAACGAGAAATTAACAATAGAACATCAGATTGTTCGGGATATTTCAATCAGAGAGACTCCTTAGAACTTTAAACAGGAACATCCCTAAACTCACCAATTCAAAATAAGAATCCGGAACTCCGGGAAAGAAAAATATGAAAAAAACTGAATTAATTAATGTGAAACCGCCTTGTAAATATTATGGACGTTGCGGAGGTTGCCAGCTTCAGCACCTGGCCAATGAAAGCCAAGATCAAGTCAAGCAGCAAACTGCCGAGAAGTACCTTGGTAGCTTTGGTAAAGTCGAAGATATTCTGGTCATGGATTATCCTTATGAGTATCGGAATAAAATTACCTACTCCTTTGGCTACGCAAAAAAGAAAGAACTCATTGCGGGTATGTATGCCGAGTACTCCCATACCATCATTGATATTGATAAGTGCCTGATCCAAGATCCCATCGCCGACCAGATCATCCAAACGATCAAACAAATCATGAGAAAATATAAGATGGAGCCCTACGAGGAAGATCGGGAAACCGGATTTCTTCGTCATGTCCTGATCCGGACCGGGTTTGCCACCGGCGAAGTCATGGTGGTACTAGTTGCAGCACACCCGATTTTTACTGGCAAGAAGAATTTCATTAAACTCTTAACGAAGGCTCATCCGGAAATCACCACCATCATCCTGAACATAAACAATAAAGACACCTCAATGATCTTGGGGGAAAAGGAAACTACGATCTATGGCAAAGGCTATATCGAGGACATCCTGTGCGGCCTGAAGTTTCGGATCTCCACTAAATCCTTCTATCAGATCAATCCAAAACAGGCCGAAGTACTCTACAACACGGCGTTGAAGATGGCTGATTTTCAAGGAAATGAAAGAATTCTGGACGCTTATTCAGGGATCGGTACCATTGCATTGATCGCCGCGAAACAAGTTAAAGAAGTGATCGGCGTTGAACTCAATCCCGATGGCGTCAAAGATGCTATCAAAAATGCTCAGACGAATGAAGTTGACAATGTCTATTTTAACGAGGATGATGCTGGAGAATTCATGGGCAAGTTAGCCAAAGATAACCAAGTCATCGATGCTGTCATCATGGATCCCCCAAGATCCGGCAGTGATGAGGCATTTCTATCAGCTTTATGCAGCCTAAAACCTCAGAAGATCATCTACATCTCTTGTAATCCTGAAACACAAGCCAGAGACCTAACTTATTTGGTTGATCATGGATATTCTGTCCGAAAGATCCAGCCAGTAGATATGTTCCCTCAGACGAATCACGTTGAGACGTGCGTACTTTTGTCCCACAAGAATTCGCAGGCATCTTCACCGTCTTTATAAACAGGGAAATTAAACAGAATAGACTTTAGGGGCAGTTCAGCCTCGTCACATGGGAAAATCTCTATTTCTTTGATAAGCGAAGAAATCAGGGATTTTTTCTCATCGTCACTGATTTTATCGTACACTAAGTCAAAGTTTGCCAGTAATGTGTAGATGTTTTCTAAAGTGATAGCATCTTGCTCTACGGCTTTGCGACGTAGCTTAACATCCTCAATTTTCTCTTCAAGCTCGACGATAATGTCATATAGTCCATCAAGTCTGAGGGTCATATCGTGGACTTTACGTTCCCTGAGACGAGTATCCTCAGGCAGACTGTCAATTTCATTTTCAAGGCGAGTCTTATTCAGTTCCACCTCTCTAAGCTTGGATTCGTAATTCTTCAGCTCTCTGTTTAAAGTGGAGGTATCAATTTCTTTTCCTATCCTTGATTTGATTTCCGTTGCAAAATCTTGATTCTTAATCAGCTCTCTGATCGCTTCAATGACAAGTGGTTCGATGTCGGTTTTTTTGAGCATAGCTTTATAATCACAGGTTTTTCCCCGTGCTGTCCGGGCTTTGCTGCAAACATAATAATAAATCTCTTTATAAGTACCATCTTTGTTTGTCCATGCATGCTTGTTGGTATACATTGGGCCACTGCATTTAGGGCACTTTAAAATGCCACTTAACAAGTGTGCTCTGTCCCGACCTATTTTGGAAGGGGACTTAACGCCTGTCAGTTCTCTTTTCTCATGTGCAGCATTCCATAGTTCTTCGCTTATAATCGCCTCATGTTGCCCTTCGGCAATAATGTAATTTTCCTGCGGTATTTGCTTGTATTCGTTTTTACTTCCTTTTACTTTTTCACGAACACGCCTGCCATAAGAAATTTTGCCACAGTAAACAGGGTTATCGATAATCATCCTGACAAAATGTGTGCCCCACCCAGAGAGAGTGCCGTTATTCCGTTTTATTTTTTGGATACCCTGCAAGTTAAGATAGTTAGCGATTTTATGAAATCCCATATTTTCTTTCAGGTATTTATCAAAGATAATGCGTACAGCCTCTGCTTCATCTTCTTGAATAAAAAGCTGCTTATCTTTGAGATAGTAGCCGTAAGGGGCAAAACCACCGTTCCAGCCGCCCTGACGGGCTTTTTCTTTTCGTCCGTTCATAGTCTGCTCAATGATGTTTTCACGTTCTATTTCAGCAACGGCCGACAGAACAGAAATCAAAAGCTTTCCGCTTGTTTGGGAGGAATCGATTCCTTCTTCTATGCAGATTAAATTTACGCCAAAGGCTTGAACGTGCTCTAATGAGTTTAAAATATCGGCTGCATTTCTACCAAAACGGGATAGTTTGTAGACCAATATATAATCAATCTCTAAACCATTTTCAATATCAAATAGCATTTGCTTAAAAGCAGGTCTGCCTTCGATGGATTTACCGGATTTACCGGCATCTTCGTAAATGTCTACAATCTCCATTTCTTCTCTATCAGCAAAACGCCTTAAGCTGTGTTTCTGTCCATCCAAGCTGAAACCATCCACTTGCATTTCAGTACTTACACGGGGGTAAAGTACACATTTTTTTCCACTCCTGTTCATAGTCATACCTCCAATAAAATATTGGAAAACATCGATATTTTAAAGACAGTCATTTACTCAACACGGTTTATTTCATTCAAGACCTCGGCACCATGCTTTTCTATAATCTGTGAAAGCACTTTTATGAAATCCTGAAATGATTTTGCCGCTGTTGTCGCATACATTTCATGAGGTAGAGTAGTATCGACTGTAGTTTCGGATAAGTTTTTGATATTTTCCATTTGAAATCACCTCCAAGTGAGGTGCTTATATTGATTATAAGCACTTATTATCTTTATGAGAAGTTTGTCGCTGTATCAATACAAGCACACCATAAATTGCGTTGTGCAAAATGTGGTGTGCCTGTTATTTATTCATGTGCCATATTTGCCACGCACCCAGGCTGGGGGATATCTTGAGCTGTCATTGGCTTGACATCATAGCCCCGCAATACCGATTAGCCTTGTCACTTCAAAAGGCTACAAATATCGCAGGAACTCCCCCTCAAGTCTGTGGGAGGTCGTGAGAAAGTATCATTATCACTTATGTGTGTCATCGCACCAATCGAGCCACCGATTGGTCTAATGGCTGCATTTTATCGCTCTGACTGTGCAATGCTCATCCTTACATCTTGCTTTCTATAATTATGCAAGAGCATTACAGCAGCCGTCATGGCGATGCCCATTATGTTGCTTTGCCTTTCAGCCACATAAGATCCGTACTCAAAATACCGTATATTTAGTTGTCAAGGAACAAAATTATATGATGCTAAGTTGGTCTCACTAATCAGGACAAAAATCGGGCAAAAGTAAGGGGTGTTAAAGAAACTTTTTTAAAAACTTTTCGATTGAGCACAAGCCTCTTTTAATAGATTCTGAAACCGATACTTTACTGACACCCTCGGATCGAGCAATTGCAGCTTTGCTCATATAAATAGATGAATACTTATGTGAAACTAAAAAATCCGCTACTCTTTTTTAAAATGAGTAGCGGATTTTTTGTTGCGGTAAAGTCTGGATGAGTTCTTCTTGTGATTTGAAACCAAATGATTTATAATATGCATATGGATGGATATGTGGAGGAAGGGTAATGAAAACTTCGGATATGATACGACAGTTATGTGAGCAAATGAATATCAGCGTTTCCGAATTGGCTAGACGGTTAGGTCAGTCCCCACAGAACTTCGGAAAAAAACTGAAGCGTGAGACGATTACCTTAGAAGAACTTAAGGCCATAGCAGATGTGATGGATGTTAAGTTTGAACAGACTTTTATTCTGCCGGATGGCAATGAAATAAAGGCAGGAAGTGAGTAAA
>JBAQDU010000010.1:0-41048 GCA_049294805.1 Clostridiaceae bacterium
GCAGACCGGACTACGGCCATGTATAAGGCCAGTGCCGAAATTGACGGAGCCATGGCTGCCGTTAACGGGCTGTCTGTAGCCAATATCCAGAGTATCTTAGATGAATTTCCCACGGTCTATGCCGTGAACTACAATTCACCGCAGCAGACGGTGATCTCAGGACTGCGCAGTGACCTCACCGAGGCTGCCGCACAGCTTAAATCAGCCGGCGGTAAAGTCATTATCCTAAATGTCAAAGGAGCCTTTCACACGCCGTATATGGCCAGTGCTGGCCAAGCTCTAACAGAAGTTCTTGCCCAGACTATTACTGGAACGGCTAAATATCCAGTGCTCAGTAATATTGATGCCACGGTTTACCCACAGACGTCCCAAGAAATCAAAGCCAGGATCATTCAACAAGTCACAAGTCCGGTCCGGTTTACCGATATGATCGAAAACTTATACGAGTCCGGTGTCCGGATCTTTATTGAAACCGGCTATGGTCGAACACTGCAAGGCCTCGTCCAACGGATCTTGCCCCAGGCGGATATTTTAACGGGTGGTGTCAGTGACCGGACGAGTCTAGCAAAAATGATAGAAAAAATGAAGGAGACAAGCAATGTTTAACGATAAAGTAGTCCTAGTCACCGGTGGCAGCCGCGGGATCGGGCTGGCAACCGCCAAAGCCTTCTATGAGCAAGGGGCAACCATCGCCATCGTCCATTCCGGGCGAGGAGAACTATCCCTTGAACTAAAAGCTCTTTTGGGCGATAAATTTAAAGAATTTTCCTGTGACGTCAGTAACTTTGAACAAGTTGGTCAGACTGTCGCAAAAATTTGCGACGTCTTTGGATCCGTCGATGTACTGGTCAACTGTGCCGGGATCACGAAAGATACCTTGCTCTTATCCATGAAAGAATCGGATTTTGATCAAGTCATCGATGTGAATTTGAAAGGGACGTTTAACTTTATGAAGCAGGTTTATCCGCTCATGATGAGAAAGCGCTCGGGCAAGATCATTAATATGTCCTCTATTGTGGGGATACATGGCAATAAGGGTCAGGCCAACTATTCGGCCAGTAAGGCCGGCGTCATTGGTTTGACAAAATCTGTCGCCATGGAATTGGCCAGTCGTGGCATTAATGTCAATGCCGTAGCACCCGGTTTTATCGAAACCGATATGACGGGCAATATTTCAGAGAAAGCCAAAGACGAAATGGTGGGCGCCATCCCGATGTAGCGGAAAGGCACACCGGCGGCTATTGCCAATATTTGCCTGTTTTTGGCATCAGACCAAGCATCTTATATAACCGGACAAGTGATTGTCGTGGATGGGGGATTATCATTATGAAGCGCGTCGTAGTAACTGGCATGGGTGTCGTATCACCCATCGGAAATGAAGTAAAGACGTTCGGGGAAAATCTGATGGCCGGAGTCCACGGCATCGGACCCATCACCCGATTTGATACCACCGATTATAAAGCCACATTGGCGGCCCAGGTCAAGGATTTTAACTGCGACCATTTGATCAGTAAAAAAGACGGTCGCCGCTTTGACTTATTTTCAAAGTATGCCATGGTGGCATCTGATGAAGCGTATCAGATGTCGGGACTAGGCAATGCTCCATTTGACCACGATCGTGCCGGCGTCTATATCGGCTCAGGTATCGGCGGCATGATCACATTTGAAGAGGGCTTGCGGGATCTCGATGCCAAAGGCCCCCGCCGGGTTTCGCCGTTTTTGATCCCGGCCATGATCTCCAATATGGCAACGGGCCAAGTCGCGCTCCATTATGGCTTGCGCGGACCCAGTTTGCCCGTCGTCACAGCTTGTGCGACTTCCACCAATGCCATTGGCGAAGCCTACCGTAACATCAAACATGGCTACAGTGATGTCATCTTAGCTGGGGGCGCCGAAGGTGCCATCACGGATATCGGCATCGCCGGCTTCATTGCCTGTATGGCGTTGACCAATACCACCGACCCGGATCGGGCGTCGATCCCATTTGATCTGGAACGATCCGGCTTTGTCATGGGCGAAGGGGCGGCTGTTTTAGTCTTAGAAGAAATGGACCATGCCGTTAACCGGGGGGCTACTATTTTGGCTGAAGTCGTCGGTTACGGCAACACCTGTGATGCCTATCATATGACGGCCCCGGACCCGGATGCCTTGGGCTCAGCCCGGGCGATCCGCCTAAGTGTCGAGGAAGCCGGCGGGATCGACATTGAAAAGACTTATTACAATGCCCACGGGACCAGTACCGGCTTGAATGATAAAACCGAGACCCTGGCCCTTAAAAAAGCCTTTGGGGACGATGCCTATAAATTATCCATCAGTGCCACCAAATCCATGACTGGTCATATGTTAGGGGCGGCCGGGGCCGTTGAAGCCATTGCCGGGATCATAGCCCTGGCCCAGAATAAAGTGCCGCCGACGGTGGGACTTAAGGTGGCGGATCCCGATTGTGATCTGGACTATACCCCGAACCTCGCCAAAGAAAAAGAACTGGAATTTGTAGTATCGGCATCGCTGGGCTTTGGTGGACACAATGCCGCCATCGTATTAAGGAAGTATCATCATGGAAGATAAATTACATATGTTAGCCGACGTCTTAGCAGAATATGGCTTAACAAAAGTCAGCTTTGAAGAAGGCGATGTTAAGATCTGTCTGGAAAAGGACTTGCCAAAAACCAATGTTTCCTATGTTAATCAAGCACCGACCAATATTGAACAAAGCTTCGCACAGCCCGCTCAAGTGCCCGCAGCTCCGACCGGTGATGAAGTGCTCTCGCCCTTGGCAGGCATTTACTACGGCCGGGCAAACCCTGAGGCACAGAACTTTGTCCGGGAAGGTAGCCGCGTTAAAGCCGGGGATACACTCTGTATCATCGAATCCATGAAAATCATGAATGAGATCAAAGCCCCCTATGACTTGACAGTAATCAAGGTCATGAAAAAGGATGAACAGGTCGCTGAATACAATGAGACCCTGTTCGTGGTGAAGCAATGAATCGAGATGAATTAAAGAAAATCATGCCGCACCGGGAGCCGATGCTCCTCTTAGATGAGGCGGAGCAAATGGGTGAGAATATCGGTCGGGCCAGTTATACCGTCCGGGGCGATGAATTTTTCCTCCAGGGCCATTTTCCGGGCAACCCCGTTGTACCGGGGGTGATCCAGTGTGAAATGATGGCCCAGGCCTGCGCCGTTCTTTTGGGCAGTGAATTGACCGGAACTCCGTATTACACGGGGATCAAGGAAGCTAAATTCCGAAAACCCGTAAAACCGGGGGATGTTTTAGAAATTGAGACGGAAATCGTCAAAGCCCGTAAACCCTTTTATTTTGCTAAGGCAAAAGTTAAGGTGTTAGGGAAAGTCCATTCTGAAGCTGAATTGTCCTTCGCCGTTGTGGAGGATTAATCATGTTTTCAAAAATACTCATCGCAAATCGCGGCGAAGTAGCCGTCCGGATCATTCGGGCTTGTCGTGAGATGGGGATCGATACGGTCTGTGTCTATTCTGAACCCGACCGGGAATCCCTCCATGTCTTAATGGCCGAAGAAGCCTACTGCATTGGCCCTGGCCGTGTGTCGGAGAGTTATCTTAATATGGGTGCCATCATCTCCATCGCCTTGGCGACGGGCTGTACGGCCATCCACCCGGGCTATGGACTGTTGTCGGAAAACTCGGAATTTGCCAGGATCTGTGAAGAAAACAAACTGATATTTATTGGGCCAGACGCAAAAACTATCATCCGGATGGGGGACAAGGAAGAAGCCAGACGATTGATGAAAGCGGCCGGTGTACCAGTCGTTCCTGGAGTTGAAGATATTAAGAATGCCGAAGAAGCCAAAGAATTTGCCAAAACGGTCGGTTATCCGATCCTGTTAAAAGCCGCCGCCGGCGGTGGCGGCAAGGGCATTCGATTAGTCCGGGGAGAAGACGAACTTTCGGCTAACTGGGATATGGCCCGCCAGGAAGCCAAAGTCTCCTTTATGGATGACACTCTTTATATTGAAAAGTTCCTAACCGATGTCAAACACGTTGAAGTCCAAGTCCTATGCGATACCCATGGCCATTACCGGGTATTGGGTGAACGGGATTGTTCCGTGCAACGGCGCAACCAAAAGATGATCGAGGAGAGTCCTTGCATCAAGATCAATGAAGAAGAACGTAAACGCCTATATGATTATAGTGAAGCAGCCGTGCGCAGTATTAACTACCGTGGTGTTGGCACCATTGAATACCTGATGGATCTGGATCGAAATTTCTATTTTATGGAAATGAACACGAGACTCCAAGTGGAACATCCCGTCACAGAGATGGTCACAGACCTTGACCTGGTCCAGTGGCAGATTCGAGTGGCGGCTGGCATGTCCATCGCAGATCTGGACTTCCAGACTCGAGGTCATTCCATTGAATGCCGGATTTTAGCCGAAGCGCCGGAGCACGATTATGCGCCAAGCTTCGGGAAAATTGAATTTCTGCATAGCCCGGGGGGCCCCAATGTAAGGTTTGATACTTTTATTTATTCGGGTTGTCATATATCACCTTATTATGATTCCATGGTCGGGAAACTCATTGTCTGGGGTCCGACCCGACAAGAGGCGATTCGTAAAATGCGGTCGGCATTGGGCGAATTGATCATTGAAGGCATCGACACCACCACGGACTTTTACCTTGACCTGTTGTCCCAAGAAAAATTCTTATCGGGTGATTTCACTACGAAGGATCTGGAGAAGTAACACATGAATCTAAAGATACTGTTTCGAAAATCGATCAATAAACTAGAGAAGACCGGATCATTGTTTGTTCCGGAAAAAGATATTAAAGAAGCCGCTCGGGAAGTCGCTCAAGCGATTGAAATTACTTGTCCGGAGTGTTTATTCCATCTGCCTGAACATAAATTTAAAGAAGTATATTTAGTCTGCCCCGAATGTGGCCACCATTTGCGGCTAACGGCCCGGGAGCGTCTGGCCATCGTAGCTGACTTAGATACATTTAGCGAGCATGATGCCACTTTAACTTCGATAAATTTCCTGGATTTCCCAAAATATACGGAAAAACTGGAAAAAGCCAAAGCTGCCACCGGCGAAACAGAAGCCGTTGTCACCGGCATTTGCCAAATATCCGGTGTTAAAACCGCAATTTTTGTCATGGAACCTAATTTTATCATGGCCTCCATGGGGTCAGTGGTGGGGGAAAAGATCACCCGGATCTTTGAATATGCCACTGCCCAAGGGTTACCAGTTGTTGGCTTTTGTGCCTCCGGCGGTGCCAGAATGCAAGAAGGGTTGACCTCTTTGATGCAGATGGCGAAAACCAGTGCCGCCGTCAAACGGCACAATGATGCCGGCCTATTCTATATTGCCGTCTTGACAGATCCCACCACCGGCGGGGTCACAGCCTCTTTTGCCATGGAAGCCGATGTCATCATCGCCGAACCCAAGGCATTAGTCGCCTTTGCCGGCCCCCGGGTCATTGAAGATACCATTCGTAAAAAATTGCCCGATGGGTTCCAACGAGCTGAGACCGTTTTAAAGCAAGGTTTCATCGATAGTATCATCAACCGGCGTAACATCAAGGCTTATCTCAGACGAGTATTAAGCCTCCATGGAGGGGTATAATGACAGCAGCAGAAATCGTCAAAAAAGCCAGAGACACCGATCGACCCACCTCAATGTATTTTGTATCGGGGATCTTTGAAGATTTCATGGAAATGCACGGCGATCGCAAATTCGGCGATGACCTGGCCATTGTCACGGGGATCGCCCGCTTGCAGGGGAAACCCGTAACCATCGTTGCATTGGAAAAAGGTCGTAATACCAAGACTCGGATCCGCCGTAATTTTGGGTCGGCTCATCCTGAAGGGTACCGTAAGGCTCTGCGCCAGATGAAATTAGCGGAGAAATTTAAACGCCCGATCATCTGCTTCATTGATACCTCAGGTGCCTACTGCGGCATCGGGGCCGAAGAGCGCGGGCAGGGACAGGCAATTGCTGATAATCTCTACCAGATGAGTAACCTTAAAACGCCGATCATCTCGATTCTAATTGGAGAGGGTGGATCCGGCGGGGCTTTGGCCTTGGGGGTGTCCGATGCACTTTGGATGATGGAGAACTCCTATTACTCAGTCATCAGCCCGGAAGGCTGTGCCAGTATCCTTTGGAAAGATCCGTCTAAAATTGCAGAAGCCGCCCAAAGTCTTAAAATCACACCGACCGAACTCGAAGAACTGGGACTGTGCGATAAAGTGTTTTTAGAAGACCGCGCTTTTCGGGAGATCGCTCAAGAAATCAGTTCTGAACTAAGCCAAAAAATTCAGGAACTGGAAGAGCTCTCCACAGAAGAATTAGTGGAACAGCGCTACCAAAGATTCCGTGAGACCGGACGCTTTACTGAAGTCCCGGTGACATCAAAATAGTCTTTAAAGTCTAAGTAATTGAAGACTTAAAAGGACCCGATCTTTGATCAAACCAATGGGGAAGTCCTGAAGGTGCTCAATCGTATCGAGCGAGGGATAGGACGGGTAAAATTCAACGAGCAGTTCAAATCCGTGACAGTGGATAACGGTTCAGAGTTTCTGGATTAAAAAGCTCTCCAAAAGTCAGTGACCAGATGTAAAAAGCCTCGAACAAAGATTTTCTTGTGCCATCCCTACAGTTCCTGGAAGACCAACGAACAGAACAATGGACTGATCCGGTACCACATCCCCAAGGGACCAGGGATTAAAGGGATACACCCACGCACAAATGAGGGAACTCCAAGAGTGGCTAAATAACTACCCAAAAAGAGTTCTGGGGGGATTAACGGCAAACCCGTTAAAAGCCAAGTATCATCCAGGATGAACCTATATTAATTTAAGCTTAGCTAAAAATCTCTTTCACTTTAAATTGCAATTCGTCAACAATCTACTGACATACGATCTACTGACATCCGTGTATTTTTCGCAGCACAACAGCGCTGCGAAATTTTTATATTATTTCATTATCCTTGACGGGTAGCAGTTCATAGTGAAAAGTGGTAGGATTTTCTTTATGTACGAAAGAAAAAGAAAGTTAGATTTCGAATAATTTGTAAATTAATAATATAAGTTTTCTAAATTTGTTCATAAGAAAAGATGGTTGTTTTTATAAAATTTTTATGTTAATTTGGTAATAAGGATGGTGATTAATAAATGAAAACACACATTAAAAAACGACTATTACTCTTAACAACTTTTCTTTTTTTATTCTTAATCAAAGGTATTATAGCTTTTGCTGAAATTCCAGAAAATGAAGAGTTATTACAAGCTCAAGCGTTATTAAGCCAATCGTATGAGAAAACTACTATTATTAAAAGCGAACATGAATTGATAAAGAACTTAATCATTAAAAACAAAATAACTACATTCCAATTAAAAGAACATTTGATTATGTTATCTAATCAGTTGGAACCAGAGTTAAAGTTGAAGGGATATTCAACAACTCAAATATATGAAATTAAAAAGTATAACGCTAATATTGATCCAATGGAATTTATCGCCGCTTCAAGTGAGGCTAAACTGGTATTTCAATTTGGTCTTGGTGGCTCTGATAATACAAGAAAGCGTGTTAGGATTGCTTACGATATAAAATGGACAAGTCCTCCATTCTTTTGCTTTACCGATAGCTATGGAATAGGATGGGTAGCGGCTGATGCGAATTCCCATGAACTAGCTACAAGAATAATTAGTGCCACGGGGGTCGGTTCAATTTATTCTATTGACGGGAGTAAATTTATTGGAAACCGAAATGTTACAATCGATAGCAACACTGCCGGAGTGGTAAGAGGAACTATCGCAATAGGTAGTGCTAGTGGAAATTATGTTAAACATATGGGCGGTTTAATAATAGTAGAAACACAATCAGGATCTTATAATATGGATACATTACAACTATTTGTTGCTTATGCACATACAATACCTTCAATTCATATAGATGCTGGTGTAACAATTCAATTTAAAAAAGTTGGTCCTACTATTAGCTTTTATCCAACTCTTAAACAAGATATGCTTATTCAAGGAAATGCAACATTTAAATATTCCGCTCAGTGGATCAAAACCTTATACCATTACTAAAAGAAAGGTGCTTGTATGAAAGAAATAAAAAATATACTTTTAGGTATTTCAGTTATTTTAATTGTTATTTTAGTCCACTTAACGGTCGATGAATTATTGCTTACAGACTTTCTTGCCATAATTGGAATTGGACTGATCATTGCGAATATAAAGAGTAAATAAGAAGGTCTTTCGGTTAAACATACCAAAGAATTCCTTTCCACTAAACCGCATGTAGTTTTGTTCTTGTTCTTTTTCTTGATTTTTAGTATAGGGTTTAATATTAAAGTGTTCTGATTAGTTTTCCTCGGATTCAATCCTTAAAGTGTTTTAATCTCGATCTGATTTTCGGTCATTGGTTAAAGCAAACTTCAAGTAGATCCGTAGCCGGATCGCTTGATTGGCTCAGCTACCTTCCAACGACTGGGGAGACCAACCATCGAATAGTAAATGCACTGAATAGAAAAGTCGACCAACAGAGGTCGACTTTCTTTATTCCTTAACTTCCTGAAGTTATAACACTAAAGAAAATTATGCGCCAAAATAAGTCGATGAAACCCCATGAATACAAGATTTAAGGTTGCGTTCATGGGGTTTTTGCTGTACAATATTTAGTATGAAATAACACTAAAGGAAGTGCATGAAATGTATCTTGATTGTGTAGTTGTTGTTCCGGATATGCCAGGAAAAATAACCCGTCAAAATAAGAAAAGCGGGATTTATATTGATTTCGAATATGAGCGGATTTATTATCCGGAGCGCAAGTACACCATCCCCAAGCGCGTCACCATCGGCAAACAGGATCCGGACAATCCAGACCGAATGATCCCCAACGAGAATTTTCTGAAATACTTTCCTGAGATTGAACTTCCGGCCGAGAGAGGTACGGCTCGAAGCTATACGCTCAAGGCTGGGGCGTTCATTGTCCTGCAGGAGATCGTTGAGGCCTACAAGCTGCCCGCACTCCTAGCCCCGTACTTTAAACCTGCTGATCTGGGTCTTTTTCTAGATCTGGCGATCTACTCGATTGTCTCTGAAAACAACGCCTCGCAGTATTATCCTGATTATGCTTTCAACCATCCCCTGTTCACGGAAGCCATGCATATCTACAGTGATTCTAAGATCTCTGACTTTTTAAACCAGATGACCGATGAGCAGAGCGTGGGGTTTTTGAATGACTGGAATTCAGCTAGAGACCATCGAGAGAAAATCTATATTTCCTATGATTCCACAAATAAGAATTGCCAGGCCGGTGATCTTGAACTGGTGGAGTTTGGGCACCCTAAGGTGGACCTGGGCTGCCCCATCTTCAATTACGCGATTGCCTATGACACCAGCAACCAAGTGCCGCTATTCTATGAGGAGTATCCCGGCAGTATTGTAGACGTCTCCCAACTGCAGCATATGCTCGATCGGTCTTATGCCTATGGGTACCGCAAAATCGGGTTTATTCTTGACCGTGGCTACTTCAGCCGCCAGAACATAGAGTATATGGATCAGTATGGCTATGACTTCGTCATCATGCTCAAGGGCAGAGCCAAGCTGGTCAATGAACTCATTATGGAGCATCGGGGGAGCTTTGAAGAGAACTGGAGCCGTCGGGTGAAAGCCTATGATGTATCGGGCATTACCGTGCGTCACAAGCTCTTTGAGTCAGACCGGAACGACCGCTATTTTCACCTCTTTCACAGTGATGAAAAGCAGACCTGGGAAAGGACAGCATTGAAAGTCAAACTGGAGCGCATGAGTGCTCTCATGCTTCCTTACAAGGGGAAAGTGATGAGCGTTCCGGATAGCTACAACCATTATTTTGATGTCTTCTATGACCAGGATGGGACCTTTCTTGCTCTGAAAGAAAAGGAAGAAGTGATTGAGCGTGAACTAAAACTTTGTGGATATTTCGTCATCGTGACATCAAAAAAGATGACCGCCGAAGAAGCAATCACCTTGTACAAGGGGCGGGATGTTTCGGAAAAGCTGTTCCGTGGAAGTAAGTCCTATCTGGGCAACAAGAGTCTTCGGGTGCATTCCAACGAATCTGCAACAGCTAAAATCTTCATCGAGTTCGTTGCCACGATCATCCGAAACCGTATGTATACCTTACTGAAAGCTGAGATGGTAAATAATGACCGAAAAGCCAACTACATGACCGTTCCAGCCGCGATCCGGGAACTGGAAAAGATAGAGATGACAAGAATGGGAGACGGCAAATACCGCTTAAGTCATGCGGTTACAGCCACCCAGAAAGCAATCCTTAAGGCCTTCAGGCTGGATGCTGCAGACATCAAGAACAAGACAAGCCAAATCAATGAACGAATGTGAGGAGAACCAAAATGGCAAGAGGACCCAAGATACTGATCGATGAGAAAATAAAGCAATCTGAGGCTGCCCTAGCCAAGGCCAAGTCCAAATACGACGCGGAAGCTGCTACGCTGAAGGAACTACTCCAGAAGAAACAGGCAATGAGGGACCAAGAATTAGTGGAAGCAATTGTGAAAAGCAAGCGTACCTATGAAGAGATTTTGGACTACATTAATAGCAATCCTGATAGAGGTTAATTCTGCCTGAACGATCTTTAGTGGTAAAATTTCAGGAAGTTAAGGTTATTAGTGCGCCCGGCATGGGCATAACTTGGTGGTGAAAGTCCACTACGCGCTCGGTAGCAGGAAGCGTTAGCCTGAGGCAAGGGTGTCCACCGCGAGGTGGAATCTGAATGGAAGCTGGATGTAAGAGTGAGGAGTTCTGCCAGGCAAAATTCTGGACCGACGAACAGAAACCCCATATAAGGCCGAATTGGGACGGACAACTCTGCACATCAAGAGAAAGTCCAATGCTACCCGAATCCCATACGGTAAATGAGGCGGTCACATGGAAGGAAGGTTATCGTTCTTACCCGGGAAGGTCTCACGGACGTCCGCTAGGAAACTAAATCCGAAAGACGGAGCAAAGCTTGTTGTGAGAAGTCAGCCGAGGTCATAGTGACAGGCCATTGCCGATAATCTCTACCAGATGAGTAACCTTAAAACGCCGATCATCTCGATACTAATTGGAGAGGGTGGATCCGGCGGTGCTTTGGCCTTGGGGGTGTCCGATGCACTTTGGATGATGGAGAACTCCTATTACTCAGTGATTAGCCCGGAATGTTGTGCCAGTATCCTTTGGAAAGATCCGTCTAAAATTGCAGAAGCCGCCGAAAGTCTTAAAATCACACCGACCGAACTCGAAGAACTGGGACTGTGCGATAAAGTCTTTTTAGAAGACCGCGCTTTTCGGGAAATCGCTCAAGAAATCAGTTCTGAACTAAGCCAAAAAATTCAGGAACTGGAAGAGCTCTCCACTGAAGAATTAGTGGAAAAGCGCTACCAAAGATTCCGTGAGATCGGCCGCTATGCAGAAGTCCCGGTGACATCAAAATAGTCTTTAAAAGCTCAGTAAATGAATCCTAAAACCACCCAATCCTAGAGATCAAAGCACTAAGTTTAAAGACGACCTCATGGGTCGTCTTTTCCATTCTTAAGTGAGAACTAAGGGTCTTGGTGTATAACCCTAACAAATTGAAGCCAGTCGCTGGGCAATGTGAAATCCCCATTACATGTTGAAAGTCAAAGCACAAATAACCTGTGGTTATTAAACAGGCAGATGTTACTGGCTACTAATCAATTAAGCGACGTCGTCTTACAAGGAATAAATCAGCAACCCACTGGACCCTTGATAATTAAAGGGGACAGGGGGTTGCTGTTGGCTGCTAGGGTAATCTTATCTATACAAAAAGCAATCAAATTTTTTTAAGAAATTTTTCGTTGAGGGATGAGTGATCCATCAATAATTAAAAGAGGGAAAATAAACTCTCGCGAAATAAATAAGAAGTAAGAAATCCAAAAATCAATCCCAAAAATCAAAAGGACTACCATCTTCCGAGTCATATTAAATACCTCCATGAGTAGGACGGACGGGAAAGAGCTTTAAAATTGACGATAGGATACTAACAAATCTTTTCATTCGAATCTCCTCCTGAAATAAGTATAGCGAATAAACCGTTTTCATTAGTTTTACTTTAACATGTCAGGTAAAAACAGTCAACCCACCATACCATCGAGCCTGGCCTAGTACGGCTAAGGCAATCTTGCCAAGCCCATAGCTCTTGCATTCTGCTCTTAGATGATGAATATAAATAGGACGGTCACATAGAGAAGATTTTGAAGGAAGGTTAAGTGATTTTTAAGGAGGACAGTAAGACACTCTCCCTACTCAGGGTCCCTTAGTGGGAAACAACTCGATATCAATTGGTAAACTAATTAATGAGCGTTATTGGTAAACAAATTCGTGATCAAGTGCTAAGAAAATTAAGGATGCAAATCGCCTAACTTTAATTTCGACACCCGAACCAAAGATTGAAAATAAAACATTTTCTTTACTGGCTTTAATTTAACGTACAGTAAAAATGGTCTAACCACTATCCCCATCAACCAGACCCCAGGACGGCTGATGCAACTAAGCCACGCCCATATCTCTTATTCAGCTCTCATGTGATGAATATAAAAGGACCATTGTTCAAAGAAGTTTTTGGAAAGAATAGATAAGTGTCTTTTAGGGGAGGTACGTAAGCTACTCTACTAAATCCGAGTCCATCAGTTGTAAATAATTCAAGATCAACTAGAAAACAAGCTTATTGAGCGTTACCGGTATAAATTTGGAAAAAAATTGTGTTTAAGTGGCAAATAAATTGGTTGACACCTTTCAGAAAGCGGGAGAATGCCATAAAAATTATGTTCATGGAAACAATTGAACAAATGGAGCCGTCATCACTCAGTTTAGGTCTAAACTAAATATTTATAGTGATTCCACCTGCTAATTTGAGGCTATAGCTGGGGAAATCGACCTTTTGAAAACCGAAAGTAGGGATTTCTAAAAGGAAGATTAAATAGTTTTTCAATTATTTTTTAATGATAGGAATCGTATTCAATCATTTTAGGCAATGTATAAATATTACGTTAAATTGACAAATAACCTCTATTTTAGTATTCTATATATTACAATTATACAGGAAGGTGAAAATATGGGGAATAATTTTTTTATAATAACATCGATTTTTGGAGTTGGATTCATCTTATACTTTTTATTTGGTAAAAAATTAAAAGATAAGTATCCACCATGGTTACCTATCTTTGCCAATGGATTTGAAGTGGGGTTTCTAGTAGCTTGGATTCTTTTCTCAGTATTGTATATATGAACAACCTGAAAATTGTTGAGTTAATCTTGGTTATCATAATAAAGGAAGAGGAGATATTCTAAAGCCAGCGATTCTAAGATGGAAACTTACAACCCGGACCAGCGCAGGGGAATCACTGACTCATATCTATGACAGTCCTAAGTCGCCTAGTCTAACTGCTTCTGCCGATCCATATTCTCTTCCAATTGACTTACCATGTTATCCTAGAATTGCCGGTTAGGCTGCCCTGTTGGTTCCCCATCAAGTACTCCAATCATTTATGGATCCTGCTTCGAACAGTCAAGATACAAATTTATAGGGTGTAAAATTAGGCTTTACTTTTTGGGGTATTGGGATTAAACCAATGATATCACTAACTTAATTCTTTTATTTTTCGGAATTAATTTTCACATTTCAGTAATTTAATAAAGTATTTCCGATAATTTGGATTGTAAAAAAAATCTACCAAGAAATATAAGACCCTCGGTTTCGTCGCTGAAATCGAGGGTCTTTAACTCAGGGGCATATTAGTTCATGTTGGGGATACTAAAGGAACAGTGCGTTTGAAACAGACAACACCATCTAATTTGCGGCAAGATTTGTTTCAATGGGACTTGTTAAAAGCCCATTGAACAGATTGCCCATCGCGGGTCGTCCTTGATTTTGACTAGAGTGATGATATAGGTTTTGACCCCGTCCTCTGCCGTCACATAGTTTTTGAACTGATCTTTATAGTCTACGACAAGATCAACCTCGAAGGCCATTGACGCCTCATAACCGGCAAACTGGCTGGCGGTAGCATAGTCGACCTTAGGAACTGGTTTTTCGCTGATCCGTAACAGTTCAAACTTCTCGATAATTTTTTCGTCAAGGATCGGTGCCATTGTAGTTTCGAGCTGATGGTGGTCGGGAGACAAAAGATCCCGGGCAAATGCCTGGATAACTGATTTTTGTACGAAGTAAGGATCCTTTTGGCTGATCGAAATGGTTTCTTCGACGCTCATTTCACCTTTGGTATCGCCTTGAGAATAGGCCCCGGCGAGCATTAAAACAAATATTAAGAACCATGATGTTAGTCGGATACTTATACCTCCCATTAATATAAATGAATTCAGTATTGCCGTTGTCATAATGAAAAATGAATTCTTCCCATTAGTAGTATGTGCTGTAATCAATAAAATCCAATCGATGACTTCCTGTTACAATGCCCAGCAACTTCATAACTGTGATAGGAAGTGACTTTGATAGCCTCTTAAATATAAGTATAAATCAGTTCTTCCTAATATGCATTTGATTATTAGATTTTTCTTATAATGATAATTATCTGTCAATTGATTTCATTCGATTCATTCTTGTCAATAATTACCTTAAAATTTACTTCTTCACTGTTATAAAGATCAATCACGAATTTATAAACCGTTAATATATTTATGATGTTTTTCTGGCATTTCTGAAAGCTACTTTCTGAGGATAATTTTTTTAAGCCATTGGATCACAGCATGTCCGAATGAGTGGGTTTATTTTTGATATTCTGGTGAAATAAAGTGAATTAGCCAAGTTGAATCATATTGATTGTATAAAATTATAAGGAATAAAAGGGTTTTTGTGATAACATCATTTCAATTTTACCTATATTAGGATAAGATTATATCAACTTGAGGTATTCGTTTACAGAAATGTAAAAAATTGAATTTAATTGTATTGAAAGAGGAGGGATTTTGTTGAAACGTGTCGAAACGATTTGTGGTTATTGCGGCTGCGGCTGTGGAATTTATGTTAATGTAGCGGATGATGATACAATTTTAGGGATCACGCCGAGCTATAATCACGTGGTCAGTAAGGGAAAACTATGTTCTAAAGGCTGGCACGGCTATGCCTTTGTCAGAGACTCACGTCGCTTGACCAGCCCCTTGATCCGGAATGAAGACGGTAGTTTTAGACCGGCCAGTTGGGAAGAAGCGTTGGCTAAAGTTGCAACCGGGTTTAAAAATGCCATGCTTGAAGACGATAATTCCGATCACATCGGGTTTATTTCCTCTGCCCGCTGTACCAATGAAGAGAATTTCCTGATGGCGAAAATGGCCAGAGCCGGTCTTAAAACCAGCAGTATTGACCATTGCGCTCGCCTGTGACATAGCCCAACGGTAGAAGGTCTTTCTACCTCCTTAGGAACTGGTGGTGCCACAAACACAATGGATGAAATCTCTGACGCAGAACTGATCTTAGTCATTGGTTCGAACACGACAGAGCAGCATCCTCTAGTTAGTACCAGAATATTTGAAGCCCTGGAGAAGGGTGCTACACTATACGTCGTTGATCCGCGCAAGATCAGGTTGACTGACTTTGCCCATGGCTATGCGCCCATTGAACCGGGAACCAACCTGCCTATGGTCAATGCCATGATCCATGTGATCATCGAGGAAAATCTTGCCGATGAAGACTTTATTCGAACCCGCACTGAAAACTACGAAGAAATGAAACAATCTGTAATCGACTGTACGCCGGAGTGGGCTGAATCCATCTCCAAAGTACCGGCGGATACCATTCGGCAATTTGCCCGAAAATATGCCACTACAGACAAAGCCATGATTCTCTTTACCATGGGCGTGACCCAGCAGACAACCGCGGTCAAAACCATTCGGGCATTGGCCAATTTAGCCATGATGACCAATCATCTAGGCCGGCCTTCCACCGGGATCAACCCATTACGTGGCCAAAACAATGTTCAAGGCGCCGGCGATATGGGCGCACTTCCGGACTTCCTACCGGGCTATCAACGACCCGAGCAACCGGCCACGAAAGAGCGCTTCAGTAAGATCTGGGGAGATTTTTCTTGTCTGCGCGGAAATAACATTATTCAGATGTTCAATTTGATCGATGAAGGGAAGATGAAAGCAGTTTTTGTCGTCGGAGAGAATCCGGTCTTATCCGATCCGGATCAGACCCACACCATCCATTGCCTGGAAAAAGTTCCATTTTTGGTCGTTCAGGATATCTTCATGACTGAAACTGCCCAATTTGCTGATGTAGTCCTCCCGGCGGCCAGCTTTTTAGAGCGAGAAGGCACCTATACCAATACGGACCGCCGAGTTCAAATGATCCATAAAGTCATTGAACCCATCGGCGACTCCAAACCCGATTGGGAGATTATGGTGGATATCATGAAACGGATCGGTATGGATGTGGACTACCAGAATCCTTCCGACATTATGGATGAGATCAATGAAGCAACGGATATCTACGGCGGGATCACCCACGAGCGCATTAAAGAAGTCGGCATTCAGTGGCCTTGTCCTGATAAAAACCACCCGGGAACACCGATCCTTCATGTTGGCGAGTTTAAACGCGGCAAAGGTCTCTTTACGGTCAATGATTTTGAATATTTAGGGGATCAGCGTAGTGCGGAGTATCCATTTATTGTAACGACCGGACGAGTCACTCATCAATATCATACGGGCACCATGACTCGAAAAGTCTGGACTCTTGCCTTAGAATATCCCCATGGATTTGTCGAGATCCACTCCAAAGACGCCGAAGAACTCGGTATCAAAGACCATCAGCGCATTCGGATCACCTCGGCCCGGGGAAGCATTGTTGCCCCTGCCTTGATCACCAACCGCATCAACGAAAAGACGTTGTTCGTGCCATTTCATTTTGCGGAATCCCCAGCCAATCGGCTGACGGGTCAAAATCTGGATCCTTTTATTAGTATACCGGCGCTGAAGGTTTCGGCAGTGCGAATCGAGGTGGAATAATGGAAATAACTAAACTGTATACACTTAAAAACGAACAGCTGGATCAGGTACTTAATATCTGGAATGAAAGAAGTTCAGTCTATGTACCCTCGGGGAAGGGCAAAGATATCCAACTATTGCCGTTGTCTAAAGCCAAGCGAACCGAAGATTATATTAATCTGACCCTGCCGGTGAAAGAAATGATCTTTGAACAAAAGGAAAGTCTTTTCATCTGGAAGCGAACGGACAACAACGTATCAGTCGAAGGGCTTGCCCATAAACATGCAAAAAGCCGAATCCTCTATGGCATCAGAGCCTGTGACACCTATGGCGTAGCCTACACTGACCAATTTTTCTTAAATGAGTTTCCGGACCCCAACTATGGCTCCAGACGAGCCGACACGACCATTGTCGCAGTAAACTGTCTCAAAGCCGGACCGCATTGTTTCTGTACGTCCATTGGAACCGGTGTCTTTTCAACAGTCGGCTATGATCTGGCGTTTACCCCCATGGCTGGTTATCACTTGATCGAAGTGCAAACACCCAAAGGACAAGCTTTGATCGAGGCAGCAACTTATTTATTTACAGAAATTGATAACAGTATACTCTTACAGCAGACGGCGCTACGAAAAACCGTTGAAGACAGTTTCCCTTTGAAAATGGACTTGACGAATCTTTGGGATGACATGGCAAAAACCTTCGATGCCGACTTCTGGACGGACGAAGCCAATGCCTGCATCGCCTGCACCGGTTGCACTAACGTGTGTCCAACCTGCACCTGTTTCAATGTGGTTGAGGAAAATCTCGATAAAGATCAGGGGACTCGAGTACGGTATTGGGATTCCTGCCAAATCAGTCATTTTACCAGAAATGCGGAATATCACAACCCCAGAAGCGCAGTGTCCCGGGTGCGGTATCGGATCTACGATAAGCTAAAATATATTGAAGAGCGCTTTGACCATAAAGGCTGTTCAGGCTGTGGCCGCTGTACCGATGTCTGTCCAACTTATATCAGCATCATCGATATTATTGGAAAGATCCAAAAAGCTGCTAAAGAAAATCCGGAACCAGCAGCGATCCATCAGACCACTAAAATCCGTCATGAAATCATGGACCGAGAAGTGAAGTCCCGCAACGGCCTTTTTGCACCGGACGTCTCAACCATTACCAACGTGCAAAAGTTAACACCAGATATATTCCGAGTTACCTTAAAATATGATGATCCGGAGTTGATCAAAAACTATGATCACAAAGGCCAGTTTTTTCAAGTAACAGTTTTTGGTGAAGGTGAAGTTCCGCTGTCCATCCCATTTGGACCCAGTGAGACGGCCGAACTGGTCTTTGACTATAAGAATGTCGGTTCAGTAACTGATAAATTGTTCCAGATGAAAGTAGGGGAGAAAGTCGGACTGCGCGGACCCTATGGACGGGCCTTTCCCTATGAATCCCTGAAAAATCACAATTTAGTATTCATTGGTTCAGGTGTTGCCATGGCACCCCTTCGGACCGTGATCATACCCGTGATAGATCATGCTGACGAGTTTAAACAAGTCTTCGTCATGGCCAGTGCGCTGGAATATGATAAATTGCTCTATAAAGAAGAAATGGCAGACTGGGATAAGCTCCCCAATGTGACAGTGAAGTATGCCATAAAAGAACCCACCGATAAAGTCGAAGCCCATCGTGGCTTTATAAATGACCTATTACCAGGCTTAGATCTAGATTGGTCCGACACCACGGCATTGGTGTGCGCTTCTCCAGAACGAATCAAAAAAGTAGCCAGGGATCTCTTGGAACTCGGCATGAAGCCCACCAATATTTTGGTGACACTTGAGACCCATATGCGCTGCGGTGCCGGAAAATGCGGTCATTGCAAAGTCGGCAGTCACTATATGTGTGTGGATGGTCCGGTCTTTAACTATGAAGAAATGATGGCATTACCACCTGAATATTAATCCAAATCAAAAGCTCGGTTTCTCACCCAATTGATGATTTTCTTCTTGATTACCATTGATTATAATTTCCCAGTCAAGCAGAGACAATCAAAATGAGGTCAACCGAGCTCTAATTACCATGTTCGTTTTTCTTTTTCAGTACAAAAGGCAGCCAATTTCTGGACTGCCCATGTGCGTGCCTGTATTTGTTTATACTTGCTCAGAAGGTTTCGCGTTGTGTCTGCTACCTCACACTGCCAAACACCTCATCCTCTGTGCGGCGGGTGCTGTTCGCAGCAGCGGATTGATTCGCATCATCCAGCTTCACTTAGGTCGCCATAAGCTCTGCGTCTATATTCCGGCCTCCGTACATCACGCATACAATGCTGACGACCTGTTTTTCGGAATCGGGAATGTAGAACACGCAGTAATTGTCCACCGGCATAATTCGCAGCCCACGACTGAGCCACGGTTCCTTACCGTATCTGCGGTAACGTTCCAGCATTTCATCCAGAGACAATATGTTTTTCTCCAAGCGGGATAGCTGCCCGGTGGCATTTTGAACGGCTTGCAGCTCAAAGGCAATATACTCAAAAATGCATCTCAGGTCGGAGTCCGCCTGTTGGGTGATTTCCACCGCATAGCTCATACACCGTAATCCTTTCGGATTTCTGAAAAGACGGAGCCGGCCTCTTTGGTACGCCCGGTTGAAATGTCCGCATAACCTTTTTCCAACTCGGCACTTAGTTGCGCCTCTGTGAGCCTACTGATGTCAAACAAATGGGAAGCGGGCAGCTTCATTTCAAATGGGATGCCGCGCTGTAAGATGATCTGTTTGTAGAACATATTGATGGCGTTGGAAACGGGTATGCCGAGTGCGGACAAAATGGCTTCAGCCTGTTCTTTTACGTCAGGCTCAATACGTGCGTATAAATTAGATGTTTTTGCCATGATAGTTTCGCTCCTTTCAAATATAGGTAATGACTTCACCCATATTATACGCAAATGTCCGCACAACGGCAATACAAAATTCATAAATCTCGACCAAAAACTGAAACAAGCGGACTCCCTAAAACTTCAAAATTCCTTATTATGTGCCTTTTCAATGCAAAATAAAACCACCAATCGATAAATTGCTTTTTATCAATTGATGGTACTATTTATGGAGGAGGGAGATCCAAAGACAGTTAAACCCGGAAGCCCCTCAGAGCTTTTATTGACTGATGGTTCTCTGGGCAATGAAAGTGACCTCGGAAAATATTAGCCGTTCACTCACGATAGTCAGGATCACTACTTATTGGGGATACTTCAATATAAGTTTCTTACTTCACCCAATGCCAATTTTTTCGGAAAACCCTGGGAGGGCATCTTAAGATCAACTAGTATGGGGAAAAATACGGGGAAACCGGAATAGGAAAAGAATTGAAAACAATTAAATTGCAACAGGAGAATCCACCCTGTATCTATTATGACCCACCATACGGGGAGAAAATTTCAGTAGACGAAAGAAGGGAGCCGACGGATGATGATTAGCCCTAAAGGATTTATTCAACAATATATTGAAAAATCATATGCTGAACTCCTTTGTGTTCGAGATGGATTAATAGAACAGATTTGTAATTTTGAGAAATGTAAAGATAACACCACAGAAATCATGATGAGTCCTTCGCCTGAGGTTATTTATCAATGTAATCTGGAATACCTTGGTAGACTATGTCAACTTATATCGGAAAAGTACAACAAAGAACTTGTTAGGTTCGAAGAAAAAGATGGTGAAAACTATCTTTTCAAAATTCGCGATTTTCTAGATTCAAAGGGATTGAGATATGAAGGTACAATAAATAATCAAATCAACGAACGTAATGAAGGGAAAGAGTTCTCTTTTAGGGAACATATTCGTGCGCTGATTTATTCCATGCTTACAAGTCGGACAAAGTGGCATCGCATTGAGCCACACCTAGCTGAAATTGATGTTTTGTTTTTTGAATACTCCCCAGCCATTTTGAAATCAACAGCTGGGGAGTATTTTGCAGATACACTATTTAAACTAAAATGTGGAAATATAAGCACTAGATCTCAAATGAATGTCCTCTCTTATAACATTGATATTTTAGAGTCCATTGAAAAAGAATATGGTAGCGTGGATTTATTTGTTTTATCCTCTCCAGCACATGAAATTGTACAAAAACTTACAAGGAAGGATTCAAAGTATAAATTAAAAATGATTGGCGTAGCATTGGCCTGGGAGTATCTTCGCAATGTAGGTATTGATGGTGCAAAGCCGGATGTCCATTTATGCAGATTTCTTTCTGGTAGTAGAATGGGAACTGGTAATCATACACCAGCAACTACAAAAGAGGTATATGATTCTGTACTTGAACTTTCAAAAGCAACAGACCTATCAATGTTCACAATAGATAATTACATATGGAGCTACTGTGCAGCTGGGTATGGCGAGGTTTGTACAGCAACGCCGCGCTGTAGTATTTGTGAGATAAGACAGTTTTGCAATTATAAAAAACAACGCTGACAGTTATATTGCCAAAATTGAAGAACCCATGAAATGATGGAGACACTTCCGTTTCATCCCTCGCTGATCACGACAAATCGGAATTTGAAGGAAATATTATTTATATGCCCTTTTATGGCTGTCTGCATTTGTAGGCAGCTTTTTTAAAAATCTTTGTAACGAAATCGAATTCCATTAGTTAGTAAGGTGAGAGGAGGATTATAATTTGGAAATTGAAAAAGTATATAAATTGTATTTCAAAGATGTCTATACATTCCTGTATGGTTTATCGCAAAATAAGGCCGTTGCCGAAGATATAACACAAGACACATTTTTAAAAGCCATGAAAAACATTGATCTATTTGACGGGCGAAAAGATATTAAAGCTTGGCTTTTTACCATAGCTCGAAACACATATTATACAGAGTATAATCGCCAAAAAATTTTCTCCCCTTACGACCTAGAAGATAATGTGGATGGTCAAACTGATGTTTTGGATCATTTGATTTTAAAAGAACAATCTATTTTAATCCTAAAAACTTTACATAATATAAGCGAACCATATAAAGAAGTTTTTATGTTAAGATTTTTCGGCAGTCTATCGTTCAACAAAATCAGCCTGATGTTCACCAAAACTGAAAGTTGGGCGCGGGTTACTTATTACCGAGCTAAAAAACAAATATTAGAAGAAGTGGAGGGCAATCAAAGTGAATAAAATAAACTGCACAGTGATAAAAGATATTTTACCTTTATATGCAGATGACATTGTCAGCGAAGACACAAAGAAACTTGTTGAAGAACATCTACTGAGTTGCAATGACTGTAAAAAGGAACTTTCGTTATTAAAATCCGACTTAGAAACACCTAAAGTTATTATTACTGAAAAAGATGACATAGCCTTTCTGAAAAAATTAAGCTTGGATATAAAGAAAAAAAGAGTTTTTACGGCAATGCTCGCAGCCACCATTTCCGCAATCGTTGTAATATTATCCTTTGCATATCTAACAGCACCTGAGTATATACCCTATACTCAATCACCTGAGATTATTACAGCGAATGAGAAAAATGGCAGTGTAACGCTTTCTTTTATAGGAGAATATGAACTAACCCAAAGGGAACCAGGATCCTATGATATTAGTATATATAATACAGTATGGAATGAAATAATCGGCGTTACAAAATTCCAAACCATTACCGTAAACCCGAATAATGAAAAAGTGAATACGATTTATTATGTGTCAAATGCAAGAGGACAAGAGGATAAAGTAATATATGGTAGAAATCCAATTGATAACGGTGGTGTTATGACCTTACCCCGATTGTTTTTGAATTACTATATTAAACTTGATTTGTTAATTACATTTGTTTTGGGAGGATTCTATCTAATATTCAGAAAGAAAGAAAAGGTTAAAGATATCATAGCGAAGATTCTATTTGTTCCGATTTCATACTTTGTAAGTCATGTAATGATTACAGGATTGAATGCCACCTCTTTCTTTGCTACTCGTGATTTTTATTTGATTTTGCTTTTAGTAATGCCGATCTATTCCCTGTTTTATATTTTGTATAAAAAGAAACATTCGAAAGTTAGGTACTAATTATTATGAGAATAACGCGAAGTTCATAAACCTCCAATTGATCTACTGGATTTAGATAGGAGAAACAGAGGAGGCACGCTATGACTTACAAAGTACATGTTATACCTGCTAAACTAGATATTTTGATTGAACAGTACCATGAATCCGGTGCGGTGGATACCGCCTGTCCGGAGCCATGATACCGCTCTGGTGTTAATTTACTCGCTTAAGTTTTTGTCTAGACCAAAAAGTTGTCGCATTGAAATGTCCTTGCTTGAATCGATGGGTTCAATATTGATCTTATAGGAATCATGAACAATTCGATCGAGGATTGCACCTGCTAGAGGAGAATCGTCTCCACCTAACGCTAATTGTTCATACCAACCTCGTATTCACATCTTTCGATGTATAAACATAGTCTAAGGTAACGATTTCAAATATGCTGGAACAGTGGTATCATTTCGCCGGAATACGGTATCAAATTGCCTGAATAGCGGTATCATTTTACCGGATTGGTGGGTCAATTTAGGCCGGAATACCCACTAAACCTTCAAAGCGAGAGAAGCGGGTTGGTATTTACTAGCGAAGGGTTATTAAATATGCCCCAAAATTATTAAGGGCATGAGGCAATCTAAAATCCACAACCGCATCCAACCAAGACGCACTGGTATTACAGAAAAAGGTGTTGTTGCTCGTCTAGTTGCCTAGATTTGCAACAACACCTTCAGACTATAAACAGACATTAAAGTAAGCCCGTATTTTACTTCTGGATGCTTTTGAAATATTCAGTCACACTTTTTTGAGATTTAATAATCGTGTCTTTATCATCTATTTCCTGTGTGCTTAACCCCCAACCAGATATAAAGTGATCTCCATATTTATCTTGATAAGCATGGAATATATATTTTTTATTCAATTCAGGGAATATCCTTCCATCAAACTTCTCGAAATAATAGGTATTATCCTTATCTATCACTGTCAGCATCTTCTTTGTTTTTTCAGCTTTTGCATCACCTTCCACGAAGGACTTCTCCATTTCTCTATAAGGCAGATAACCACCCTCTACAAAGATTGTAATTGTTTCACCGGTTTTAAAGAAACTTCCTTTCATAACTTTATCTATTTTTATGGTGATGGGTGAATAGGGCATCACAAACATTTTCTTTTTTTCTGAATAATTTCTTGCAACCCCGATCTCTACGACTTTTGCTGTTACGATATCTTGAAATTCATGATATACAACATTCGAATCAGTAGCGTTAAAAGATATCTCAGCTTCCGCCAGGACTTCCTTAACATTTTCTTTATGTAAATTCATAGGTAGTGTCTCATATTTAAATGTTCTGTCAGTTGCTTTCATTTCTACGGTAATTGTTTTACTGGTTTCCGTAGTTTCAACCGGTTTTTGTGACAGTGATGATTGTGCTACGCAACCTGTCAACATTGTTATTAAAGTTGGTTAGGGTGTCAAAACTTTAAACCCATCCCTCTCAGATTAGATTATGGTAAAATATGGTCATAATCTTATGTATTTTAGGTAGGTGCTCCGATGTCTTTTGCATTAAATCAAAATCAACAAATTTGTTTAGATGATAAATTCAATTTATTGAGCGTTAGAGAAAAAAGATTTCTTAAAAACTCCTGGGCAAATGGTTTTGCAGATGTTATTTTTCCTGCAATCAACGAAGAACGGTTTGCTGTACTTTATAGTACGAACAGTTTTAGTCGCCCAAATACTTTTCTGTTGCATTAATATATTATGATAACATTCAAAAGGACAAGCATCAAACTATTTGACTGGATTTCAGTCAAGTGGCTTGATGCTTGTCCTTTGTTTATCTCGACTAATTTCAGAGGTTTCAACATCAGATTTCATGCGGTTCTATACTTGAAGAAGGAGCATCGGTAGATGAACTGAACGAAACTGCCCAGAACAAGGCGAAGAAGTATCTCACCATCACAACCTGGGGTAAGAAAACAGTCATTAAATTTAATGAAAAGGCCTGTGACCAAGCCAAGAAATACCATGGTTATTTCACTTTGGTTTCCAACGGTGAGAAGGATACATTTAAAGCTCTCTCAAAATACAGGAAGAGGGAGCATATAGAGGATTATTTCCGTTCATCGAAGCAGCATGCGGATAGCATGAGGGTCAGAGTCTGGGATCCTGATACGCTTCGAGGAAGGATGTTTGTGCAGTTTGTATCCCTTTGCGATTATGAGTATCTTAGCGAGGCTGTAAGGCAGATGAAGATATCTCTAGGAGTTCTAAATGGAGATCATGACCACGATTTAAAGCTAAACCTAGATCAGGAGAAAAAACTTAAAAGCTGGCTCGACAACACTCCGATCTATATGCAGTTGCAATGGTTTGATGCAATAGAGGGGGTTGAAATATCCTCGGCATTGCATTCAAAGCGTTGGACGACTGAAATAACAAAAAGGGACAGAATGTATGTTGAGAAGCTTGGACTTAAATCAGTGCTGTGATTTGAATACAGGAAATCAAACTTTTAGGTTTTTACAGGAGATTGCCGCCGCCATCGTAGCGGTAGGTGATGGTCTTGTTTTAAACCTGATTGTCTTCACGGATGAGCTTTGAAATCTCATGTGTAGGTATAGGTGATGAGTTTACCGGCAAAGGTTATCGTCTTGATGTTGTCATTGGCATCATAGGAAAAACTTGTGGTTTTCTCCGGATTCGTTTGATGTGCGTGTCGGTGCGGACCCCTGCCGTGCTTCCAGATCCGCTTTATCATTTAAAATGTCTCTTGAACTTCCATGACAAATAGTTAAAAACTCTGTAGACAACACTTCTGCGGACAGCACTATAGAAAGATCTACACAGACTTCATATTATATTTTTAGGTTAATTAACTCTCAAACTTTGGAGGGTTTAAAAACTAGGTTGACGATAATATCTTTAAACATATCTCAGTATCACCATCACATGTCAAATGAGAAATTTCATCAAGTTTTATTATAGAAATCCCATCATCATTACCATATTGCTTTAACCCATCGCTCATTTATCGTTGAATAATCTATTCATATTAGTTCTACAATATCCAAACCCTTTACAGGCGATGTAAATTCAAATGCTAAGGAGAAAGGATCTTCTTAATACATTCAATGAAAAGGTGCGATTCACACTGTCTCCCTTAAAATTCACAATGCAGCTTGGGTCGCTCTTCAGTGGAGTCCAATCCTACATTCTTCCTGGGTGATTGCTTTGAAATATAGCAACATTGGAGGTTCCGCCATATGGTCAGCGATAAAGATTTCCTCAAATTTGAGAAGGGTCTATTCAGAACGTTTTTTGAAAAGGTTATTGAATATAAACGGTGTATAGGTGAAAAAGTCGCGCAATCTACTATTATTCGGCTAAGAGTGATAAATCATGACTTGAACACTTATAATGGTATGTAGAGAATAAGAAGTGGAAGAAACTCTGAGTTTGTTTGTTAGGGTTGCAGCCTGGGTTTTAAAACGAGCCACGCTGATGAAAAAGTAAAAACGTGGTGGGTTCCCGAAGTCAGTTAATTGGCATTGAAGGGAAGCCAATGAGGTCAGTTTTTACAAGTTAAATTTAAGGAGGTTGTAATGTATCGAATTTTACTTGTTGAGGATGACCAGGCGATTGTAAAAAATCTTTCTGATATTTTAAGAAGAGAAGGGTTCCTTGTGGATTCAGCGTCGGGTCAGAGTAAAGCTTTTGATCTCATGGAGCAGGAGTCCTATGACTTATGTCTTCTCGATATCTCCCTGGAAGATGGAAATGGTTTTGCGGTTTGCCGAGCAATTAAGGATAAAGGGAATACCTCGGTTATTTTTTTAACGGCTTCCGGGGATGAATATAGTGTTGTAGCCGGCTTTGACATGGGTGGCGATGATTATGTCAAGAAACCATTTCGACCAAGAGAGCTCATTTCCAGAATGAAAAATGTATTAAGACGAAACGGAAGACAAAACAATATCATTGAACTAGAAGGTCTCCATGTAAACATGGATCAAGGGATCGTAAGAAGGAATGAGGAAGAGATTTTTCTCTCAGCCCTAGAATATCGACTGCTGTTAGTGTTCTTGAACCACCGTGGGTTGGTTTTATCGAGAACCATGCTCTTGGAAGAAATATGGGATATTGCGGGAGATTTTGTCAATGACAATACACTCACCGTATATATTAAACGCCTACGGGACAAAATCGAGCTGGATCCTCAGAAACCAGCAATTATTAAAACCGTGAGGGGACTTGGCTATAAGGTGGGGGAGTGAGATGGTGTTATTTAGAAACCCTGAACTAAGAAAAAGCATTCTCGCTCAAGCCCTTTTGATCCTTATGTTCACCTTGATTGGTTTTCAACTAAGTTGGGAAACCGGCTGGTTGATTCTTATAAGCTCCGTTTTCCTTGTTTTGATCAATCTCGGATTCACCAAAAAGCGATATCAAAGCCTTGCACAATTAACGGAAGAATTAGAAGAGGTATTATATAAAGAAGCGTTTTCACCCATATCTGCCTATGCCGAAGGGGAACTCTCTATTTTAAGAACCCAGATTCATAAGATGACCAAGAAAATGAAAGAACAACAAGATGCGTTGCGTCATGATAAAGTTTACCTGTCCGAATCGCTCCAGGACATTTCCCATCAGGTGAAAACACCATTAACTTCTTTAAATCTGATTGCGGATCTTCTATTGGAAGAAAACCTGGATAACATCCGCAGAAGAGGATTGGTAAAAGACCAGATCAAATTATTAAGTCAGATTGAATGGCTCATTAGTGCTCTTTTGAAAATGGCGAAACTGGATGCTGATACGGCAAAGATGCTAAAAGAGAACGTTTTGGTGAGAGACTTGATTCAACGAGCTACCGATCCGCTTGCGATAGCCATGGATGTGAAGAACCAAGCATTGATAATTGAGTTGGAAGGATCTGAAAGCTATGAGGGGGATTTATACTGGAGTACGGAGGCACTTTTAAATATCCTGAAAAACTCCATGGAACATCTCCCAGTTGGAGGCAGGCTATCTATTGCTGTCAATGAGACGGTACTTTTCACCCAAATCATAATCAAAGACAATGGACCGGGAATTTATAAGGATGATCTTCCCCATCTCTTTGAACGCTTTTATAAAGGGAAAAACTCTGGACAACATAGTGTAGGGATTGGGTTGGCCCTTGCACGAATGATTATCGTTCAGCAGGATGGAACGGTAAAGGCTGAGAATGATGTCGATGGGGGGGCTAAGTTCACCATTCGTTTTTATAAGGAGAAAAGTGGGAACTGAACGAAAAAAGAGGCTCTTTTTTCGTTCAGTTCCTTCTTATGTGACAGGTTTGTAATATTTAAGTCACCGAACTGTAAGTTTGATTCTTTAAGATGGAAGTATCAAGAGAAGTTTGTGGAGGAATAAATGGAGATTTTAAGAGTAGTGAAACTCACGAAAACCTATGGAGAAGGGTCGAATGAGGTAAAAGCCCTGGACGAAGTTAGTTTCAGTGTCAACAAAGGAGATTTTGTGGCGATTATTGGACCATCCGGTTCTGGTAAATCAACGCTTTTACATATATTAGGTGGAGTGGATAGACCGACTTCCGGGAAAGTATTTATGGATGGAAGTGATGTGTATAGCCAGGATGATGAGAAACTTGCCATCTTTAGAAGACGACAAGTGGGGCTCATCTATCAGTTCTATAACTTGATTCCAGTTTTAGATGTCGTGGAAAACATGACGCTTCCTGTCCTTTTGGATAGTCGAAAGGTCAATGAGGATCGTCTTCTGGAACTGATCAATACACTGAATCTGGGCGGACGAGAGCATCATCTGCCCAATCAGCTTTCGGGGGGTCAACAACAACGTGTATCGATTGGACGAGCTCTCATGAATGCTCCAGCAGTAGTTCTAGCTGACGAACCCACTGGAAATTTAGACTCAAAAAACAGTCAGGAAATCATCGAGCTTTTAAAGGAATCCAATCGAAAATATAAACAGACCCTGATTATGATCACCCATGATGAAAATATTGCCCTGCAGGCCAATCGGATTATTTCAATTGAAGACGGGAGAATCATCCGCGATGAGGTGATCCGTTAATGAATATCATGAATCGCGTCACTTGGAATAACTTGAAAAAAAATAAAACCAGGACTTTTGTGACCATTATTGGAATTATGCTTTCCGTGTCTTTATTAACGGCAGTTGCGACCTCGGTGAATAGTCTTCAGGCCCATGTGATTGATGTAGTCAAAGAAGAAAATGGCGATTTTCACGGAGCGCTTCTTGGTGTAAACCAAGAAATCTTGAATAAAGTGATCCATCATAAAAAGATTCAGGAACCTACGACCATTCAAAACCTTGGATACGCTATCTTTCCTGACATTAAAAATGACGAAAAACCTTATATTTTTGTGGGGGCAATGGATGCTAATTTTTCCAAGAAAATGCCGGTTTATCTCAATAATGGACGGATGCCACAAAACGATACAGAGCTCCTACTCCCCGAACACCTTGCTTCCAATGGATCGGTTTATTTAAAACTGGGAGATCGGATGACACTGGAATTAGGAGAAAGAACCCGGGAAGACTTGGTTTTGGGCCAAACCAATCCTTTTGAGAAAGACTCAGAAACCTTGAATAAAAAAACGGTAAAAACCTATACGGTGGTTGGGTTTTATGACCGGCCATCATTTGAAGAATATGATGCTCCAGGATATACGGCCTTAACCCGTGCTGCAGAGGGAGGGGCCAATAGCTATGATGTTTATTTTCAAGTCCACCCCATGAAAGACACCTATACCGTGTTACAGGATTTTGGTGGGTATGGTTCAAAAGTGAATGATGATCTTTTAAGATTTACTGGGAACTCAGATATGAACTCACTCAATGCAGTGCTGTATGGGATGCTGGCAATCCTATCAGGAATTATCATGGTGGGTTCCGTGGCCCTTATTTACAATTCATTTTCGATTTCAATTAATGAGCGAACAAAACAGTTTGGGTTGCTCAAGTCGGTGGGAGCTACAAAAAAACAGATTTTAAATAGTGTTATATTTGAAGGTTTAATTGTCAGTGGAATTGGAATTCCACTGGGCATCTTACTGGGGCTTGTAGGAATTAGCATTACTTTTGAGTTATATCAAGTTGCCCTTAAATCCATTTCCGGCGGAGCAAGAAATGGTGGGATTACTTTGAGGATTTTACCGGGAGCGCTACTTTTTGCGGCACTACTGGGTTTAATTACTGTTTTGCTTTCAGCCTATTTGCCGGCAAGAAAGGCAGCAAAAAAATCAGCTATTGATTCAATAAGACAGAGTGATACGATTAAAATGAGTCCCAAGCAGGTGAAAACCAGCAAATTGGCTTATAAGTTTTTCGGCTTTGATGGAATGATTGCTGCAAAGAACTTTAAACGAAATAAACGCAAATATCGTGCCACGGTGGCATCGCTATTTATGAGCATTGTCCTGTTTATTTCGGCATCAAGTTTTACGGCCTATCTAAAAAAGAGTGCGAATTATGTGTTTCCAAGAGGCGAGTTTGATATATTATACGTTCCAGGCCAGGCCCTAAGGAACAATACGCCGGAGAAAATCAGACAACTCTTATCACCTGCTGAAGGAATTGAGAAAAGCTCCTACTCCCACATATCTCAAGGATTTATTACAGTGCCAACCGATGCAGTGGGCGATGAACTTTCCAAACTATTTGATTTGGAGTATATTCAAACATTGATTAAGTCGGAAAAGGGGTTAAGCGCTCTTCCACTGGAGGTGATATTTATTGATGACACCAACTATCAGGATCTTTTACAGAAAAATGGATTGTCAAAAGAGGAGTATATGTCAGTGGAGACACCAAAAGGTCTTTTATACACCAGGGGAAAGATCTTTTCAGAAGAAACTTCAAAATATCATACCTTTGAGATCCTAAATAAGGATTCCCTGAATGGCACATGGACGATCGTCCCAGATGTTCTGGAGGATAACTTTTTTTCCGGTGAAAGAAGAGGCGATCAGCTGGTTTATATTAGTACACTCAACAATCAGGAAATCCTTGTTCCTGCTGTAGGGGTATTGAGAAAAAAAGAACTTGATCTAGGTGTGGTCATTGATGAATTACCAATGATGGCTATTGATGATTCAAGGCCTGATTTAAAGGTCATCTACCCTTGGAGCGTCAAGGAAAAGATGGATCAAGCCGAAGAGGGAGACTATATTCAAACCACCATGTATTTTAAAGCAAAAGATCATGCCAAAGCGTTCAATGACATGACCCAGCTATTGAAAAACCAGGGACTGCCTTATAGCGGGCTATTTGATGAGGCAGCGCAGAGGCAACAAACTAGATCAGTTATAAGTGTCATCAATGTCTTTGCTTTTGGTTTTATAATTTTAATTTCTTTAATTGCGGTGGCCAATGTATTTAATACGATTTCCACTAACATCCATCTACGCAGAAGAGAGTTTGCCATGCTAAAGACCATGGGGATGACAACGAAGGGATTTAACAAGATGATTATCTATGAAAGCCTGCTATATGGAATAAAGAGCATTCTTTATGGTGTTCCAGTTGCGATTGGGATTACCTACCTTATTTATCGGGTTTTAAGCAGAGGAGTTGATTTTAAATTTTTCATCCCATGGGGTTCTGCAGTTATTGCTGTGCTGAGTGTATTTATCGTAGTTTTTGCTACGAGTTTTTATGCAATGAGAACTATAAAAAAAGACAATCCCATTGATGCGTTGAAAAATGAGAACTTATAAGACTAGTCATTCGGCAGAAAATTTGCATCGATCCTGAGATGTTCAAGGTATAAAAATTAATAGGGTTTGTGCTGCCTGAAATATTATCAAGCGGTATCATGGCTCCGACAAGCGGTATCCACCGCAACGGATTCATGATACTGTACAATCAGAATATCCAACAATCAGGCAAGACGGTTGAATTCCTGAAGCTTACCTGAGCTGAGCCTACTGAACAATAGGAACGATGAAAATTCCATCTATTTAGTAGTTTGTTCGAAAGAAAATTCCCTGCCGATAACCCGCCCATAAGACATTCCTATAACAAAATAATTCAGGAATAAATAGAAAAGTCGACCAACTGGGGTCGACTTTTCTATTTAAAACATATTTTCGTCGTATCGTTTTCGACATGAAATTGATAAAATCCAGGCCACTTAAGACTTATAAAATATGATTGATTTAGAATCATTGGAGCTAAAGACGATTGGAGAAGTAGGCCATTCTTTTTCCTACAATCGCCGATACCACACACCAGAATGTATCAGCCGGCAGGAAAACCAGGAAGCCAGCTTTAATTAAAGCGCCGATTGGAGCCTGTCCACCCAAGTAGAAGTTCTTGATCAGGAATAGCCAGGTGACTCCAAAGGTGTAGATGACGAATAATCCGAGGAAAGCTGCTCCAAAATTGACGAAAACATTTCTGCGACTAGTTTTTTCAGTGATCAATCCCGTTACAAAGGCTCCAAAGATCATACCGATCAGATAACCGAAAGTTGGACTCAGCACATATTGCGGGCCACCTCCATTGGTGAAAACCGGAAGTCCGATTAAACCCAAGGTAACGTAAAGGGCGACAGCGATCGAACCTCGCCGAGAGCCTAAGATCAAACCGGCTAGCAGTACAAAAACAGTTTGCAGGCTGACTGGAACGATGCCGATCGGTATTTTAATAAAGGCTCCGATACAAATCAACGCACTGAACAAGGGGATGATGATCAGTTCTTTGGTTGATAGTTTAGTTTTATTTTTTAATGTTGTTTGCATAAGAGATTCCCTTTCGTCACATAGTCAAATTTTATGGTTAATAATCGGTGTTTAGAGGGTAGGGGGGAGGAGGATCGAACGACCATTAAGTCCGCTTATTTAAATGATATTCGCCATAAACCGCCGATTTAATGCCATCCTCTGTTTCGATCAAGAGGTGTCCGTGTTCATCAGCGCCCAGTAGGATCCCTATGATATCTTCCCGGTTGCCACCGCTTAAACTGACGGATTCGCCCTTAAATAAGAGTCGGTCGTTAAAACTTTTAATCAATTGAGCAGTTGTCGTTTGATAATCTGTTTCTAAGATTTTAGTCCGGATCAAGCGCCGATTATATTTATCGACTGAAGCAATCACCTTGGCAGCAACTTCATTAATATCAAAAGTTATACCGGAAGTTAGTTTCATGGAACCGGCAATGTTGTTTAATTCGTCCGGGAAAGAACTGGTATTGATATTAAGACCAATGCCAAGGACCAAATATTTCATGGCACTGGATTCCAGCTCGATTTCACCTTCTGTTAAGATACCACAGAGTTTTTTGCCTTGGACATAAACGTCGTTGACCCATTTGATGGAAGGATGCAGGTTAAATTCACTAAGAACATCTGAGACTGCCAGGGCGGCTGCAATCGTTAGAAATTCAGGGTCAGGCATTTCGGATCCTTTATATAGAATACTGAAATAAAGACCTTCTCCGGCAGGGGAGTAGAAACTTCGCCCATATCGGCCACGACCTCCGGTTTGATAGTCCGTCATAACGACAGTTCCATCATGAAGGCGCTCATGATTTTCCTTAATATAGGAGTTCGTGCTATTGACTTCACCCAACACGATAAACCGACTTGGGTTCATTTCTGAAAACCGAACCAACTCGGTTAATGACAAACGTCCCGTTGTTTTATCCAATCGATAGCCTCGGTTTGTCTGTGATTTAATTTCGTACCCTTCAGTTTGCAGTGCTTTGATATATTTCCAGATCGTGTTTCGGGAAACACGCAGTTCATCAGCCAGTTTTTGGCCTGATAGATACTCTTCGGTATTTCGTAATAATTCTAATGTTTTTTCTTTGCTCATTTTTATCACCAATCGAAATTTTACAGGGTTTTCAGATCATTGTCAACTAAGAAGTTGAATCAAGGGTGACAATTCGAATCCGATTAGAATTCGAACTCGATGGTAAATGATTCTGAATAATAGGGGTAATCTGATATAATCAAAGTGGGAATGTCTCTTGTTCACCTTAGATGGTTCGAAATTAATGATATTTTTAGACTTGTTTAAAGCTTGTTGACTTAAAGTTGACCGTAGAAGGAGATTTACATGCGTCAGAAAAGCAATAAGTTAATAGAACCTTTGGGTTTGATCGGTAGGTTCGCACTGTTAACATTGATCGGTTACTTAATATTTCAGAATAATTTATTAAAGGGTATACCAGGTGTAATTGGTTCTTTAATTTTTATCATCCTGTGGTTGGTCTTGATCCTGATTGCTGTGAAACGGGATCAAACGATCCCTTTAATCGTATTTACTTTTTATTGGTTGAGCGCATCGTTGATCCGATTATATGTGAGTAATCAGGCTGGGGAAGAACGAGGCGTTGCCGGAATTGCAAGTCGGCTCTCTGATTATGCAGCTGGTGCACTTACAGGAGTCGGTTATATAGAAGCTGATGTCGTAATTTTGATCATGGTAATCCTGGCACTTTTATCCATGGTCGGTTTAATTATGGTATTAGACAAAAATAAACCAAGAAGTGATGATACCCAAATAGACATGTATTTGTAAAGAAGATTTAGTCAAATTTAGCGGGGTTCTTATTCCAAACACCTTGTCTGCCAATGTTTATGATTTAAATTAAATGATTTAATTGAGAAGATTAGGCAGGATCATTAAAGAAGAAACGTCTGCAACACACTAGGGATTAGATATAGAAAAGTATTTGATAATCCAAAGAAGAGAAGTAGAGCATAGAAAACATTAATTAAATACTGATAAAAAATATTGTTAGAAGTTAGTTTATATTACTTACTAAATGGGGGATATTTCATTGAAAAAATTATACGGTTATACGGGGAAGCTTTTGTTTGTCGACCTTACGACTAAAGTTATTGAAGTCAAAGATCTATCCGAGGAAATGGCTCATAACTTTTTAGGGGGCTATGGGATTGGTGCTAAAGTCTTATACGATATGATGCCTAAAGGCTGCGATCCGTTTGCAAAAGAAAGTGTGATTGGATTTTTGGCAGGGCCCGTTACGGGGACTGGTGGCGTTATGTCCGCCGCTGGACGGCAGTCCACAAATCACCGGTGACGATGGGTTGGAATGATTCAAACTGTGGTGGTTACTTCGGTCCGGAACTAAAAAAAGCCGGTTTTGATGGAGTGTTTATCAATGGGATCTCCAAAGATCCGGTTTATGTCTGGATCAAGGATGGCTTAGCCGAAATCCGGGATGCTAAAAAACTTTGGGGTAAAACCATTAAAAAAACTGAAGCTGCCCTACGGGAAGAACTTGGGGAACCCAGGATGCAATCTGCTGCCATCGGCCAAGCCGGTGAAAACCTGTCTTATATGGCCACGATCATGAATGATCGTCATCGTGCTGCCGGCAGAGCCGGTGCCGGTAGTGTCATGGGTTCAAAGAAGCTAAAGGCAGTTGTAGTTAAAGGTTCATCGATACCTGAAGTCGCAATGCCAGAAGAATTTAAAGCTTTAAATAAAGAATTCACCGATTATATTGTTAATCCGCCGAATACCCAAAAGGGGAATTCTCTTCGTTTATTTTCTAAATATGGGACAACCCGAGTCAATACTCCTAATCTATTATCCGGTGAAGCACCAATCAAAAACTGGAGCGGTGCAGGTATTGTCGAGTATACCGAAGAAGAAGCTGAAAAACTGGGTGGTCCTTACTTTGATAAATTTTATAATGTAAAGCGATATGGCTGTTCCAGTTGTGCAATCCGCTGTGGCGCAGAATATCTCGTCAAAGAAGGGAAGTACTATACCGGTAATACGGACCGACCGGAATATGAAACATTGGCTTCCTTTGGTGAAAATTGTCTCAATAAGGATATTGATGTGATCATTCGCTGCAACGAAATGTGCAACGAAGGTGGTATTGACACGATTGCTGCCGGCTCTACCATCGCCTGGGCCATGGAAGCTTATGAACATGGTGTCTTAAGTAAAGCAGACCTTGGCGGCATCGACCTGACCTGGGGCAACGGTCCGGCGATGATCCAGCTGTTGGAGAAAATGATTAAAGGTGACGGAGTTGGCGCTCTCTTAATGAACGGGCAGCGTTACGCAATTGGACAACTCGGTCGCGGTGGCGAGTTTGAAACTACCGCTCAAGGTGTAGAACCTGGTATGCATGACAGTCGGCGGTCCAAAGGTTATAATCGGATCTATCAGTTTGACCCGACACCGGGTCGTCACATGAAAGGCGGGGACGCCTGGTCAAAGCTGGATGCCCCAAATCGTCCTCAAAACGATATTGAAATGATGACGGAGACGGAAATCTTAAACTGTGCCGGTTTCTGTGCGTTTGGAACCATGGGTTTCGAAGATGATACGATCAATAAGTTCATTTCATACACCACAGGAAGAAATTTTGACTTAGCTGAGCAAATTCGAACGGGTAAGCGAATTTTCTTTATGCGCCATCTATTCAATTTAAGAGAAGGCCTGACAAGACGCGATCAAACCATTTCGCCAAGACTTAACGGACCGTTAGCTGCAGGACCATTAGCCGGAATCGTCATTCCCAGTGATAAAATGGGCGATGATTTTTATGAAGCTTTGGGCTGGGATAAAGAAACGTTGAAGCCATCTAAAGAGTGGCTTGAAGATCTGGGCGGATTTGAATTTGCCTATGATTTTCTCTATGGAGACAATCAATGAAAGTAACGATCAAAACCTATGCTGATCCTGAAAAATCATATGATGGAATACTTGATCTTAAAAATGGTTCAACGGTGAAACAAGCATTGGAAGAAATCGATCTATTAGATGCTACTCAAATGAAACTACACATGTTGGTAATTTTAGTGAATCAAAAGAATGCTGAACTCGATGTTGAATTAAAAGATGGTGATCGAATTTTATTGTTGCAATCAATGGCCGGTGGTTAAATCCTGGATTCCCGGAACACATAACTATGAAGGGGTCTCAACACCCATGGATTCATAGATCTGCTTTTGTTTGTTGAGAATCTCACCAATCCTCAAGTCATGCCCCGGGTTTTCAAAGCACTCTATGACGTCTAGTTTATCCAGCAGAGACTGCATCGTATAATCTTTGAACATTCCTTTGTCTTGCATCTGCTTTTTGAGGTAGGACAAATAGATGAGCGCCACGAAAGCCACAAAGAGTTTTCCATCCAGACTTTTTTCAGAGGAAACCAAGAGCCGCCTCAAATTCAGCCGTTCCTTGATGTTACCAAATGCTTTTTCCACCATATCCTTATTCCGATACAGGGTCAGTGCCGTGATGGCATCCATCTTCTCATTCGTCATCAACGCAAAGAATCCAAAATAGCGCTTTTTCTGTTTGACTACATCTTCTTTCACGGCAACTTTGATACCCCTCACCGGGGTATCTGTCACTTCAAAGTATTTCTTGTAAAATGTCTCGTGATCGGGATTACGCTTTCCGCTTAGGATTTCACCCTTCATCGACAGCAGCCTTCGGTCAAAATGAGCTTCCTCATCCGCGTATTTTTCAATGTTGAAGTAAGCGTGCAGGTAGACTCTGCGTTTTTCCCGGATAACATCTTTCTTGTTGGGGCGTTCTTTTTGAAACTCCCAGTCAGTCCGAATGGTTGAGGAGTATAAGCCATATTGCTCATCCAGGTTTTCAAAGGATCGGATGCTGTCATAGATCCCGTCGATATGTCTTCGGACATAGGCCAGATGCGTGCCAGCGGCGATGATGAACTTCAGTCGCTCCCCAAGGAGCGCATTGATATTGGCTTCGCTGTAGAATCCCCGATCCATGACCAGCTTCACTTTATCGAAGCCCAGCACTTTGAAATCAGCCAGCAAATTTTTGATCGTGCTGACATCCGGAATGTTGCCAGAGAGCTTCCTGTAATAAAACGGCAGTCCTGAGTCCTGACCAAAGACCAAGGCCAGGTTCAGTTGCGCCAAGGGGTCACTTTCTTTGTTCTTCCCATACTGGACCTGACGAAGGGTTTGGGAATAACTCGACACTGAGGTGGTGTCATAGGCCCAATATTCATCGGGCTGATGGCGCTTGGCAAGACAGCTGAAAAACAGTTGTTTGGACTCTTCCGAGATGCCTGCAAACAGCTCGCTGCTGCGCTGAGATGGGATGTTGGCTCCATAGGGATGCCGGTGGAGCGCACTCCATTTTTCAAATCGAAACAAAGGGGAGTCGCTCTCCAGGATCAGATAGTAGGCGATGGATTGAATCTGCTTATAGAGAGAGGGAAAGCAAGTCTTGAGGTCCTCTGTCAGCCCGAGAGAGTCCCCGATCTCATCCAATAGATACGTGGCGCCGTAGAACTTACGATCAGCTACGGTAAACGGCACAGGACCTGGCTTGACTTCAGTTGTACCCGCCTTTGGATCCCGACGCTTTCTACCCCGACCATCCGTGGGTATGATTTCCCCGGTGGCCGGATCCCGCTTGCCGATGAGCGATCGTTTGGACCGAGGCTGTTGCTTTTCTTTATCCCAATAGGAAATTGATTCATAAACATAGGTAATTCCGCTGCGCTTATCAAACTGATTAACAATGGCCATAATACGCCCTCCTAGTTATGTATATTGTAACACATAACTAGGATAATCGCAAGGCTTTATAGCTGTAAAGTAAGTAATATCAATAGTTTTAGAGGAATTAGAAAGGATTCCTAGTTAGGTAAACCGGGAATCCAGGTTAAATCTAAAAGTCCATCTACACATATTTTTTAAATTCAAAATCATCCGGTCCGGATACTTTCTCATAAAGTAAGAACGAAGATCGGATGATTTCGGTTAAAACGACGCCATAAACACTTAACAACAAAAAAAAACCTATATTTGTCGCGAAATGTATATTTCGCGACAAAATTAATAGCCCTCTTTCTTTGAGATATGGAACCTAAAGTTTTCTAAAAGGAAAAGTCCAAACTTTAAACACTGCAAAAGTTTGGACTTTTAGATTATTTATTTATGATGTTATTCTAGTCTGCATTAAATAGATTCTCGAAAACATCCATTGCACTCTTATCAAGATCAAGTAAATGATCAAACCGGTCGAACTTAAACCAGCCGGTGGTTCCGTCTTTCCCCTTGATCTGGCACCAATTACTATTGTCTGTGGCTAAAAATTCTACCTCTTGGGTTTTTAGAATACCATATGGCTCTGAATCCCCTATATTTTTATAAATTGGCAGATTTTCTTTCAAGAACACTGTCTGCTGATAGTCCCAAACAATTGGATAATATATATCGTCAGGATCCATACGGATGACTTGTCCTTCTAATTTCCAGCGAGCCGGAGCATACCAGGTTTGCAGCACACTTAAACGTTTATTTCCGAAAATATAGCCCTTCCCATCAAAGGTTTTGCTGAGGTCCTCCATAATGGCCGGTACGCTACCAATGTCGTATAACGAATTTTCGCTATACGAATAAAAAAAAGTTTTATAATCATCACTGGGGCCATCCGTTAGGATTCCGATCTCCTTAGATGGGTCCACTGAGTTAATATCCACAATAACAAATTGCTTTTGATTGGGTTCATTGTTCCATACAACTGATCTAATAAATTGTGATTGGCTGATGCTTCTGCCGATCCATATTGTCATCCAATTGACTTACCATATTGTCCCGGAATTGCCGGTTAGGCTGTCTTGTTATTAACCCCATCGAGCGCTCCGATTATATATGGACCCAGCTTCGAGCTGTCAAGATACCTCTTCAAGGTATTCCTCTTGACAGCACGGCAGGGTCCATATTTCTTATTCGTAGCCCGATGGGTCACATTTCTTCCTTGCCGATGAGCTCAATACAGCGCTCATCCAGGATTTTCTTGTTTTGCTGGCTTCCGTAGATTAGGGCGTGAGTGCATAGCTTATTGATCTCTCGAGGACTTCCGTGAGTGTATTTCTGGATCTGACTGATTGCTTCATCAGAGAAGATTTCGGACTTTGATTTTGCGTAGCGTAGCTGGTGGAGAATGTATTCTTTGGTTTGAGACGCATCAAGATATCTGGTCTCGCACTGGATGTTCACCCGTTGACTGATTGCCAGTGAACTTTGCCGTTTCAAGGTAGTTTTTAGTTCAGGTTGGCCAGCCAAAATCAGACTCATGGGACTATTCGAGTCCACATTAACATTGAGCATGAAACGTAATTCCTCTAACATTTCTTTTCCCAAAAGATGGGCCTCATCGACAATGATCACTGGCGTGACATGCTGGAGGACTGTCAAGACCTCCAGTTCGCGTTGCAAAATCCGTTTGCTGTCGCCTCGGTAGAATTTTCCTTCTACTCCCAACTGGCTCAGAATCCCGTTATAGAAGTGCCTTGGCGTCAGCGAGGAATCCGCAATATACATGCACTGATAGCCACGTCCATCCAAGGTTTCCTTCAATGAGCGAATGATGGTGGATTTCCCGCTGCCACATTCACCAGTCAGAACCGCAAACCAGCGCATTTTTGCGGCATAGACTAGCCGCGAGAGGACCTCTTCCTGGCCTGCCACCCGATACAGATGTTCCACGGGGATATCCCGGGAAAAGGGTGTCTGTTCAAATTCATAGAATTGATTAAACATCACACATCCTCGCTCTCTTTCATCAGATCCCGATAGCTTGTCGCCCCTTCACGAGGGCGGTCGTCCTGCTGTTTTTCCATGGCTTGCAGCATCCTGGAGCGGGGTGCTTCCACCAGTGGATTTGGCTTGATCCGGACTTTGACAAACTCGCTGACTACCAATGGCCGGATGACTCGCGGCTCAATGCTATCATGGTACATAACCAATTCATCAGGATTTCCGGCACTGTACGCCACTTGGACCTTAAAGCCGATGACATCCACTCCAGCTTCCCATTTTCTCGAGTGGTAGGAGATGCAGCCAGTCTTATCCACCAGCCGGGTTTCAGTTAGTGTGAATGCCCTGTTGAGCTCTTCCTGGCTCACAAACCTTTGCCGCTTCAGGTCACCCTGGTAGGCTTCCTTGGGACTCTTCCCGATGCTGGAGTGGATCTTCTCGTGGTAGTA
>JBAQDU010000011.1:0-12274 GCA_049294805.1 Clostridiaceae bacterium
CATAGGTTTTGATCGTTACTTTCATTCATTGTCTCCATAGAGAAAATCATAGGCAAATTCAAAGCCGCCCAGATCTTCGAGCCATTCTTTCGATGGCTTCAACGTTTCCTTATCCCAACCCAAGGCATCATAAAAATCATCGCCCATTTTATCACTGGGAATGACGATTCCGGCTAATGGTCCTTCGGCTAACGGTCCGTTAAGTCTTGGCGAAATGGTTTGATCGCGTCTTGTCAGGCCTTCTCTTAGGTTGAATAAATGGCGCATAAAGAAAATTCGCTTACCTGTTCGAATTTGCTCAGCTAAGTCAAAATTTCTTCCAGTGGTGTATGAAATGAACTTATTAATGGTATCCTCTTCGAAACCCATGGTTCCAAACGCACAGAAACCGGCACAGTTTAAGATTTCCGTCTCCGTCATCATTTCAACATCGTTTTGAGGACGATTTGGGGCATCCAGCTTTGACCAGGCGTCCCCGCCTTTCATATGACGACCCGGTGTCGGGTCAAACTGATAGATCCGATTATAACCTTTGGACCGCCGACTGTCATGCATACCGGGTTCTACACCTTGAGCGGTCGTTTCAAACTCGCCACCGCGACCGAGTTTACGAATGGCGTAATGCTGCCCGTTCATTAAGAGCGCACCAACACCTTCGCCGTGAATGATTTTCTCCAACAGCTGGATCATCGCCGGACCGTTGCCCCAGGTCAGGTCAATGCCGTCAAGTTCTGCTTTACTTAAGACACCATGTTCATAAGCTTCCATGGCCCAGGCGATGGTAGAGCCGGCGGCGATGGTATCAATTCCGCCTTCATTACACATTTCATTGCAGCGGATGATCACATCAATATCCTTATTGAGACAATTTTCGCCAAAGGCTGCCAATGTTTCATATTCGGGTCGATCCGTATTACCGGTATAGTACTTTCCTTCTTTGACGAGATATTCTGCGCCACAGCGGATCGCACAACTAGAACAGCCATAGCGTTTTACATTATAGAATTTATCAAAGTACGGACCACCCAGTTTTTCTGCTTCTTCTTCCGTATACTCAACAATTCCTGCCCCACTCCAGTTCTTGATGGGCGCTTCACCGGATAAAAGATTGGGCGTATTGACGCGAGTTGTCCCATATTTTGAGAATAAGCGGAGTGAATTCCCCTTTGGACTTTTCGGTGGGTTAATTATATAATCGGTGAATTCTTTATTTAAAGCTTTAAATTCCTCCGGATTAGCTACTTCAGGCATTTTCGAGCCCTTAACAACGACTGCCTTCAGCTTCTTTGAACCCATGACACTACCGGCACCGGCTCTGCCGGCAGCACGATGACGATCATTCATGATCGTCGCCATATAGGAAAGATTTTCACCGGCCAGGCCAATGGCAGCGGACTGCATCCTGGGTTCCCCAAGTTCTTCTCGTAAGGCAACTTCTGTTTCTTTAATGGTTTTACCCCAAAGATTCTTAGCATTACGAATTTCGGCGGTGCCATCCTTGATCCAGACATAAACCGGCTCTTCGGAGATCCCATTGATAAACACTCCGTCAAAACCGGCTTTTTTTAGTTCCGGTCCGAAATAACCGCCACAATTTGAATCATTCCAACCCATCGTAACAGGTGATTTATGGACTGCCGTCCATCGCCCAGACATTACCGCACCGGTCCCTGTAACGGGTCCTGCTAAAAAGCCGATCACACTTTCTTTTGCAAAGGGATCGCAGCCTTTGGGCATCATATCGTATAAGACTTTAGCCCCGATTCCATAGCCGCCTAAAAAGTTATGAGCCATTTCCTCGGATAGATCTTTGACTTCAATAACTTTAGCCGTAAGATCGACAAACAAAAGCTTCCCCGTATAACCGTATAATTTAATCAATGCAATATCCCCCATTTTAGTAAGTAATATGAACTTTTAATTATATTTTCACTCTGTATTTTTCCAGTAAATTTCTATGATCTAGTTCTAATTTAATCTATTCTAGTCTAATTGGTTTGTTTTGGTTTATTTTGGTTTTTTTGGTTTGTTTTGGTTTGTTTTGATTTATTCGACTTGAAGTTCCAGATACTTAGTTCATTCTAAATAATTTATTGATATCGTTACACATATTAAAAGCAATCAAGAATCCACTTAAATTAAAATTAAATTCATTATATATCTTGATCTTATAAATACATGTCTATTTGAGGATCATCACTTCTGGGCTTATTCTTGTCCAATACCATTATTAACCCGACCATGGAGAAAAGTGCCAGGAGTGCCATGATCAAAATTATAACATCGGCTTTAAAATATCCGACTCCTGTAAGTGCACCGGCTGCATAATCCGAGAGCCGGTTTGCAATTCCTTTTACGGCTCGTTCTTCCTCAGCCTGATTACTTACATATAATCGGATCAACGATGCGCTCAACCAATAAAAAGTAATTACCAGTAAAGGGATCGATTGATCCCGTTTCACAGCGATCAGGATCAGGACCAACCACAGGTTGATAAAAAATAGTGAACCAATTACACCCGGTATATCCTGTATTAAATTATTCTGAAATACTAAATAACCGATTAATGTCAACAGTGCGAACCCGCCGATTAAACCCAAAGGCTCAATTAATTTTTTATTTTGCTCGCCCATGTTAAATCTCCTTTTACGGTCTCTGTTTAGTCTACTACCATTTGTTCAGTCTAAAATATCACCTTAATTTCAAATCTTATAAGGTGAAACAGAAACCATGCTACCTTGATTATATCAGATTACCCATGTTTTTCAGAATCAATTACCATGGAATTCGGATTGTCACCCTCATCGTACTTTTCTAGTTGACAACCAAGATAAAACCCTGTAAAATTTCGATTGGTGATATAAATGAGCAAAGAAAAAACTTTAGAATTATTACGAAATACCGAAGAGTATATTTCAGGTCAAAAATTGGCTGATGAGCTGGGTGTTTCCCGAAACACGATCTGGAAATATATCAAAACACTGCAAACTGAAGGTTACGAAATCAAATCACAGACAAACCGAGGTTATCGGTTGGACAAAACAACGGGACGGTTGTCATTACCAGAATTAGTTCAATTTTCAAGAATGGATCCAGGACGGTTTATCGTGTTAAATGAAGTCAATAGTACGAATTCCTATATTAAGGAACATCATGAGAGCCTTAATGCCGGAACTGTCGTTATTACGGACTATCAGACCGGTGGGCGCGGTCGATATGGACGAAGCTTTTACTCCCCTGCCGGGGAAGGTCTTTATTTCAGTATTTTATATAAAGGCTCCGACATGCCGGACCCTGAGTTTTTAACGATTGCTGCCGCTTTGGCAGTCTCGGACGTCCTTAGTGAATTTGATTTGGATCCTGCCATCAAATGGGTCAATGACGTTTATGTCCAAGGCAAAAAGCTCTGTGGCATCTTAACAGAAGGTGAAATCGAATTGGAATCAAATAGTATGAAATACTTGGTCCTTGGCATTGGCCTAAACGTCAATACCAGTTCATTCCCGGACGAATTAAACAGCATTGCTGGATCCATGAAACTGACTGCCGGCGTAACTTTTGATATAAATGAAGTTGCTGCCAAGGTCATTGCTTCCGTCGATCAATATAATCGTCGTTTGATCCTGACAAAATTTGTAGAAACGGATTATCAAAAGTCAACCGCTCAATTGATTAAACGTTTTAACGATCAGCTCTTATTTAAAGGCGAATCCGTCAGTTTAAGCGGCGGCAACCGGGAAGATATTATAGGGATCCTGTTGGGTACTGATGAACATGGGCATCTTCTAATTGAAACAAAAGAAGGCATTAAATCGGCTGCTTATGGCGAATATCATTTAAATAAGCGGACTTAATGGTCAATCAATCCTCTTCTCCCCTGCCCTTTGCACTCCAAATTCTTACCAGGCATAAAAATTGGCCATCTGACGAAAGGAAATCTCCAATGCAGACAACAATAAAAAATAAAACTAAACTTTCAACTAAAGAACTGATACTGATCCCCTTGTTCAGCGCTTTGATTTGTATCGGAGCCTTTATTAAAATTCCGATCGGTATCGTTCCGGTCAGCCTGCAAACAGTATTTGTACTGCTTGCGGGCTTGATCTTAGGCTCTCGACGAGGATTGATCGCTGTCGCTCTTTATGTCACCTTGGGTTTGATTGGACTTCCGGTTTTCACTAATGGAGGTGGCCCGCAATATGTGCTGAGTCCAACTTTCGGTTATCTGATCGGTATGATTTTTGCTGCCTTTGTAACTGGATTGATCACAGAAAAAACTAGTCGAAGAAATGTTTTCATCAATTTTGGAGCAGCTTTCCTCGGATTATTAGTCATCTACTCCTTTGGAGTCACCTGGCTATTCCTGATCAAGAACTTCTACTTGGGTGGACAGGCTCCAGTCGGCGCTTTAATTAAAGCTGGCTTCCTTGTTTTCTTGCCGGCAGATACATTCTGGTGTGTGGTAGCGGCGATTATAGGAAAAAGAATGGCCTACTTCTCCAATCGGCTTTAGCTTCCAAAGATTCAAAATCAATCATCTCATTCGCCTCCTAAATCTACCGGCAACTTCCTATCTGCCTACGGGTTTGTCCTCATCCAACCCTGTGCTGTGTTCGAAAAGAAGATAACGAATATATTCGAAATGGGACTTGTAGCATCTTTCTTTTTACAGAATGATTAGGTGGATGGAGACGTTGTAACGCCAATGAGCGGCGCACCAAGCGGGATTGGGCTGAACGGATGTGTGATTCTGTTGGAGGAAGAATGTTTGAATCAGAGAATTGCATCTTTGTCCAAAATGCGAAACGAAGTAAAGTCATGGGCGACGAAACGAAACTTAAATCAGAAATTCGTTGATTGGCAGTTTGACCTGGGAGAAGCTCGATGCAAATAGAAGCATTTGTATCCTGTGATTATTACAGATTAAGATGTTACACGGTACTACCCTCTCATCCTAATGACTTAAACTCATTCTGAGAATGGGCTTTTACTAAGATAAGAAGATGCCCTATATATGTTTGAAGAGGACATGTAAGAAATTAATGTAGAGACTTTTGAATATGATGATGGAAAAATAAAAGCATTTAGTTGGTCATACTTCTGGGGTGCTTGTTTGGGAAGTACCAGATCCGCAACATACTGTTGCATTTCACCAAGATCATCACCCACGGTGAAGCTCTCTTATAGGTTCTTTATGGACCTGGCGACCATGGTGCAGTTCATGCCCTGCAGGATTGCATTGTCACTTAATATGGGTAAGCCGCGCCTACCTAATTTCTCTTGAAAGAGGACTTTGGCAGGTAGTGACCTTGAACCCCATACATGAGCATCTAGAAAGGACCGCACACCTCGATTGCCATTGAATTAGTCAAAGAAATATACGAAAAGAAATTGAGTGATCCGGATTTCCCCACTAAGGAATCACTACACCATCTAATTAGGGAATAGCTCCTGGATACAAGTACCTGTACATCCTCTAATTAGCTTCTTCCCAATCTATAGCTGCCGCCTTATCCATCAACTCAAATGTCGCATTATATATCTGAGGTGTTATACGAATTAATTTGGACTATACTTTACTATACTTATTATTTACCTTAAGATACCAGTAACATCTAAAATCGTTTTCATCTTTTGTTCTAGCAGATCTTTCCTTTTCATTCTCTATTAGCATCTTCGCGATTACTCTATTTATCATCTTGGCCATTACTTTTTTTAAAATTTTAATCGTTTTATATAATATAACGACCCTAGTGTTAGAGAGAAAAGATGACTTCAAGCGAGAGCGGCAGGCAAAATGCCTTAGTATCGACAGGATTGAATGCTTCACCGGCTCCATCATGTGGTAGATTGCTGTAGTATCATTCTGGCAACGACAATGATTGATCTCCTTAGTCCCGTCTCTTCCTGAGGCGTTCATATTTATTTTTTTGTAAAAAGGTGCTTTGGATTTCACGATGCATGTGCAACTTGCACTAATATATAAGATTGTGGTATCTACTGTCAAAAGTTATCTTATCTGTATCAATCTCGGAGAGGTTAGATGTTGCAGATGACCTTCCTACATCAAGAGAATGTTTTTATGGACTTGGACCCCAGATAGATCGGATAAACAACTTTCATTGTGTTTCCCTCTCGAACTAAGGAAGGAGATGACATTTTTGAATCAATACTCATAATAAAGAGTTTAAAAAATTATTAGCATTCGGTCCAAGAAACCACTTTTTTGTGCTAAAAATGTAATTCTACACTGTTTAATCTAACTAACTTTCATCACTGTTTGTGCCGTATGCGAATCGGCGAAATGGAAATTATTATGAAAAGAGTATTAAGGTTAATGGTTGCGTTTATCATGCTGGGTACTACATTTTCACTCTCAGTTTCTGCTAAGGCTGCAGTTTTGGGATATGAGTTGGAAAATGGAATTGATGTAATTTATACTTGGAATCACTCTACTGCTGTCGAAAATAAACTTTATGAGATTAATTTTGCGAAAAACAACTGGGAGTATCCAGGCTGGTATAATCCCATTGATTTTGTAAACTCCAGCACCAATGATTCAACAAATATAGACTTCTGGGCATATCCATCAGAATATTTTTCCCGAAATGTTTTAGGATACACTAAGTTTTACCAGACCGGTTATATTCAAGTTGATCCTGTATTACAAGACTGGTATTGGTGCAAAATTGCTATTAATATCGATGACCCGGGAAATTATAATGAAGAAAGAGGTACAGTGGTTCATGAAATTGGTCACGGATTAGGTCTAGCACATAATACAAATGTTAACTCAATTATGTGTCAACGAGGTTCAGGTCGAATAGTTAATACCGTCCAATACAAAGATAATACAGATGTATTACATCTGTATGGTTATTAGGAGGAGGAGAACATGAAAAAACTCTTATCGGTAATAACTTTAATAACAATATTGACAGGTTGTGTAGCACAATCATCACTGTCACAAAAACCGGTTGAAACCACGGAAACCAGTAAAACAAATACCGTGGAAATGAAAACAACTGGCAGAACATTTAAATACGAGAAACTACCTATGGATTTACATAAAGAAAATGTTAAGGAAGTCCTGGCGGAAGCTGAGATATCTTTTAACGCTACTGATTCAAATGTTGTATATCATGAATTTCAAGATATTGTAACAGCAAAAGTGGTAGAGATCGGGGTTGCAAGAAATTATTCAGAAAAAAAGAAAATGTTTGTGATGCCATATTCACCCATCACCATAATAATAGATAAAGTTATGAAAGGAAGTTTCTTTAAAACCGGTGAAACAATAACAATTTTTGTAGAGGGTGGTTATCTGCCTTATAGAGAAATGGAGAAGTCCTTCGTGGAAGGTGATGCAAAAGCTGAAAAAACAAAGAAGATGCTGACAGAGATAGATAAGGATAATACCTATTATTTCGAGAATTTTGATGGAAGCACATTCCCTGAATTGAATAAAAAATATATATTCCATATTTATCAAGATAAATATGGAGATCACTTTATATCTGGTTGGGGGTTAAGCACACAGGAAATAAATGATAAAGACACGATTATTAAATCTCAAAAAAGTGTGACTGAATATTTCAAAAGCATCCAAAAGTAAAATACGGGCTTACTTTAATGTCTGTGTATAGTCTGAAGGTGTTGTTGCAAATCTAGGCAACTAGACGAGCAATAACACCTTTTTCTGTAATTCCCAGTGCGTCTTGGTTAGATGCGGTTGTGGATTTTAAATTACTTCATGCCCTTGATACCTTAACTTCCTGAAATTTTACCATTAAAAATTGTTCAGGCAGAATTAACCTCTATCAGGATTGCTATTGATGTAGTCCAAGATCTCTTCATATGTACGTTTGCTTTTCGCGATTGCTTCCATTATTTCCTGGTCCCTCATTGCCTTTTTCTTCTGGAGCAGTTCTTTCAGCAAAGCAGCTTCAGCATCGTATTTGGACTTGGCCTTGGCCAGGGAGGTCTCGGATTGCTTTATTTTCTCATCGATCAGTATTTTGGATCCTCTTGCCATTTTGGTTCTCCTCGCATTCGTTCATTGATTGGCTTGTCTTGTGTGTTTGGCAAGTTAAAATCCCACCAGTGGTTGGTTTCTATTCTGCCCCACACATTCATATATCCACTACTGATAAAAGAATCCAACTACAGGGAACCCGACTTCAAAGCTATTGGCAAACATAGATATCTATGGTGGATACTTATCTTTTAATTTTTTATCAAATAAAAAGTATAAATAGTATCTAATATTATACCCAATCTATTCTTTTTGAATTGTTACACCAACATCGAGTTGGAGGAGCAAGTTCAATACCGTCACGTTTTTTTCTCAAATCGAGATAATTTCAAGGGTGGCTCCTTGAGGATTCAGCCGCTTTACTACTGGACTTAATTAATGCTTTTCTTGTTTTTTAAATATCTATTTATACCTGCTGTTCCAAATAGCACAATTAGTAAGTTATGGAATGTAGTTTCTATTATAATCGAAGTTCTAAAATCGAAAGATTTTTTAAATATATTTTGATAATTCAATAATAATTTAGAGACCTTGTTATCGTAGAGTGGTATTGAAAATATCGATCTTGTACTGTAAGTAATTAATAAAATGGTCCCTAAAATGATAATTAGAAAACCCAAACCGAAATAAATCCCGTTGAAAGAGACATCAGTTTTTTTAAAAATAATTTTATAGATCAACCTAGATAACATGTAAGCTAATACAGGCAAAAATATTAAATAACTAACTAACTCCAAAGTTCTTGTTATTTCTGTAGGCCCCTGAACCCTTAAATTAAGAAAGAGTTCAATTATTGAAAGACCGGTATTTGCCACCGGCATTAGTATACTTACTACAACAAATAAAGATACAGAAAGCAACAAATTAAACATTAACTTTTTCACTTTAACACCCTCCAATTTTTGATAGAAATGGTTAATGTTGTTTTTATCATCGAATTGAAATTTTTATACTGGTAGTAAAACTGATAGCACCACCAGTAGTTATGTTAGCAGAGATTGAGTTCTACTATATTAAAATCTCTGAAACAGGAAATGCTCCCTGCCAAAGCTTATGAGAGTAATATTTACGATTATTTTCCACCAGGCTGTTCATATCTGGCTATCATATACATTTGTTGACCCCCAGCTATGGTCAGCATCCCTGGAATGTCATTGTTATCTGATTAAAGCTCGGTTAACCTCATTTTGATATTCTCTTCTTGATTAACAGTGAAATTATAATCACTGTTAATCAAGAAGGAATCTATCAATTGACTGAGGAACCAAGATTTTTGTGTTTTAGTTAATATTCAGGTGGTAGAGCCATCATTTCTTCATAGTTAAAGACCGGACCATCCACACACATGTAGTGACTGCCGACTTTGCAATGGCCGCATTTCCCGGCACCGCAACGCATATGGGTCTCAAGTGTTACTAGGATATTGGTGGGCTTCATGCCGAGTTCCAAGAGATCTCTGGCTACTTTTTTGATTCGTTCCGGAGAAGCACACACCAATGCCGTTGTATCGGACCAGTCTAGGTCTAAGCTTGGTAATAGGTCATTTACAAAGCCACGATGGGCTTCGACTTTATCGGTGGGTTCTTTTATGGCATACTTTACCGTCACGTTATGGAGCTTATCCCAGTCTGCCATTTCTTCTTTATAAAGCAGTTTATCGTATTCCAGGGCACTGGCCATCACGAAAACTTGTTTAAACTCGTCAGCGTGATCAATCACGGGTATAATCACGGTCCGAAGGGGTGCCATGGCGACGCCTGAACCAATGAATACTAAATTGTGATCTTTCAGAGATTCATAGGGAAAAGCTCGTCCATAGGGTCCGCGCAGACCGACTTTCTCCCCTACTTTCATTTGGAACAATTTATCAGTTACCGAACCGACATTTTTATAGTCAAATACCAGTTCGGCCGTCTCGCTGGGTCCAAATGGGATGGACAGCGGGACTTCGCCTTCACCAAACACTGTAACCTGGAAGAATTGGCCTTTGTGGTCATAGTTTTTGATCAACTCAGGATCATCATATTTTACAGTAACTCGGAATATGTCCGGTGTTAGCTTTTGTACCTTAGTTATAGTTGCTACATCTGGTGCAAAAAGTCCATTGCGCGATTTAACTTGGTGATCCATGATTTCATGCCGGATTTTAGTCGTCTGATGGATCGCTGCCGGTTCCGGATTCTCTTTGGCAGCCTTTTGGATCTTTCCAATAATATCGATGATGCTGATATAAGTTGGGCAGACATCGGTACAGCGGCCACAGCCTGAACAGCCTTTATGATCAAAGCGCTCTTCAATGTATTTTAGCTTATCGTAGATCCGATACCGGACTCGAGACACTGCGCTTCTGGGGTTGTGATATTCTGCATTTCTCGTAAAATGACTGATTTGGCAGGAATCCCAATACCGGACTCGGGTTCCTTGATCTTTACTGACATTTTCCTCAACAACATTGAAACAGGTGCAAGTTGGGCACACGTTGGTGCAGCCGGTGCAGGCGATACAGGCATTGGCTTCGTCTGTCCAGAAGTCGGCGTCGAAGGTTTTTGCCATGTCATCCCAAAGATTGGTCAAGTCCATTTTCAAAGGGAAACTGTCTTCAACGGCTTCCCGTAGAGCGGTCTGTTTTAAAAGTATGCTCTCATCAATTTGCGTAAACAAGTCAGCTGCTTCATCGATCAAAGCTTGCCCTTTGGGTGTTTTCACTTCGATCAAGTGATAGCCATCCATGGGGGTAAACGCCAGGTCATAGCCGCCAGTTGAAAAGACACCGGTTCCAATGGACGTACAAAAACAATGCGGTCCGGCTTTGAGGCAGTTTACTGCGACTATGGTGGTTTCAGATCGTCTGGAGCCATAGTTAGGGTCCGGAAACTCATTGAGGAAAAACCGGTCAGTGTAGGCTACGCCATAGGTATCACAGGCTCTGATGCCATAGAGGATCCTGTTTTTTGCATGCTGTCCGGCCAGACCTTCCACTGTAATGTTGTTGTCCGTGCGCTTCCAGATAAAAAGGCTTTCCTTTTGTTCAAAGATCATTTCTTTCACCGGCAAGGTCAAATTAATATAATCCTCGGTTCGATTGGCTTCGGACAACGGCAATAATTGGATATCTCTGCCTTTCCCCGACGGTACATAGACTGAACTTTTTTCATTCCAGATATTAAGTACCTGATCCAGGTGTTCATTTTTAAGTGTATACAGTTTAGTTGTTTCCATTATTCCACCTCGATCTTTACTGCTGAAACCTTCAGCGCCGGTATACTAATAAAAGGATCTAGATTTTGTCCCGTCAGCCGGTTGGCTGGAGATTCAGCAAAATGAAATGGCACGAACAGCGTCTTTTCGTTGATGCGGTTGGTGATCAAGGCCGGAGCAACAATGCTTCCCCGAGCCGAGGTGATCCTGATGCGCTGATGGTCTTTGATGCCGAGGGCTTCGGCGTCTTTGGAGTGGATCTCGACAAATCCATGGGGATATTCTAAGGCCAGAGTCCAGACTTTTCGAGTCATGGTGCCCGTATGGTATTGATGAGTGACTCGTCCGGTCGTTACAATAAATGGATACTCCGCACTGCGCTGATCCCCAATATATTCAAAATCATTGACCGTAAAGAGACCCTTGCCGTGTTTAAACTCACCGACATGAAGGATCGGCGTTCCTGGATGGTTTTTATCAGGACAAGGCCATTGAATGCCGACTTCTTTAATACGCTGGTGGGTGATCCCGCCGTAAATATCAGTTGCTTCATTGATCTCATCCATAATGTCGGAAGCGTTTTGATAATCAACATCCATACCGATCCGTTTCATGATATCCACCATGATCGCCCAATCCGGTCTGGAGTCGCCGATGGGTTCAATGACTTTATGGATCATTTGAACTCGGCGGTCCGTATTGGTGTAGGTGCCTTCTCGCTCTAAAAAGCTGGCAGCCGGGAGAATGACATCGGCAAATTGAGCAGTTTCAGTCATGAAGATATCCTGAACGACCAAAAATGGAACTTTTTCCAGGCAATGGATGGTGTGCGTCTGATCCGGGTCCGATAAGACCGGGTTCTCGCCGACGACAAAAATTGCTTTCATCTTCCCTTCATCGATCAAATTGAACATCTGAATAATGTTATTTCCCCGCAGACAAGAAAAATCTCCCCAGATCTTACTGAAGCGCTCTTTCGTGGCCGGTTGCTCCGGTCGTTGATAGCCTGGCAGGAAGTCCGGAAGTGCGCCCATATCGCCG
>JBAQDU010000012.1:0-13427 GCA_049294805.1 Clostridiaceae bacterium
AATCGAGTAGGAGGTAGCTGATTACTTCAGCTACCGACCTCTCACACCACCGTGCATACCGTTCGGTACACGGCGGTTCAGACCGCTTAAGTGCAACGTATCTGCTCGTACCGGGCCTGGATGTCATAATATCCGGCTTGGGCGAGCAGTTTGTTTGTTATTGAACATGTTAACACCGGGCTTCCCGATATCCTCCAGTAGCCCAGTCTGGAATTTCCCCATTGGTATGCCTGCCACTTCGGTACTCCCAATTTACACAGACTTTGAACCTTTGTTCTGGGTTTCTTCCATTGTTTCCAGATGTACATGCGGAATCTTCTTCTCAGCCACTCATTCCAGGTCTGCATTATCCGCTTCATGTCCGCTATATGGTAATAGCCAATCCATCCACGAATATAGACCTTCACGTTTTCCATGACTTTCCGGACGTTTCGCCCCTGATTTCGGCGAGTCAGCTCTTTAAGTTTTCGTTTTGCTTTGGTCAAGGATTTTGCATGGACTCGGATATAGATTCCTTTTCCATTCTTTCCCATGGCAAAACCCAGAAACTTGAATTTCCTGGAATAGATGCTGATGGCCTGGCTCTTTTCTTTGTTCAGAGTCAGTTTCAGTTTATCTTCCAGAAAGTGCCGGCTCGATTCCAGTAAGCGCTCAGCCGCTCTCTTACTTTTCGCCAGTACCACGAAGAGAGTAGGCCTAAGGAACCTCCCCTTAAGCCTCTCGCAGAACTGTACGTGAACCTCTCAGCTCATACAGCTCCCATTATCCAGCCGATGGTAATATTCCGATTTTCCAGTGTGCAAAGATTCTTCTATCTCGTTTGGCAATTTCTCCTAACCACCGTTCTGCTTTTCGCTTCGAATTCTTCTTCTTAAACTTTCCTCTAACCCACTTTATTAAGGCACTGTTTATGTATCTCAATACCTCATAGAATTCAGATTTATAGAAAAATGTATAGTAGTTCATCCAACCTTGTATCTTTCTATTGAACATATTGGCAATATCATTGAGCGTTTTATCAGATTTATGCTGTAATTTCCAGCTTCGAACTTGTTTCCTTATTGCCTTTTTAGCTTTCTCACTTACGGCTGGAAGAAAGTTCGTGAAGAACTTTCCATACCTATTCTTTGCATGCCTTGGCCTAAAAGTATATCCTAAGAAGTCAAATGAAGTATACTCGTGGTTTCCTTTCCGGTCCTCATCCTTACAGTATACAATTCTTGTCTTCTCTAGGTTTAGCTCTAAACCAAAACGCTGAAATCTCTGTACCAATTTGTCCTGTAGATTTTTGGCTTGTTCTAGCGAAACACAGTGCGCTATACCATCATCAGCATATCTTGCCCATGATATATGGGGAAACTGTTTTTCCATAAAATCATCAAAAGCATAGTGAAGAAATAGATTCGCCAGAACAGGACTTATTACTCCACCTTGCGGTGTTCCGGCTGTTCTTTGTCTAAGTGAACCATCTTTCATTTGGAATGGCACTTTCAGCCATCTCTCTACATAGAGAAGAATCCATGGCTCATTTGAATGACGCCTTACCATTTCCAATAGGTAGTCATGCCTGATGTTGTCAAAAAGACCTTTAATGTCAAATTCTAACACCCAGTCTTTTCTCCAACACCTGGTTCTTGTTACCTCTAGTGCTTGTTTTGCTGATTTATTAGGTCTATATCCATAGGAGTCTTCATAGAACATCGCTTCTACATCTGGTTCAAAATATAACTTTGTTACCATCTGCGCTATTCGATCCTCTATTGTTGGGACGCCTAGGGTACGTGTTCCTCCACTTTTCTTTGGTATTTCTACTGCACGTACTGGTTTTGGGAAGTATGTACCTGATGACATCCTATTCCAGATTTTATAAAGATTATCTTTGAGATTTTCTTCAAATTTCCCTATAGATTGCTCATCCACTCCATACGTTCCATTGTTTGCCTTCACTCTTTTAAAAGCTTCTAGCACTATTTTCTTCGAAATACTATATGGCTTTGTTTCTTTCATACGCTCCTCCTTATAAAGTTGGCCTACTCTTGAAACTGGATAACCCTTGTTCTTCGCTCCATATCCATTACAGATACTTCTTCACTACTACAACAAGGTCTGCCCCCATGACTGCATCGGTACTCTTACCTTGTAGTTCTTCCACTTGGTATACTCCCTTAACATCAGCCCGTGGGTTCCCACGTTCCGTATAAACGCCTGCATTAAGTTCACGCCACCTTTGTACCGCTCACCACCTAATCAGTAAACAGGTTTCCATTAGGTTCATCCCAGGTTAACGACAACCCCCTGGTTTTGATGAAATCTCTACGCTTTCGATACTTTCGTCAGTGGTTCATATGGTCCTTCGTCTTCTTAATGCTTACTTGACAGATTAAACTGCCTTTTCCTTAACGCTCAATACCATGGCTTTTTGTCCACAGCACCTTAAGGTAGTTTGAAACCTCCACCTGTATGGCGGTTCCGGTGGGCCCACCACCATCGTCTATACAGCATAGCTGTCTTCATGTAGCTTACGCTACTTGGACACGCCTTCGTGGCGCACTGTCGTCTGCGTATCGAACAACCGGCACCCCGCGACGCTTCATTTCCTGATCGTATTCATTCAGGTAGATGTTCGCTAAGAGTGGCGATAATGGCCCGCCCTGAGGTGATCCTTCTTCGGTTTTGCAGATTATCCCGTTTTCCATGACTCCGCTTTTCAAGTATTTCTTGATCAACCGAATCACCCTGGGATCTTTGACATGCTTCCTCAGTAAGTTTAAGAGCAGGTCATGGTTGATTGTGTCAAAGTACTTTGATAAGTCTATTTCTACAACGTAGATGTATCCTTCCTCTGCATACTTCTTCACTCTCTGCATGGCTTGCTGTGCGCTTCTTTTCGGACGGTAACCGTAGCTTCCATCTGTGAAGAGCGGTTCGAAGATCGGTTGTAACTTTTGAGCAATCGCCTGTTGGATCACCCGGTCAATGACCGTTGGAATCCCCAGCTTTCGCTCTCCACCATCTGGTTTCGGAATCGCTTTACGTCGCACCGGACTTGGCTTGAAACTTTCGTCCAGGAGGCTCTGTAATAGCTCTTCCTTATGTTCCTTCAACCAGGGAAGCGCGTCCTCGACGGTCATGCCGTCGATTCCAGGCGCTCCCTGATTGCTCTTGACCCGCTTGAAGGCTTCGTTGAGGTTATCCCTGTTCAGAATTCCCTCAAGCAGGTCCATTGCACCGCCTCTTTCTTTACTTTCCTGAGAGCCGGTGCTCTGCGCTCCCGCATACTCTTCACGTTCCACGTCATCCCTTTGCGGGCAGCCCTTTCGGTATTCTGCTTTCAACACACCGACCTCCTTTCAATATTTACTCAAGGCTTACGACTGTTCTGTCCTTCCCGGCGAAAAAAAAACCGGTACTATGACTTCTGCTGACTTCTCACAACAAGCTTTACTCCGTCTTTCGGATTAACCCCTACCGAACGTTTGTGAGACCTCCCCGGGTAAGAACGATAACTTTCCTTTCATGTGACCGCCTCATTTACCGTATGGAATTCGGGTAGCATTGGACTTCTTCTTGTATTGCAGAATCGTCCGTTCCAATTCGGCCTTATATGAGGTTTCTGTTCGTCGGTCCGAAATTTTGCCCGCCAGAACTCCTCGCCCTGACATCCGGCTTCCTTCAGATTCCACCTCGCGGTGGACACCCTTGCCTTCGGCTAACGCTTCCTGCTACCGAGCACGTAGTGGACTTTCACCACCAAGTTATCGCCCATGCCGGGCGCACAATGTAACACAGCCCCGGGCATTATTTAAAATGCCCGAGGCTGTGTTTTTTCGATCGATTCTGGCCCTAGATTAGTGATTTAACGTCTCAACTCCAATGATGTGATTGGTTTTAAGGAAATTGCCTTCTCTTAGTTCTGTGAAAGCCAAGTCCAGTTCTGCTTTGGTATTCATCACAATGGGACCGCCCCAAGAAATCGTTTCTTCCAGCTTCTTGCCTTCAATATACAGGAATTGACTTGGTGTTGTTGCCGTAATTTCTACTTCATCGCCAGGTGTCAGCAGTACGCCGTTTTTAAAATCAACGATGTCTTCCCCGATCTTGACTTCGCCCCGGAAAATGTAGATAAAAGCTGTATCTTCTGTGGCCAAGGTTTTAGCAAATACCTGGTCTTTGGCGAGCTCGACATAATAGACCTGGGGCTTCACATAATCCGCCTCAATTTCACCGTGAACTCCATTAAATTCCCCGGAGATCAGATTAACCTTAAGTCCGCCTTGTTCATAAACCGGCATCTGATTTTGGTTAACTTCCCGATAAGCCGGTGGCGCCATTTTATCTTTTTGCGGCATATTGAGCCACAGTTGGAATCCGATCATTTCATCGGATTTACGCGGCATTTCCTGATGGAGGATGCCTGAACCTGAAGTCATCCACTGGGTTCCACCTGGTAGAATTGTCCCTTTATTACCAATGGAATCTTCATGATCGATGGCTCCAGCTATCAGATACGTGATCGTTTCGATGCCCCGATGCGGATGCAGCGGGAACCCAGCGATATAGTCGTTGTAATCTTTGGAATCAAATACATCGAGCATCAAGAAGGGATCCAGTTTTTTAACCGTTGCCGAACTCAATACCCGGACCAAATGAACCCCAGCCCCGTCAATTCCATCAAATCCCCGTCGAATTTCCTGAACTTGTCTTTTCAAATTTCTCACTCCATTTTTTCTTTGACTTGTACAACTAGCACCATTAGTACAATTAGTATATTGCTTTGTCTGTTGATTTTTTAGCGCTCTTGGCAAGTTATCTTATCCAGTAAAGCATATCACAGAATGGGTTCTATCAACAGCGCTTCCACTCTTTATTCATTTTTAATGCATATCCTAATGCTTAATTCATAACCTGTTTCATCACTAATCTCAATGCTTATTTTAAAATAAGCTTACTTACCGTGATTATCGGTTCAATAAATAACCACCGGGACAGAGTATTAAGTTGAAGCCCAAACTAAGTCCTACCTACTAAAATCAATCCGTTCTAATGTTAAATGGATTCATTCTTTCAGAATTGTGTGTTCAATTTGATCAGGCTCTTGTGAAGACGTACCCTTTTGATCAGTGGATTTAGTTTATTTTGATTTCGTTTTATTTGCATAATATACGTCTTTTATGCAAATAAATGCATACCTTCATTGTATAAATAATCGAGCACTCTACCTGTTCATCTGGTTTTACTATAATAAACCGAAGACCCCTTCTTGACCTTGACCGTAAAAAAAATCAATTCTAATAAAGTGAATCCTTGGATACTTTAAATAGCGAGTCGAATATCGGTTCTAAATTTAAACAGGCTTTAACTCTGTTTCAAGTCTTCTATTTCAATAAAAAAAGGTCATATGAAGCTCTCACGCACTTCATATGACTGCAAGATAATTATCTGTATTATGGGAGGTAAAATCCATAATAAGAATGTCATTGGACATCCAAATACTTACGAGGGTAATGGATGAAGGAAAAATTTGAAAAATTGATGTGAATTCACATCACCTTTTCTACTTTTATAATATAATAAAAGCATGAATAAAAATCCGCATTTGAATGTGGGTTTTGAATTATTCAGACGGAGGTGACATCGTGGTAGAAACTTACAATATGAATGAGTTCGGTCAGGTAATGAAATTAATCAGAAAGTCGCTGAACCTAACTCAAACTGATGTACGTGATCGAGTTGGTATCAGTGAAAACACAATGATGAAAATCGAAAAAGGTCTAGTGATCCCAAAATTTGATACATTGGAGCTACTATCTCTCGCTTATAAAATCGATATTACTGCGGTGTTTCTCAAATATCGTCAAGACATCAGTTTAGTCAACATAATGGCCTCAGCAGATGAAGCCATCCAAAGTAATAATCCCAGCAAGCTATTACAATGCTATCATTCCTATCATGAATACATTAAATCCGGCATGAATCGAGACTTAATCAATGCCAGTGAACTTAATCTACTGGAATGTTTTCTCAAAAATGCGGTTCGCTATTTTGATCAAAATTTAAAGGATATCCAGCGGCGCGAAATGAGTTTAGAAATTCGAAACGTCCTGGAAAAAAACAACCCTGAACTAAAATGGCATAAGCTGGAATCTATCACTTTTAATTTATGGGAAATTCGGTTGTTAAATTTACTGGCTCTGCTGGAAGGTCAACTGGAGAACTATGCCACATCGCTTCAAATCCTGGAATCAATTTATAGCAAGTATAACCTCTACCATGATCTAATCGTAACGGAACAGAACGTTTTTCTGACCACCATCTTTAACCTTTCCTATCATTATCACCTGACTGACCAACATCACAAAGCGCTGAAATTTGCAGATGAAGGAATTCGGTTTACTCAGTTTTCCGGTAATTTTAAAGTTCTCCATGGATTATATTACCGCAAAGGCATCGCCCAATTTCTGCTCCATGAGGAAAACTTTATGGATGCCTTACGTTACGCCGTAACGCTGTTGGAAATTGTGAATAATAAGGAAATTGCAGATCTTTACCGAAAGATCACCAAAGATAACTATGAAATTGACATTCCATAAGTTTAGCGGTCAAATCATTGGATTGAACCCAATAAAAGCCAAGTGTTTGCTACGTCGCCAAACATCACTTATGCAATGCAACGCGGTTTGGTTTTACCAATAAACTAACAATAAACTTAACCTCGACGAAGGCCCCCTGGTTGGTATCCCCTGGGGTCTTCGTCGAGGTTTTTTAAACTTTAGACATGGTCTTAAAAAATGCTTAACTTAAGCAGCTAATTTGAGATATTGATCCAGTTCCAATACATAGCGGATAGAGGAATTCAACGTGCAGTCCACTGTAAACCCGGCTTTGGAGAATACATGGTGACTGCCTTCATTGCCGTGTCGGATCACCGCCGATAACCGCTCATAGCGAAGCCGGAAGAAACATTCCTGCATGGCCAATTTAACGGCGGCGGTACCAAACCCTTTGTTCCACATGGCTTCATCCCCAATGACAACCACGATTTCTGCTACTCGGTTTCCCTTATCGACGAGTTTAAGATATCCGATGGAGCGGCCATTCTGCTTCACCATATAGAAATTGCCCCCATTGCAGAACATATGAGTAACGATGGGACAAGTCGTATACTGTAGAAAAGAACGGATTTTATTACTGATTTCGGGACCTTCTGAGATAAATCGAGTAATGTCCTCATGTTCTAACCAATCAGCCATTAAGTAGGCATCATTTAAAAATATTTCATCATCCAGTTCAATTACGCTTTGCATCAGGCTGATCCTCTCTTTCAAATAACAATATTTTTTACTCTAGCATAGAACACAAGCTGGTTTTTTTTGTTTTCCGGCAATAAAGCAATTTACCGCCGGTAATCTGATTTTCTCTTAACAACCCTGCTTTTATCTGCTGCTTTGGCTTTATTGGCTAATTTTACCAAAATACGATAAAAAGGAACCGAATCTTAAAGATCTCGGTTCCTTTCTTGATTTATTGAATTTGCTTAATTTGTGGTCATTTATCTTTTGTCATTTATCATTTATCCTTTGTCTTTTGTCCTTTGTCATTATGGGACTAAGTTTACCTTATCTCATGAACAAGGGGGCAAATACCAATGAAATGATGGTCATGAGCTTGATCAGGATATTGATGGAAGGTCCTGATGTATCCTTGAAAGGATCACCGACGGTATCTCCCACAACGGCTGCTTTGTGTGCAACGGATCCCTTACCGCCATGTTTACCGGACTCAATATATTTTTTCGCATTATCCCAGGCACCACCGGAGTTGGACATGAAGATCGCCAAAAGCACACCACTGACCAATGAGCCGGCTAACAGGCCGCCTAAGGCTGCTTTGCCCAGGATGAATCCTACGGCAACGGGTGAGAGTAATGCAACAAATCCAGGGGCCAGCATTTCCTTTAGGGCATGGTTGGTTGAAATTGAAACACACCGGGCATAGTCCGGTTTATCAGTTCCCAACATGATACCTGGCTTTTCCTTGAACTGGCGTCGAACTTCTTTGATCATTTCATCCGCTGCCCGGCCAACTGAATCCATTGTCAAGGCAGAGAATAGGAATGGAAGCATTCCACCCAGTAATAACCCAACGATTACGGTGGGACTCAATAAACTAATTTCAGTCAGTTTTGCAACTTGTGCATAAGATGAGAACAAGGCCAATGCTGTCAGTGCAGCTGAACCGATGGCAAAGCCTTTTCCAATGGCTGCTGTTGTGTTTCCAACCGAGTCCAATGTATCGGTGATCACACGCACTTCTTCCGGCATCTTGCTCATCTCGGCAATTCCACCGGCATTGTCTGCCACCGGTCCGTAGGCATCGACTGATACGACCATAGCAGTGGTCGAGAGCATCCCGACTGCTGCTAAAGCAATTCCATACAGTCCGGAGAATGCGAATGATACGAGAATTCCGCCACAAATGATGACAATTGGCCAAAGTGTGGAATACATTCCAACGCTGAGTCCGGAAATGATGTTTGTTGCAGTCCCAGTTTCAGATTGAGCAGCGATCCGACGTACTGATGAGTAAACATCGGAGGTGTAGAATTCGGTTACTTTACCGATCAAAAGCCCAACTATAATACCGGATATGATCGATAACGCCGGGTTAAAGGTCTTAAAGAAGAATTGGCTTAACACCACAGACATGATCAAAACGATAGCACTGGAAATGTAGGTGCCTAAGTTAAGAGCTCTGGCCGGATTGGAATTTCCTCTAACGTTGAAGATCCCTGCGATGGAAGCCAATATTCCGATGGCTGCCACCGAGAGGGGGAACAGAGTTCCCTGCAGGACCGGAATGGCAAATTCAGCTCCGAAATACGGCACCACTTTTTCAATGGTAACTGCTAATGTAATTGCTGAAATGATGGATCCGACATAGCTTTCAAATAGGTCCGAACCCATTCCAGCCACATCACCGACATTATCTCCGACGTTGTCGGCAATAACGGCCGGGTTTCTTGGATCATCCTCAGGAATACCTGCCTCGACTTTTCCCACAAGGTCAGCTCCTACGTCAGCAGCTTTGGTATAAATACCACCGCCCACTCGACCGAATAACGCAACGGAGGAAGCCCCCAGTGAGAATCCAGTGATGACGCTGTAAGCATCAACCCCCAGTAGAGTTAATGATAATCCAATTCCGAATAAACCAAGGCCGGCTACGGCCAATCCCATTACTGCGCCGGATCGGAAAGCAACTTTAAGGGCTGCACCCATTCCTTGGTTTTGAGCAGCTGCTGCAGTTCTGACATTTCCTTGAGTTGCAGCATTCATTCCAATGGCGCCAGCCAATACTGACAAGATGGCACCAAACAGGAATAAGAAAGCAGTCGTTGAGTTAATTCCGATGAAAATTATGATAAAGAATACTGTTAATATTACTACCATATACATGTATTCCTGCTTGAGGAATGCCATAGCACCTTCTCGAATAAAACCTGATATTTCTTTCATGCGTTCAGTTCCGGTATCCTGTTTGATAATCCAAGTCGTCAAAAAGTACGCCAGTCCAATCGCCAAGAGACCTGACAGGGTCGCTCCAATAATCCAATTGTTCATTTAATCGCTCCTTAGTATTTGTTTAATGAGTTAAAAATTCCTAATATAATTATAGATAAAGAAATAGAAATTGTGAACCGCTAATTGACGTATTCTGTCAATCTTTTGGGTTTGTAATGCGATAATCTGTATTTGCTTTTCAAAATATCCTCTAAATGGCTTGTTTTGAGAAGAATTGTCCTAAAATCCCAGTGGTTCTAATTCTTGGAATAAAAAACCCGACTCGAACTTTCGAATCGGGTTTTTAACTATATCAGTTATTGTTGGATCATTTCCTATTTGGTGGGTCTTAAGAAACCACGAACCAAATTGTTTTTATAATGCCAGGTCAAATCTTTAATTTCGATTCTTTTACCCGCTGTCGGAGAATGGATCATCTTATTGTCCCCAATATAGATTCCCACATGATAGACTTCACCGTCTCTGGCAAAAACTATAATGTCTCCGGGTAGTGGATCTGTGACCTTATTGGCTATTCCGGCCCATTGCTGGCTGGCTGTTCTAGGAATTATGATGCCTGCCTGCCGGTATGAATACTGTGTCAAGCCAGAGCAATCAAATCCAGTCGAAAGGGATGCTCCACCATAAACATACATTCTTCCCAAAACGGAGGTCGCTGTTTCAATGACTTTAGCTGCGATATCAGAGCTGGTGGGAGTTTCTGCTGCAGAATCCGCGGCAACATCTTTACATTCTGGATTGATCCAAGCACCAGGGGCTCCTTGAGTCTTCGAAACATTCAACATTCCGCTATATACTTTATAAACAAAATATGTTCCGGCATCCAACGTCCGAGCTGAATTTAATTCATCTTGGGCATCAGCTGCAGTTAAATACCCATTGAGTGAATCCTTTAGCGTGAATTTATCGCCTGCCTTGATTTGAACTTCTGGTGTTGGAGCCGGTGTTGGAGTCGGTGTTGGAGTTGGAGCCGGCGTTGGAGCTGGCGTTGGAACCGGTGTTGGAGCCGGTGTTGTCCCGTTGGTATTTTTACTAGGATCGATCCAAGCTCCTGCGGATCCAGTCTTTCGGGAAATATTAAATAGTCCATCATAGACTTTATAAACATAGTAGGTGCCAGAATTCATTGTATTAATTGCATTGGATCCGGCTTTGGCATCAATTACATTAAGATATCCCGGTACATTCACATTCAATTTATAAACATCGCCGGCGTTGATCGTTGATGGTGCTGGTGTCGTAACAACTGGAGGTGTTGGTAAATTAACTCCTGAAGCAACATAGGGAAGGCTGTAGAATAAAGTATCCGAGATATCATAGTAGGATTTACTGCTAAATCCTCTTACCCCATCCATGTCCACATAGAGCCAAGTTCCGCAACGACCTAGTACCTTGACTTCTGTTTGGGCCACTGCATATCCCACTTTTTGTGAGCTGCTATTTGCCAATGATCTAATATTGACATTACCCGTGGCTGTCGCCGTATTTCCCGTCCAATAGGTTTCGCTGCTAAAGCCGATTTTGCCATTAAATTCGATCTTTGCCCATCCATTTACTGTGCCAAGATAATTTGCGATTTCCCCAGCATTAACATAGTCAATTTTTTCTGAACTACTACTAGCTGCAGTTCTAACATTAACATTGGATTTTGCTTTAATCGTGGACGCTTCTGCAATAGCCCCAGACATAGGTGCCATACCAATTGAAACTGCAATCGCTACAGCAACCATAACTTTAAGCTTCAGGTTTCTATTTTTCATGTTAATCTCCCGTTCCCCAATTTAAATGATTTCTGTTACCGTTTTGTCATTCAAATGTATATTACAAAATAGTTACAATATATTCAATCTTTATTTTATTTTTCAAATGATTTGATTGCCTATCTGTCGTGTAATTGTTGTATTTTCTATCATTTTGTTATGGTTTTGTTGGGTTGTATGTAAAACCTTGTAAATGGAAGGTGCAAAGTTTATCAGTTTATCTTATGAAAATTCATGAACTTGCCCGTTTTATCTTTACAACTTCTTTATATTTACCCTGATAAATTATCAAATGTGGAATGGACGATGTTAAATTTGTGTTTTTTATGTAATTATATATGAAATTTATTTTATAACTTCAACTAATTATTTGATAATAAAGAAATTATTTTTTCATCATTACATTTTAATGCAGCCTTACTCTTCTTTCTTTGGTACTGATCGTCGCGAATTGGGGGTATTTCCATGGCCAAAAACTAAAAAAACTACCTTCAAACTGCATTTTTACGGCTGTTTGAAGGTGGTTTTTAAATTAAATAGTCTCAAAGAAAAATTTTCTCTTTATGTTAATTCATTGGCACTATATACATTCCAATGATTTATTCTTCTCTTAAAAGATATCGTCTTAACGTTGCCCGAATTCATCAATTTTCTTTATCCCTTGAAGCCCAAGCCCTCTTTCGCCGCCTAGAGCTTATTTAACGGCGCTGTAAGAGCCTCATCCGCTCCAGCTAGGTCTTAAACATTCCAATTGCTCAAGCCGCTCCCAGGGGCCCCTAGGGCTTAATTTAGCCTGCTTCATTTTGCGTCAAACTTTTTTTAAATTTTAAGTAGTTCGAACCGCCCCTTTCTCTGCTAATACTAGAAAACTATCAGGTTGCCAGCCCTGTCCGTTTCAAGTCTATACGGGGTAAGCCGAGTTAAGCCTTTTCTAAACTTCATTGGCTAACCCCGGGAAGTATTCATAAAAGTCCATTCCCAAATCCTTGGCAACGGCCTTTATTTCCAAAATGGTTTTTTCATTCACCGGAATCCCTGTTTGAATGCGGTTGTTATAACTCTCTACTTCTTTTTCACCATGAGTAAATATTCTGCCTTGTCCTACTGCTTTGTCAGAATTTCTGATTTCATTGAGATATTCTTCCAAATGGTGCGAAATGGCACCAGGGTCTCCAAATATCTTGGGATCGATGGCTGCGAAGAAATGGCAGATTCCGGCTGTCCCGTCTTGTTCTGTTTTATTTGAAGTGGTTCCCATTGATAAAATCGAAGAGAAGATCTCAACAACCATGGAAAACCCATACCCCTTGTGGCCGCCGAATTCTTCGGTGCCGCCGCCTAAAGGATGCATCCCGGATTTTCCGTCCATTACATCTTGAAGGACTCTGGCCGCATCGATATCATCGACGCCATCCGAATTCATTCCCCAACCAAGGGGAAGCTCTTTTCCCAGTTTGTTATAAACTTCGACTTTCCCCACCGAAACCACTGAGGTCGCAACATCAAAATTAAAAGGTTGCGGCTGGGCCGGGAAACTAAACGCAAACGGATTGGTCCCCATCATAGGTTGTTTGCCAAAGGTCGGTGTCACGCTAACTTTGGAGTTGGTCATTGAAATACCGATGAGTCCTTCCTTCGTGACCCGCAGTGAATAATATCCGGCGATCCCGTAGTGGTTGGAATTCCTGACGGTGACCAGGCCTATCCCTGACTTCTTCGCTTTTTGAATTGCTAAGTCGGTGGCAAAATTGGCAACCAATTGACCCATCCCCCGTTTCCCATCAACTACGGCCGAGACTTGCGTTTCCATGACGATCTCAGGAATTGCCTGATTATCAATAAATCCGGCTTGAATCTGCTCGTGGTACATTACGATCCGGTTTGTTCCATGCGAATCGATCCCATACAGATCCGCCAATAGTAAAACATCGGTGATCAGTTCACTTTGGGACAAGCTAAAACCAAAGCCCTGGTATGCCGCCTCGCAAAATACCTTTAGTTCCTCATACCGCATTAAATGTATACTCATTGTTACATTCTCCTTGTCTGATGCCTTAATTAAAAATATCGACCATTACGCTGTGTG
>JBAQDU010000013.1:0-33529 GCA_049294805.1 Clostridiaceae bacterium
TTTCGCTGGACCTTAGATCTCCGCTTGGTGCTCTAACGGTGGTCCAGTTTGCCCTTGCAGTTTAGGAATATATATTCATTTACAACTGAATATATTCAAGAGATGGGCGTTGTTCGGCAGAGGAATAACCAGTTTATACCAATCGAAGTCTGGGATTGCCAAATAGCTAAAGATTACAGATGGAGCTGACGAATATATATTTTTGGCTCAAAATTTTTAAAAGAAGGTTTCTATAATATCAAAAAAAAGACGATTATTTAGGTTGACTATTAACAGTCTGTACAAATAGGATCGTTATCGGGAAGGGTTTTTGCCTGTTTTTCTCTGTAATGGGATTTAATTACCGATTTTAAAATTTCACAATGTTTTAACATACTGTTTGGTAAATGAAATCGGTAATAAATAATGAATGCATTCATAAATCTTTGACATTTATATCGTAGAATGCAATAATTAAGAATCAAAACATTTGTATTACATACCTGTACTGGTCGAGGGGGAAAATTAATGTCCAAGTACATTCTTAAAAGACTCTTTATGAGTCTTGTCACAATCTGGCTGATCATAACGCTGGTGTTCTTCTTAATGCGGCTCATGCCCGGAAGTCCATTTACCAGCGAACGAAACGTACCGCCACAAGTTCTGGCCAACATGAAAGCGCAGTTCGGAATGGATAAACCATTGCTCGAACAGTACTTAATGTATATGCGGGGACTCTTGTCCGGCAATTTAGGACCCATGCTGAAGAAACCAGGATATCAGGTCTCCAATTATATTGGTTATTTGTTCCCGGCCTCAGCTAAACTAGGCGCTGTTGCTGTCGTAACTTCCGTTGTATTCGGAATGCTCTTGGGTATTCTGGCCGCCTTTAACCAAGGTAAAATTATCGACCGGATCGTCATGATCATCGCAACCGTGGGTATTTCGGTGCCCGGCTTTGTCCTGGCTTCCTTGCTGCTACTCTTTGTTGGATTGAAACTGGATCTTTTGCCCGTCACGGGCTTGACCTCCTGGAAACACTATATAATGCCATCCTTGGCATTAGCCGGGTATCCCATCGCTTTTATCGCCCGACTGACCCGATCTCGATTGTTGGATGTCATTAAATCAGACTACATTCGGACTGCCCGGGCCAAAGGGTTAACGGACAGCAAAGTCATTATCAAGCATGCCCTGCGCAATACCTTGATTCCCGTCGTAACTTACATCGGACCGTTGGTGGCAGGTGTTCTGACCGGATCCTTTGCCATTGAAGGGATCTTCTCGATTCCGGGGCTGGGCCGTGAATTCGTATCCGCCATTCAGCAGCGGGATTATACGATGCTCCAGGGCGTTATCGTGTTCTATGCCACGTTCCTGATCCTGTTAAACTTCTTTACAGATATCTTGTACGTCGTCATTGACCCAAGAATTAAAATTGACGGACAGGAGGCCTAGACATGAGTAACTTACAAACAGATTACGATCTGAATAATCTTAATGTGGATGCCTTTGACCGACTTGAGAAAAACGTGGGTTTAAATGCGGAAGAGATCTTACGGCCGGCATCCACTTACTGGCAAGATTCCTGGCGCCGCTTTAAAACCAATAAATTTGCTTTACTGAGTTTATTGTTCATCATCATTGCTACAATAACCTCCATCTTTATCCCCATGTTCTGGAAATATGATCTGGCAACCATCGACTTTTCCCAAATGAACCTAACGCCAAACATGGATCACCTGTTCGGAACCGACTTCTATGGTCGAGATATATTCGTTCGAGTTATGTACGGAATGCGGATCTCCTTGATCATTGCCTTTGCCGCCACGGTATTAAACCTTGTGATCGGTGTTTTATACGGTTCCATTGCCGGTTTTGCCGGTGGCAGAGTCGACGCCTTAATGATGAGATTTGTCGATATCCTATATTCGGTACCGATGCAGATCTATGTCATCTTAATTATGGTCGCCATGGGCGACAATAAAGCCGGCATTTTGCCCATCGTTATTGCCCTGGGTGTCGCCTCCTGGTTGTCCATGGCGAGAATCGTCCGTGGTGAGACTATGCAGCTCAAAGAATCCGAATTCGTCTTGGCCGCCAAAACACTAGGTGCCAAAAACAGCCGAATTCTGTTCAAACATCTCTTGCCCAATGCCATGTCTTCGATCATCGTAACGGCAACACTATTGATCCCATCGGCCATTTTTACCGAATCCTTCCTGTCCTACATCGGGATCGGAATTTCACCGCCACAAGCGTCATTGGGAACTTTAGTCTCAGAAGCCATGCAGATCTATCAGCAACAGCCATATCAGCTGATCATTCCGGCATTGGCCATATCCCTTATAATCTTTGCATTTAATCTTCTGGGTGACGGGCTAAGAGATGCCCTTGATCCGAAGATGTCACGATAGGAGGTACATCTAATGGGAAATTTACTAGAAATCAGAAACCTCCATACCAATTTCTACATTCATGCCGGTGTTGTACAGGCCATCCGCGGCGTTGATATTGATCTGGATAAAGGAGAAGCCATTGGAATAGTCGGCGAGTCAGGTTCCGGAAAATCGGTGACCATGATGAGCGTAATGCGTCTTTTGGATGCCAATGGAAAGCTCGAAGAAGGCAGTATCAAATTTGATGGCAAAGAACTGACCACCATGAGCAATGAAGAGATCCGAAAAATCCGGGGAAATGAGATCGGCATGATCTTCCAGGACCCCATGACCAGCCTTAATCCGGTATATACCATTGAATATCAGTTGACGGAACCCTTACGCGAACATCGCGGTATGAACAAGCAGGAAGCTCGCAAAGTAGCCGTTGAAATGATGAAAAAAGTTGGTATCCCCAGCCCGGAGAAGCGCCTAAAACAATATCCCCATGAATTCTCAGGCGGAATGCGCCAACGGGTCATGATCGCCATGGCCTTGATCTGCGGACCAAAGCTGATCATTGCCGATGAGCCGACTACTGCCCTTGACGTCACCATCCAGGCTCAGATCCTGGAGCTTATGAAGAAATTAAAAGATGAAACCAACACGTCGATCATTTTGATCACCCATGACTTGGGCGTGGTTGCCGATGTCTGCAGCCGCATCAATGTCATGTACGGCGGGACTTTAGTGGAAAAAGGCTCAGTGGATGATATATTCTACCGGCCCCGACATCCCTATACCGTGGGCTTATTGAATTCAGTGCCCAATCCGGCGCTGGGTGCTAAGGAAAAACTGATCCCCATCGAAGGAACACCACCTGACTTGATCAAGCCGCCAGTAGGCTGCCCCTTTGCAGCCCGGTGCCCCCACGTTATGAACCTGTGTGTCAGCAAACGACCACCACTGTTCCCCGTGGGTGAAAAACACGAGGCAGCTTGTTGGTTAAATCACAGCAGCGCACCCAAAGTCGACTTAAGAGGAGGTGTGCCCGATGGAAACTAATTCCAAAACACCAGAAGTCATGTTCGAGAAAAATATTGATCACCTGGCGAAACTTGAAACCGGCGATGACGGTGAAGTCATGCTGGAAGTGCAGGGCCTTTGTAAATATTTCCCGGTCAAGACCGGTATTTTCAACAAAAAAGATACTGTAGTCAAAGCTGTGGATCAAGTATCCTTTAAGATCAAAAAAGGTAAAACACTGGGCTTAGTGGGAGAATCCGGCTGCGGTAAGACCACCGCCGGCCGAACCATCATCAAGCTCTATACACCGACTGCCGGACGGATCATATTCGACGGCAAGGATATAACCGACTATACGCAACGTCAGATGGAGTCGGTCCGCCGGGAGATGCAGATGATCTTCCAGGACCCCTATGCTTCACTGAATCCCCGCATGACCGTAGGCGATATCATAGGTGAATCCATTGATATCCATAACTTAATGAAGGGAAAAGAGCGAAAAGAACGAATCGAAATGCTCTTAAAGACCGTCGGTCTGAACAAAGAACACATCAATCGCTATCCCCATGAATTCTCAGGTGGACAGCGGCAGAGAATCGGAATCGCCCGGGCCTTGGCCGTGGAACCGAAGCTGATCATCTGTGACGAACCGATTTCGGCCTTGGATGTATCCATCCAGGCTCAAATAATCAATATGTTGGAAGAATTACAGGAAAGACTGGGTTTAACTTACCTCTTTATCGCTCATGACCTATCCATGGTCAAGCATATCTCCGATGACATCGGCGTTATGTACCTGGGTCAAATGGTGGAGGTAGGAGACGCAATCGGCGTTTATGATAAGCCAATGCACCCCTACACAAAAGCCTTGCTGTCGGCCGTGCCGATTCCTGATCCCGAACGGACCAGAAATCATCAGCGGATCGTGCTCCAGGGAGAATTGCCGTCACCCATCAACCCGCCTTCGGGATGCCATTTCAGGACGAGATGTCCCTATGTGATGGATGTCTGTGCGAAGGAACAGCCGTTGCTATTGGAAGTTAGCGGGACTGGCCGTAACGTAGCCTGTCACCTCTATCGTGATCAACAAGATTATCCACAAAATATGAAGGAGGAAATTTAATGAAAAGACGGTTTCTAAAAGCCACATCGATAGTTTCAACATTGGCTATCACGGCATCCCTTCTGGCAGCTTGTACACCTGCTGGAAACACAACCACTACCGCAGGTGCAACCACAACTGCCGGTAACGACATCAAGCCACCCACTGGTGGAGTAGTTCGCTACAATTTAGGAGCAGATCCTAAAACTCTTGATCCGGCCCTTAACACAGCAGTTGACGGTGCTACAGTTCTTTCAAACCTTTACGAAGGTCTGATGAGACTGGACGACAGTGAACTTCCGATCCCAGGTATGGCTGAGTCCTACAAAATGTCGGATGACGGTATGGTTTATACCTTCAAATTAAGAGACGCCAAGTGGTCCGACGGACAAGCCGTCACCGCTACCGATTTCCAATACGCATGGCTCAGAGCTTTAGACGCTAATACCAAGCCAGCAGCATCTGAATATGCTTACCAGCTGTTCTACATCAAAAACGGTGAAGAATTCAATGCCGGTAAAGTTAAAGCTGAAGAAGTCGGAATCAAGGTCATTGACGAAAAGACATTAGAAGTCACTTTAAAAGCTCCAGTAGCTTACTTCTTGTCCTTGATGGCATTCCCAACATACTTCCCAGTCAGAAAAGATATGGTCGAGAAAGATGTCAACCTTTGGTGGACTCAGAGTGCTACTGCCGTATCCAATGGACCATTCAAGTTTGAATCGTTAGCTCCTAAGTCACAGTTGGTTCTCGTTAAGAACGACAACTACTATGATGCAGCCAGAGTTAAATTAAACAAAATTGAAATGTCATTGACCGATGATCCTCAGACAGCGCTTGCTTCCTTCAAAAAGGGCGAGCTCGACATGATCGAATCACCACCACCACAGGACATCCCACAGCTGTTAAAAGATGGCGTTGCAAAAGTTTTGCCATACCTTGGAACGTACTTCTATGTTATCAACATGAGACCGGAACTGAAGGAAAAAAATCCAGCAGTTTACGAAGCTCTTAATAAACCAGAAGTAAGACAAGCTCTGGCACTTGCCATCAACAAGAAAAATGTTGTTGAAAAAGTTGCCTTGGGTGGACAGATGCCTGCATGGTCTTATGTTCCAATGGGAATCAAAGACGACAAGGGTAATAACTTTGCAGAATTCAAGAAGTTTTTAGAGAAGGATGAAGGGGACGTTACTAAGGCGAAAGAACTCCTTGCAACTGCCGGCTATCCTGATGGAAAAGGCTTCCCAACCATTACGTTGAAATACAACAACAATACTGGACATCAGAACATTGCAGTTGCGATCCAGGCTATGTGGAAACAGAACCTGAACATCGATGTACAGCTTGCAAATGAAGAATGGGCAGTATTCCAGACTTCCAGAATCAATGGTGACTATGAAATCGCCAGACACGGTTGGATCGCGGATTACAATGATCCAATGACTTTCCTTGATATGTGGTTATCCGGAACTGGATCAGGCGTATGGGGCAATAATGATGCTCACTACAACAATCCAGCCTACGATAAACTCGTCAACGATGCAAAAGTTGAACAAGATGGCGCTAAGAGAACTCAGATGCTCCATGATGCAGAAGCTCTCTTGATGAAAGACCTTCCGATCCTTCCCATCTATTTCTATACAAACATCGTTTGTTACAGAGATTATGTTAAGGATGTTAGAAAGTCCCCATTAGGCTTCTTGTTCTTTGACAAAGCCTACATCCAGGAATAAGATCCACAACCAATAAAGAATGAAACAGGGACTCCTTCGGGGGTCCCTGTTTTATTCCGGAAGGTCCAATAGTATGGCTCTGTGGGGTGAACCTCGGCTCTGTGGGGTGAACCTCGGTGCAGTGCGGTCAAACATCGGCTCGGTGCGGTCAAACAGTTGGCTCTAAGGAGTCAACTTAGAGGGAAAAGCCACCAGGTTAGATCGTGAGGATCATTCCATGGGGGGCTGTTGACATTAATTTCCAGTGAAAAGTCCAACCCATCGGTTGGGTAGAGTATAATTAGACTAAAATCCGGTTAGTAAATTATATTTTTGGAGGTTTTGATGAAAACAAATATTACCATATCCAACGCGCTTACGCTGCTATCAGAAATGGAAAGTACTACCGCCAAATTTCAGATTTTGGAATACGATGATCTACTAGGCTCTTCTGATCTCTCCAGTGCGTTTATGCTCAGCTATATGCGTAGTGCCAATATCCGGCTGCGCCAGGTTAAAATCGTGTTGAGGTCCTCCACAGCTTACATTGAAAGTGGTGCCCTGTCCTATATGCGTGGAAATTTGGAGGTTTCTTCCAATACCGGCGGAGCGGTGGGCTTAGTTAAGAAATTTGTCAGTTCCTCGTTGACCGGGGAACATGTGATCAAACCAATGTTTAAGGGGACCGGGGAAATTCTGCTGGAACCCTCGTTTAATCATTATGTCCTCATCGATCTGGAAGACGGCGAAGAAATCATTGTGGATGATAAACTCTTTTTTGCAGCCGAAGGCACAGTGGAACTGGGTGCTAAATCCATTCGAACCATTTCTGGAGCAGTCTTAGGCCAGAAGACTTTGTTTCAAACGGGACTGAAGGGACCCGGTATCGCCGTGTTGGAGATACCGGTACCTGAACAGGAGATATTTAAATATAAGCTCAATAATGATACGCTTAAAGTGGATGGAGACTTTGCGTTCTTGCGCTCAGCTGGTATTGAATTTACAGTGGAGCGAACCACCAATACATTGATCGGAACGGCCGTTGCCGGAGAAGGCTTCCTCCATGTATACCGCGGGACCGGGGAAGTTTGGCTGATGCAGACCAAACATGTCTATGAGAACATTAAACAATTGGATAACCCATTCTTCCGGCAACAAAAGGATGATGCAATGCTGGATGTTCAGGACAAAAATTAAGCAGAATCAACATTAATTTGCGGTCGATCCCTTTGGACCGTCATTGGATATTTTCAAATTAAGGGAAAGTAGGATACAATAAGAACAGGAATTTTTAAGGGTGAGGTATAGTTAATGTCAAGAATGTTTGGAACAGATGGCGTAAGAGGAATTGCCAATCAGGAGCTTACTCCAGAGCTGGCTTTTGCACTGGGCAAGGCGGGAGCTTTTGTATTGACCGAAGGAACACATAAACCAACGATTTTAGTTGGTAAGGATACCAGAATATCCGGCGACATGCTCGAAGCAGCGATGATCGCAGGTATCCTGGCAGTTGGTGCCAACGTGATCCCAGTCAGTGTCATACCGACACCGGCCATTGCGTATCTGACAAGAAAATATAAGGCAGATGCAGGAGTTATGATCTCAGCTTCCCATAATCCGGTGGAATTTAACGGCATTAAGTTTTTTGATAAAGCAGGCTTAAAGCTGAGTGATCAAATCGAAGATCGGATTCAGGAAATCATTGAGACTGGCCTGGTTAAGCTGCCGGCACCGGTAGGTTCTGGAATTGGCCGGATCCTGTCTGAATCCAATGCGGAAGAAGATTATGTAGATTTTGCAACCAGTACAATCCAAGGCGATTTAAGGGGGCTAAAGGTAGCCATTGACTGTGCCAATGGAGCTGCCTCCAGAGTTGCGGTCAAGGCATTCCGTAAATTAGGGGCTGAAGTCTATGTCATCAATGACAATCCGGACGGTATAAATATCAACAAGGATTGCGGATCCACTCATATGGAGGAATTGACCAGGTATGTGCTGGAAAAATCCTGTGATTTAGGAATTGCCTTCGACGGGGATGCCGATCGCTGTTTGGCGGTGGATGAACTGGGCAATCAGATCAATGGTGATTTTATTTTGCTAATCTGTGCCTTGGATATGAAAAACCGAAAAGTTTTAAAAGACGATACATTGGTGGTCACCGTGATGAGCAATATGGGATTGATGATCGCAGCTCAGGAAAACGGCCTAAATCTGGAACAGACCAAAGTTGGAGACCGGTATGTGTTGGAAAACATGCTGAAAAACAATTATTCATTAGGTGGCGAGCAGTCCGGCCATGTTATTTTCTTAAATCACAACACCACCGGCGATGGATTGGTGACCGGGCTTTCCCTGGCTCAAATCGTGCAGTCTGGCGGAAGAAAACTCTCCGAACTGGCATCGGTCATGAAAATGCTGCCCCAGGTCCTGGTCAATGTCAAAGTAACGCCTGAAATGAAGTCAATTCATGAGAAAGATGACCAGATCATTGCCAGAATCAAAGAAATGGAAGATTCCCTCCATGGCAAAGGCCGAGTTTTGATTCGGCCATCCGGAACCGAACCACTGCTTCGCATCATGCTGGAAGGCGAAAACCAAGTGGAAATCGACTATTTGGCACATTCTTTGGCGAATTTGATTCTTGAAAAAGTAAAAGTAAACAGCTAACAACCGCTGATTTTTATAAGACAGGGACCAGAACCTGGAATTTGATGAAATCAACTATAGTTAATCCAAACGCCAAAATGCACTTGGTACAAGATCATACAAATTAAAATAGGTTATCGTAGGTCCTAAACAGGATTTACAATAGCCTATTTTTTCATTTAAAAAAATACTTAGGAAAAACCTTCACCAAATATAAAAAGTTGACACGGATCACAAAAAACTACCGTGTGATCGGTAGGAGGTATTCTTAGCAGCTCAACAAAAACTTAACCGATCAACCGTACGATCCAAAGTCCTTCCTCGAGGATGCTATATTGCAATCACCCAACCTAGGAAAAGTTAAAATGAAAATAGACCGGTCTAAAACTATAATGTGATCAAGTTGTGCGGAATTTTACGAAATCAAAGAAAAGTCAAAGTTTTACAATCAATTTTATTTATTTTAAACGAATTTCAATGAAAACTGGAAACAGTCTCCATCGCAAATTCGTGTGGGTATCAATTTTGATAGTTTATGCGCGATAGACTGCTTAAATACACGAGTTAAACATTTACAATTGAAAGAATTTTAAACATTGTTAGTGAACTGTATATTTTCTGTGAATAAGTTTATAATAAAGACATAAAATCAAAAAGGAGGGGTTTTATGTTAAATTATAGTCCCTCAATGTTACTGCCCGTTAATGTCATTCGTGCTGATGAACTTGATAAGGCTAAGTTGCTGGCTCACCTCTCTGTAGAACTGGATGAATACAAACTGCTCAACGCCAGAAACCAAATATTGGGATCTGAGAATGAAGTTTATCTGGTTTATCAAATGGATCGATCAGATCCCATCACTTTTGCAGTCACGACAGACTATACTAGGATTACGCACTCAAAAGAAATTATCATCTATTATCCGGAACGAATTGAGGATCTTGAACACTTTAAAACTGTTTTGCAGCGAATAGTCAGCATCCTTAGTGAAGATCAGGATAATAACTATATTATTTTAAAAATCAGAGATTCGTTAGAGAACCTGACCGTAGTAGCTGAATCCATTGGCTTTATGAAGGATGGGATATTTATTAGCAATCAGTTTTTAGAAGGAGAATTTACGTTTTATTCTGTGTACATCTACAAACTGATTTAACTCATCCCATTGGATCCGATTAAACAAAAAAAACGCCCTAGACGCTACCGCGATAGCCAGTCTAGGGTGTTTTTTGTCGCCTCTTTTTAATGGGGAATTATGCATGCTTAATGATTCAGACCAAACAGTCCGGGGCGGAGCTGGATCTAAAAGGTCTGTGGGAATAAGATCATTAATCCCAATCGACTTCCCTAGATTAACCCAGAAAGATAATGGCAACTCCTAAGACTCCGACTAGTGCACCGACAATTTCATTAGTCTTTATTTTTTCTTTCAAGAAGATGACCGAGACCGGAATGATGAGAATTGGCGTTAGTGCCATTAATGTCGATGCAATGCCGGTCGAGGTATATTTTACTGCCGTCAGGGATAGGGATACGCCAACCACCGGTCCAAACAGCGAACCAATCGTGATCCCGGTCATAACGGATTTCCACTTAAAAGTCTTAAAAAACTTAGTCCAGTTCTTGGTATAGCTAATGATCAGGATAAACCCAAAAATACCGGCTATAATCCGAATTTCAGTGGCTACAAAGGGATTGAGATCACGAACTCCAATTTTGGAGAGGATCAGTCCCAGAGCCTGCCCAAAGGCACCGATAAAAGCATATAGGATCCCTTTGCTGGAATGACGAATGACTAATTTTTTACTGCCGCCTTCCCGACCGGTAATGACAATGATGATACCCAGCATGGTCACCATCATTCCGATCACTTCAATGCCGCCCAAGGTCTCGCCCAACAGAAAATAACCAAGGATCGCAGCCAGCGGAGGAGATAGTGCCATGATCAGCTGTGATATTCGAGCGCCGATCTCAATATAAGCTTGAAACAGAAAGATATCACCCAGAACAAAACCGATTAGACCTGACAGCATTAGGATCCCAATGGTATCCGTTGACAGAGCGATGTTTTGAAAACCGGAGGTGATAAAAAAATTAATAATCGTAATGATGACCAAGGACACCACCAGCCGCATTAGGTTCAAAACCAATGTGCCGACTTTTTTACCGGCATATTCAAAAGAAACAGAGGAACCTACCCAGCACATAGCCGTGAGTAGAGCGGCAATTTCACCGATATACATGATAACCATCCTTAGATAACGAATATCTTATTATGGTAACACAATTTAGCTGATTTCAAAATGGCTCAAGCACCACTGGAACAACTAAATAAAGGGGAAAGCCCAAGGTGAAAAAGACAATCCAAACTCACTGGATCGATAAGTTCTTGAATAGACAGGAGGGATGCTAGAAAATGGGATGCTTAATAAAATGGATGGATTGAATGAAATGGATGGAATGGATGGAATGAATGAAATGGATGTAAATGAGTTGGGACAGAAGGAAAAATGGAGTGGGAATGGCCGGGAAGTAACCGGAAAATAATCGAGAAATGGCCAAGCATTGGCCAAGCAATGGGAAAGAAATGGGAAAGAAATGGCTGGGAAATGGAAAAAAATTTAAAATGGTGTATGAATTTAAATGTAAAATTTACAAATAATATTCAGATACAAAGGATTACAGGCTGTCTTAGGATGTATAAAACTGGGGAAGTTATATTATTTGCTGAATTCAGACAATTAGCGTTGACACAGCGGTCTAATTCAGTTAAGGTAATAATAATTTAATCAACCTTGTGTAAAGAGGTCGCGACTAGTCAAGAGTACCAAATGGAAAGGGGCTGTCGCCGAAGTATTTAAAATACTGGGACCATGTTTAAGAAACATGGTACTGTTCTGATATCGTTGCCCAATGATATCAGATTGTGTTTTCGCAAGGTAGGGCGACTGCAAGGTTTTTATTGACCGTGGGCATTCGCTCACGGTCATTTATTATTTTTGCGGAGGAACAAGAAATGAAACTACATGAAAATCAGACCAGTCAGGATGGGGTGCTGGTAATCGGCGGGGTAAGAGCCGATGCGTTGAAAGCAAAATACGGGACCCCTCTCTATATTATGGATGAAGGGGCCATTCGAGCCAAAGCAAAGTTGTTTAAAACGGCCTTTGTCCACCCGGAGTTAGCCAGTGAAGTCATCTACGCCTCCAAAGCATTTCTAACCAAAGCCATGGCAAGGCTCATCGCCCAGGAAGGCTTATCCCTGGATGTGGTCTCCGGCGGAGAACTCTATACTGCCTTGGCCGGCGGGTTTCCCCCCGAGCGGATCTATTTCCACGGCAACAATAAATCGAGCCAAGAATTAAGGGAAGCTTTAAATGCCGGGGTCGGGACCGTGATCATCGACAATGAAACGGAATTAAATTTATTAGAGAATCTCTTATCAACTCAAGGGTCTGTTTCTAAGCGGCAAAAGGTAATGCTGCGGGTCAATCCGGGGATCGAAGCCCACACCCATGACTACATCAGTACGACCAAAAATGATTCGAAATTTGGGTTGTCCATTTTTGAAGAAGCTACCGGCAACTTGATCCGAACCATGGCAACTCACCCCAGACTGGATTTTCAGGGCCTGCATTGCCACATCGGCTCCCAAGTCTTTGAAGAGAGTTCCTATCAGAAAGAAGCCAGAGCCATGCTGGAGTACGTCCAGGGGTTTGCCCAGGAAGGCATCCGGATGCCGGCGTTGAATCTGGGGGGTGGCTTTGGAGTTGCCTATATGGAACGTGATGAGCCATTGGATCTTGAGACCTTCTTAACAAATTTTCTGGAATTTATTGATCAGGAAGCCAAAACCCTTAAGCTCTTGCCATTGCGGATTTTAATTGAACCTGGCCGTTCCCTGGTTGCCAATGCCGGAGTGACGCTGTATGAGGTCGGGGCGACCAAGACAACGACCAGTGGCCGGGCCTACGTGTTTGTAGATGGCAGCATGGCCGACCACATTCGAACGGCACTGTACGGGGCAGCCTATGAGGCGGTCCTGGCCAATCGGCTGGACGAGGAAGCGGATCATATTTATACCGTGACCGGCAAAGCCTGCGAATCCGGCGATATCATCGTTCGCGACGCGTATCTGCCCTTGCCAAAGCGGGGTGATCTTCTGGCGGTGCTATCTACCGGAGCCTATCACTATTCCATGGCTTCAAATTATAATCGCCTAGCCAAACCGGCTGTAGTATTTGTCCGGGACGGTCTGGCCAGAGTCGTTGTTCAACGGGAAACCTATGAAGACCTCATTCGAAATGACCGGGAGGAGGGATATGAGTCATGCGTAGAGTAATGAAATTTGGCGGCTCCTCGGTAGCCGATGTGACAAAGATGAAACATGTCGCCGGGCGGATCGCTTTGGGCAGAGCTGCCGGTGATGAAATTGTGGTGGTGGTATCGGCCATGGGGAAAACCACCAATCAACTATTGGCCATGGCCAAAGAAGCCTCCGGCAACCCCTCCAAGCGGGAGATGGATATGATGCTCGCTACCGGTGAGCAAGTCTCCATTGCACTATTATCCATGGTGCTGGAAGAGATGGGAGTCCCGGCCGTCTCCCTGACGGGCCAGCAGGCCGGCATCAAAACAGCTGGGCTCCACACTAAAAGCAAGATCCAGGACATCGACATTGAAAAAGTTGAATCCTATCTTGGTCAGGGCAATGTGGTCGTCGTTGCCGGTTTTCAAGGCTCCAATGAAGACGGTGAGATCACCACATTGGGTCGGGGCGGATCGGACACTACAGCGGTAGCGCTGGCCGCCAAACTCGGCTGTCAGTGTGAGATCTACACCGACGTTGACGGAATCTACGGCGTGGATCCCCGCAAATTTCCAAATGCTCGCCATCTTTCGCAAATAACTTATGAAGAAATGAAAGAAATGGCATTTCTGGGTGCTAAAGTCATGGAGCCCCGCTCCATTGATATTGCCCAACATTACAATGTGGTCATCTATGTCGCATCATCCCATGACGATCGACCCGGAACCTATATTACCAAAGGAGACCCCCAAATGGAGAATCGCAGCATCACCGGCCTGTCCTTGGCCGAAAATATTATCAGTGTCACCATCCGAAACATTCCCCAAGGTGAAAAAAATATCGCCGAGCTATTTACGAATCTGGCTCAGGCTGAGATCAATGTGGATATGATCAGTCAAGTCCCCATGGCAAATCAGCGGGTGAGTATTTCCTTTACCGCTCCCTTGGAGGAACGCACCACCATTGAGGCCGTTTTAAATGAACTGGTATTGACCTTAGACGGCGTCTTTGTTGAAATTGAGACCAATGTGGTCAAAATTTCAGTGATCGGGACCGGCATGCGCACGCAATCCGGTGTAGCGGCTAAAATCTTCCGGCTGTTTGCCGATCACGGAATTTCCTTTTGGCAAGTCTCCACCTCGGAAATTTCCATTTCCTATACCATTGAAGACCGCTTTAAGGATCAGGCCGTTGAATTGATTGCCCGCACCTTTATGCTGTAGGGGGAACGATGCAACTATATAAATACCATGGCACCGGTAATGATTTTATTTTGATCGAAAAGGCAGCTTTGACCGAAGAAGAGATCCCGGAGTTGGTGCGAAAACTTTGTCATCGGCAATTCGGCATCGGCGCAGATGGCCTGATGCTGGCGGAACCTTCGGCAGTGGCGGATATTAAGATGCGTTACTGGAATCAGGACGGTAGTGTGGCTCCCATGTGTGGCAACGGCATTCGAGTGTTTACGCGATATTGTGTGGAAACCGGCAAACTATCAAAAACGGCATTTGCCGTGGAGACCCTAGCCGGTATCATGCCGGTGGAGATCATCGCAGCCTTTGACGAGATCGCAGTGGAGCTTGGTCAGCCTCGGTTTACCTTAACCAAGGCTGAAGCTAATGGCAGCGGCCGGGTGTCTTTGCAAGTAAACGGCGGGGTCTACGACCTGGACCTGGTATTTTTAGGGACCCTCCATGGGGTGGTGTTCACGGACCATGACATCAATGAAGACGATGCCCGGGCACTGTGTCAGCATCGTTACTTCCCCGGTGGGATCAATGTAAATTTTGTCCAAGTCCTGGATCATCAGCATTTAAGGATGAAAACCTATGAACGAGGGGTGGGTTTCACACTGGCTTGTGGAACCGGGGCAGCCTCAGCCCAAGTCATTGCGTATCAACAAGGTTTGACCGAGCCCCAGGTCGTCATAGAGACGCCCGGTGGTTTGTTGCAGGTAGAGATCGGCCAGGGGGTCCGTTTGACGGGACCGGCCGTACGAATTATGAAAGGAGAAACAGAAATTGAATAAAGTAAATGTTGCAGTTGTAGGAGCCACCGGTATGGTGGGCAGAACGTTCTTGAAAGTATTGGAGGACCATCAGGTCCCCATTGGCACCATTGTTTTTCTGGCTTCTGAAAAATCGGCGGGATCCACGTTGGTGTTTAACGGGAAAGACTATCCGGTGGAATTGTTAAATGAAGCAGCTTTTGACCCAACGCGGTTCCAGTATGCGCTTTTCTCAGCCGGCGGGGCCGTCAGTAAAGAGTTTGCACCGATTGCTGCCGCTAAGGGGATCACCGTCATCGATAACAGCAGCGCCTGGCGGATGGATCCGGCGGTGCCCTTGGTGGTGCCGGAAGTCAACTTCAATGATTTAGGGGAAGCTAAGATCATTGCCAACCCAAACTGCAGCACGATCCAGTCCGTGTATCCACTGGCGGTGATCGATGGGCTCTTTGGCGCCCAGCGAGTGATCTATAATACATATCAAGCGGTGTCGGGGTCCGGTTTAAAAGGCGTCCGGGATCTGGAAGGAACTTTGGCCGGAGAAACGCCCGGGTTTTATCCAAAACCCATTGCCAGCAACTGCATTCCCCAGATCGATGATTTCCTGCCCAGCGGCTATACCAAAGAAGAGCAAAAGATGATCGATGAGACCCGTAAAATTCTCGGTAAACCTGACCTTGCCGTCACCGCGACCTGTGTCAGAGTCCCGGTCATGAACGGCCACAGTGTGTCGATGAACGTAACGTGCAATACGCCCATTGATCTGGACGTCTTGCTGGATGCCTTTGATGAGAGTGACGGGATCGTTCTCTACCGGGAAGGCTATCCCACAGCCCTGGATGTCTCTGGTAAAGATGAGATCATGGTGGGACGGGTAAGACTCGATGACAGTGCGCCAAACACCTTGAACTTATGGTGTGTGGCCGATAACGTCAGAAAAGGGGCGGCTACCAATGCCGTACAAATTTTAGAGAGGATGATGAACAATGAATCAACTGTTTAAGGGTGCCGGAGTTGCCCTATGTACTCCCTTTAGTGATGGAACAATAAACGAAGACGCGTTGGCGGAACTCATCGAATGGCATATTGCCGCCGGCACCGATGCCTTGATCTTAGCCGGGACTACCGGAGAATCGGCCACATTGTCCCATGAGGAGAAGCTGGACCTCTTTAAAATGGGGGTCAAGCTGGCCGCCGGGCGCATCCAAATCATAGCCGGCACCGGTTCCAATAATACAGCTGAGACTATTGCACTCTCCAAGGAAGCAGAAGCCATCGGCGTAGACGGACTGCTATTGGTGGTGCCGGCTTATAATAAACCCAGCCAGCGGGGTCTTTTGGCTCACTACCGGGCCATTGCCCAAGAAGTGTCCCTCCCCATTATTCTTTATAATGTACCGGGGCGCACGGCGCTTGATATGAAGCCGGAAACCGTGATCGAACTAAGTTTTGTGGATAATATTGTGGCATTAAAAGAAGCCTCCGGCGACGTGCCTCGGGTCCGCCAAATTTTAGCGGACTCCAAACCGGGTTTTATGGTGTATGCCGGCAATGACGGCGAGATCTTCGATGTCCTGGAATTAGGCGGCCATGGCGTTATTTCCGTGCTGGCCAATATTTGTCCAGCTGAGACCAAACAGCTGACGGTGGATTACTGGTCCGGGGATAAAGGGGCGGCTAAAGCGGCCCAAGCTCATTTAGTCAAACTCATCGATGCGCTGTTTATTGAAACCAACCCGGTCCCGGTCAAAGTAGCCATGAACTTAATGGGGCTCAATGCCGGCCCGTTGCGCTTGCCCCTGGTTGAACTGGCCCCGGAAAATCAAGCGGCTTTGATCAGTGTCATGACGGAGTACGAACTCCTGGAGGACTAGATGAGAGCAATAATTGTCGGAGCCGCCGGCCACATGGGTCAGGTATTGATGGAGCTTTGGAAACAAACCAGTCCGCTGGATGAATTGATCCAGGTCAATCGCCAAAATTTGAGCGACTTGGAAGAGTCTTTTCCTAAAGCCGATGTCCTGGTCGATTTCTCAGGACCCGACGCCCTGGAGACGATCCTGGCCTTTGGGCGGCGTACGGGGACGCCCTTGGTCATTGCGACCACCGGGTACAGCGCGGCCCAGCTGGAGGCGATCCGCCAGGCGGGGGAGACCGTTCCGGTGTTTTACAGTGCCAATTACAGTCTGGGGGTCTATGTCCTGGCCGAGCTTTCAAAGCTGGCTGCGCAATTGTTAGGAGCACAGGCTGATATTGAAATCATTGAAAAACATCACAACCGCAAAAAGGATGCCCCCAGTGGTACGGCGACGTTGATCGCCAATGCCATCGAAGAAGTGACCGGAGAAGCCGGCCGGGTCTACGGCCGCCACGGTCTCTCGCCCCGAGGGGCCGGGGAAATCGGGATCCATTCAGTTCGGGGAGGCACCATCGTCGGGGAGCATACGGTGCTCCTGGCCATGGCCGATGAAACAGTGGAGATCACTCACCGGGGCGAATCCCGCCGGCTCTTTGCCGCCGGTGCCCTACAGGCCGCTCAATTTATGACAGACAGGCAGCCCGGTCTATATGGCATGGCTGACCTGATGAACAGAAGGAGAACCCTATGAATGAAGATTTTTTGACGGATGCCTATGCCATTGCGGCTTATATTAAACAGGCTGATAAAAAGACGCCAGTGAAACTCTATGTCAACGGCGACTTTAGCGGGGTAAGCTTTGACGGATTGCAGGCTTTTGGGGGAGTCAACAGCTATGTTTTGTTTGGCGAAGCCCACAGAGTCGAACAATTTCTTAGCGCCAATCAAGACCGGATCACGGCCTCGGTGTTAGAAAATGATCGGCGTAATTCCGCCATTCCATTATTGGATTTGACTAAACTTGATGCCCGCATCGAACCGGGTGCAGTGATTCGAAATCACGTTACCATTGAAAAGGGCGCCGTCATTATGATGGGCGCTGTGATCAACATTGGGGCATTCATCGGAGAGGGCACCATGATCGATATGAATGCCGTGGTGGGTGCCCGTGGTACCATAGGCAAAAACTGCCACATTGGAGCCGGCGCAGTGGTCGCCGGGGTCCTGGAGCCACCTTCCAAAACTCCGGTGATCATTGAAGACGGTGTCTTAGTCGGAGCCAATGCCGTTATTTTAGAAGGGGTCCGGATCGGCCGGGGGGCAGTAGTTGCTGCCGGGGCCGTTGTTACTTCAGACGTGGCAGAGGATACGGTCGTGGCCGGCTCACCGGCCCGGGCCATAAAGACCAAGGACGAGAAAACTATGGAAAAGACCAAACTAATGGAGGATCTACGAGATTGAGTCAACGCGAAGAGGATGAACGATATATTCTGCCGGTCTATGGACGTCTTCACCCGGAGATCGTCCGTGGCGAAGGAATGTATCTATATGACGCTACCGGAAAAAAATATCTGGATTTCTATTCGGGAATTGCCGTCAATACATTGGGCCATGGCCACCCTAAGATCATGGCGGCCCTGTCCAAACAGATGGGGGCTTACCTTCACTTGTCCAATTATTTTACCAGCGAAACTTCAGTGCGCCTCGCCAAACGGCTGGTCGAGGCCAGCTTCGCCAGTAAAGTCTACTTTGCCAATTCCGGGACTGAAGCCAATGAGGCCATGATTAAACTGGCCCGCAAATACGGAGTCGCCAAGAATCCGGCCAAGCACGATTTTGTTGCAATCGACGGCGGTTTTCACGGTCGAACGCTGGGTGGTCTTAGTATGACTGGCAATCTGAAGTATAAAACTCAATTTGGACCGCTGTTAACGGGAGTGACCCACATCCCGCAAAATGATCTGGACGCTTTAGAAGCGGCTGTCACCGATGCAACTTGCGGGATCATCTTGGAGATCATTCAAGGCGAAGGGGGCGTTCGAGCCATCACGCCTGAATTTGCCGAGAAGATAAAGGAACTAGCCCGGCGCCATGATGCACTGATCCTGGTGGATGAAGTCCAGACCGGACTGATGCGGACCGGCAAACTGTTTGCCTATGAACACTATGATCTAACCCCCGACGTCGTGACCTTGGCAAAGGGATTGGGCGGCGGCTTGCCGCTGGGGGCGATGTTAGTCGGGGCGACCGTTGCAGACACCCTCTTAAAAGGGGAGCATGGTTCAACCTTTGGCGGAAATCCAATGGCCTGCGCCGCCGGCGATGCGGTTTTAGAAGTGATCACCCAGCCGGATTTTGCAGAGCAGGTCCATCAAATGAGTAACCTTTTAGTGACTGGACTACGAACACTATCGGGAAAATATCCGGATAAGATCGGGGAGGTCCGAAGCTATGGGTTGATGATCGGAGTGGACGTAGGGGAAAAGGCACTGGACTTGCGGGATGTTGCGCAAGGGAAAGGGCTCCTCCTAAACATCACTGCCGGGACAGTGCTGCGGCTTCTGCCGGCTTTGATCCTCACCCAGGGGGATGTCGAACTGTTCCTAGAACTCTTAGGGGCTAGCCTGGAGGAGGTTTAACTGCAATGACACAGGATGAAGAATACATTGAATCTAAATTTGAAGCTGGTGCAAATGATTCAGTAAAAAGACCAATCGAAGATCCAGGGGAAAGACCAATCGAAGATCCAGCAGGCAATCGAGCAATTGTTTCACTAACCGAACTGACCCAGATCCGGCAGGCCCTGCATCGAATTCCGGAAATCGCCTTTGATTTGCCGTTGACGTCTGCATTTATTAAAGAAAAGCTTATAAGTTATGGCTATGAACCAATTTCCGTGGCAACCTCGGGTTGGATCGCCTTAGTAGAGGGCAAAGGGTCTGATGCCATCGCCCTACGGGCGGATATGGACGGACTGGAAGTCACCGAGGCCAATGAGGTCAGCTACCAATCGACACATCCGGGTCAAATGCATGCCTGTGGACATGATGGTCATATGACAATGCTCCTGGGTTTGGCAAAATGGCTGAAATATCAGCCCCAGCCAGAAAAAACGGTAGTGATGATATTTCAACCGGCTGAAGAAGGTCCCGGCGGTGCCCGGGTCATTATGGAATCGGGCATTTTACAACAGTACAAGGTATCAAAAATATACGGATTCCACCTATTTCCGGGACTACCCCAAGGGATCCTGGGATTGACCGAAGGTCCCTTTATGGCTCGGTGCGGGGAGTTTGACATCGCGATCAAAGGCAAAGGCAGTCATGCCGGCCAAGCGCAATTGGGAATCGATGCCCTCATTGCCGGAGCCCGGATCATTGAAGCGGTCCAAACCATCCGGTCGCGCAATCAGGATCCACTGCGCCCTCTGGTCGTAAACATTGGGACGATGCGAGCCGGGGAAGCCCGCAATAGTGTAGCCGAGAATGCCACATTGACGGGAACCATCCGCAGTTATGATGAAGCATCTTTTAATCAGGCAGTCCAACGTTTGACGGAAATCGTCCAGGTGACCCAGATCCTGACCAAGACCAAAATTGTATTGACCGTTCGACCACTTTACCCGGAAGTCATCAATGATCCCGAAATGATTCAAGGGCTAAAGGCAATACTGGCCCGGACCGACTTTGAGGTGTTGGAACCCTTGATGCTGGCTGAGGATTTTTCCTATTATCAGCGATCGATCAGAGGTGCTTTTCTGTTTTTAGGCACCGGCCGAGACGATCTGGGGTTAAACCAACCACTTCATAGTGCCCGGTTTAACTTTGATGAGGGAGTCTTAGTCAAGGGCGTCGAATTCTACCAGAGGATCTTAGCGATTGAGAAGGTCTGGTAATTGGATCATTGTCAAGCTGAACCATTCGAATCGTCATTCAACAAAGGGAGCAACTTATACCTGTGATTGGTACAAGTTGCTCCCTTTCGTACACGAATTCTTACACCATTGCTGGCTCTTTGGAAAAGATAAATAATGGGCTATTTTATAGTCTACGACTAGTGAGTCAAGTTTGAAGAGAAACGATCCCTTCAAAGTTCACTTCGTGGCTATGAACTTTCGAAAGGAATCTTCCATTTTGGCACACTCACGAGCTGCCGCATCTTCATAAACTTCGTCGGATTCCGTGAGACCGAGGCGGTCATATACCAGTGCACAGCAGCCATAATGGACAATTCCTAAAGCATGGGAGACAACATGAACAACCGAGGCAGACTGAGCGACGGCACGCATCGCAGCCGCAGCGGCCGGATCTTGGGCGGCTTCTCGAGCGGCAGTGTGAGCATTTAAGATCTGTTTTCTAACCACCGGCAATTTAACTTCACCGGCCAACCACAGAGTGGCAGCATTTAAGGCCGCATCACCTCGATCATCTTGGGGATAGGCTTTTTTGTAGATCGGAAGGATCTGGTTTCGAGCATAATCGATGCACCATTGGGCGACGACAGGTTTGCTTTGGGCATCCAGCAAACGACGGAACGAAACTACATAAGGGGAATCAGTCCGTCCTAACATTTTTCTAAGTCTGTTCATTTTTTTCTCCGGCAGTAAAGTGGCAGTAACATCGATCCATTCAAGCTATAGTAGCTTCATCTTAATCCCTCGATGCAAAAGGAACAAGCAGTATTTAAGGAGGAATCAAGAGGGCTTAGATATTGGAATTTAAGGAAAAACAAATTAAGCGGGCATCTCTAAGTGCGATCTATACATTGAAAGCTTTGGGAGATTCTCCAATCTAAACTGATGAAACCTAACATGATTTTATCAAAAAATAAGTATCGCACCAAGAAGGCCCCTTGTCCCAACCACCGGGGACAATTCCCAGGACCTGAACAGGACCATGGAAAGCCCCATGGAAAGCCCCATGGAAAGCCCCATGGAAAGCCTCATGGTAAGCGTCATGGTAAGCATCATGGTAAGCATAATGGTAAGCATCATGGAAAACGACATGGAGAACGAGGCGCAAAGTTTAGACAGGCGGCTGGTTATTGATTATAATGATAAAGTATTTCTATTTAAGGGGGACATAAAATGCACGCAATTGAAAAAATTATGGCCAAGGCCTGCGGCAAAACCACGGTACAAACCGGTGAGATCATTATGGCAGCAGTAGACTTTGCAGAAATAAATGACTTATACCTACAGACCGTCTATTCATTTCGAGAAATGGGCGGAACGAAGGTATGGGATCCAAACAAAGTAGCCTTTGTGTTTGATCACTTTGCCCCGGCCTCCACCATTAAGGCAGCCGGCATACACAAGGAAATGAGGGAGTTTGCCAAGGAACAGGAGTTGACCCATCATTTTGACATCAACTGTGGAGTTTGCCATCAAGTCATGCCCGAGGCTGGTTTGGTTTATCCTGGGATGATTCTAGTCGCCACGGATTCCCATACAACGACCCATGGGGCGTTTGGTGCCTTGGGAACCGGAGTAGGTGCCACGGACATGGCAACGATCCTAATGACCGGGGAGTTATGGATGAGAGTACCGGAAATCATTGAAATCCGCATCGACGGAGTAGCCGGGAAGGCGGTTGCACCCAAAGACGTCATTCTCCACGTCTTAGGCCGGATCAAGGCGGATGGTGCAGTCTACAAAGCAATCGAATTTACCGGAACTTATGTTGAGAGTCTAAACGTGGCCGGTCGGATGGTCTTGTGCAACATGGCAGTTGAAATGGGGGCTAAGACGGCATACATCCAGCCCAATGCAGATGTTATAAACTACGTCAACAGCCGGGTAACACAGAACTATGAAGTAGTTTATTCCGACCCCGGGTTTACCTTTGACGAAGTCCATTTATTTGACATTACGGAGCTGACTCCACAGGTGGCGGTCCCATCTTCAGTGGATAATGTCTCAGAGATCACGTCAGCTAAGATCCGGGTCGATCAGTGCTTTGTCGGCACCTGTACCGGGGGTCGCTTGGAAGACCTTAAAATTGCAGCCGATACCGTCCGAGGCAAGAAGATTGCACCAGGCGTTCGGCTCTTGATCATTCCGGCGTCGGCCGAAGTGATGCAGGATGCCATGGAACAAGGCTATATTAAGGATCTGATGCAATCTGGCGCCACTATTTCAACGCCGGGTTGCGGGCCTTGCCTAGGTGCTCATGAAGGGATCATGGCACCGGGTGAAGTCTGCGTGAGTGCTTCAAACCGGAATTTTCCGGGCCGCATGGGCAGCACCGAGGCCGGACTTTATCTGGCATCACCACAAACCGTTGCAGCCTCGGCTTTGACTGGCTACTTGACGGATCCCCGGACATTGGAGGAAGTGTAGAGAATGGACAAATTATTGAGCGGAAATGCTGTTATAGTCGGACACAACATTGACACGGATCAGATTTTTCCAGGCAGATACCTGGAACTTGTGGATCCGGTGGAAATCGGGCGTCATTGTCTGGCAGGCGTCGATCCTGCCATTGCAGCTGCGTTCCAACCCGGCGAGATCCTAGTAGCCGGTCGCAATTTTGGATGTGGGTCCAGTCGAGAGCATGCCGCCATCGCCCTAAGTGCCATGGGTTCTACCCTCGTCTTGGCGGAATCCTTTGCTCGGATCTTCTTTCGAAATGCGATCAACCTGGGGCTGCCGTTGATCATTTGCAAGGGCATCCATGACAAGGTCAGCGTCGGCGATCGCCTTGAAGTGGACATCGAGGAAGGTCTGATCCGAAACTTGACCAAGAGAGAGACCTATCAGGGTGAACGGATGGGTGACTTAGCTCTACGGATCCTAACAGCAGGTGGAATTAAAAACATCATGCGAGAAGGCAAGTCACTTTTATAAAAAAGCTCAGTTGAACCAAGACTCCATATCTGGCATCCCCTGACTCCTATCCAGCAGAGCAGATCTGACGAATATGAATCAGGGGATGCCCTTATCATTGGAAAAGAGGTTACGCTTTGGAAAAGAGGTTACGCTTTGGAAAGTAGGTTACGTTTCGGAAAACAGGGGCTCTATGAAGAGCAGAGAGTAATAGCGGATGAAGAGGGGCCTAGTCCAACGAAGCGAATAATGGTCCGGTGATTTGGTTAAAGATTATAATCGAACTGTGTAGATGGTAAATACTGCATTCGGTAAAACATCCAGGAGCGGATCAGTAACCTAATAGAAAACATGAGAAGGCTCTATCTCTCAAAAATTTTTAAAACCTGGCTAGCTGAACTTCAAGAGAGAGATCCAATTAAAACCAAAGAATCTTTCCTTGTTTTATTTTGGTCCGTCCTTACCTTCCCGATTAGTGGTACGATGGATAAAATGATCCGTTTTAAGGATCGATTCTAAAATGGTGATGGGGTCTTGCCGGACGCGGACAAAGGCCCACCCAGCACCTAAGAAATCACGAAGGAGTTGCTGATATGAGAGATAAAAGCTACGTAATAATATCCAAAACAATCCTAATCATTTTATCCTGCGTGTTATTAGCCATCGGGGTCAGTTTATTTTTGCAAAGCGCCATGGGCTCCGACCCCATTTCAGTGTTGATCGATGGCTTCCGTAGAACTTTTCACTTGTCCTTTGGAACTGTCCAGTTAATTTATAATCTCATTTTGCTTTTCCTGGCGGTCCTATTCTCGAGGAAATACATTATGATCGGTACCGTGGCAAGTGCCATGATCACCGGTCCATTGATGAATTTTTTTGATCCGATCATTCTAGCCTTGGTGGGGGCCCAACCGGATCTTCAATCCAGAATAATCATGATAACAACGGGTCAAGTCATTCTGTGTTTTGGGGTGGCATTAAACCTTGCCACTAAATTCGGGTTCGGGGCCTTGGATGCATTGGCAGTGACGTTTTGCGAGAAGTTTAAGTTAAAGTATCGAAATATGAAGATACTCCTTGATTTGGGTCATGTCATCGGCGGTGTTCTGTTGGGTGGGGTATTTGGAATCGGTTCAATTTTAGGGGTCGTAGCCGGGGGACCGTTTATTGCATTCTTTATTAACTGGATCAATGGTACGATCATTCGATGGCTTAAGCTCAATGAGTTTGCCCAGGAAGATGAAGTCACCGCCCCAGCAAACCCATAGACTGATGATATAATAAGAAGCATAGAAGACAATCGATAAGGGGGAAAACATGGCAGATCCAATTAAATTAATTGAAGAACTTGATTTTCGGTGGATGGTTGAAAATCCGTTTTTATTCTGCGCGCACCATAGAGATCAATTCCCAAAGGGCCAGGAAACCTTAGGACCGGATCCGAAAAGCTTGATCGGTCGCAGTATGGGGAATGATTTTACGTTAAAAGACGGCTGGAGAATGTATCATGGTGAAACAGTGCCTGGCTTCCCGGCTCACCCGCACCGTGGCTTTGAAACGGTAACGATCATGGCTGAAGGGTTTGTTGATCATTCGGATTCCCACGGCGCTTCCGGTCGCTATGGTGATGGGGATGTTCAATGGATGACAGCCGGCAAAGGCATGCAGCATGCAGAAATGTTCCCGCTGATCAAACAGGACGAGGCAAACCCGCTCCATTTATTCCAAGTTTGGCTAAACCTTCCGGCTAAGGATAAATTTGTGGAGCCCCATTATAAAATGCTGTGGTCTGAAGATATCCCGGTCATTGCCCAAACTGATGAGTTCGGCAAGAAGCGGAGCATCCGTTTGATCGCTGGAACCTATCAGGAAACGGGGGCATTGGAACCGGCACCGGACTCATGGGCTCATGAACCGGACCATAAAGTAAATATTTGGCTCGTTTCGGTAGATCCTGGTGCAACGTTTGAATTATCGCCAGTAAATTCCACCATAAATCGCAATATTTATTTTTATGAGGGAAGTCATTTAACAATCAATGAGACAAACATCGATCCCATGTCCAGAGTCAAACTGGATGGGAATTCGTCGATTACCATCACCAACGGCGATCAGCCGGGTCACTTTCTCCTTCTGGAGGGGGAACCCATCTCTGAGCCGGTGGTAGCTTACGGTCCGTTTGTAATGAATTCAATGGAGGAGATACGTCAGGCCTTCCACGACTTCAATGAGACCGGTTTTGGCGGCTGGCCCTGGGATCAGCTGGATCCAGTCAACTCCATAGACGCTGGTCGGTTTGCCAAGTATGCAGACGGAACATTCGAAGAAAGATAGGACACGTTGCTAATCCCATCAGGTGGATCACCTACCGGGGAAAACGTGGCTAGAAATAGGCTAGAAATAGGCTGAACATAGGATGAAAATACGATCAAAATAGGATAGGGCAGACCCGGTTTGGGTCAGCCCTATCCTATTTATTCCATGTAAGTCGAGTTTAACTCCTGATTTTAAAAGCAGCCGAAAGTTCTTAAAGTGCCGAAATGGCTAGTAGTCTAGAACGAATCGATCAGGTCAAAGATCTCCTGGTTACTCGGAATATCCGACATGGAGTGACCATAATGAACAAACCGGAGTATTCCGTTCTTATCCACCAACATTTGACCAGGCATTCGACCTAACTTGAAGAGGTTAACTTCTTGGCCGTATAATTTGAGGACCTTTTGGGTGTTATCGGGGAGTCCAATAAAGTCCAGCCCATTCTTTTCAAAATAGGCTTTGAATCGATCTGCGTTCTCAGGACCGATGGCAACAATGACGGTATTTTTGGCGGTAAATTGATCCATATCTTGATGCAACTGCATCATATGCTTTTGGCAAAATGGTCAGGTGAATCCACGGTTTAATACGACCAGAACATTACTGACTCCTTTGAAATTGGACAGACGAAAGGGTTTTCCCTGATAGTCCAGTAATTCAAAATCAGGAGCGGGCGAATTGATTGCGACACTTGGCATAATATTCATCTCCTATGATTATTTTCAAATTGGTAGTCACCTACAAGACTACTCGAATTGCTTTGAGAAGTTAGGTGCGGGGGATCAATGAAGCTGTATTAATCCGGAACCCAAGAAAATCTATAAAAGTAATTTTCAGGGAGATCCAAGGGGGGCCGTCTTTGATCAAAACGACCGGGTAAATTAAGTTCTTGGGCTGCTAAGAAGAAGTGGGCAGCGGCAATTCCCAAATCGATTCGCTGAATGTCAAAGGAAAAAGCTGAGGAATACCCGGGTGACTGCGCTTCATAGAAATGCAGGAAGCCACCCCGCAGGAGAACCCGCCAAGGCTGTTTATTGGATGCAGAAGGTGCCAGGCGGACCATCTCCAAAGGTACAGACCAGGGACCGGCTTTCTCCTTGGTCAGTGGGGTATTAAAATCCTCGTAAAAAAACAAGGACGTCGGATCTTTTCTTGAATCGGCCCGGACTAAGAGCCGCATGGCTTTTTCAGTTAAATGAGGCTTATCCGCGGGGTAACCATAGGGTGAAATAATGGGGAAAAGTTCACCTTGTTTAATAGCCATTGCTCCGGCAAAACCCTGCCGGTCAAAAGTACCACCCATCCAGCAGCTTCCCAGACCCAAATGCGTTAAATATAAAATGGCGCATTCAAATTCAAAACCGAGTGCTTCTAAGTTAAGGCCGTCTTGTTCGATGGTAGCCCCCATAAAATGCTGACTGCCTTTAATAATGCCATAGGTCCCCAATTTTTGGGCGCCCAGGGTGTCCGTTCGATTCAGATAGTGGAAGTGGACCGGCTGGTGAAATGGATTGTCCAAGGTCTTTACAAATTCTTCCAGCTGTGTTTGTTGTTCAGTCGCCACGGGCTGTGTCGAGAAGGTACGCACACTATGTCGATTCTTTATAGTAGTTATGGCTGACCAATTAATGTTCATATTTAATCCCTTTTCTCTCTTATTTACTTTCTTACTTTTAGCTTAGCTATAGTCTACTTCATCTGTTGGTGGATAATCATTATATTTGAAAAGTTCAAGATTGTTTACATGCCCAATAAGAAATGACAATTCAAGATTAAATTTCAAAATATTTGAAGGTACATTATTTATATCACACCCATATGCCAAGGATTCTTAAATATCACAAAACGAAATAAAGGAATTAAAAAAACAAAAAGAAAAGTTAATTTACAATTAAGACTTGATATATCGGGAAAATACGATATATAATAATAAATAGAAAGACTAGTCAGAAGACGGATTTACCAAAGGGCAAATTTAAGGATTCTCCAAGTCTTAAAATAAGAAAATAGAGGTACAGCAATAATGTTTGGATTTGGAAGTAACAGTTTTTCGATCAACCAGGAAGATTTTTTAAAGAAAGCGGCAGAAGGCGCTCATATCATAGATGTTCGGTCGCCCGAGGAATTTGCTCAGGGTAACTTAAAGAAATCAAAGAACATACCACTGAATATGATGGGGACTCACTTGAATGAATTCAAAAAGTATGCAGAAAATAAAGAAGTGGTTTTATTGATTTGCTTAAGTGGTTCCCGCAGTGCCATGGCTCATAAATTTTTAACCAAGAACAATTTAGCCGATCAGGTATTCGACCTATCAGGTGGAATCTCCAGATGGAAGGGTCCCTTAAAATAGACCGCTGAACAATCGGGACAGATCAATAAGAGCGGACTCCTCCAACCCACAGTACGGAACATCGAATTACCGAATTCGCATTAGGAATAGGATGTGCTGTGCATTTGATGGCGGCGAAAAATGAGATTTTTTGTTTTGACAGAATCTGCTTAGGATCTCTTTTGTGTCTCTACCCAAACGGAATATTAGAAAAAGGACAGGTTGATTTATTGCTGGAGGGCGATGGAACAGCCTGTTTTTTTGAGGCATTAAATGGTAGATTAGATGTAGATCGTATCAGGAATGAATGAGGAATAACTCAGGAATAAATCAGGAATGAATCAAGCAGATCAAGATCAACTCACAAACAATGACGAGTCTTATTAATTTTTGGAACTCGACGTTTAAAACAGGGGGGAACGACCATGACAAACTCAGTATTAATCAAGAACATCCGGCATTTGGTCACATGTGATGACCAAGATCAAATCTTAGAACAAGTGAATCTCTTTGTAGTCGATGGGGTCATCCAGGCCATTGGCCAGGAAGAGCCCGAGGCTGACGAGATCATTGATGGCTCACTTTTAGCAGTTTATCCTGGGCTGATCAATACCCATCATCATCTGTATCAGATCTTGACGAGAAATCTCCCTGAAGTTCAGAATCTGGAGCTGTTTGATTGGTTGCGCTACCTCTATGAGATCTGGAAGAATTTGACACCGGAAGCCGTCTTTGACAGTTCCACAGCAGGACTGGCGGAGCTGGTCAAATATGGCTGTACCACAGTGTTTGACCACCATTATGTCTTCCCCAATGCTCATCCTGATTTATTGTCGGCTCAATTTAAGGCTGCCGAACAATTGGGGGTCCGCATGACGGTATCCCGGGGCAGTATGGATCTTAGTCAAAAGGATGGGGGGCTTCCCCCGGATTCCGTGGTCCAGACGCTGGAGGAGATCCTAAAGGACTGTGAACAAACAGTGCGGACTTATCATGATCCATCACGTTATTCGATGCGCCAAGTTGCCCTAGCCCCATGCTCACCCTTTAGCGTCAGTGCCGATCTTCTAAGAGAATCCGCTAAACTGGCCAGAAAACTGGGCGTCCGCCTCCACACGCATTTAGCCGAAACCCAGGATGAAGAAACTTATCTGCTCCAAAAATTGGGGATTCGGCCACTTGCTTATATGGAAGAACTGGGCTGGGTCGGGGAAGATGTTTGGTTTGCCCACGGCATCCATTTTAATGATGAGGAATTGGCTAAATTAGCCAAGACCGGTACTGGGGTTGCCCATTGCCCAGCCTCTAATATGAAACTCTCCTCAGGGGTGGCTCGGATCCCGGAAATGCTTAAGCTGGGGATCCCGGTAGGTTTAGCCGTTGACGGCAGTGCCAGCAATGATGGCTCAAGTTTAATGGATGAGATGAGACTCGCCTACCTTCTCCATCGGTTGACCTCCGGTGATCAGGCCCCTTCCGGCTATGATATTCTTAAAATTGCCACGCGAGGCAGTGCCAGACTGTTAGGGCGTAGCGACATCGGTCACCTCAGCGTTGGAATGGCAGCGGATCTTTTTGCCATTCGCGAGGATCGCCTGGAGTTTGCCGGAGCAACGGGCGACGTGTCCTCCATGCTAGCCACCGTTGGCCTTAAGGGTCCGGTGGATTATACCATGGTAGCGGGAAAGCTGCTGGTGGAGAAGGGACAGCTACTGAGAATCGATGAACGAGACCTAACGCAAAAAGTTAATCAACACGCCCGACGGATGAAAGCTAATTTCTAGATGGGAAGTTTATTAGTGGGAGCAACCCGTCGCAGCCTTCGGTAGGTAAGTTTCGAAGATCAAAAGAAACCAAGACGGTGTGGGACACACAAGACCAACACCGCTCCCAAAACTCATCCCAATTTCAAATTCCATTAAAAATCAAATTCAACTCTAGACGAAACTAAAGCAAGGTCAGAATAATAAAAAACCGGAAGATTTTTCCGGTTTTTATTATTCTGACCTTGCGTTGGCTTGATTGGTTAAAATGCAGGGGAACTTGCCCAGCTATAATCTTTTTCTAAGAGATTTCTGACCTTGTCGCTGGTGACGGCTTTGATCAGGGCCTTAATTTTTGCACTGTCTTTGTTGTCTTCTCGGGCAACTAAAGAAATGGCATAGCCTTTGGTGACATCGTCCGGTTTTTCAACATAGAGCCGTTGTTCATCCCCCACTAATTCCAGGCTTTTGGCATAGGTGGGGTACATGATGGCCAGGCCGGTTTCAGTATAACGCTGAGCTAAACTTGTCGCTGGTACTTTGTCTGTTAACTTAAGATTCTTGGGATTGGTGGCGATATCCTCCACGGTTAAGCCGATGGTCTTATTGTCTTTAAAGGTGAGTAGGCCGGCTTGACCCAATAAGTACAGGGAACGACTTAGGTTGGTGGCATCATCCGTTAACGTGATCAAGGTGCCATTCGGGATCTCGTCCAACGTCTTATAATCTTTGGAATACAGTGCGATGGTCGCATTGTAAATTGGCTGAACAGTGACTAAATTCGCATTGTTGGCCTTGTTGAAGGACTGCAGGAAATAATCATGCTGGATCATATTGGCATCCAATTCTTTATTGACTAAGAGATTGTTGGGGGCCTGGTAATCGGTAAACTCATTGATTTTCAAGTTATATCCTTGGGCTTTTAGATCATCCTGGATCAACAGCAGGATGTCTTTCATGGGATAAAAAGCAACTCCGACATTGATATCTTCAAGGGCAGCAGTGGGAGTGGTTGTAACAGTAGGGGCAGTAGTGGCAGTTGGTGTTGTAGTTACTGTATTTGCTGTATTTGCTGGAGTACAGCCAATCACAGACAAGCCCATAATTAAGGCCAGTAGAGACATTATCGATTTTTTCATTTTTTATATTCTCCTATCTTTTATCATATTTTCTTGCGATCCAATGACCGATTGTCTGAATGATTTGAACCATCAGAACCATCATGACGATAATGATCCACATCAATTCATAGTTAAAGTTTTGGTAGCCTTCACTGATAGCCAAATAGCCTAATCCGCCGCCGCCGATAATACCCATCACGGTAGAATATGACAACAGACTAATGGCGGTAGAGGTAAAGCTCAAGATCAATCCGGAGCGGGCTTCTTTTAAAAGGAAGTGAGTGAAGTACTGGAGGGGATTGGCCCCCAGGGCATAGGCAGTTTCGTAAATGTCTTTGTTGACATCCAATAGGTCTTGTTCAGTAAACCGGGCAAAGGTGGCCAGAGCTATAAAGGTGAGTGGTACTTTCGAGGCATTGACGCCGAAACCAGTTCCCAGGATCATTCGGTTGAAGGGGATCATCACGATGATAAACAGGATAAACGGGATGGATCGGATGATGTTGATCAGACCCGAAAGTATGAAATAGACGATTTTATTGTGGTATATTCCATCAGAGCGGGTAATAAAAAGCAGAAATCCCCAAATTAAACCGGCGAAAAGGGCGATGAGCAGGGCTGTCGTCATCATTTCAAAAGTTTCTAACAGGGCTTTTAATAATTGGGACTGGAACTTGGTAAGGACCATGAAATATCGATCAATCACTTAATAAAGCCTCCTTGTAGGAAACGGGAACAATTCTGCGGGGATCAAGAGCAATCACTTCGGAAATTTTTCCGTTTTGGATGATGGCGACCCGATTGCAGAGGGCTTTAATGACGGAGATATCATGTGAAATCAAAACAATGGTGGTCCCAAACTGTTGGTTGATCTCTTGCAAGAGTTTTAGGATCTCAAAACTCGTGTTCTCATCCAGGGCTGAGGTTGGTTCATCACAAAAGATAATTTTGGGGTTCGTCATTAAGGTGCGGGCAATGGCGACTCTCTGTTTTTGACCGCCGGAGAGCGTTCGGATATATGCACCGGCATGATCAGCCAGTCCCACAAAACCCAAGAGCTCCTCTGCCTTCTTGAGGTTGTCTGCTTTATTGCCATGTCTTAAGGTTGTGGGTAATAAGACATTGTCCAACACATTTAAATTACTCAGCAAATTAAAACTCTGAAAAATCATGGAGGTGTCCCTCACCAGTTCCTGACGAGACTTTTTATCAAGCTTTCGACCCATTAAGTAAATACTGCCTAGGTCGGGCTCGATAAATCCGTTCATCATTCTTAAAATAGTTGATTTTCCGCTGGCTGTTTCACCGACGATTCCAAAAATCTCTTTGGATAAGATCAATAAATCGATCCCATCAATGATGAGGGTCTCTTTTCCATTTATTTTATATTTTTTAGAGACATTCTTAAATTCTATCATAGGATCTCCAGTCTCATGGGGTATCAAGTAGTGGCAAGTGATTTATCGAAAAAAATACTAATTTACCAGAAATTAAAATTAGAAGTGAAAATTAAATTCCAAGTAAAACGAAAGGTCCAATTAATATTATACAATAGGGAACCCAATTCGACTATGTCATTTTTAAACTTTAGTTCGACTGACTTGGAGAATACTTACAACGGGCTAACACAAGTTTTACAACGGCCTAATACGGACTTTACAACAGCCTTACAACGAACTGACCCAAACTGACAATAAGCTGACAAGAAAAAAGATCTCCTCGTAGGGTTGCAACGGGTGGTTTAAAACCAGTCGGTAGAAAAGGAGGGCTTTCCAAAACCCTAAAAATAAAACCTATATGAAAAAAGGACAAGGGTTTTAAAAACCCTTGTCCCGTTCCTATTCCTCTCAATCAGAGTGGAGTGTCTAATACAACTATAGTTTCTTAAAGAAGGAGAGGATGGCTAGTACTATTATTATACCGATTCCAAAGAGCATTAAGCTCGTTTGTTTGATGGACATAATTCCAAAGAAGGCAACGATGGCAATGGCTACCGGAATAACAAACTTGATTAAACCATACCATATTTCAAATAAACCAAACTTAGCAGTTCCGCCATTGGTCAGTTCGTCTTTTAGATCGTCTTTCTTCATGAACCAACCAACCGCAAGGGCTAATAACATACCACCAATCGCCAGGAAGATCTTATC
>JBAQDU010000014.1:0-7401 GCA_049294805.1 Clostridiaceae bacterium
TTTGGTCTGATTTGCAGAAAAAGTGGAATGACTCAATGAGTCTAATCCGAAATCTAATTTGGTTTCTTTAATGAAGTTTTCCATGTTGCCACGCTTATTGTAAACTTTTAAAATATCTGCACAGTTCAACTCAAGTGACGTAATAATATAGCTTTTTCTTGGGGCCAGTTCGCCACTGGAGCGTTCGATTTTCATAACAACTCGGTGGCTTTTATTCCAAGAATTAGCTTGGTATAAAAACTCATCATAGTGACAATGGTAGGAAGCGTAATCCATTTTGTAGCAGGCAGCAAAGTAATCTTCCGCGTCATTTGAGAGCTTATCGAGTATTGCATTTGCTTTGAGTTTAATGATGTAGTGGACCCCATATGCATTACAAAGATTATAGAGTCCAGGAAGAGCAAAGCCACTATCTCCTCTCACTAAAATGGTAGCCTGAGGATAGTGTTCTCTCAGAGAAACAAGGACGGGCTCAAGAAAATCTACTACGCCATTGGAAGTATAAACACTGCCTTTGCGTAACTGGAATTTCATCAGGTCGCCTGATAAACCATCATAAAGAACCAAAGGATGATATCCGTTGGTATTATAGTGATGAATATACGTGCTTTCTTCTTGCTTTCCATAGGTTTGAACATTGGTGGAATCAAGATCAAGGACAATCTGATAGGTCTCATTTTCAGGATGAACTTTCTTGTATAAATGTTCCAGAATCCCATTGAACTGTTCAGCACCTTCTCTAGAAAAAGAATGTAAGACTCTAGAAAGAGTTGGTTGAGAAGCCAGGGATTCCTTCCCTAAAATAGAAGTGAATACCGGATCATACCTTAAGTCATCAGCAGCATCATCTTTATGATAACCAGCTATACTCTGGTAAATTATTTGTTCGATAACTGAAGAAATTGTATGAGTGCGTTTCGAGTCATCATCAAATTGTTCCTTCAAAAGAAGATTGATCCCCAGCTTATCGATGAATTCTTTGACCAAAATCAAACCAGAATCTGAGGAAAGATTACCGCCGCTAAAATCAAAAGAAATATTAGGGTGTCAACGGTCTTGGACTATGTCACCCCTAAAGTGACTTAACAGTGCTGAGATTATGTCATGGTCATTTGGCAAATAACAGTGAATTTGTTTTATACCACGGTGACTTGGATTTGGGCTTATAGAGCAGATCCTGCTCTTGTTTGATTTTGACGGGGACATCTTCTATATTTGCCTTAGCCCGTTCCGTGAGCTCAACCGGTTCAAGAACACGGCCTTTGTGGAGGACCTGAATCCCGATATAGTCACTGGAGGCGACCGTGACGATGTCTCTGTGGGATGCAGGTTCTTTTACGCCTGCCGCTATCTGTGGGAGCGCATAGCGTTTTCCCTGATAGCTGAAACACAGCCCACGGTCGAGTTTGCGTGTTTCCTGATGAGCCAGAATGACCTTGAGCTTAGCCAAGGGAACTGGCGGTAGGTAATCCAGTTCGCTCTCTTTGGCCTTGATGGCGAACTTGCGGTTGAAGTACGCGATGAAGATTGGAAGATAAGCGTTGGCCGCCTCTACAGTGGTGATGCCCTTTCTTGCGAGGTCTTTGGGTAGGCGGTCCTGTAGGGTCTCCCACAGGCGTTCGATGCGGCCCTTAGCCTCAGGAGAATGGGCGTAAATCAGGACGATGCACAATTCGTGCATGGCTCGCTGGAACTGGGTCATGAAGTTCGTCATGCCGCGGAGCTCCTCCTCAATGGTAAGGGTCTCCAGGGGCTTGTTGTTATTGCGAAAAGTGGTGCGGCAGTCCACGTAGAACTCCCGAGGCAAATGCTTTTTGGCATTCATCTTGTAGACTAGTTCGTTGTAGCCGTGGGTGGTCTCCTCCTGTTCAATGTGCAGGGCAAGGATCGTGCCAGTGGCGTCATCGATGGCCCCGTGCAGGTGTAGATAGGCGCCGTTGGAAAGCCAGTCGAAGAAGGAGGCGTCCATCTGTGCCATAGCTCCTTCCCTGGGTCTTGGATCTCGTGAGGGATGATTTTTGCGGGGGCGTCTGGCCTTGGGAGATCGTATACCTTGTTCCTTCAGAATTCGGGAAACGGTGCTACGTGAGACGCGGATCTGTTTGTCCTCCTCCAGGACGTCTCGGGCGTGGGTGTAGTTATAGCCTTGAAGTTCTTCGGTGTAGATGTCGGAGATGTCTTGTCGCTGATCCTTCGAGATGGCATGGGATGGAGATCTGCCCCGGTTTCCATGTAGCACAGCGGAAAGGCCGTCCTCCCTTGCTTTGGCCTTTAAGCGCTGGACCTGTCGTTGTGTGAGGTTAAGGAGTTGAGCAGCTTGCTGGTTGGTTCTAATGCCTTTGATGCATTCGTCGATGATAGTGATCCGTCTTGCTTCCTGGATGCTCATTTCGATTTTCATCCTCCTAGTATAAGCTGGGGGGTGACATAATCACAGCACACTTACAGGGTGACATTATCACAGACCGTCGACACAAAAGAAATATTAGGGTTGAACTGAAGTGGGATTTGTTTTAAACTAGACATGAAAAGAGCTCCTTTTTGTGGTTTTAGTATAGTTTTTGTCAATTAAACTTTACCATAAATTGAGGCTCTTTTCATTTTGTTTTTTGCACCCAATGGGTGCAACGGGTGATGTTACAAAACCTTTGTAATATAAGGACTTATAGAGGTTAAATACTTATTGGTGAATAATGCAGGTTACATCTATATCAATTTATATTTTTTTTATTGAATAGTGCAGTATTTTTAGAATATGTTATTTGAATTATTCCCTTCGACTGCTAGGCTTTAATCCAATGATCAGTTGGTCTATACGTCTGACCAATTTTCATTTGGGTTCAACAGTCATGACGCGCCCGCTGGTTTTCTAGTATGACTAGTTAACGTTAGCATCTAAACTGCTCCCTCTAAACTTAAACTGGCTCGAATGGTTCAAAATCGCTCAGAATGGCCCAAAATGAACCAAAATGAACCAAAATAATTCAAAAACAATGAACCAAAATAATTCAAAAACAAGGAGTGGTTCCACTCCTTGTTTTTGAAATTTCATCTATTTGGTTTGTCTTTTACACGTCTTCAGGAACTTCATGCTCATATTGTTCAAGGTCTAATTCCTCGCCCAATAGGAGCGTGGCGAAATCTCTGGGATTAAAATCCTGGAGATCATCGATGCCTTCCCCGACACCGATATAGCGGACCGGTACACCCAAGGTCTGTGCGATGGAGACGACGACACCGCCTTTGGCTGTTCCGTCGAGCTTCGTCAAAATGATGCCGTGGATATCGGCGACACTTTTAAACTCTAAGGCTTGATTGATGGCATTTTGTCCCGTCGTGGCATCTAAGACCAGGAGCGATTGTTTATTGGCCTGGGGGTATTCCCGGTCAATGATGCGGTTGATCTTTTCAAGCTCCCGCATCAGGTTTTTCTTATTATGAAGCCGGCCGGCCGTATCGATCAAGAGGACATCGGCCTTTCTGGCTTTGGCTGCCATCAGCGAATCATATACCGTGGCGGCCGGGTCAGACCCTTCCTGATGGCGAACAATTTCGACATCAGCCCGATTCGCCCAGATCTCCAGCTGATCAATGGCTGCTGCCCGGAACGTATCCGCGGCAGCCAGGATGACCTTTTTATTTTCAGACTTGAATTTAGCCGCCAATTTGCCGATGGAGGTCGTCTTGCCTACCCCGTTGACGCCCATGATGAGCATGATGACGGGGTAAGTTAATTCAGCTACTTCATCCTGGTTCATATATTGGGCGATGACTTCCGCTAAGGCTGGCTTAACATCCTTGACCTGGCTGATCTTCTCGGTCCGGATCTTCTCCCTTAGCCGTTCAATGATGTCATCGGCCGTTCGGGCGCCGATATCGGACGTAATAAGCGCTTCCTCCAGGTTGTCGTACATGTCGTCATCGATGTAGACCGCTACCTGAAAAACCTCATTGATCCGGTCTGTAAAGCTGTTCCTGGTTTTCTCCAGCCCTTTTTTTAATTTGTCTAAAAAACCCACTAAATGCTCTCCTCCTTCATATGATCAAGATCGACGGATACGATCTTTGAAATTCCTTTTTCTTCCATTGTAACACCATACAGGATATTGGCCGCTTCCATGGTGCCTTTGCGGTGAGTGATCAAGATAAACTGAGTATCCTTGGCAAATTCCTTGACGAAATTCGCATAACGATACACATTGGCATCATCCAAAGCCGCCTCGATCTCATCTAAGAAACAGAACGGCGATGGCTTCATGCGAAGGATCGCAAAGGTCAGTGCAATGGCCGACAAAACTTTCTCGCCACCGGATAGCAAGTTGATATTCTGCAGTTTCTTGCCCGGCGGCTGAACATTGATGTCAATGTTGCCCGACAAGACATCCCCTTCAGCCATGATCAGTTCCCCCGTGCCGCCGTTAAAGAGCTGCCGGAACGTCTCCTTAAAATTTCGAGACAAAATCACAAAGTTCTCGTTAAACAACGCCCGCATTTTACTGGTCATTTCGGTGATGAGCTTCATGAGTTCCTCTTTGGATCGTAATAGATCATTTTTTTGACTGCTTAGGAATTCATAATGCTCCGACACTTTTTTATATTCTTCAATGGCCGATAGATTGACGTTGCCAAGACCTGAGATCTTACTTCGGATCTCACTGATCCGTTTTTTGGCTTTGACTTTGGATTCCAAGGGCTGGCGCAAGTCTTTTGCCTCCGCCAGACTTAGATCCAAGTCCTCATTGAGCTTCGTCAGGAGCTCAGTTTTCTCTTCTTCATATTTTTCAAGGTTTAGCGTCACGCGCAAGAGTTCTTTTTCTAAACGGTAATATTCGCTGCGGACGGTTTCCAGATATTGAGCCGACTCCCGGATCTTCGACCGGATCATAAATTCGGCCTGATCCAATTCGTCGGTGCGCTGATCCTGTTGGGCCATTAAGGCTTGGAGTTCCAAACGCTGGGCGGTCATGCTCTTGGCCGTTGCCTCATGATCTGTGATCTGGGCGGTATGGCCGTCGACTTCGCTTAAAAGGGCAGCAATTCGCCCTTCGACCTCCGTGCGGCTGGTTTGGATCCGCTCCAGGGCCTGGTTGATCCCGGCCAGATCCCGTTGGGATTGAGTGACTTTGACCCGCTGATCCGACAAAACATCCTTTAACCGGTCGTTTTGATCAAATAGGTCCCGGCGTAGATCCCGGACTGTTGCAATCGCCTGTTGAACCGCTTTAAGGTCCTGTTCTGTTTGGGTGATTGTCCCTTCGATGTCGTGAAGGGATCGGCTGGCCCGATCCATTTCATTAATTAATCCGGAGCCTTCTTGACCTTGGGAGTTCATCAAGTCGATGATCCGGTCGACTTCCCGACCAAAGGAACTGATCCGCTCATTGAACTTGGTTTCTTCCAATTCCGCTAATCTGAGCGCTTCGCGATGATCGGATACGGTATATTTTTGGTGGTCCAGTTCGTCTTTTATTTGATCAAGCTCCGTTTTTACCTGTTGGTATTTGATCCGGTTGGCTTCAAGCATTTGGGCTAACCCGTCTAGCTCGGCCCGACGGGAAACGACCCCCGAGGCCTGGCCTTTTTGACTGCCTCCCGTCATGGCACCGCCGCCTAAAATAATATCCCCTTCCAGGGTGACGATCTTAATCCGATGACCGGTTTCCCGGGCTGCCAACACAGCATCATCCATGGTTTTAACAATAATGGTCCGCGCCAGGATACTGTCAATGATCTCCCGGAACCCTGCCGGGGTCTCAACCAAGTCACTGGCCAGCCCCAACACCTTCACCGTTTTAAAAACCGGCAGTTTGATCCGAGTCGCTTTGATGACATTGCGGGGCAGGAACGTACACCGGCCCAGCTTCTGCTTTTTTAGGATCTCAATGAGAGCCTTGGCCTGATCGTCGGTCTTGGTGATGATGTTGCCGACATAGCCGCCCAAGGCTGCCTCAATGGCAATGGAGTAGTCTGGTTTGGTGGTGAGAACATCGCCCAAAATATCAGCATCACTAAGGATCGGCGAATTGGTTCGTTTGAGGAAGCTAAAAAGATCTCGAACACTTTTGGCATACCCTTCATGGGATTCTTCGAGGCTCTTTAATAGAGCCGCCCGACCTTCCCCATCGCGAATGGTGCGGCGCAGAGTCTCTAAGACGCCGGACTTGGACTCGGCCGTTTTTTGATGCTCCACTAACTGAGCCTGAAGTTCATTTAAGTTCTTTTTCAATAAACTTTTTTGAGTTAAAAATTTTTCTAATTCAACGGTCAGTTTGGCGGCCCCTTCTTGGTTTAAGGCCAAGGCGGCTTCGTAATTCTGACTTAAGTTTCGAATGCTCTCGGTTTTAGCGCTCAGGTATTTTAATTCAGCCTGGGCTTTTGCCAAACTGTCTTTTTGGTCGCTCAGTTCTCCCCGCAGTGTTTCTTCCCGAGTTTTAAGCTGATTGCTCTTAGACTCGCTGTCTTGAATGGATTGATCAAAGCTTCGAAATTCTCTCTGGAGATTTTCATGATCTGCTTGAGCAGCTTCGTAACTGACCAGCGCTTCAGCTTTGGCTAATATCGCGGTTTGCTCTTCCCGGCTGTTTTTTTCAAGCTGCCCCTTGAGTTCCTGGGTCATGATCCCAATGGAGGCGATCCGCTCTTCCAAACTCCGGGCTTTTTCCTCGATCAAGGCGATCTGGGAACTTAGTTCATCGGCAGTGCCTTTATTTTCATAATAGGCCTCACGAGTGCGGCTTTTCTCATCCGAAGCTGCCTGCAGATCATCGGCCAACGTCGCACCTGTAAATTCAGCTTCAATTTTTTGGGCGGAAATTTCCGCAAACCCGGTAGTCAATTCGGCATGGGATGATAACAGCCCCTGGTTTTTAGATTCCATTTCCTCCAATTCCGTTAAAATCACCGAAATCTGCAAGTCTTTCATTTCACCGGATAATTCCAGAAAGATCTCCGCTTTTTGTTTATCTTGTTTAAGGGGGCCAATGCGCTCTTCATAGGTGGATAGGATGTCTTCGACCCGATCTAAGTTATCCTGAGCGTTTCTTAGTTTCTTCTCGCCTTCTTCTTTGCGCGCTTTATATTTTGTGATGCCGGCTGCTTCTTCGACTAAACCGCGCCGCTCTTCCGGTTTACCGGATAAGATGGCGTCGATCTTGCCCTGACCGATCATGGAATAGCCTTCCCGCCCAATGCCGGTATCCATAAACAATTCATGAATATCGCGCAGACGGACCGGATTATTGTTGATCAAATATTCCGATTCTCCGGAACGGTAGAGCCGCCGGGTCACCGTCACTTCGTTATAGGCAACGGGCAGAGTATGGCAGGAATTATCCAATGTCAGGGAGACACTGGCTTGTCCCACGGGCTTGCGGTACAAGGTGCCGGCAAAAATGACATCCT
>JBAQDU010000015.1:0-29587 GCA_049294805.1 Clostridiaceae bacterium
AATCAGGAGTCAAGAGAGCCATTATGATTTCGGGAATTACGTTTGGTATTGGACATATTGTCAACCTGCTGAGAGGATATTCATATATAGAACAAATTGGGCAGATCGTTATAGCCGTAGGAATTGGGATAGCACTCGCTTTACTGGTGGCGATTACAAATAGCATTGTACCAGGTATATTATTTCACATCGTATTTAACATTGGAGGAACAATCACGCGGCAGGATGCCAGCCAGCAAACTTATATGATGTTCGCTATTGTGATCATTTCAGTACTTTATACGATTTTCTTGTACAAATCAGTTTATAACAAAAGTGCACGCATAAATTGCCAAGAAGGGATATCAGCAGAATGATATCGAATAAAGCACTCAATTCAGCACAGTTACCGCCGAATTATCAATTTAATATGAAGATGGATCTAAAGATAGACAAAAAGATATATATCGCGATACAAGGTTTATTCCTACTCATCGCCGCTATAATGATAGGATTAGCCATATGGCTTGATTTTCCGACAAAGAATACTTGGAGCACAGGTGTAACGTTTCTTGTTACAGTGGCTATGTGCGTGGTTTACATGATCACGCATGAACTGATCCATGGCTTTTTTTTGAAAATGTTCTCGGGTATCAAACCAAAATATTTTGCCCGTTTTCCATTTTTGTGTACGGGCAGCGAGGCATATTTCACTCAAAAGAGTTTCAATATTGTTGCACTAGCTCCGGTCGTCATATGGGGAATACTCCTTTTTGTCCTTTAGGCGCTTTTGCCGACAGATTATTTTTTAAGTATTTATATTGTAACCGCAATAAACTTTGCAGGTGCCTCAGGCGATTATTTTCAAGTTTGTGCCATATTAAAACTATCACCTACTGCCTTAATACAGGATACTGGAAGAGAAACGAAAGTGTTTTTACCCGTGCAATAAAAACAATGGGACAGTGACCTTTTCAATCAGCCGCCGGACAAGCAACTCGTAGTATTGGATCAAGGCAGTTGGCTGTTCCTGCGGAAATACAATCATATCGGTGATACGTTTTAGCAGTTCATCCCGACCGATATTATCGACCTGGGACTTTTGTTTCTACTAGCGTAGGCGACAGATTTTATCGACTACCTTTTCATAGCCTGCCTTTGAAGAGGCAATCTTCAACCTGGATTCCTGGTTTACGTAACGAGCAATCCTTTTTTATATTTAAAAAACCAGTGATATCACTTGAATTTCGCTTTATAACCTTGTGATTATACTAGTTATAGGCTGCACCATACGTAACAAGGAGGTGGCATTATGGCTATTGTCAATCAGCATGATACAGCGGCAAACAACCGGTTCTTTCCCCCGGTTGTCCCAGTAAACCCTGCGGAATACCTCGCCAGAGCCTTCGCAAAATATCATATTTAAGAAACAATGAATGCAGCCCTAGTGTGATATAATTCAAGTAAATAGTAGAATAATTAATTCTTAGAGAAGATCTCATCGTGCTTTATAGGCTAACTTCTAATAAATAGAATAATACCAACTGGTGAATGTCGCACACTAATTTCATGATTATTTGTGCCAAAGTGACAGTGTCGAAATGGAGACTGAAATGGAACGAAAAGATCAGGTGCAGGCGGATAACCAAAATGAATCAAACAGTGCTATGGAGAAGTTTAGCCGCAATTTACTTGAGGCCAGCTTGGATCCAAGTGCAACAATAGGACTCAATGGAAAAATTAAGGTGGTAAATCAGGCTGCAGAATATGCCACAGGGCTGCTTAGAGATCAGTTGATTGGGTCTGACTTTATAGAATACTTCAGCGACCCCAACAAAGCGAGAGCAATCTATCAGCAAGTTTTGCATGAGGGTAAGTCACTTGCTTTTGAACTTGAACTCAAAAATATTGCTGGATACTCTACCCCTGTTTTATGTAATGCATCGGTATACAAAGATGATGACGGCATAATAATGGGGGTATTTGCGACAGCCAGAGATATTAAAGATACAAAGAATATTAAAGACGAACTCATATATTTAAAAAATAATCTTGAACTTTTAATTAATCAAAGGGCCGCGGAGCTGGTGGTTGCCAATAAAGAACTGGCTTTTCAAAGCGGCGAGAAAGCAGATCGAGCTGCGGAACTGGTGGTTGCGAATAAAGAACTGGCTTTTCAAAGCGGCGAGAAGGCGGATCGAGCATCCGAGCTGGTTAACGCCAATAAAGAGTTAGCTTTTCAAAATAGTGAAAAGGATAAATGAGCAGCAGAATTGATCCTTGCCAATATTGAGCTTGCTTATCAAAGCAAAGAAAAGGAAAAAAGAGCGGCAGAATTAATCCTTGCGAACAGAGAGCTTGTTTTTCAAAAAGAAAAAATTAAGGAGCTCAATAATGATCTTGAGGTTAGGGTCAAAGATAGAACGGCTCAACTAGAGTCTGCAAATAGCGAATTAGAGGCATTCTCCTATTCTATGTCCCATGATTTGAAAGCACCGTTAAGACACATAACAGGATATGTATCGCTTTTAGTGAAGAAATATTGGGAAGTGCTTCCTGATGACGGCCGCCATTATCTTGAAACTATTTCCGGAGCTTCAAATACGATGAGTCAATTAATTGACGGATTATTACAGTTTTCAAGGATTGGTAGAGTTGAGATCAATCATAGATTGGTTAATATGAATGAAATCGTTGAAAGTATGCTTTTGCCGATCAGAGAACAAGATGTAGAACACCGAATTGAATTACAAGTTGATTCGCTCCCCTCCGTTTATGGGGATATGGTAATGCTGAACTCGGTATGGAGTAATCTCATTGAAAATGCAGTAAAATTTACCCAAAAAAGAGACCTTGCGCAGATATCCATTGGAGCAGAAGAAACAGATGGCGAAATCGTCTATTACATTAAAGACAACGGAGCCGGTTTTGATATGCAATATTCAGCAAAACTATTTGCCGTATTTCAACGTTTGCACACCCGTGAAGACTATGAAGGGACCGGAGTAGGGCTTGCTTCCGCTCAAAAAATCATCCATAAACATGGTGGGAAGATTTGGGCAGTTGCTGCAGTGGATCAAGGAGCGACATTCTATTTCTCATTAAATAAAAGAAAAGCAGGTAAATGATGATGCAAATCAGAAGTATCCTATACGTTGAGGATAATCCTTTAGATATTGAATTGACCATGGAAGCGATGAAAGAAAACAACCTAGTGAACCCAGTAATCGTTACAAATGATGGCATTGAAGCTCTAGAGTACCTCAGGTGTGAAGGTAAGTATGAAAAGAGAAAAACGGGTAATCCGAGCATGATTTTACTCGATTTAAAAATGCCGAGAATGGATGGCTTGGAACTATTGTCCATCATTAAACTGGATCCCAAATTTAAGCGCATACCGGTTGTTATGCTAACTTCCTCCCGGGAAGAAAAAGATTTGGTGAAAGGATATGATCTTGGGGTCAATGCGTACGTTGTAAAACCAGTTGATTTCTTTGCCTTTATTGATCTGGTCAAACAAATTAGTGCGTTTTGGGTAATTAAGAATGAATTGCCCAAAGAGATTGCGCAAAATGAATAAAGCTGTGGATCACGAATCCACTTTAGAAATACTTCATTTAGAAGATTCTCCGCAAGATGCTGAATTGATTGATCACTATCTATGCGATAATTTCAGTGGTGTCGTTCGGATAAATTTAGTTTCAAAGGAAGCGGAATTTGTGTCTGCCCTAAAATCTAAAAAGTATGACATCATATTATCGGACTTTCAGCTGCAGGGTTTTGACGGATTTACTGCCTTACAACATTCCAAATCAAACTGCCCCTCTACTCCATTCATATGTTTATCTGGATTTATTGGTGAGGAATTAGCCGTTGAATTATTAAAACAGGGTGCCACCGATTATGTTTTAAAGGATAAACTGGGGCGATTGGTATTTTCAATTGGAAGAGCCTTAAAGGAAGCAATAGAATTTGAAGACAAGCAAAAGAGAATTCAAGAATTGATCAGCGCGAATGAAGAACTTCATCGCAAAAATAAAGAAATTGTATTTCTCAGCAATCACGATGTGTTAACCAATCTCAATAATCGTATTTTCTTTGAAGCTGAAAAAAGCCGCCTGGATACAATAGGTCAGTTGCCAATATCGATCATTGTGGGGGATATCAATGGCTTAAAATTAATCAATGATGGCTTTGGACATTCTAAGGGCGATGAAATGCTGGTAGGAGTTGCAAAGCTCCTAAAAACCGCTTGCCGAGAGGGAGACGTGATTGCAAGAATTGGCGGAGATGAATTTGGGATCCTTCTTCCCAACACGGATAGTCAAGCAGTTCAATTGATTTGCAGCCGGATCGATGAAGCCTGCAAGGAGTACGCAATAAATGAAAGCATAATTTACACTAGTATTTCTGTAGGATACGCAACAAAAACCAATGTAGCAGAGCGGATCGATGATGTGCTGCGCACTTCGGAAGAATCGATGTACAGGAAAAAATTACTCGAAAATAAAAGTGCCCACAGTTCAATTATCTCCTCGATAAAGACAACCATGTTTGAAAAAAGTCATGAAACTGCTGAACATGCAGAGCGATTGGTTCAGTTATCTAAAATGTTAGGGGTACAATTGGGCCTAAATACTCAGCAATTAGATGAACTTGAGCTATTGGCCACATTACATGATATCGGGAAAATGGGGATCAATGAAAGCATCCTATTAAAAGACGGAAAGCTTACCGATGAGGAATGGATCCAGATAAAACAACATCCTGCCATTGGTTTTAGGATCGCCCAGGCAACATCAGATCTGATGCCCATTGCAAACTGCATTCTGTGCCATCATGAAAGATGGGACGGAAATGGCTATCCCCAGGGATTGAGCGGGGTTCAAATACCACTATTGTCCCGAATATTGAGTGTAGTTGACGCATATGACGCCATGACCTTTGATCGGCCTTACCGCTTAGCGATGACAACGCAAGAGGCGATCGAAGAAATTGAACGTAATGCCGGAAGTCAATTTGACCCAGTGATTGCAGACCTTTTTGTCAAGATGATCTCATAAATCGACGTTTGCTCCATTTTTTACCATGGTCCCAAACGAAAAAAAGATCGATCCAAAAAAAAGATCCATCCAGCAAAAAAAAAGATCCATCCGGCAAAAAAACATTGACTGATGTCAGCGACTAAATAGGGCGCACTGATATCATGGAAAATGGCTGCTTTCCAGTTACGAAGGTAGGATTGGCTGCAACGCCTACCCATTTAGGGATCGAAAAATAAGTATGACTGTGTTGATAAAATAGGATTTCCGTGGTTTAGAACTCAATTGAAAGATGGGTTCTGGCCACGGAAATTTTATTGTAAAAATCGATTCGAGCTTTTAGATTTGGTAAAACCCAGGGAGTCAATTGGTTAAAAGTACAGATGGGCAGGGACTCCTTAAATCGGTTCGCCCGGTTCAAACCAAAAATACCGGACTAACTCTCAAAACCAAGCGGCTCTAGATTTAGGGATCGCCAAAACTACCCGCAAAGCGATATTCCCAGTGAACTAATCGTAATTAAGATTGAGGGAATACGTAAATCAAATCGGATTTCAAGGCAACTGTGACAAAATCACCGACCCGGAGGGAAGAATTGGTGGGTCCCACCGTTTCAAGTTCAATTTGGTCATTGGAAAGCTTAAAGTTATAATGATCACCGGCAAAATCTAGGGAGGTCACCTGGAACGGACCGCGCCGGGGGTCGATGGTCACCGCCTGAGGCGGCAGCAATGCGCTGGCAGGTCCGGGACGGGCTGCCTTTGGCGCAGAAAAACGAAGACCACCCCCCTGAAAGCTGCCATCTTGAATGACACCCTCGATGATAACTCCGGATACGATCTGCTTGGCCACTGCTAAGCTAGTTGGGTCTTGGTAGATCTCCCGGGGGGTGCCGGTCTGAAGGATCTGGCCCGGTGCCATGACTGCCATGGCATCACTCATTGCCAGGGCTTCTTCCCGGTCATGGGTAACCAGGATCATAGTAGTACCAAGAGTCTCGTGAAGCTCTTTGACGACACCTCGCATCTCAGAGCGCAAGGGGGCATCCAGGCTGGAAAAGGGTTCATCCAGCAGCAATACACGAGGATTTGCCACCAGTGCCCGGGCAAGGACTGCCCGCTGCTGCTGGCCGCCGCTGAGCTGATGGGGTTTTCGGGACTCGAGCCCCTGTAGGTGAACCATGGCCAGCATATCAGTGGCGGCCCGGTAACGGGTCGTTTTATCAAGGCCGGCCATTTTTAAAGAAAAGGCCACATTGTCCAGCACCGATAAATGAGGGAACAACCGCAGATCCTGAAAGATCATGATCATCCCTCGCTTCTCCGGGGGAAGACTAGTCAGCGGTGTGGTTTTCCAGGTGATCTCGCCTTGATCTTGCCGGATCAGCCCGGCGATGGTTTTGAGTAATGTGCTTTTTCCGCAGCCGGAAGGGCCCAGAAGCGTGAACAGGGATCCGGCCGGAACATCGAGACTAATGTGATCCAGGATCACACTGCGGTCCAGGGAAACGGTGAGATTTTTAATGGACAGACTCATGGGGTACCTCCCAATTGTTTTCCGACCCGGCGGGCGATTCGACCTGCGATCAATTGAAGGCAGAGAAAGACCACCATGGTGCTGGTGATGAAAAGAATGCTATATGCTGAAGAAATGGTGCGATCGCTCCCTTCGATGAGGGGCAGGATCAGGATGGCCAAAGTCTTAACTTTGCCGCCGCCAAAGACTAGGGTCAGGAAGTAATGGGTGTAAGAAAACAAAAAGGACAAGGCCAGGGAGGAGATCAGGCCGGGAGCCAGAGCCGGCAAGGTGCCGTGCAAAAAGGCAGCCCAGGGCGATGCCCCCAGGACCCGAGCCTGTTCTTCAAGGCGGGTGCTGACAAGTTTGGTGGTTTCGAGCATAGTCCGAAAGGCGAAGGGCAACGTGATGATCAAATGACCCAACACCACGGCCTCGATGGTATTATTGATGCCGAAACGGATCAGCAGTACATTGCTGCCCATCCCAAAGACAGTTGCCGGGACAATGACTGGCAAAAGGGCAGCCGAGGATAACAGGCCCTTGCCCGGGAAATCATAAAGACAGATCGCCCGGGCGGCCATGGCGGCGATTAAGGTCACGATAACCCCGACGAAAAGACTCAAAGCGATGCTCGAGGCGGCCACCTGCCAGACATTGAAGTAGCTCCCCAACAGCCGCTCCCAGGCGCGCCAGGTAAATGCCTCAGGGATCAGGAGCGGTTTAGGCCACCGATTGGTAAAACTCCAAACGACGAGGAGGAACAAAGGCAGGGCCACCGTCAAGGCAGCCAAAGCCAAAATCAAATGTAGAATGCGAAATTGCTTTGGTTTCATGCTTTTAGCCCTGCCTTTTGTCCGATCCTGCCCAGTAGGTGCAAGCCCCCGACCATGGTCAAAACAATGATCAGCATAATGGTGTTCAGCGCCATGGCAAAGGGCCGGTGGCTGGGATCAAACTGACTGTAATGATAAAAGATTTCAACCGGAAGAGCACGCGGCAGCGTCATCCCCAGTAGAGCCGGGATCTCATAACAGCCAAAGGTCGAAACTAGGACGATGAGAAACGTGCTGCGGATAACGGGCAGACACAGAGGAAGGGTAACGTTCCAAAACCGATGCCACAGTCCGGCTCCTAAATTTGCAGCCGCCTCACCCAACGTATCCGTCACTGCGGACATGACCGTCTGGATCAAAAAACAAGCGAAGGGGGTGCTGGCCCAGATGAACGCAAAGATGATCCCGGTCTGACCGGGACTGTGAAGAATATTCGCCGTGGCTTGGGCCAGAGGATCCAGGCCAAGGGTGCTAAATAGGCGGGCCAGCCAGCCTCCGCCGGAAAGGAGCAGGATCATCATAAAACCGGTGACGACCCAGGGAATGTACAGGGGGATCCGAAGGATGGCTGATAAAAAACCATGCTCCTTCTTTAAGGTGACCTGGATGAAGCAAAGTAGGACAGCCAATACAACAGCAGCACTGGCAGAAACCAGTGCCACATAGAGGCTGATGCCGATACCGGACAACACATTCGGATCGGCGAGGGCTAATTTAAAATACTCCAGCGTGAAGCGGTCCATCTGAAAGGCCGGGATATATCCGAAGCCCTGGAGGATGCCATCGGTGAGACCCACCAGAAAAAACACCAGAAGGGTGATATAGGGCACAAGCAGCACAAAAGGGGTCAGTTTACTCTTTTTTTTCATAAAATTAATTGGTTTTCCCCACTACTTCCAAAAGCCAGATCCGAGTGATGATTTGTTCAATGGCAGAGGAATATTCAGGGAGTCGTTTGGCGGCCATGATTTCCGAAGGGACGTTGTTGGGACCCAAATCAACTTCGGCAAACAATTCCTTCTGGGAGGGGGTGATCCGGGTAAGATCGGTGACAAACGGTTCCTCTGCGATCGCCAATTTGGCCAACTGCATTTTTGGGCTGATCATTTCGTTGATCGCCACCATTGCACCGGCGGGATTGGGCGAATTGAACGGAATGGAGTAATAACTGGTGTTGGCCACAGTTCCTTTTTCGAATAAAAAAGCTTCCGTGGTCTGGGTATAGATGCCCTTCTTAATTTTACCGCCCACGTCATAGGGGCCGTAGCTCATCATCATCAGCAATTCGCCGTTGATGAACATATTGTCGACTTCGGTAAGCTCCCTGGGGAAGGTTTTTCCTTCATTCCAAAGATAAGGATTCAGCGATCTGAGGTAATCCATGGCAGGTTCCACTGCCTGGCGGACCGTCTCATAGTCGGCCGGCATGGTCATGAACTGCTCATGGCCCAGGAGATCATAGATCAGGGTGCGGATGAAGGCGGCTCCGGTGAAATCCTCCGCTTGAGGATAAGTCAGGGCGCCGGGATGAGCTTTGGCAAACTCAAGGAGCTTTGTGACATTTGTGGGAGGATCGGGGGTGACAGCGGCATCATGGATGAAAACCAGTTGGGCCGTGGAAAATGGCGTTTCGTAGCCTTCGATGGGGAAAGTGAAGTCAAACTGGGTGTCATGGGCCGTCTCATCAATGGCTGCCTTAAACTGGGGCAGATATTGATTGTAGGAGCCATAAAGCAGATCGTTTTCCTTTAAGGTCTTAAAATTCAGGCCGTTGATCCACATGGTGTCGTAGCTTCCCCTTGTGACACCGGCTTTTTTCTCAGCAGCTAGCTGTCCGGGGAATTCCAGTCCCTGGACGTACTCCAAGGTGATATCATACTTGGATTTCAAGGTTTGCCGAAAAGGACCCATGATCCATTCATTCAATGCATCATCTCCGCCGTAACCGACGTGAGTGACGGTGGTGCCTTTGGCGGCCGCTACCACAGAATTCCAATCGGTTGGATCAAAGACGGATCCGGACGAGGCATCCGTCTGTGGACTAGACGAGGTATCGCTGTTGGGATCAGAGGCGTCCCCGGTGGTGCTGGTGGACTGGGGCAGGGCAAGGGAACCCGTCGAAGAATTGGAGAGGGGACTGGTTGTTGTAAAACTTTTGGCCGAGCAGCCGGAGAGGACCAAAGACAATATCATTAGGAGGGAAAGCAGTTTCTTCATTAGAGTACCTCATCGAAAAATTTTGTAATCGCTTATTTCGTGCATCAGTTTACGGGCTTCCAATAATCGCTGAATGATGGTGATGCCAATCAAGGCGGCATAGATCCAAGTCAGGGGCACCAGCCACTGTTGGAAAAGCATCATGGCGGTGGAGGCAATGAAGCCCTCCGTGCGTTCCATGAGCCCGGGCTGGTAATAAAAGGATTTTTTGCCGCTTTTCCCCAGGAGCATGCCCGTGGTCAAAAATACCGTCATGGTCAGAACAATGGTTGAAACCAAACCCATCATCGCGGGATATGACTCGGGATGATTTAAAGCCAGTGCCCAGAAGATGGACAGTTCCACCACACGGTCGCTGACAATGTCGAGCATGGCACCAAAGGGATTGGATTTGCCGCTTAGGCGCGCCATGCTCCCATCCACTGCATCCAGATAGCCGGAGAACCATAGGAGAGCAACGGCTGGATAGGGCAAGCCGAAAAACAACACCACAGCGGCACTAAGCCCCACGGTGAGCGCAGCCCCGGTCACTTGATTTGGACTAACTTTTTGCTTAAGCAGCCAACCGCCGCTTCGGTCAAACATCGGGTCGAACTTCGAACGGGCCCGGGTATCAATCATAATTAAGCCTCCTGTGGGCATTGCGCAGACGGTTGAGGATCCCTCGGTCAGCCTTTTGATCGAAGATCACTTCCAATAAATGGATGGACTGGCGGCCCGCTTTGCGAAAGGACTCCACGCAGGATTCACAATAGGTCGCAATGGGCAGGTCATGGGCTGCTGCCAGCCGCTCATCCAGCATTTTTTTGGATCCTTCTGGCGCGGTTAGAAATATCATGTTGAGCCGGCCGCAGCAGCGGGTCTGTTGGCGATTGTCAGAAAATTCGACAGGCTCAATTCCCCGTAGGGTAAGGATCTCCCGGGCGGCCTGCTGTGACAAAACGTCCCGGCGGGAGGCACAGGGATCATGGAGAATGACCTGATCGGGAAACGCGGAAGAGGATCCGGGGTGGCGGGCAGTATAGCGCGCCAGGATCGGCCAGGCGGAATGGACAGTGACATCGGAGCGATTGCCAAGGGTTTTGATGCAATTGGGGCACAGTGAATAGACGTGCCGGATCCCGGAATTGGCAAAGTAATCGGTCAATTGCCGGTTGACGGTAGATTTTTGTTTTTCAGTGCCCACAGCCAAAGTGGGCTTGCCGCAGCACCAGCTGGAAAATCCAATTTCTGGAATTTCTTCCTTCATGGCTTCAAGGGTGCGGTGAATCAATTCCGGTTCCAGTTTCAGGGCGGAGCAGCCTGGCCAGAACACACTTTCAGTGAGGGTGGAAGCAGCGTAAACCGGTGAGAAGGCCAGGGACTGATTCAAGGTGTTGATCCATAGACCTTTATTCATTCTTTGCTCACCAAATGGTCCCCATCGGATTCTGTTCCAGTGCGCTCTTTGTAAACTCTGCGCAACAGAGCGATCAAAGTAGACAGGGCGAACAACACCAATAGACCGGTCACAAATAACTTGGTCCCACCGGTGAGCATCCCGCCCACGTAGGAATAGATAATGGTTGCAGGCATCTGGCCGACTCCGGTGGCAATGAAAAAGGTCCAAAAGCCCATGGCGGTCAGTCCGGCGGCATAGCTGACAAGATCAAAGGAAATGAAGGGCAATAACCGAAGGATTAATATGGCGTTGCGCCCATACCGTTCGAAAAATGCATCCACCTGGTGCAGTCCGCCTCCGCTGGTTAGTTTGACCACTGCATCTCTGCCCAAGAGTCGGGCGACGCCAAAACATACCGCAGCCCCGGCCATGGCACTGGTCCAGGACAGGATCGCTCCCTGCCACCAGCCAAAGATGGCGGCATTGGCAAAGGTCAGTAGAAAAGCCGGAATGGGTGCGGCCAGACTTTGCAGGATCATCAGTAGAAAAGACACCCCAACGGCCCAGATTCCAAAGGATCGAATGTACTCTGCCACTGCCTCCACATTCATGGAGGAGAGGAGGCTGAAAATTTGATTGATGTAAGATTTAACCGACGGAATGACGAAATAGGCTAGGGCCGTAAAAAAAAACAGCATCACCAAGATGATCCGCCCGCGCCATTTAATCGTTGATTTTCGGTTGTCCGTCGGTTTGTTTGTTGAGTTCACGTCACCTAGAGTTTGTTTATGATTTTTGGATTGAATCATGTGCATCTCCCCACCAGGTCTTCCTGATTGACTGATTTTTTTCGTCTGACTTGTCCTTAGACTGGACTATTTGCGCAAACGAACGAATCAACCTCATGGTAAAAGAACCCGGAGCTGCTGCCAAAACCATTGGCAGCAACTCCGGGTCATCCAACTTCAAAGTGGATCAATTCGAACGTTCAGTTTGCAACCAGCCCGGATTACTTATTTGGTACGATCAGTTCAGGTTTGCTTGCGCTGAACTCTTTGAATCCGCCTTCTAAAGTGACCACTTTATTCATATCGTAGCCGATGGCTGACAGTGCATCAGTTGCTGCCTGAGCATATTTGTTTCCAGTATAACAGACTAAGATCAGGGTATCCGAAACATCCTTAGTAACTTCCTTCATTTTAGCAATTCCAGCAGCAGCATCGCCTTCAACAGCCGGTGCCAGATCAGCCGAAACGGCGGACTTAACTGTCGAAACTGAGAAGTCAGCAGCTTTTCTCAAGTCAATAAACTTGTAGCCGTCTTTTCCAATTAAGGCCGAAGCTTCATCCGCTGACATTTTTTTCATTGTAACAGGGGCCGCGGTTACAGCAGTGGTCGTGTTCGCAGTAGTGGCTGTAGCAGCAGGTGTACAAGCCGCCAATGATGGGACTAAAATTAAAATGGCTAGTAGTGCAGTCAGTGTTTTTTTCATAATTCTCTCCTTGTAATGGGTTATTTTAACCATTTTTAGTTTACCTGTCTTTAAATTTTCTGTCAATACATGGAAATGAAAAATAAATTATTAACCAATTATCATATTAACTGAATATTCCCAATAATGAACTGAATTATTTTAATTGACTTTAAAGGTAATAAATCGGATATATGTTATCAATAAATTTAAAATAGTCCCTTTTATTTTATGAAATTAATATATGCGAAAATAATTGGAAAAATAAAGAAAAATTTGGATTAAATTTCAAATATAATGGTAGAATTGTGATTGGCTAAGATTTTTATAGAAACAGAGGGATTTGATGAAAGGATTGGCCATCCAAGTGTATTTAAACCGTTCGGATTTCGTTCTAATAGTTAGCGGAAGAACCCAAATCTATCAGCGACTAAAAATATCGGAATGAAACGGATAGGAAAAAGAGGATAGGAATAACAGGATCAGACAAAAAGATAGGACAAAAAAAGGAGGAGCCTTATGAAATCACTGAAACGAAACGGAATTAAAATAGGTGCAATAGTGATCATTGCTATGATTTCTGTCTGGCTACTCCAGAACTATTCTTTGGTTGAATTAAGATCCGTCGTGAGTCGATTTGGTTCGGCAGCACCATTGATCTACATTTTATTGTTTATGATCCTCCCGGTATTTCTATTTCCCGTCCCGGTTTTAGTGCTTTGCGGCGGCATCCTGTTCGGAATTGGACAAGGGACCGCCTACACACTGGCAGGATCGGTCTTGAATTCGATCCTGATGTATTATCTCGGGCGATTTTTGCTGCGTGATTTCTCCGAGGGATTCATGGCAACGAGAATACCAGCGACGATAAAAACGTTGCTTCATTCCCACAATCAGAGGGCACTGGGTTCTATTTTTTTTGTACTACGACTGATTCCGCTGGTTTCCTATAATCTCATCAATTATGTCGCGGGTACCACCCAAATTCGCCTACCGGTCTATCTACTGACCACAGTGGTCGGCATTCTTCCCGGAACCATCGTATTCTTGAACACCGGGGATAAATCCCTCAATTTGAGAAGTTTGGATTTTGCAGTGTCCATAGGCCTTTTGGTCGCATTGACCGTGATATCCGCCGGGATACTGAAACTCTATTTTAAAAGGATCGCCAATAAATCTTCCGATCCCTTGAACTGATCCAATGGATCGGACTAACTGCTCATTATCAAGGGAAAGGGAATTGAATTATTCATTATTCAATCGAAGTTTTCAAAATTAACATAGTCCGAATTGGACTGGTTGGATTCATAAAAATAAAAGGGGGAATCTCGTTAGGATTTATGACAGAGAGGTTAGATAAGCACTAAATTGACCAAAATAACAAGGGAGAAAAGACATGAAACAAAAATTATTATCCTCGATTATCGCAATGGGCCTATTCGGGACCATGCTGGCAGGATGTGCAGCAACACCCGCCACGACGACAACACCGACGACTACAGCCGGCGTAACGACAGCTGTTAACCCCACTACACCAAGCCCGGCTACCACTGCCGTCCTAAATGAAAAGATCGCTGGAGTGGGAGAAGTGGTAGAAGCCCTTAAAAATTCATCCGCCGTTGTTGTGGATGCAAGATCAAATGATGCTTACATAGGGTGGGCCGCCGGAGACAATAAGCTGGGCGGGCATATCAAAGGTGCCACTGATTTTTCAGCAAACTGGTTGACGGCGACGTTTGACGATGAGAAAAATTTGGACGCCATGACCAGAGAAGAGCATCTTCAAAAGTATCTGGATGACAAAAAAATTAGAACGGCTTCATCCGTCATTGTTTATGACGAAAACGGAACCGATGCGAAAGCCGTAGCCAGCTATTTCGAGTCAAAGGGAATCAAGGCGGTCAAAACTTTTGATTTGGCAGATTGGACTGCAGACTTGGAAAAATATGCTAATTATAAACTTTACGTTCCACCAACAGTGGTTTCTGATTTGATCAAGGGTAAGGAAGTTGCCGAAATCGGCGCAGTCAAAGATCTGAAGATCTTAGAAGTCAGCTGGGGAAAAACGGAGGAATCAGGTTTCTTGAAGGGGCATGTTCCCGGAGCCATCCACGTCAACAGCGATGACTTTGATGATGAAAACAACTTCTATCTCCTGGACCCGGATGAGTCACTCTTTAAGTTAGCCAAATCCCTTGGTGTTACAACCGAGAGTACGGTTATTACAACAGGTCTCCCCATTTTCTCGGCACGCCTGGCTGTGATCCTCCAATACCTTGGTGTGGAAAATGTGTATGTCATGAGCGGCGGCATAACCGGCTGGGCAGATGCCGGCTTTGAACTGGAAACGACGGACAATGTCCCGACACCCGTCGCAGATTTTGGAACAACCACACCGAAGAATCCTGATCTCATCGATACGGTGGCTGAAGTCCAGACAAATATGTCCGACCCAAACTTTGTCCTAGTGGATAATCGGACCATTGAAGAGTTTAAGGGCGAAACATCAGGGTATTCTTATTTTGAAATCGCCGGACGCATCAAAGGTGCAGTCTACGGATATGCCGGGGTTGGTAACTCCAGCTCAATGCTGTATTACGATAACCTAGATACTACCATGCGAAATGCCGACGAAATTCTGGCCATGTGGAAAGAAGCGGGCATCGAAACCGATAAACACTTGTCATTCTATTGTGGCGGTGGTTACCGTGCTGCTGAAGTCCTGTGGGATGCCAAAGTGATGGGGTTGGACAATGTATCCCTGTTCGCGGATGGCTGGTGCGGTTGGGCTGCTGCCGGACTGGACTTTGTCACAGGAGAATAAAGCTTGATGAATTTACCAATTCGACGAAACACCAAAGCAATTCGAATTGTAGCCTTCCTCTTATCTCTGCTGCAAATCAGCTCCCTTGTCGGGGGATACGTTCTGGATGATCTCAGTCGTCGAAAAGTCGGTGTCAACCACCACGTGGTCATTCAAAAACGCCGGATCCTACAAACCATCCTCCGGGTGGATCGAATCATCCTCTACCAGATCCTGATCCTCTTCATCCTGGGGGCGATCATAGCCTACCTAGTTCGCCATCGCGAATGGCCTAGGGTGAGAGTCCTTGGACCGCTCGCGATCATTACCCTTACCATTGGACTAGGACTGACAGTACCGTTTTTTAAAACGATGCCGGCCTATGTGTATTTATTAGGGATTGGCGGGTTGGTCTGGATCCTGGAGTTTGTAAAAGTCCTACTGAAAATACCTGCTTTGAAATAGTCCTTAGGGCGTCTCATACGAGTAGGATTGGTATAGGAATGTAAAAAAAGAGAAAAATGTGCGCAGCTCGATGGAAGCTGCGCACATTTTGTTACTTAAAGTGGGATCATCTAGTAGGTTTTGACAATGGAGAAGTCACGGGTAGATCAAACATCAGTGTGAATTCTACTGCTGCTGCCCTTGGTCACTCCTTGTCGATTGCTTGAAATACCTTTAAGGCATTATTCAACGCATTTCGCAGACCTTTACTCGTTATGGTTGCCCGAGTGACTTGATCAAAATGCGTCTTTCCGGATTCTTTGGAATAGGTAAATTCCTGAACAGCTGGCATTCCTTTAAATTGTTCTAGGTAGGCGGGTTCTTCAACTTGTTTGCCGAATCCCGGAGTTTCACGGGTTCCGGTGATCCTAACGCCAACAAGGGTTTGGTCCAAATTAAAGGCAACTACGACGGGAAACTTACCGCCATACCCTTTGCCTTCGGACATCACAACATACCCGATGATTTTCGAATTCTTGTTGACTTCGAATAGTTTAGCTGCACCTTTGACTTCTGAGACCGGAACTTCCACAAAGCTATCGGCATCGGGCAGCAGAGCCTTCATGGCCGTTTCCTGTTCTAGGCGGATGTTATTGGCAATGATATCCTTGGTCACTCCGTAGGTCATGGCCAATAAAAAAGTCATCATGACACAGACTACGGTAAGGACAACGGCAGGTGAATTTTTGTCTTTATCCTTAAGCATGTTTGACACCTCCTCAGTGTACACCAGTGCTTAGTTATCCAGGGGCAACAGAGAGCTTTTAAATGCCTTCTTATGATTGAGCTAAGTGATCCAGGTTAAATAATACTTATGATCATTAAATAATATACAATGAACTCCTATTTTTGTTACATCTTTATCTTATAATCATACGCTTAAATTACCTGTTTAGTAACGCTTAGGCTTTTTTCTTGCAAAGATTTTTTCTTGTAGGGATTTTTTCTTACAAGGAATTATAAAGTAAGGCTTACTAGGAGGAGTTTGTTATAAGTGGAAGGGATTCTGTCATAGTAAGGTGAAACCAAGATCCATGAGGTGTGGATAAGAGTGCTCCAATTGTTTTTTTGAATTGATATAAAATGACCCAAATATAAAATGACCCAAATAAAAGGGACTCCCAAATTAATCTTGGGAGTCCTTTTTATTTGAGATGGTCAGATCCGGATTTTGTGATGGATCAGTAAATCAGTGGATCAACCAAAATGCTGTAAAGTCCATCCACTATGAAACCGCCGGTGAGATTTCCAGCATCCGTTGGCGGATTTCGTCGATGCTTTGGGCTACCCGGACCGTATGATCGCCAACGATGTAGATCCGATCATATTGATGGAGGTTTTCTTCAAAATAAATATGGCTGACATTGATGCAGGTGGCGTCAATGTTTAGAAGATCATGTTCAATGCTCCGGGCGACTTCGCTGTCAAGGCTTGCAAAGATCTCATCACAGACGATGACTTCGGCCTCCAGGCAAAGGGCTCGAGCCAGGAGGACCCGGGCACGCTGTCCACCGGAGAGATTGCCCCCGTCATTGTGGATCTCCAGATCAGGACTTAGCTTGGTCAAGCCAACCTGGGCCATGATCTGCCCGAGGCGATCAGACGAGACATCTTGATAAAGGCTTATGTTATCCCTTAAGGTGCCGCTGAAAATAAAACCGATCTGATCCACTGTGGCAAACATCGAGAAATAGTCCTGGACCTTGATGGAGAGGATATCCAGTCCGTTAAGGGTGACACTGCCGCCTCTGGCTTGGATGCTCTGACGGATGGTTTTTAAGATGGTGCTTTTTCCAGCGCCACTGGGTCCAATGATCAGGATCTTTTCATTTTTTGAAAGGTTCAGAGAAACCTTCTCGAGGATCGTCTCATCCGCATATCCTAGAGCTGCCTGGGCAAAGTCGAGATTCGAGAAAGAATCGACGCGAAGTTCTCTGGGGTAGTGGACTTTTGTCAAGTTGGTGCCGACGGAGTCGATCACATCCTCAATTCCCCGCATTTCAGCCAGTGTCAAGCTGAGCTGTTGGATGGGCCACATGACCTGCATAAAGGCTGAAAATACGACGACAACATTTCCAAAGCTGACGCCGGTTTTAAGCGCCGTGAGCATTCCACCAATTAATAGGGAGAAGAGCACGCCGTTAATGATCAGAGCGTTTTTCGCCTCGACTTTGGTGGTCTCAAGGTCAACTTGGTAGTTGTCGGCTTGAACTTTAACAGCCAGAGCGGTGAACTCAATTTCCCGGCGCACTTCCAGTTGATGCTGTTTGATCACTTCATAGCCTTGGCTGGTTTCAGTAATGAACCGAGTGTAGGCTTCCAGAGACTGTGATTTTTTCTTTTCTTCTTTTTTGATGGGTTGACTGCTGTTTTTACTCTGCCACCAGAAAAAGAGCAGCACCGCAACGGGTACGATCATCAAGAACAAATTCACGGTGGCCAGTAAGACCAGGGATGCGGTAAAAGAAGCACCCATTCCGATGAGGATCGGGATGTTTTTGATGAACTTCGTCTCATAACGGTCAAAGTCATTTGTTAAGTTGGAATACATTTGGGGGATCTGATCTTTCTGGAGCTGGACTACTTCAAGTTCCAACAGCCCATCCAGATAGGCCTTCTTTAATTGGTTCATGCTGCGCTGGATCCAACTGGTTTTAGCAAGGGCCCCTAGGAGCTCTACTGCCAGAATGGCAAGACCAAGAATGATCATCAAACGAGCCAAGGGATCCATGGCAGGGAGATTTTTTGCCAGACCAAAGTCCACCAGCCGACCAATATTATAGGTCATGTACGCAAATAGTCCACTACTTACAAAGATCAGGCATGTCACAAGAAGAAGGCCGCCCTTGTCGCCGTATTTATGCTTTTTGAACATGGCACTCTCCTAATTTGTCGAAGGAAATGATTTGATCGACACGCTTGCTAAGATAATTAAGGTGGCGGTGCGAAACTAGAATGAGGGTCTTATCCAGGGCAAACAGGGTGTCGTAGAGTTTCTCAGCCGTCTCATCATCCAGTGAAGCGCTGGGTTCATCGACAAACAGGACCGATCGATTATGGTAGAGTTCTCGGGCGATACTGATCCGTTGGCGCTGTCCACCCGAGATGTTACTGCCATTGGCAACGAGTAGATGACCGAGGCTAAGGTCCAGTTCTTTGATCCAGTTCCAAAGGTCGACGGATTGTAAGATTTGCGTAAGTTTTGCCTCATCCACAGGCTGACCCAGGATAATGTTATCCAAAATGGAACCCTCAAATAGGAAATGCTGCTGTCTCACATAGCCGCAGGAATCCAGCAGGGATTCAAAATCAATGGTTTTAAGTTCCGTCTCATCGATGAGGATGTTTCCTTGATAAGAGGTCAAGTTCTGTGTCAGGCAGTTTAAAAGAGTCGTTTTACCCGTACCGGAGGGACCGTGGATCAACGTCCGGGAGCCCTTGGGGATTCGGAAATTAACCGCTTTGAGCACGGCCTGGTCACCATAGCTAAACGCAAGATCTTGGACTGTGATCACATTTTCCAATTGGTAGAGGTTGTGGCCAGTGCGCCGCACTGGCTGACTGGTGATCCGATTGAAGATGTCGATGGAGCCGTTGAGACGGTTGATCATGCTGGCCCCATTCACATTGGACCAGATCATCTGACCGGTGAACGAAAACACCAGGATCAAAGACCCCAGATTGATGCGGTCCCCGATGAAAAGATACGTTGAAAAGACCAATAAGCCAATTTGGGAGATCGAGCCGATCCATTCAATGATATTCTCCTGGGAGGCTTGCAGAAAGTTCGACCGGCGTTTAACGGCTTCCAGTTCTTCTACGATTTTGTAAAAGCGGGGACGAAAACGCTCCTCCACTTGATACAGCTTGATGACTTCGAGCCCCCCCAGAATGTTCGTGACATGCTCGTTGTATTGGGCATTGGCCTTCTGGTTTTTTTCCACGTTGGCGCGAATGGGCTTTTCATACACCTTTGTAAAAAAATAGATGACCACGGACAAAAGCAGGACGATGAGTGCGATGGTGGGACTAATGAACAGGAGAATGATTTCGCCCAAGACAAAGGAACCATAAGAGTAGATGATATTAAGAATCGACAAGAAGAAGTCTTTTTCGAAGACGTTGATGTCACTGACTAGGTTTGACACATACTCTTCCCGACTTTTTTCCCGGAATTCTTCAATGGGGATCTTCATGATTTTCTGATAGGCCAGAAGTCGAACATCCGATAGAACATCTCTCATAAAGCCGATGCGCATGAGGCGGGACAAGTACTGGAGGAAAATGGGCGAGAGCCCGATAACTAAAGTGGCGACGATCCGCCAGATGATCTGGGTTTGAGTCTTGGCGTCAAAGATACTAAAGCCAGTGGCCATGGCAACGGACCCCATGACACCAATCACGGCTGTGATTAAAGCGCCCAGGATATATAAGATAAAACCTTTGCGATTTTCTAACAATAATTTTCTCATTGTGTCTCCCTATCAATGTCAATTTGGATTAATTATATAAAAAACCAAGATGCATTCATAGTATGTGACGCTGTTAACGATAACAGAACCAACGAATAGCGCCACAGATTAGGATAGAACCTCTGGCTCCCGAGTCAGTTTTCACCCTGATCCGGCAGCGGACTATACTCAACCGAGATTATACAATTGATGTGGGGAACGCTTTGTTGTGCGCTGGGTTTAAAACCATTTACGGGTTAAAGGGTCATGATCAGAATAAAGACAGGAAGTTAAGACTGGGCTAGAGGGTTAACTTTTGGTACCGTTTCTGTAAATAATAAGGTCATTTTGCCAGGACCCTGGATGGATTTCCTATAATAGGATCAAACATCCTAGGTCAAACTGACCCTAGGATGACTTATCGATAGACCTCCCTCTTTCTTAGGATAGGGTGGGAGGATATTTCCCTGTAATTTGTTATTTCAACGAACAATAGCAATTCTACCTGCAAATACAGATTGGAATTCAGGAGGAAAACAATGAATTTAACGGATCATGATCCCAGAATTGAAGAACCTTATGTAATTTTAGGTGAAAACGGAAAAATCGTAAACAATGATAACGTTCCGCCGTTTTCAGACGAAGAACTAAAATACCTCTATAAAACCATGGTTTATACCAGAATCATCGACGAGAAAGCCGTATCCTACCAAAGACAGGGTAGGATGCTGACCTATGCACCCAATACAGGTCAAGAAGCAGCTCAAGTGGGCAGTGCCTATGCCTTGGAGAAAAAAGACTGGCTGGTTCCGGCCTTTCGGGAATTGGGCGGCTGGCTCATCAAAGGCGTTCCCTTAAAAAATATCTACATGTATTGGTATGGCAATGAATGGGGCAGCCACATGCCGGCCGATGTCAACATGTTGCCCGTTTCGATCCCCATTGCGTCTCAGTTAGAGCATGCAACGGGCATTGCCATGGCCAACACGATAAAAGGCGAGGATGGCGTAGTCCTGGCTTATGTTGGTGACGGCGGAACTTCTGCCGGTGACTTCCACGAGGCCCTGAACTTTGCGGCTGTTTTCAAGGCCCCCGTAATATTTCTAATTCAAAACAATCAATTTGCGATCTCGGTTCCCAGAGCCATGCAGACCAATAGTAAGACCCTGGCGCAAAAAGCAATTGCCTATGACATCCCGGGTATTCTCGTGGACGGCAATGATATTTTTGCCATGTATGACATCACGAAAAAGGCGGTGGAGCGTGCCAGAGAAGGTTTGGGTCCAACGCTCATCGAAGCCTATACGTATCGCCTGGGGGCACACACGACGTCCGATGATCCGACCAAATATCGAAAAGATGAAGAAGTGGAGGAGTGGCGAGTCAAAGATCCAATTACACGGTTTGAACTCTATTTACTGGATCAAGGCATCATCACCCAAGACTACATCAAGGAATTAAAAGCAGAATTGGAAAAAGAAGTTGGAACAACTTTTGAATCCATTGAAAATACATCCGATACCGAAGTGGAAGATATTTTTAAATATCATTATGAAACAATGACTCCTCAGCTTCAGGAGCAACTAGATGAATATAAGTCCTTTTAGAAGGAGGAAAATAGATTGTCAAATAAGTTAAATATAGTCGGTGCGATCAATCAGGCACTCATGAATGAAATGGAACTGGATAAATCAGTGGTGGTATATGGCGAAGACGTTGGAATTGAAGGCGGTGTTTTCAGAGCAACAGTTGGGCTTCAAGAGAAGTTTGGATCCCAGCGAGTCTTTGACACTCCGTTGGCAGAATCTGCCATTGTGGGAAGTGCCGTGGGGATGGCAGTAAACGGATTACGGCCGGTTGTTGAAATGCAGTTTTCCGGGTTTTCCTATACGGCATTTAGTCAGATCATCTCCCATGTAGCCAGAATGAGAAACCGCTCCCGCGGCAGATTTTTCCTGCCCATGGTCATCCGCGCACCTTATGGTGGAGGGATCAGGGCCTTGGAGCATCATTCCGAAAGTACCGAAGCGCTTTATGCTCAAATTCCCGGACTTAAAGTTGTAATTCCGTCAACCCCCTATGATGCCAAGGGTCTTTTAATATCGGCCATGCGGGACAATGATCCGGTTTTATTTTGGGAACCTAAGCGGATCTACCGGGCCTTTAAGCAGGAAATTCCTGAGGAAGCCTATACCATACCCATCGGAAAGGCCAAAATTTTAAATGAAGGCACTGACATCACGGTTGTCGCCTGGGGTGCCATGGTCCGGGAAATTGAAATCGCCAAAGAACTCGTTGAAAAAAAGGGGATCAGTGTCGAACTGATCGATTTGCGAACCATCGCACCCATGGATCGGGAAACCATCATCGAATCCGTCAAGAAAACTGGCCGGATCCTGGTAGTCCATGAGGCGCCCAAGACATTAGGATTAGGCGCAGAGATCATTTCAATTGTAAATGAAAAAGCCTTCCTGTATCTTGAAGCCCCCCCGGCTCGAGTGACTGGCTTTGATACCATTTTCCCACTGCCCCGCGGCGAGAAGCATTACCTGCCCACCCCGGAGCGCATTGCCCAGAAAATCGAAGAATTAGTGAAGTATTAATAGGAGGAACCCATGAAATTTGAATATCGCTTTCCTGATATCGGTGAAGGAATCACAGAAGGTGTCCTGTTTAAATGGTTTGTTAAAGAAGGAGATCCTATTAAAGAAGGGGATCCCGTTGCAGAAGTAGAAACGGATAAGGTGACAGCGGATATCCCTTCAGCCAGAACAGGAACCGTAGAAAAGCTAAACTTTAAGATCGGCGACACCATCAACGTTGGCGATGTATTTATCGTAATTGATACAGACAACAACGCGGCAAGCCCTAATGAGAATTTAAAAGAAGAGTCAAATAAAACGGACGAAGCGGGTCAAACTGAAAAGGTAGACCAAACGCAAGACGGTCAAACGGACGAAGTAAGCCAAGAAAAGATCCCGGAAGGCACCAAGGCAAAGGTCTTTGCTGATTCAAAACAAGCTAAGAAAAGAGAATTGGATGAAAAAGAAGAGGTGCTGGAAGAAGAAACGGCAGGAGTCGTCGGGGAAGTCATCGCAAGTTCCCGGGAGATCCCGCCCAGTACAGAAGGTCAAGACTCAATCCATCCAGCCACACAGCAAAAGAAAGCGCTGGCTACTCCAGTTGCCAGACAAATGGCTAAGGATCTGGGGGTGGATATACGAAGCGTCTCTGGAACTGGGCCCAATGGCCGAGTCATGAAAGAAGATATCAATAAAGCAGCTCAACCCAAAGCGGAAACTGGCAAAGCAATTGCACCAGCAGATAGTCCATCCGATAATAAGGGAGATTTCGCTACGGACAGCAGTTTACACAATAGTGGACACGGCAGTGCTGAGGCCGAAGAGAGAATTCCACTGACCAGCATTCGAAAAACCATTGCTGCCAGAATGTCTCAGTCCCGATTTACCATCCCGCATACAACGGCCATGGACGAAATCGACATTACAGCTTTAGATGAATTCCGTAAGAAATATAAAGAAGTATTGCAGGATGAGGGAATTTCCTTAACTTACTTACCATTTATCGTAAAGGCAGTGATCCTTGCCCTGAAGGAACATCCTGAATTCAACTCAGAATTGGATGAAGCCAAGAGTGAGGTCATCTTAAAACACTACTACCACATTGGGATCGCAACAGATACGGATCGCGGATTAATGGTTCCGGTCGTAAGAGATGCCGACAAGATGAGCACCATCGATTTAGCCCAGGCCATAGAACGTGTTACGGTTCGGGCGAAAGACAATAAAGTGGCCTTAACTGAATTAAAAGGAAGTACGTTCTCTGTGACAAATTACGGTTCGATTGGCGGGTATTTTGGGATCCCAATTATAAACTATCCGGAAGCCGCCGTACTTGGTCTGGGGAGAATTACGAAGAAACCGGTAGTTATTGGTGATGAAATAGTGATCCGAAAAGTTCTGCCGTTGTCACTTTCCTATGATCATCGCATCATTGACGGCGCCAGTGGTGCCAGATTCCTCAATACCTTAAGAGACCTTTTGGCAGACCCCGAACTGCTCTTGTTGAAGTCGTAGTTATCGACAAATGAACTCCATGAAAATAATATAAATGCGACGGGATCCACTGCGTTTATATTATTTTCTTTTTCTTTAAATCCAACTACCGGTAAGACAAATATACATTAGACGAAGATCGGTAAGACAAATATGTATAAGATAAATATACGTAAGACAAATATACGTAAGACAATATGCATAAGACAATATGCACAAGACAAATAAAAACGAGTGAGGAATGGTAGTCAATGAAAAAATATGATATTGCAATAATCGGGGCAGGCCCTGGTGGATATGTTGCGGCCATCCGTGGCGCGCAGCTTGGCTACAAAGTCTTGGTCATCGACAAAGAAAAGCTGGGAGGATCTTGTTTAAATTGGGGTTGTATCCCTACCAAGACCATGCTCATCACAGCGAAACATTATAAAGATATCCTGCGCAGCGAGGAGTTTGGCATCGTAGGCGTTAATAAAGAAACGATTAAAGTTGATTTTTCAAAGCTGTTGGAGCGAAAGGATAAAGTTGTCGATAAACTGATCTCAGGAATTTCGATGTTGTTTAAGAAAAACAAAGTCGATTTTATCAATGGTCAGGCGATGAACATTCAAAAGAACTCCTTGGAAGTAAATAATGAAGAGATCGAATTTGATCATCTGATCATCGGAACCGGTGCCCGGCCAAAGTACGATGACATCGAAGGTCTTCAAGGGTTTATTGACAACGGGAAAATCATTAACAGCAAACAGGTAATGAACTTAACGCAGATTCCGGCTAAGCTCGTAATTCTGGGGAATAATACCTATGCCATAGAATACGCCACCTTGTTTAACGCCATCGGATCAGATGTATATTTGATCCATGAAGGCGACCGGATCCTGCCGCATCTGGAAAAAGAAATGGCAACGATTCTGGAACGACAGCTAAAAAAAGACGGAGTGAAGATCATTTCCAAAGCCCGCCTAAAATCGTTTTCCGATGAAGCAATCAACATTGCAGTCAAAGAGGTGGAAGAATCCCATAGCGCAGATCGATTCATGATCTTTATGGGACTTCAGGCAAATATCGAAGGTTTCGAAAACTTAGGGTTAGACCTGGACCCAAAAGGTTTCATCAAAACCAATGAGAAAATGGAAACCAATCTCCAAAACGTCTATGCCATCGGCGATGTCAATGGAAAAATCCCGCTGGCTCATGTGGCCTCAGCGGAAGGGATCGTTGCCGTAGAGAATATAAGCGGCATCGATCGCAAGTTGAATTACAACTTGATCCCGATAGGAGTGTACTCCTTCCCGGAATTAGTCAGCGTCGGACTAACTGAAGAGCAAGCCAAAGAACAAGGCTTGGCTGTTAAAGTAAGTAAATTCCCGCTCCTGGCCAATGGAATGGCCATCGCCGAAGATGAGACGGCGGGATTTGTAAAACTCATTTCAGAAAACCAATATGGAGAGATCATTGGGGCGCAGATCGTATCGGAGAAAGCCACGGAAATGATATCCGAACTCGTGTCGATCATGCACATTGAAGGGACGATCTTTGATTTAAGTCGATCCGTTCATCCCCATCCGTCTCTATCGGAAACAATTGGCGAAGCAGCTTACGGAGCGGTTGATCAGCCAATACATATTTAACGGCGAACTTTGAAGCTGTTTATTTGGCAGTGCCGAGAATTTCTTGAGAATTTCTTAAGTGAATTTATGGCCAGGATAGTGAAGTGCCGGGATTATTAGTAAAACACCACCGATATTTAAGTAGGACGACCTTGAGTGTAATAGTATGCTCAAGGTTTTTTCGGGTTCTTGAAAAATTCTTTGACGACGCAGAATTCCAGTGCTATTGAAGAGTCCATTACTAAGAATGCACTCAAGTAGGAGACTTTCAAGGATGATAAAACATGGCTGTTGAAAGCATGCCCCAGGAGGACTAAAATCAAACTGTAAGTTATATTAGAATTTGAATTGTTGCAGCACTCTTTTACAACTGAATGTGCCACCTACGAAATGGAGGAATGGAGTTAAAGATGAAAACAACTAAAATCGTCGCCGTCTGTGCTGCTGGATTCCTTCTACTAACAGCCTGCACCGTTAAAAGTCCGTCCCCAGCTGAGCCGGATCTAATGTCAAGGCCAACCATGGAACGATACGTGACCAACGAAATCAAAGAATACAAAGGTGTTAGGCTGGATCCTGCCATCGGCCCCAGAGATAATTCCATTAAGGGTATACAGAATGTTCCGATCGAGGGTTATACCCTTAAGCTCAATGGATTAGTCAATCAGGAAGTAGCCATCAGTTATGAAGAGGTCCTTAAGATGACACCGGTTGAAAAACTCATAACCCTACATTGTGTGGAGGGGTGGGATGCCACCGTTCTATGGAAAGGCGTTCGGATCAAGTCGCTGATGGATCTAGCAATAGCAAAATCCAATGCAAATACGGTAATTTTCCATTGCTATGACGGCTATACAACTTCCATGCCTTTAAATACCATCTTGGAGAGAGATATGATCCTGGCGTATTCATCCAATGAAGTGGCGCTACCCGCGTCGCTGGGATTCCCATTCATCGTGGTCGCCGAGGATAAGCTGGGCTACAAATGGGCCAGATGGGTAACCCAGATCGAGCTGTCAGACAACAATTCCTTTAAGGGTTACTGGGAGAACTATGGCTATGACAATAATGCTGAAATCAAATGATTTTGAGTAAGTCACAGTCTACTTTAAAGGAAGCGACTTTTAAAAACACAATTGCCACGCTGGTCTAGTAGAATTTGTTTGAAAGAGGGAACTGCGGCAAAGAAAATTACCTATGTTCAATCCGTTTCGATGGATCGCCCAATAAGGTCCGCTTCCTTCAGAATTTGACTTAGGCTGGGCCTTTCAATATGAGTTTAATGTGATCCAGCTCCTCCATTGTTAATAGGTCCGATTTGACCCCAACGTACTGACTAATAAATGGGGGGAATGGGGTTGGGCACCAGTGGAGTTTTTCTTTTCGTTGGCTTGGCTTCTTAACTACCGTAAGGCGTTGCTTGCTCCTGGATTTGACTCGATTTAGGCGGCTCAAATTGAGGGACCTTGGTAGAAACGATTTTAGCCACCCATTTTTAGCCGGGGAGTTTGCGGACCAATGATTATCTGTAAATAGCTAATCTATGTTAAGATTAGCAGTATATAAATTGGGGGGAAGCGGCTTTAACGGATGAATCACTAAGATCCCTAGATTTGGTTTACGATGCTGTATAACGATACTGTATAAATATTCTGGATAAAATGAAAACAAGGATTAAAAAGGTGGTTTAAATTATGGAAAAAGGCACCGCAGAGCATGATGAAATCATTAAATTTATTCTAGATTGTCCGAGCATTGATTTAAAAGATAAGGAAATCTTAAATTTATTAAAATCCAACCAGATCACGGAAAACATCAATAGTTCCCATGAGGAAACTCTGTCTAAGGGGGACATTATGTCCGACCGCTTGGCCTTGTTTGCGGGAAGTTGGAAGTTTATTATTTCATTTATGGTTATTTTGGTAATTTGGATCATCATCAATATAATGCTCATTGGACGGTCCTTTGATCCGTATCCGTTTATTTTGCTGAACTTGGTCTTATCGTGTACAGCAGCCATACAAGCACCGATTTTAATGATGAGCCAAAACCGACAAGAATCCAAAGACCGGATCAGATCTGAGAATGACTACATCGTCAACCTGAAAGCCGAAGTTTTGGCAGAAGATTTGCATAAAAAGATCAATACAATTATAGAAAACCAAGAAATGATGTTAAAAACCCTAGAGGCTCTTTCTAACAAGTAACTCAATTTGAGTGGAAAGAATAAATAAAGAATCGAATAAATTAAATAGAAATCTTGATAGATTGACGAACTCGATCACTTAGACTGGAGAAAGCGTTGAAAAATAAGGGATTGAACCGAGAACTTAAATCACCTTTTGTTGAATAAACCAGTAAATAGATTATTCAGTTCTTCGAAATCCTCGAATGAAGTGGCGACAGAACTGAGTGGTTGTAACAATAAATTACAATTGAAATAAAAGGAGAAGTTCACTTGATTAAAAATCAATGGTATATAGTATTAGATTCAAACCAATTGAAAAAGAATAAACTGATAGGAGTCACTAGACTATCGGAAAAGTTGGTGTTTTGGAGAGACGACCATAATAATATCAATTGTATATTTGATAAATGCTGCCATCGCGGTGCATCATTAAGTCAAGGCAAAATAGTCCATGACCACATCGAGTGTCCGTTTCATGGGTTTCAATATGACACCAGTGGTAAGGTGGTATTGATCCCGGCAAATGGTAAGAAAAGTGCGGTGCCCGACCGGTTTAAAGTAAACTCTTTTTTGGTCAAAGAAGCCTATGGCTATATCTGGCTATGGTACAGTGATGACCAAGTTGATGTGCCGGAAATTCCATTTTTTGAAGATCTAAAGACTGGCTTTTCCTATGGAGGCTTTTCTGAAACTTGGGCAGTCCACTATACCCGAGCAATTGAAAATCAACTAGATGTCGTACATCTGCCATTTGTCCATAAATCGACCATCGGCCGAGGCAATCGCCTGTTGGTCAATGGACCGGTTGTTAGATGGAAAGACAATTTGATGACCATCTATGTCAAAAATCAGCAGGATGATGGACAATTGCCGGAAAAACCCAGTGAAATTAAAAATCCGGAAAAATTATTCAAGTTGCAGTTTCAAATGCCCAATACCTGGCAAAATGTCATCTCGGATCAAATTCGGATCGTAGCTGCCTTTGCTCCCGTGGATGAAACTCATACCCGGATCTACCTGCGCTTTTACCAAAATTTCATGAAGACCCCAGGCCTAAAACAAATCGTCAGCCGAGCCAGTGTGTTTTCAAACAAATACATTCTCCATCAGGATCGGCGAGTCGTATTAAAACAATTGCCCACCAAAAGTGAGCTCTTAATGGGTGAAAATCTTATTCAAGGCGATTTACCCATCATTGAGTATCGAAAACGACGAGAGCTTCTAAAACAAACTAAGTAACCAAGGTAACGAAAGTAACCAAGGTAACGAAAGTAACCAATGAATCTGGTTTAACTCTAGTTGAAGGTTCCAAAATTATTAATTCAAACAAAAGAAAATAAACAGAGCATTGGAGAGATCCTTGAAAATGCCCGTTGAAAATAAAAATAAGAGGAGGTCGAATCGTGCAGTGCTGATCATAACAATACTATTATTGTTAATCAATTCCTTAAGAGCACGTTCGCTACACTATGGATCATACTGATAACCAAGAACCAAAACATCAACGACGAATT
>JBAQDU010000016.1:0-34287 GCA_049294805.1 Clostridiaceae bacterium
CCATCTAAATTTTGTTCGTTAAAACACAATTAATAATTCGATTTATAACTCGATAATAATGATAAACACCATCATCCGGATCTCGCACAGAGACCAGATGATGGTGTTTTGACATTATTTCGGTAAGTCCTCCAATGAGGAATGAGGTCGGGTGGATTAAACTGGTTCGCATCCAAAGGGCAATTAAGGGAGACTCCAAATTAAGACTCTTTACAGTCGTTTTAAGCCTAGATAAGTTTTGTTTGGATTTATGGGTTTATGGGTCGTCTGCGATGGCAAAGCTCAAACTAGCCCCCGTCAAGTTGAGGCAAGCGGCATTGTGCGTTCCTATCAAGAAACAATGGATGCATTCGTATGGTTTGGGGGGGTTAGAAGTTAGAGCGATTAATCACCTGTTGTTTGGCTTTACGCTTCTGTTCGGCTTGTTTGCTTTTTAAGAGGGCTTCTCGCTTGAGTTTAAGCTGCAATTGCTTTTTCTTGGACCGTTTATAGAAATTGTAGGTGCGGATGATTAGAATCAAGAGTCCAAGACTTACTAGGGCAAGGACAATCCAAATCATCCATTGGAATAGGCGCTCAAGCAAGGAGGGGGTGGGTGCCGATAAAGACAGATCGGCCAAGCTAATGGATTCACTGGAAACAAGGTTTACGGTGCCTTGCACTTTATCATTGATTAGGACATCGGCGCTGCCCATGATTTGGTTTTTATTAATTGAGTCACCAGTAATATCCAGGGGATTAATGGTCACCGAAAAATCAGGCGCCGCAGCATCCAACGTTCCCAGCTGCCAAAGATCCTGGTCGGAGAGAAGGTTTAAAATCATTCCGTTGGATAAGGGAAGTTTGGAAAGAACTTCATCCTTAGCAATTAAACGAACGGCTTTGTAATTGGAAAAAGCCCAGTCAAATAAAGCTTTGGAATTCGTGTAATTATCATCGGTTTGATTCGAGTCGGCTAGGGCGACGATATACTGTCCGGTTTGGCTTTGGGCGGCCGTGACGAATTGATTAAAGGCATCGGCCTCTGCCGTGCTACTTGAGGGGAAGCCGGCGATGGCTTGGTCAAAATACTGCTCATTGTCTTGGTTAATTTGTTGGTTGGTGTTTTTGATCAGGCGAGCTTCAGGGACCATATTGTTGGGGACAAAGGTATAATTTGTCTGCTGACTTAATTCCGGCAGAAGCGGATAGGTGAGGAATGACCTCATCACTAGAGCCAGATCTTTTACGGTGGTGTGATCTTCTGAATTTTCAGTGGTCAAATAAGTTCGAACTAAGGTATTGCTTAGCTCCAAAGAATTAATTTTTGCCTGGATCCGCTCTAAAAATAAAGCGTCGGTGGCAAAAACACTGGAGAGAGCTTTGCAGGCATCCTGGGAGTTTGCTAAAAGCACTGAACTTAATACTTGGCGAATGGTGAGACGCTCACCGGATTTAAGTCCGACTTTTTCCTGGGCTCCGCTGATTCCGGTACTCATTCCCTGAACTTCCTGACTAATTAAGATAAAATCATCGGGATTGCGTTCATCCAATACGACCATTGCGATCAGCATGGGTAAAATTGAATCCGTCCGGATCAATTCATCGGGATTTTTAGAAAACAATTCCAAACCGGTGCGCCCATCTAATATCATCACCGACTTAGCGTTAACAACCGGTGGGGACACAATGTTGGGTTCAGCCCGTACCAAGGAGACTGATGATAATTGGACAATAAAAAAGAATATCACAAGGTGAATATAAAATTGAGGCGATTTCCTTCTTTTGACTGAATTCATTGATTGCTCCTCTATAACTGAAAACCCTGATTGTAACAGGAATTGTGTTGGTAAATGAAAAGAATAGAAGTTTGGTCCAAACGGACCAAGCTCTTTAAAAATTATAACAAATCCCCTGCTAAATAACCATGAAGGAAGCGCTGGTTGGAAAGAAAGTTTAGGAATACTACTTGGATCTGTCGCGGTGAATCGCAATGAGAGAATGAGACGATAATCCCAATCTAACCAGTCAGACTAGTTCAAGACTAAGAACTTGATTGGTTTGTTCTTACCCAGATACCAGATGGGTTTGACGGTTTTTCCGAAGGATGTTTAATCAAACCCACAGATCGGAACCATATGATGGGGTGATTATAATGGGCAAGACGACCAAAAAAAAGACAACACCAGGCAAGTTAATTGAAGGACCGATAATACAAGGACGGCTAATTCAAGGACAGCTAATTCAAGGAGTGAAATTTCAACAAAGTTTAATTCAACAAGAGTCATTTCAACCCAAGGCGATAAAGAAAGTCCGGTGGGAATTTGCCAATGGGTGGATTAAAAAATTAAAGTCAAATTCCAACTATATCAGAGGATGGCAGTTGATATTGTTTTGCTTAATGATCCCTTTATTTACGAGCTGCCGATTATCCGGCAGTGTGGAAGAAATTACGGTGATCGGTGAAGTAACCGGGAAAAATACGGAAACAACTAAGAACGAGGGGATCCCAAAGGATCCCGCTCAAACTTCTATAGAACCGCCTGGACAGCATACAAGTGATCCACCCCGGCCGATTTTTATGATCTGTGAGATCAAAGGTCATATTGAAAAGCCGGGAGTCTATGATTTGGCGGAGGGCAGCCGTGTATCGGACTTGATCCTGCGCTCAGGAGGGGTATTGCAGACCGGTTCCTTAGAATTCGTCAATCAAGCCAGAAAGCTCCATGACGGAGAAGTTGTGATTGTTCCAGCCAAAGGCGTTACAAAAGAAGACTATGATAAAATGGCAATTCCTGATTCAGGGGATTTCGCCAACCAGCCCAATTCGCCCCAGTCCACAATGACCGATACTAAGTTGGTCAATATCAATACAGCCAGTCAGGCAGAACTAGATACGATCCCGGGTGTTGGACCGGCCACAGCTTTGAATATCATTACCTATCGGACTCAAGTTGGTCCGTTTGGATCCATTGAGGATTTAAAGAAAGTAGACCGGATCGGGGATAAGACCTTTGAGAAATTAAAACAATTCATTACAGTGGGTCGATGAGAGTGGATTAGGACGGAAGGAAGTAATAAGACCTCGGACTGCCTGGGTCAAAAACGGTTATTTATTAGGGAAGCCAATGATTAAAGCCAGGTGACTGGACAGTTATTGATAGAGGGTGAAATGAAACCTCATAAAAATTTCAACCTCACTTTGATATATTTTTTTAAATAATCCTTACGCCTTGAACATTATTCAAAGAGAACGGGCTCAAATCAAGAATTTTGAAAAGGGACCTATTTCGTTGCATTACAAGTTGCTTTTTAACATGGTACGATAGAAGGAACATTGAAAGCGAGCTGATAAAAAATGCGTTTTGGTCTATATCTTAAAGGCGGCGGAGCTAAGGGAGCTTTTCAAGCCGGTTTACTTTGTTCATTGTGGCAAAGGGGAGTAACTTACTCGGTGATCGCCGGAACCTCCATTGGAGCAGTAAACGGCTGGTATGTACTTCATAACGCTTATAAAGAGTTAGAAGAACTGTACTTAAACTTGAATGAGCAGGACGCCAATAAAAAGTTGTCTGGTAAATTTATCGATAATTCCTTCTTAATTGACAAACTCAGACCGATTTCCGGAACACAGGATCCCCGGATCGATGCATTTTACATCAATTATTGCCAGGGCATTCAAGGCAAGTTAGTTGAAAAAATCGAAAATATCAAGGGGAAAGACCCAGAGTATGCCTTAGAACGAATTTCCTGGAGTTCCCAACTGCCGTATAACTCGGCGGAGATGACGGTGCAGCAATTTGTTGATTCATTTGATGCCCAGAAGTTAGAGGAGCAATTTAACGGCGACGTCCAGGGTCATGTCTATGATGGTTTGAATCTTGATGGCGGAATGTTGAACAACATCCTGATCAGAAATGTTTTTTCCCATCCGGGGGAGCGGATCATTTGTATTGGCTATAACGGCACAAGGGAAGAGTATCTAGAAAATCTATCCGATCTGGCTGTTTCAGAACGGGAACGGATCATCTACATTGCCTCAGATCAACCGTTTGACGTAACTGATACCTATAATTTCACACCGGAATTTTTAAAGGCCCGATTCAAAGAAGGGTACAAAAAAGGGATGGACTTCCCAGTCCTTCAACTAACCAGTCGCTAAAAAAAGAGCAATGACCGCATTCTACTGGATGCGGTCATTGCTCTTTTTTGATTAAAGGGTTTAAAACGGGATTAAGCCATTTCTGCGGAACGGAATGGAATGGAATGTACCCTTGACATTTTATGCAATTTAAAAGGGAAGTTAGTATTCCTCAGGCTCGGCTTCAAAATAGTCCGGGAAAAGCTTCTTAAGGGTTGTGCTGATCTCCCCGTTAATTTCAATCACGTTGGAATTTAGGGAAAATGGGGTAGGATCGCGATTGATGATGATCACCGGTTTTTTACTTTCTAAAAAAAGCTGGGGGATATGGGCAACCGGATAAACTAAAAGGGAAGTTCCCAGGACCAACAGAACATCTGATTGTTCAGCGGCCACCCAGGCATCGGCGATTTTCGGAACGTCTTCATCGAATAGGACAACATCCGGGCGAATGGTCCCGCCGCAGGTACACCGGATGGGACCGTCCGGTTTCATCACAGCCCTGGCCGGGTAGGTTCTACCGCATTGATCGCAGTAAAACCGATCGAGTGAACCATGCAGTTCAATGACGTTGGAAGACCCAGCTGCCAAATGGAGAGAGTCGATGTTTTGAGTTAAGACGGCAAAGGTTTTCCCAGCTGCTTCGAGCTTGGCCAATAAAAGATAGGATTCATCGGGCAAGATCCCGGCAAAGTTTAAGCGGGTGCGTAAATAGTCGTAAAACAGTTCGGTATGATCAATATAGAAGCTGTGGGACAAGATCGTTTCCGGATTATAGCCATGAAAATCCAGGCTATACAATCCATTCTTTGATCGAAAATCAGGTATGCCGGCTTCGGTTGAAAGGCCTGCGCCGGATAAAACCAGAATATGTTGAGCCCGGCCCAACACCTCTTTTGCGGATTCTATAAATTTATCTTTCATGTATGCCACCTCAATTAGTAGTATATCAAAATCAACAAAGTACTTCTGCCTTTTTGTAGCTTGGATTGCTCCTAAAAGGCAAACAACAGACCATAGTGCAATGATCTGTTGTTGTTTTCCTGGTTTTAGCATTTTATTGATGGGATCATTGTTGGCCGGAGTCATCAGGGCAAGCTAAAGTCAATTGATCTAGTTCAACCAGACGAGGATCGGATCTATTCAGCTGCCGCCAGGCTGGCTTTGAGCATTTCAATTCCAACTTCGAGCCTGTGGATGGATTCGGTTTTACCTAAAATATCAGCGATTTCAAAGGCACCGCCGGGAGTATACTGCATACCGGATAACGCTGTCCGGACCGGCCAGAGCATCTGACCATTCTTGATTTCCATGGTGGCAGCAAGGCCCATCAGCGTGTCGTGAATGTTCGTATAGGACCATTGGGGCATGGCTGATAGAGCCGGAATGGCCATTTCCAATGAGGTCAAGGCGATTTGCGGGGTTGTTTTCATCTTTTTATGAATATGCATAGCCGGATCATAATCAGGCAGTGACTTAAAGAAAGCGATTTGTTCAGGAATTTCGGATAACACTTCAGTTCGCTCATGGAGCACATCCGCGATCTTTGCCGTGTCCAGTGCAGTACCGGCAGTAACTTGCTCGATCCAGGGCAGGGCTGTCTGATGGAACGTTTCTGCATCCATTTTCTTGAGATACTGCTGATTCATCCAGCGAAGCTTGGCATTATCAAAAATCGCCGGTGACTTATTGATTTTGTGATAGTCAAAGACAGCGATCAAGTCTTCCAGGGAGAAGATCTCATCATTGGTTCCTGGATTCCAGCCCAACAAGGAGATGTAGTTTACAATGGCCTCAGATAAGTAGCCTTGATCGAGTAGATCGCCAAAGGAAGCGTCACCGCTGCGCTTGGATAATTTATGCTGAGAATCCTTCATGATGGGCGGACAGTGGACATAAATTGGAATATCCCAGCCGAAGGCTTCATAAAGCCGGTTATATTTTGGGGCAGAGGACAGATATTCTGATCCTCGGACCACATGGCTAATTTCCATGAGATGATCATCCACCACATTGGCAAAATTATAAGTGGGTAATCCATCGCTTTTTAAGAGCACCATATCCTCTAATTCCTGGTTGTCCACCGTGATCTTGCCGTAAATCACATCTTCAAAAGTGGTTTCACCTTCGGTGGGGTTATTCTGGCGGATCACATGGGGCAAGCCTTCATTGAGCTTTTCGGACACTTCATCGGTGGAGAGGTGTAAACAGTGCTTGTCGTATTTAAAAGGTCGCTTTAAGGCGTCAGCTTGCTCGCGTAAGGTATCCAATCTCTCTTTGCCGCAGAAGCAGTAGTAGGCTTCACCCTTGTCGACCAGGGCTTGGGCATGTTCTTTATAGATGGCGCGGCGCTCTGACTGGATATAAGGTCCATAGCCTTTGTCTTTGTCGGGGCCTTCATCATAGACCAAACCGGACAGAGCCAGTGATTTAAGGACCACATCAATGGATCCTTCCACATAGCGTTCCTGATCGGTATCTTCTATTCTTAAAATAAAATCGCCGCCTTCATGTTTGGCGATGAGATATTCATATAAAGCGGTTCTAAGGTTGCCGATATGCATATAGCCAGTTGGGCTGGGGGCGAATCTGGTTCTGATTTTCATGGTTTCCAACTCCTAACATTAAAAAAATCCGTCTCAATGCGGAAAATTACAATAAAGTAATTATACCCTAAATCAATTGATTAGTGAACCCAACGCAAGGAGGCCCCATCACTGGAAATAACTTTGGTGCTCCCTCGATCCGTTCGAAAAAAGGGGATTTGAAATTCTGCCAGGAGGCCAAGGACATCCTTGGAAGGGTGACCGTAGGCATTGTTAAGGCCACAGCTAATGGCAAATAGCTTTGGGGAGAGTTTCGCAAGGAGGGATTGATTGGTTGATGTCACGGATCCATGGTGGCCGCTTCGGACAAAGGCGGTGGGGGCAAACGCCAAATCATCCGACTCATCGGATTCAATATCTGCTAAAAACAGAAATCCCACCGACTTGTACTGGAGGGACCATACACTGGAATAATTGTTGATGTTGGAATAGTCCTTGGGCAACGGATGCAGACAACGAAAGCTAAGATCCGCGACTTTAACTGTAGTGTCTTTCACGGGGGAGGAAATCGGTATATTTTGAAGTGCTGCCAAGGCAATGATTTCCTCCAAAAGCACATTTTCCTTGGTATTATGGGAGACGAACAGATGACCGACGGAAAATTCTTCGAGGATCATTTTTCCAGACCCCACATGATCATCATGGGGATGCGTCAAAATTAATCCATCGAGCTTCTTAATACCCAGGGCTTTTAGATATTGGGTCAATTTATGACCAGCTTCGGGCGGTCCGGTATCGATCAAAATAGCCGCGGCCTTATATTGAATTAACGTAGCATCACCCTGGCCCACATCGATCACATGAATTTTCAAGTCATCCTGATTGAGTAATATGGGAAAATTGGCATAGACCGCTCGGTTCCCTGACACCAGTAAAGGCAAGGGGCCTATCTGGGATCCGAATAAGCATAGGCCGGCAAGGCCCGAAATGACGGCAATCCGGATCACTAGCCGCCTCAGCTTTGAATAGGCGGCTAGTTTCACTTTAAGTTTGGACAATTGAATTTTAATATAGATCATGCCATTGAATCCTTTGGTAAACATAGTTTATGATATAATTATTGCTAGAAAACTAAAAATCAAAACAGGCCCAGCAAACACTTACACCACTTAAGTTCATTTACCGGATAAAACCAATTTGCTTAAAACCCAGCCACCATTCACCGACCGATCATTCTAGGCCAAACAACTTCAAAAGAAAGAATAAGACTAATTGACAACGGAGAGTAACATGGAACAAGCACGGATCATTCTGAAATTTATACCGATTATAATCGGCTTTGCGTTAAAACGGATTCCGTTTTATTTTGAAAAGAAAAACAGTGACGTCAAAACCATTCGCAGACGGGCTCACCAAATTACCAAACAACATTCCAATGACATTCTGCGGATCACCAAAACCAAACTGAATGTGGCCGGGCAAGAGAATATTCCAACCGATTCTCCCGTAATATATTTAGGCAATCATCAAAGCTACTTTGATGTTCTGGCCATGCAAAGTGAGACGAGGCGGCCGACCCTGTTTATAGGAAAAAAAGAACTTCTTAAATTGCCACTGTATTCATCTTGGATGAAGGACATGGGGGCTTTATTTTTAGATCGGGAAGATCCTCGCGAGGCCATCAAACTGTTCAATGAAGCAGCTCAAAAGATGCATGACGAGGACATGGATGGATTGATCTATCCTGAAGGGACTAGATCGCGTTCCTCGCAAGTCCATGAATTTCAACGAGGCAGCTTTAAACTGGCCGAAAAGGCAAAGTGTCCCATTGTTCCGGTCATGATCGAGGGTGCCTATCGAGTGCTGGAAGAGGATAACAAACTGAAAGCCAACCAGACGATCTACCTTCGATTCTTGCCGCCCATCTATATGGATCAATTGACCAAGGAAGAAGCAAAAGTAATTCATAAAACGGTCAGAGCTCAAATCGAAGCAGAAATCGAAAAAATCCATCAAAAGTCTTAATCCAAGGCAACGGGCAGCTCTATTTTGATAACTCTATTTTGAAAAAATTTCTAGAACCAAACTATAATGAACATAAAAAAAACGAGCTTCAAACTAGAAGCTCGTTTTTTATCCTTCAAATGAAGACTAAAGTCTTACGTTGCGGTCCACTGGCTGGGATAACGAAATGAAGGTATCAGTCCGCTGTACACCAGGGATCAGATTGATGCTGCTCAATAACAATTCCTGCAGATGTGAGATGTTCTTACAAATAACTTTTACAAAAAGTGTATAAGCGCCGGTGGTATAGTGGAGCTCAACAATTTCCTTGATTTTGCCCATTTCTGCGACAGCGTCCTGGAAGGAAGATGTCTTGTCAAGATAAACACCGATGAAGCAACACACATCATATCCAAGTTTTGACATATCTAGAAGGATCTTAGTTCCTTTAATGATTCCAAGGTCTTCCATTTTTTTCATTCTTACGTGAATCGTACCGCCGGATACGTGGCAAATCCTCGCAATTTCCAAATAAGGTGTTCTGGCATCCTTTATGAGTATGTCAAGAATCTGTAGATCCAAATCATCCAAGGTTACACTAGCTGACATATAGTCCCCTCCAACTTTCAATTTTATTAATAAAACTACAATTATCTCCGTTTAAAAAATCAAAATCCCCTGTGAATGATAAGATTAATGATAATTCGTACATACGATACGATTTAATTATAACCATTTGGAAGTTAATGTAAAGGCTTTTTTGAGGTTTTTTTATGAAATCAATACATTTTATTCCCTTGACAACTGGATTTTAGTCTTGTAAAGGGTATTTTTGGTCAGGTAGGAAATGGGAGAGTCATGATGATAAAAACCCTTTGTAGATTTGGCAATCAAATCGATTTCTTTCGGGCTGTTTTTAATAGACCGTCAATGCCGTCTGGGCCTTAACTCCATGCTTCAAATAGCCAGCCAGTACACCTAAAAAGCATTAATGATGGCCTTTGAACTAAAAAACATCGAGGTCCCCAAAAGCCAATGTCATAAATGAATGGCTTAAAAACAATCAAAAATGATTCGTATAAAAACAATGGTGATAAATGGTCAGGAATGGTTCGTATTGAAAATAAAATACTTGAAAGCAAGGGGGCTTTTCTTTACAATGTACTTATGTTCAAAGCAAGGAGGTTACTTTATGAATTTTACCAATAGCATTATCCTGAATGTACTCTTGACTATTCTTTATGCCTTTGCAATCATGATTATATTCAATCTCGCGAATATCTACTTTCTAAAGAAATATAACTTAAACAAGTGGATCGCACTGGGCATCTCAATCGCAACATTTTTAATTTCCCTGGTCATTGTTGGTTATTATCCCACTGGAGCATGGCATCTGATTCCATTGACGATTTCCTTATTTGCATTTATGTGGTTTATCGATCTTCGCAGAAAGTTCAAATCGACTAAGAATATGAAAAAAGTCGTGATGAAACCCCATGTCAAACCAAGCCGGGCAAAAATTGCTCCAAAGGCTGATATCAAACCCGCAGCACCCCAACCTAAGAAAAATAAGAAATAAGGCTGCTTTAGCGAAAAAAATTAAAGATGAAGAAAAGCAAGAAAGACGACTCCCTTGAGCCGTCTTTCTTGCTTTTCTGGTTCTGTTGTTCTGGTTCTATTGTTCTGGTTCTATTGTTCTGGTTCTATTGTTCTGGTTCTGTTGTTCTGGTTCTGTTGTTCTTTCGGTTCTTCTATGAGGTCTTGATCAATGAAGTAGGGGATGGCCCTTGGAGCAGATGGGCCTGGAATGAGCCGTCCAATTACTGGGTCTTGGTTTATGAGCAACCGGTGGTTGTACCACAGTCAAGACAAACCTTGCAAGTGCCATTCATGACCATCCGGGTCGAGGAACAATTGGAGCAGACGGAATCATACAACTTCTCGCCATTTTCTTCAGCATCGGTGATCGTGGCTGTATTGGCAGCGAGATTGGCTTTGCCGGTATAGGCAGGCAAAGTCGATTTGTTGACTAATACTTTGGACTGCTTGACCACTTGGTCGTCATTTTCAATGTAGGTCGGATGAAAGTTATCCAGTTCGTTTTCTTCAGGCTTCACCTGGCATCTGGAGAAATCACCGGTCTCGATATCGATGATCTTGGAGATCAAATCTGAGATCGAGGTGACATGCTTAATGTAAGGATGCTTGGTCACGAAACCATAGGGTTCGTATTTCTGACCACGGAGCATTCTAGCAATGTCTTTGGCCGGAATATGGTACTGGAGCATAACGGAAATGGTTTTGGACAAGGAGTTTAGCAGGCCCATGATCAAGGTTCCTTCGCGATCTGTCGTGATGTACATTTCGGTCATATTCCCTTTGTTATCGCGATTAACGGTGGTGTAGATCTTAACATCTTCAATTTGGGCTGGATGAGTCCGGCCAGACCGAATGCCCAGGGGTTTGCTGCGTCTTGAAACGGCTTTTTCCAGAGAATCCTTGGCCTCTTTGGCATAGCGGAGCAGTTCCGGGTAGTTTAGGTTGTCAAGGTCGGCTTGAGACAGATCGTCGTCCATTCGGGTATTGAGTGGCTGGGCAAACTTGGAGCCATCCCGGTATAGAGAGATTCCCTTGACGCCTTTTCTCCAGGCATTGATGGCAACTTCTTTGAAGTCATCCACCGATGCATTTTTCGGCAGGTTAACAGTTTTACTGATGGCGCCGGAAACCAAGGGAGTCAGGGCAGCAACCATCAAGACGTGGCCGTTGTAATGGATGTATCTTTTTCCGGTGCCGCAGGTATTGGCGGTATCGAAAATTGAATAATGTTCTTCTTTTAAATGGGGAGCCCCTTCAATTTTACCATCGATGATCATCCCATCTTTTTCCCGGGAAATGTAGTCTAAGATATCCTTGGTTTCTTCGGCGCTATAGCCGAGGTTACCCAACGCTTCTTCGACCACGGGGTTAGCAATGGTCATAAAGCCGCCACCGGATAATTTTTTATAGACCACATGGGAGAAGAATGGTTCGATGGATGTGGCGGCACAGTCCATGGCGAAGGAAATCGTACCGGTCGGGGCAATTACGGTTACCTGCGCATTGCGATAGCCATGGTCACGGCCTAATTCCAACGCATTGGTCCATTCGGATTTCAGTGCAAGGGATAATGGGGTCTGGTTCAACTTCTGAAGGAGTTCGTGATCCACTTTTAAGGGCTCATAATTCAAGCCGTCTAAGGGTTCATTTAACGCACCGGCTACAATGGCGTGGTTTTTAATGACCCGTAACATATAGTCGCGATTGAGGCCGTAGGCTTCAAAGGGTCCGATGGCTTGCGCCATCAATGCAGAAACGGCATAGCTGCGACCGGTCATAAGACCTGTAATTCCGGCAGCATAGCTTCTGGCTTCATCGGAATCGTAAGGGATCCCTGAGCCCATCAAAAGAGAAGCTAAGTTGGCGATGCCAAGTCCCGTTGTCCGGAAGACGTGGGTCTTGCGCGCGATATCTTCCGTGGGGAACTGTCCCCAGTTGATGGAAGCCTCTAGGAGAAGCTGCGCCAGGGATACAATGTGCAGGAAGCCGTCGACATCAAAGGCATTCTTTGATTCGTTGAAGAAGCGGTAGAGGTTGATGGAGGCCAAATTACAGCTGGTGTCATCTAAGAAGGCATATTCACCGCAGGGGTTGGTGGAGTTTAACCGATTATGGGGGGCCATATACTGGCCGTCTTCACCGGCCGGGCAGGTGTGCCAGGCATTGAAGGTATCGGTATACTGAGGGGCAGGATCCGCACACTTCCAGGCGGCTTCGTTGAATTCATTCCAAAGGGTTTGAACTTTAACATCACGATTGACTCGGTCATCGACGCGGCCGCGTAATGTAATGACAGCCTCGGGATCCTTGTCCAGATTTACGACTTTAGTCATGAACTCATCGGAAATACGCAGGGAGTTATTGGAATTCTGACCGGATACCGTCTCATACGCTTCACCTTCAAATGAGCCATCATAGCCCATTTTAGACAATGCTCTGACTTTATCTTCTTCTTTGGCTTTCCAGGTGATGAAGGTTTCAATTTCCGGATGATCAATATCCAAACAAACCATTTTGGCAGCCCGACGGGTCGTGCCACCGGATTTGATGGCGCCGGCATTGCGGTCAAGCCCTTTCAAAAAGCTCATCAGACCTGAGGAGACACCACCACCGGAGAGTTTCTCACCAGAGGCTCGCAAGGAGGAAAAGTTCGTGCCGGTGCCTGATCCACCCTTAAACAGCTTGGTTTCAGAAACATACTGTTCTGAAATAGAATGGGGTCCCAGTAATTTATCTTCAACGGATAAAATGAAACAAGCCGAGGCCTGAGTTCTGGTGTAGGCATCCTTGGATAAGATGGCTTGTTTTTTTATAGGATCATAGTAATAGGTGTTATTGGGGTTGCCAATGATGCCATAACTCTGCTTGAGCCCGGTATTGAACCACTGGGGAGAGTTCGGGGCATACATCTGATTGAGCAGAGCATACACCAATTCATCATAAAAGATGGATTTCTCTTCTTCGGTGGTCAATAGGCCTTCGTCGACCAGGGATTCGCGCCAGAATGAGACCATTCGATCAGCAACCATTTTCATGGAATTCTCATAGCCTAAGCTATTGTTGACACCGGCTTTGCGGAAATATTTTGAAGCAATGATATCAATGGAATTCTGTGAATAAAAATCCGGGAATTCCAGATCCTTCATTTCAGTGAGGATCCGGCCGGTCTTATAATCCTTCAATAGTACATCGCGCTTTGTCCAATTAAACAAATCAAATACATTTTTTTTCTTATTTTTGTCCAGTTCCTTGGTATAATGTCTTTTCAAGATATCTTTTAAAGTTTTCATAATGTTCCTCCGATTGAATTTACAATTTTTATAATACCACTATATATTGTGCTTGTGAAGTAGCAGGACCACAATATATCCGGAATATAAAGTTGTATAAAAAGTGGTCCAGCATTTAAAAATATGTCAAATTGTTAGTATTTTCGAATTTGTATCTAATATTATGTTAAACGAAATTTACAAGAGTTTGGCCCTTGATTTCATACTGTCTGGAATTATGGTACTATTTTATAAAGACATCAATTGATGAAAGGAAGTATTAAAAATGAGTAAGCTTAAACATCCAATGGTAGCAGAGGATGCATTCCTGGCCGAGGGTTCCGTTGTAAAGGGAAATATAGTGATTGGTTCTCAATCAAGTATATGGTATAATACAGTGTTGCGTAGTGAAGAAGGAACCATCACCATCGGGAATGGAACGAACCTTCAGGATCTGAGCTTAGTTCATACTGATCCGGGAATGGATTTACATATTGGTAATTATGTAACCATAGGTCATAATGCAGTCATTCACAATTTAAAAATTGGTGATAATACTTTGATCGGAATGGGATCGATCCTGTTGAATAACGCCCAAATCGGATCCAACTGCATTATTGGTGCAGGCAGCCTGGTAACTGAAGGAGCCAATATACCAGACGCCGAAGTCTGGTTTGGAACTCCGGCTAAATTCAAACGGGCCATTACCGAAGAAGAAATCAAACAAAACAGAGAATCTGCACTGGGGTACATCCAGCGAGCAAAGGAGCACTCAAATGGTGAATTATAAAATAGGTGAAATAAATGAAATGATGGTGAAACGGGAAGCGTCTTTTGGCGTATATCTGGAAGCCGGATCAGGCAGCACCAATGACGATGTATTACTTCCCAGAGGAAGTATGGTGGGTGAAGCAAAAATCGGAGACCTGGTTCCAGTATTTATTTACAGGGATTCTGAGGATCGGATCATTGCGACCATGAAACAGCCGCTGATCACAGTGGGGGAAGTTAAAAAATTAAAAGTAGTGGGCGCCAATCAAAGTGGTGCGTTTGTCAATATTGGCCTGGAACGAGATGTGTTTGTTCCAAAAAAAGAGCAGAAATATGACATTGAGATCGGTCAGGATTACCTGTTTAAACTCTATGTCGACAAAACGGAACGGCTTTGTGCCACCACCGATGTCAATGGGGCATTGCTACTGCCACCGGAAGACAAATTTCAGAAAAACGAAACCGTCAATGTCACCATCTTGACCCGTCAACAAAACGGAGTGCTTCAGGCTGCCATTGACGATACCTACAAAGCGGTCCTTTTCAAAGAAGAATATTTCACAGAAGTGAATCCGGGAGATACGGTTCAAGCCAGGATCCTTAAGTTCTTAGATGATGGCAAGCCATCACTGACCTTGCGGAGCGATTTAAAAACCGAACGCCTGGATCTTAAGCAACAGATTTTAAAAGAGGTCAAAGACGCCGGCGGATCGATTCCTTACAATGATAAGAGTACCCCTGAAGAGATCAAACGTAAGTTTAATACATCAAAGAACTATTTTAAGATCGCCCTGGGCAACCTTATGAAGACCGGGAAAGTCATTCAAGACGAGACCGGGATCCATTTGAATCCAGAGAAAATACCTGCACCAGATGCCGTCAAACCAGCCGATCACGTTAAGAAATCAGAACCCGTTAAACGAATCGACCCGGCTAAACGAACAGAGCCCGGTAAAAGATCAGAATCAGCAAAAAACCCATCGGCACCTGGTTCTTCAGAGTCAGGCAAAAATTATGAGAAAAGAAAACCCCGTGACCCCAATAAGAGTCCTTCGCCAGTTGCCGCCAAGCCGACTGAAAAAGAGACTCCGGTTACGCCAAAAACTCCAGACTGGAATGGCAGTAAATATATTAAGAAAGGGAAGTAAAATGATCGATATTACCCAGACCGGACTAAATATAAGTGAGAAATTAGCCAGTATGGTTCGCGTGATGAATGGCCAGCCCGAGCATGAATCAGATCCATTGGCATTAATATCGAATGCGACAGCGATCATGGCGGCTTATCTTGAGGACATCAACTGGATCGGCTTTTATATCCTGCGAAATGATGAACTGGTATTGGGACCGTTTCAAGGCAAACCCGCCTGCTCCCGGATCAAAGTCGGAGAAGGTGTCTGTGGAACCAGCATTAAAGATGGAAAAACGTTGATCGTGGCAGATGTCGATGATTTTGCAGGACACATTGCTTGCGACTCGGCATCTCGCTCAGAACTCGTTGTCCCTATTTTTCACAACGAGCGGGCCATTGCAGTATTAGACTGTGATAGTCCCAGCCTTGATCGGTTTTCTGAAGCCGAAGCCCGCGCATTCGAAGAAATTGTCGAAGTCTTAGCTAAGTACGTCGCAGCATTATAAAGTTGAGCTTATTCTCAGTGAGTCAACCCCAGAAATTAAATCGAATTTGAACTAAACTTGAACTAAGTTTGAGCTAAACTTGAATTAAGTAATATCTTAAAATTTCAATATGAAAAAAAATGAATGCAAAAATCTGCCGCCAAAGAAACGAATCTTTGGCGGTAGGTTTTTTTAAGACCCAGTCAGGCCGCAAAACCAACTGTTGATAATCCGATGTGTTGAAATGGGGCAGTCCCAAAACAATGGAGAATTCTTAGCCTTATTTTTCGAAGCGATGACCATAGTGCTTTAGGACAAAATCTAGATCCTTATCGCCTCGGCCTGAACAATTGACTAAAATTGAGCCGAATTCCATTTCTTTGGCCAGTTTAATGGCATAGGCGACGGCATGAGCGCTCTCTAGAGCCGGGATGATCCCTTCTAACCGAGATAGTGTGAAGAAGGCGTCGACGGCTTCTTCATCGGTGGCCGATTTATAATCCACTCGGCCCAAGTCACGCAAGTAGGCATGCTCTGGTCCGGTGGAGGGATAGTCAAGGCCGCTTGCCACGGAATAAACAGGGTCCGGTTCGCCGAGTTCATTTTGCAGCATAATGGATTTGAAACCATGCAGAATACCCTCTCGGCCATAGGTCAGGCTTGCCGCATGCTCGCCAACTTTCGTGCCGATTCCCATGGGTTCGACACCGTAAAGCTTAACGGGGTCATTTAAAAACGGGGTGAAGATGCCCACTGAGTTCGAGCCGCCGCCAACACACGCCACCACTGCATCAGGCAGGTTGCCAGTCATATCCAGGAATTGTTCTCTGGCCTCGACTCCGACAACGGTCTGGAAATCTCTCACCATCAAGGGGAAGGGGTGAGGACCCACTACGGAACCTATGCAAAACATCGAAGTCTCAAATTCATCCATATAGGCTTCAAAAGCGGCATCGACTGCTTCCTTTAGGGTTTTAAGACCATGGGACACCGGAATGACCTTGGCGCCCAGGAGTTTCATGCGGGCGACGTTTGGTGACTGCTTGGCAATATCCACTTCACCCATATAAATATCACACTCAAGTCCAAAGAAGGCGGCAGCCGTGGCTAAGGCGACACCGTGCTGTCCTGCGCCGGTTTCTGCGATGACTTTCTTTTTTCCCAAATGCTTTGCCAAAAGGGCTTCACCCATACAGTGATTCAATTTGTGGGCTCCGGTATGGTTTAAGTCTTCGCGTTTTAAATAAATCTGGCAGTTGCCCACGGAATGGGATAATCGTTCGCAATGATAAGTAGGTGTGGGCCGACCCTGAAATTCTTTCCGGATCCTTCGAAGTTCATTGATAAACTTCGAACTTTTGCAGATCGTTTGATAAGCGGCCGCTATTTTTTCGAATTCCGGGACTAATTGGGGTGGAATATACGCACCGCCGTAGGTACCAAAATAACCTTCTGGTGTTGGGTTTTGTTTCGAATATACTGCAAAATCTACATTTTGGTCTAACATGATCATTCTCCCTAAATTGTTTATTCTTTAAATTTACCTTTTTTAAGATATAGTTTGACTCAGTTCTTTTTCGATGGGATGACCCCGCAAGTTTTGTGATCGACCCATCTGTAAAAATTATATTTTTATTTTATTTTTCCTGTTTTCAGTCAATCTGTTTTAATCTGTTTCAATCAGTTTTTAAATCTGTTTATTATTTTATGGTGGATCACTAAATGGTGCATCGCCATCGAAAACAGCAGGCGGGTTTAAAATATATTCTCACTTCATACTCCTTTCAAAAAAGCCAAAAAACTCTTGCCCCTAACAATAAGGGGCAAGAGTTAAACTCCTACGGTACCACCCAAATAATGGAATAACAAATGTATTCTCATTTACTCGATTCACATACGATTATATATGTGCTTCCTTTATAACGGGCGAAGATCCCGTCAGGTATTACTCACAGATCACTGCTTTCTCCCTGCCCTCATAAGTCCATTCGATTTGATCCTGCCTACCGCAATTTCACCTTCTGCGACTCTCTTAAAAGTGGTTACCAAATTTACTAATCCTAATCAATGGTTTGTTTATTTTATTAAATTTACACCATTTCTGTTTAAAAATCAATCCTTAAAGGAAATTAAAATAAAAATAAAAATAAATAATCAATTAAATCCATCTGGAAAGGAGAGGAAACCACCGAAAAACTAATAAACATCGTTACAAAGCGACAAAACACTATAAAAAAAAGTCCGTAGCCTAAGAAATCGATTCTTTAGGCTGCGGACTTTTTTTGTTTGGACCGGTTGATCAAAAGGGTGGCTGGTCCAAATTGTGTTTAAGTTGGATTAGACTTCATTATCCGTATGGTCTTTATCGAAAATCCGATTCACTGCCTTGATCAATTCATTGACAAGGAGTGGGATTAAGGAAAATGCAACGACGATGATGACATCTTTTGGTGGTAGTGAGTGGACTGCGAAAGCGGTGGCCAGGAAGGGGACGTTAATGACCACTAACTGGAGAACGAGTCCAATGATGATGGCGCCGATCAAGGATTTGTTGGAGAACAAACCGACTTGGAAAATGCTCTTGATGGGGTTACGCATGGACAATGAATAGAAGAGCTGTGAGGCTGCCAATACGACAAAGGACATGGTTCTAGCATAGACTAGGGCTGGATTATCAGCAGCGACTGAGGTCAGTTCTGATAAGAGGATATCACGTTCGGTGAGTCCCCAGACAAAAGCGGTTAATGTGAGAACACCAATCAGGACACCACCGATGATGGCCCGAATACCAGCGCCATGGGCGAAGAAACTTTCCTTTGGATTTCTAGGCTTTTTGAGCATGACATCTGGGTCGCCGGGGTCAACACCCAAGGCAATTGCCGGGAGGGTATCAGTAACTAGATTGACCCAGAGGATCTGAGTGGCTACTAAAGGAACCGGCCAGCCAAATAATACGGCAAAGAAGATCGCGATGATCTCGCCTAAGTTACAGGATAACAGGAAGATAACAGCCTTTTTGATGTTGGCATAAATATTTCGGCCTTCTTCAATGGCGTGAACGATGGTGGTGAAGTTATCATCCGTTAGGATCATATCAGCAGCACCCTTACTGACGTCCGTTCCGGTAATACCCATGGCAACACCGATATCAGCAAACTTTAACGATGGGGCGTCATTAACTCCGTCTCCGGTCATGGACACAATGTTGCCATGGCTCTTGAAGGCACGGACGATCTTGACTTTATGTTCGGGTGATACCCGGGCAAATACTCGCCAATTCGCGATGTTCTTTTCAAATTCGGCATCGGCCATGTTTTCGATCTCGGTGCCGGTGATGGCTTGTTTAATGTCATCGGCAATGCCCAACTCCTTGGCGATGGCCACGGCGGTATTCTTATGGTCACCGGTGATCATAATTGTTTTAACACCAGCTCGTTTGGCAATGGCAACGGAGTCTTTAACTTCCGAGCGAGGCGGATCGATCATTCCAACCATTCCAAGGAATATCAGATCGAATTCCATTTCCTCAGGTTCAGCGACGTGATCGATGAATTTATAGGCAGCGCCTAGGACTCGAAGGGCTTCGTTGCTCATGCTCTCAACGTGTGACAGGAATTCCTGGCGCAGAGCGTCGGTGAGTGCAACGACTTCACCATTTAAGTAGACACGGTTGGAAACCTTAAGCAGATTATCCACCGCTCCTTTGGTGTGAATGACAAACTGATCGCCTTCCTGGTTACAGGTAGACATCAACTTACGGTCTGAATCAAAGGGGCGTTCGGATACCCGAGGGAACTTGGCATTTAATGCTTCCTTTGTCATCCCGACCTTATTGCCGTAGACCACAAAGGCAATTTCAGTGGGGTCACCGGTGGTTTTGTTGGCATTGGCGGTGGCATCCGAACATAACACCAACGATTTGATGAGCATTTGTTCAGACTCATTGGAATCAATGTGGTCTGAGTCAGCATCGAGCTGATGCATGTTTTCATACGTATAGGTTTTAACAACCGTCATTTTATTTTGGGTCAAGGTTCCGGTTTTGTCAGAACAGATGACATTAACTGAACCCAGTGTCTCAACTGAGGGCAGTTTTTTGACGATGGCATTGTTTTTGGACATTCTGGTGACGCCTAGGGCCAAAACGATGGCAACAATGGCCGGCAGTCCTTCAGGAATGGCAGCAACGGCCAGAGAAATTGCCGTCAAGAGCATGTCTTTAAAGTCACGCTGCTGTAGTATACCGACTATCAGCATAACACCGGCCACACCAAGACAGATGAAACCTAGGATTTTACCAAGGTGATCCAATCGTTTCTGCAGCGGGGTCATTTCATCGTTATCTTCTTCCAGGATCTTAGCGATCTTACCGATTTCGGATTCTACGGCATTGCCGACAACAACACCGACACCACGGCCATAGGTGGCCAAGGTGGACATGAACGCCATATTCTGACGATCGCCCAAGTCCAAGACATCGGTGGGAGCGACAAATTTAGCGTTTTTTTCCGAGGGAACGGATTCTCCGGTGAGAGCCGATTCATCGATCTGCAGATTGGAGGACTCAAGGAGTCTTAGATCGGCGGGGATAAAACGCCCGGCATCAATTTCAATAATATCGCCTTTGACAATGTCGTCGGAATTGATTTCGATGGCCTGGCCGTCACGACGGACAATGGCCCGGGGGGTAGTTAGTTTTTTGAGCGCATCCATGGCTGCTTCGGCTTTGTTTTCCTGGAATACACCAATGGCCGCATTGAGCAAGACCACGACAAGAATAATAATTGCTTCGGCATAGTCGCGCATGAAAATGGACAGTACAGTGGCTGCTAACAGAATGTAGATCATTGTGTCCTGCAGTTGAGCTAAGAACATTTTGAAAGTCGATTTTCGCTTTTTCTCGGGCAATCGATTCTTTCCATACTCTTGGAGTCGCCGGGCTGCCTCTTCGCTGGACAGACCATTTACCAGGTCGACGTCAAGGGCGTTGAGAACTTCGTTTGTGGGATTGTTAAACCACATTTAATTCACCTCTTTAATCAGATTTCTTCCATTTACCTAAAAATACAACAGGTTCATTTTAACACGATGTAGTATTTAATACTACATTAGAATGTAATTTTTATCATAAATTATAGGGATTGACAAATTAGTCGTAGACAGGTTGCAAGTTAACGAGATCCAAGATTCCTCCATTATTATAAGAGTCCGTATAACACCAGCCCCATGCCGGCGGCTAAAACAATGGTCAAAATCGGATGGAGCTTGGTTTTGATCAACAGCCATAAAGTAGCCCCCCCGATGAAAACTGCTTTAAGGTCAAAAGGGAAGTAGGCCGTTCGAGCCGTTGTCACTGTGGAACTTAAGATCATGGCGACAAGTGCCGGGCGCATTCCCGTTAAGGCATTCTTGAGCAGAATGGAATCCTCGAATTTTTTCATGAAATGAGAGGCGATAATGACCAAGCAAAACGAAACCAGGATGACACCCATGGTGGCAACGGCACTTCCCAGCACACCCCGGGTCCGATAGCCGACGAAGGTTGCTGTATTAATGGCAATGGGACCGGGTGTGGCCTGGGAGATACCAATGATATCCAAAAACTCAGTTTGGGTCAGCCAGTGATTGTTCTCGACAACTTCAGTTTCAATGAACGGCAGCATGGCATAGCCGCCGCCGAAACTAAATGCACCGATTTTAAGAAAGACCAAGAACAGTCTAAATAAGATCTCCATTATTTATGACCTCCGCTGCGATAGTGGAATATCCCTAAAAGAGCCGCCGTGACAATGACGGTCACGGGATGGATGGCGGGGAAGGGAAAGCTTAAGCCTAAGATATCCCTGAGTTTTGGTACGATCAATATTAAAGTGGCGATAATACCAACTGCCAGATTATAGGGCGTCCGTTTTACGGACTTTAAAAGGGAACGGGTGGCCACCAGGATCAAAGCCGGGACAGCAGCATTGATGCCTTGCATGGCCAAGCTCACATAGTAATTGGAACGGAAGGCACTAAAATAGTGAGCGATCAATAAAATGATCATAAACGAGGGTAGACAGACCCCCAAGACGGCCATAAAAGCTCCCGTCATTCCAAACATTTTTTTGCCGATAAAGGTGGAGGTATTCACCGCCAGGACCCCCGGGAAGGATTGGGATACCGCTACAATATCCACATATTCATCTTTGGTGATCCACTTTTTGTTGATGACAAATTCTCGTTCCATAATGGGCAGCATCGCCCAGCCGCCGCCAAAAGTAAAGGCGCCGATCTTAAAGAACGTAACAAACATTTCTAATAATTGCTTCAATGGTTCAACTCCTATTCATAAAATTCGACGGGGACCCAACATCCCCTAAAGTAAAAGTGCAATCGTGGGTGACTCTCACCATCCCATCGATTTGAAAATAAGTCCATTGATTTAAAAGACCGGTAGGGAACAATCAAATCACCTTTGTCGCCTGGTCTCTTTGGCAAAGGAACATGCCTTTCTTATTATATATCAAAGTCCATTCGATTTAGCGAAGTCAATTTGAATTTACAAAGTCAATTTGTGAACTATAAGATTAAAAACACGAATGATTAAGTAAAAAGTTGATGATAATGTTGACCTTAATACGTTTAATCATTAATATATATCTATGGAATGTTCGTAACGGACAGGGGAGGAAGGAAAAAATGTACCAATTGCAAGAAATTTTTGTGGAAAAGATGCCTGATCTGGCAACGGAGAGTCAAACGCTCACCCGGGAGCTTTTAAATCAGTCCTTGATCAGCGCTAGAGTCCGGATCATTAATCGATATATTATTAAAGGACTGTCTGAGGATGAGTTCCAAGATTCCATCTATAAAGTCTTCGCTGAGAAAAATGCGGACTTCTGTTATAACTCCTTAGAGGCGGCCGTGGAAAATAACGACTATTTGATCACGGAACTTCTTCCCGGTCAATTTGATATGCGTGCCAGTGCAGCGATGGAATGCTTGCAACTGATTTATGGAAATTTTGAAGCCATGGTCAAATTTCAACGGATCGTTGTGTTTGGCGAAGCGCTGGATCAGGATCGACGCTCTGCCATTGGGAAAGTTTTGATCAATCCGGTTGAAATGCGCCAAGGGGATCCAGTGGTCAATTTTGTAGAAGCCGGTCAAATCAATGCTCTGCCACCCCAAATGGAAGGCTTCATTCATTTAGATGATGGGGAACTTGCCGACTTCTATAAAACCCAACAGTTTGCCATGAGTCTGGCTGATTTAAGCTGCATCCGAACCTATTTTAATAAAGAAGGCCGCGACCCCAATGAAACGGAGCTTAAGGTCTTAGATACCTATTGGTCAGATCACTGCCGGCACACGACTTTTTTGACCAATCTGGATTCCGTTGAATTTAACTCCAAAATGAGTAAAGAAGCGGCCGCTTATGATAAATACCTGGCCTTACGCCATGATTTAGGCATAGTTCACAAGCCCGTCACATTGATGGATCTTGCCAGCATTGGTGCCAAAGCCTTAAAGAAAAGTGGTGATTTGGCGGATTTGGATGAATCCGAAGAAATCAATGCCTGTAGTATCATTCGAGAGGTTCGGACCCCCCAGGGGACAGAACCCTATATTATTCAATTTAAAAACGAGACCCATAATCACCCGACGGAAATTGAACCATTCGGTGGTGCCGCCACGTGTTTAGGCGGGGCCATCCGAGATCCTCTGGCCGGGCGTGCCTTTGTGTACCAGGCGATGCGGATCAGCGGTGCAATGGATCCCACCATGAATCCGGCAGATACCTTAGCGGGGAAATTACCGCAACGGACCATCTCAACCCAAGCTGCCCGGGGTTATTCCAGCTATGGCAATCAAATCGGTCTGGCAGCCGGGGTAGTCCATGAGATCTACCACCCGGGCTATGCGGCTAAGCGGATGGAAGTAGGAGCCGTCATCGGCTCAGCACCTTTAGCCAGTGTTAACCGCAAGATCCCTCAAGAGGGAGACATTGTCCTCTTAGTGGGGGGGCGAACCGGCCGGGACGGCGTCGGCGGGGCCACCGGGTCCTCCAAGAGTCATGATGGGATGTCCCTGGAGACCTCGGGGGCGGAAGTGCAAAAGGGCAATGCACCCACTGAGCGCAAGGTGCAACGTCTGATCCGGAACGATCAAGTTCGCCGCTTGATCAAACGATGCAATGATTTTGGGGCCGGTGGAGTCAGTGTCGCAGTGGGAGAACTGGCGGACGGATTGATCATTGACCTGGATCAGGTACCCGTAAAATATCAAGGTTTAACGGCAACCGAAACGGCTGTGTCCGAATCCCAGGAGAGAATGGCCATGGTCATTAGTCCAATGGACTTAGTTGAAATGACCGGTTATCTCGATGCGGAGAATTTGGAATCAGCGGTGATCGCCAAAGTGACAAAGGAGCCGAAGCTGATCCTAATGTGGCGTGGCCAGGTGGTAGTGGATCTTGACCGAGATTTCTTAGATTCAGCCGGGGCGCCAAATTATCAAAGTGTCATCATCGAATCATCCCATGAGGAGGCTCCCCAAAAGACCGCTGGGGCGATAAACTCAGTTGTCCCTGCCATCAAAAATGAAACTAAGATACAGACCCTGACCGAACAGCAAGTCTTGTCTGCCTTGGCAAAACTCAACAATCAAAGCCAGAAAAGCTTACATGAATTATTTGATTCCACCAATGGCTGTGGGACAGTCACCTTGCCGTACGGCGGAAGGCTGCAAAATACTGAGTCCTCTCATATGGCGGCGTTAATTCCAGTGGGGAATACGGTTTCGGAAGATGCCAGTATTATGACTTATGGGTTTGACCCCCATCGTTCCCAAATGGATCAATTCCTGGGTGCCTATTATGCGGTGGTTGAATCCTTGACCAAAATGGCAGCCACTGGAGCAGGCATCGAACATACCCGATTGTCGTTCCAGGAATATTTTAAAAAGTTAGGTCAAGTTCCCGAAAATTGGGGGATCCCCGTCAAATCACTATTGGGAGCATTGATGGCCCAGCTTGATTTTAAAACTCCCTCCATTGGGGGCAAAGATTCTATGAGTGGCAGCTTTTTAGAATTATCGGTGCCGCCAACGTTGATCTCCTTTGCCGTCAATACCATGCCGGGCGAACGGGTATTGGGCAATGTGCTATCAAACCATGGAGTCCTTTATCAAATTTCCACGCCCTCCGTGGACGGTTTGCCCGATGCCGCTTGTTTGCTTAAAATCGCCGCGTTTATTAAAGCCGCCAATGAACAAGAATTAATCAGCGCCTGTGATACCTGTGCCAAAGGATCGGCCATGACCCTACTGAATATGGCGTGGGGCAATGAAGTTGGGTTTGACGCTCATCTACCCAATGATCCCATGGCGAACAAACCGGAGGATTTCATTCTCCAAGTAAGTCTTAAAAATGAACCGGATTTGATCCGCTTGGCCAAAAAGGGCGGCATCCACTTGTTGAAAGTCGGACAGACCAATCCCCATGGCTCCATTTTATTAAACGGAGCTCAGTTGACGGCAAATCAAACATTTGAAGCAGCCAGCCAACGCTTAAGTCCGGTATTTTTGCGGAATCAGTCCAAGGGTGAGTCCATTTCAAATATAACGGACCGGCGGATGCCTTTGATCTTCCCCAAGGGACTGGCCATTGAAAAACCCAGAGTATTGATCACTGTTTTTCCTGGGTCCAACTGTGAATATGACGTAGCCCGGGCCTTTGATCAGGCCGGTGCCGATTCAAAGATCTATGTCTTTAAAAATCGAGACCAAGCGGACTTAAAACAGTCCATCTTGGAACTGTCTGGGGAAATTAAAAAAAGCCAGATCCTCATGATCCCCGGTGGGTTCTCAGCGGGTGATGAACCGGATGGTTCCGGTAAGTTTATCGCCAATGTATTTCGCAATCAACTGGTGGCTGATTCCATCGGTGGGCTCATGGATGATCGATCTGGCTTGATCCTGGGTATTTGCAATGGCTTCCAGGCCTTGGTCCGGCTGGGTCTTTTGCCTGATGGACGAATTACCGAACCACGGGCGGACTTGCCGTTATTGGCCGTCAATTCCATCGGCCGGCATATGGACACCATTGCCCGAGTCAGGGTCGCTTCCGCGGCGTCGCCTTGGCTTAGTTATGTGAAACCCGGTGAAGTATATTCAGTGCCGATCTCTCACGGCGAAGGCCGCTTTATGGGCACACCTAAAGTCTTAGAGTCCTTGATCAACAATGGTCAGATCATTACCCAGTACTGCGATGGACAAGGCAATGCCACCATGGATGCACCGTTTAATCCCAATGGATCAACCCTTGCCATCGAAGGCATCATTTCGCCGGATGGACGAGTGCTGGGTAAAATGGGTCACAACGAACGCTGGCAGGAAGGCCTGTTCCGGAACTATTCTGGCGAGTTTGACATGAAGCTCTTCCAGGCCGGAGTGGATTATTTTAAACGATAATCAAACCTAGAACAGATCAAACAAAAATTCAATTAGAACAATTCCAGTAGAACAATTCAAGTAGAACAATTCAACTGGAACAATTCAGGGTTCTGACTGAATTCAACCAGATAAAGCACCATTTCAAATCAACAGGAGGCAGGGCAAGAGTGAACGTTGGAATTATCTTCGGCAGCAAGTCCGATCAGGAAGTTATGAAAAAGGCCCATGATATTTTAATGGAATTGGACATCCCGTCCCAGAGCTATATTCTGTCGGCCCATCGGGTGCCGGAAGCTCTCAAAGAAACCATCACAAGGCTTGATCAAGAAGGAACGGAGGTATTTATCGCCGGAGCCGGTCTTGCAGCCCATTTACCAGGGGTGATTGCATCCATGACCTTAAAGCCGGTCATTGGAGTCCCGCTAAAGGGCGCATTGGAAGGACTGGATGCACTCCTTTCCATTGTTCAAATGCCCAAACAGATCCCCGTAGCGACGGTTGGGATCAACAATGCCACAAATGCCGGCATGCTGGCAGCCCAGATTTTGGCGATCAAGTATCCTGAGGTAGCCCAGCGTCTGGTGGAATATCGAAAAGCAATGACAGAGAATTTTTTACTAGAAAACAATGGAAAGGTGGAATATTAAGATGGCAGCACTAAAAGAAATGTTATATGAGGGAAAAGCCAAACAAGTTTTTGCAACCGATGACCAAGACCAGGTCATCATCCATTATAAAGATGATGCAACGGCTTTTAACGGGGAGAAAAAGGGCCAGATCGCAGACAAAGGCGTCCTAAATAACGCCATAACCTCGGCTATTTTTACCATGCTCGCCAAAAAAGGGGTTCCCACCCATTTTATTGAAAAGCTCAATGACCGGGATCAGCTTTGCCAAAAGGTCGCAATCATCCCATTGGAAGTGATCGTTCGAAATTTGGCAGCCGGATCCATGGCCAAGCGGCTGGGATTGGTTGAAGGTTCGCCGCTCAAGACCACAGTATTTGAATTAAGTTATAAAGATGATAATTTAGGGGATCCGTTGATCAATGATTACCATGCCATTGGCATCGGTGCGGCCACCCGGGAAGAGTTGGATGAGATCTATCGCATAACTTCACAAATCAATGATATTTTAAAGGCGTTCTTCTTGGACCAAAACGTAATTTTAGTTGATTTTAAGCTGGAATTTGGAAAAAATGCCGCCGGCCAGATCATATTAGCCGATGAAATTTCACCGGATACCTGCCGGTTTTGGGATGCCACCACCAAGGAAAAACTCGATAAAGACCGGTTCCGCCGAGATCTGGGAAATGTTCGGGAAGCATATGTTGAAATGCTGGAGCGTATCACGAAAAAGGATGCATAATGATTTTTTTAGATAAAAAAGTTCAAGATGGAAAACTCCATGAAGAATGCGGCGTTTTCGGGATCAATTCTTTTTCCGGACAAAATGTAGCCGAGAAGGTCTACTATGGCTTATACGCGCTGCAGCACCGGGGACAGGAATCAGCCGGTATTGCCAGTAATGCCGGGGGCGAAATCACCTTAAAAAAAGACATGGGTTTGGTCAATGATGTATTTAAAGCGGCAGATCTAGAGTCACTCCAAGGCGATATCGCCATTGGCCATGTCCGCTATGCCACCTTTGGTGAACCCAATGCTGTAAACGCCCAGCCGTTGGTTGGCCGGTCAAGACTTGGTCAATTATCCGTTGCTCATAACGGGACCTTAGTCAATGCCGGTATTTTAAGAGAGCTCCTGGAGGATTCAGGGGCCATCTTCCAGACCACCATCGACTCAGAGGTGATCTTAAACTTAATGGTGCGAAGCGGCAAAAAGGAAGTTGAACAATGCCTGAAGGAAACCTTAAATGTAATAAAAGGAGCCTTTGCTCTGACCATGACCATCGGTGAATACCTCATCGGCATTCGCGATCCCTATGGGATCCGGCCCTTGATTTTAGGGAAGACCGACGACAACTATATTCTGGCGTCCGAATCCAGTGCCTTGGATGTCTTAGAGGCCACCATCGTTCGAGACATCGAACCGGGTGAAATGGTCTTTATCAAAGGCGATGAAGTAAAAAGCATCAAATATTCAGAAAAAACCCAGCACCGGGTCTGTTCCTTTGAGTACATTTACTTTGCCAGACCCGATTCCATCATGGATGGGATCAGTATCCATGAAGCCCGCTTAAGACTGGGTGAAAAGCTCTTTAAGGAACATCCTGTGGAAGCGGACATTGTAATCGGCGTCCCCGACTCTGGAATTGCAGCAGCCTTAGGCTATGCCAGAGCGTCAACCATTCCGTTTGACATAGGATTCACCAAAAACAAATACATTGGGCGGACATTCATTGCGCCGTCTCAGGAAATCCGGGACAAGAATGTCAACATCAAATTAAATGCCATCCGAAATGTGGTCAATGGAAAGAGAGTTGTCCTGATTGATGATTCCATTGTCCGGGGAACGACCAGTCGCAAATTAATAGAAACCCTTCGCTTTGCCGGAGCAAAGGAAATTCATTTTCGGGTGTCATCCCCCAAAGTTATGCATCCTTGTTATTTTGGAATCGATACTCCCGATCGGCGTGATCTAATCGCAGCCACCAAGTCCGTGGAAGAAATCCGGTCTGAGATCGGTGCAGATTCCCTTGGCTTCATCTCAGAACAAGGTTTAGTGGAAGCCTTGGACCACAACAATGGCTATTGTACCGGCTGTTTTTCGGGGATCTATCCCATGTCCATCCCTCAGGATGAGAATTAAACGCAATAGGAACACGATACTATTAATCAGAGAAACAGTTTGAGAAACAGTTTGAGAAACAGTTAAAGAAATCGGAGAAACAGCTAGGAAAAAGTAGAAAACCCGTTAGGAACTAAGGTAAATAAGGACGGCAGTTTCTATGAGGCAAATGGTCTTAATTTGGAATTGACCAGTCTACTGCCGAAGAAACCGAATAATTGCAAAAAAATGTATATCAAAGAAAAAGGGGAACGAAAATGATCGATTATAAATCCTCCGGAGTCAACATTCAAGAAGGCTACCGGACTGTGGACAAAATCAAGGAACATGCCAGGCGTACGTTAACTCCGGATGTTCTTTCCGTAATTGGATCCTTCGGAGCATTTATGAGAATACCACAAGGCTACACCAGCCCGGTTCTGGTCTCAGGTACCGATGGAGTGGGCACGAAACTAAAAGTGGCCTTTGCCTTAAAGAAATATGATACGGTGGGAATCGATGCCGTGGCAATGTGCGTCAATGACATCCTTTGTCATGGGGCTAAACCATTGTTCTTCTTGGATTATTTAGCCTGTGGCACGTTGGATGCCGATGTAGCCGCTGATATAGTCAAGGGGATCACCGATGGTTGCCTGCAGGGCGGATTGGCTCTGGTGGGCGGCGAGACGGCCGAAATGCCGGGGTTTTATGAAGCTGGGGAATACGACATCGCCGGTTTTTGTGTCGGTGTGGTTGAAGAGGCGGACATCATTGATGGAAAAGAGATCGAAGCGGGGGATGTGTTGATCGGCTTAACGTCCTCCGGGTTCCATTCCAATGGCTTTTCTCTGGTTCGCAAACTCTTCACCGATTTCTCGGAGCCATTTCAGGGTAAAACCATTGGGGAAGCCTTATTGGAACCTACCCGGATCTATGTAAAATCCGTTCAGGCGGTTTTAAGCTCGGTGCGGGTCCATGGCATGGCCCATATTACAGGGGGTGGCTTCATCGAGAACATTCCCAGAATGTTTGTTGGCAATACACTTCAGGCAGTGGTGGATAAATCCAGTTATGAAGTACCGGAGCTGTTTGTAGAAGCAATCCGCCGCGGAGCAGACCCGGAGTCCATCTACAATACTTTTAATATGGGCATCGGCTTTGTTCTTTGCGTCGCCAAACAGGATGCGGCCAAGACCATGGACATCCTTAAAAACCAGGGTGAGGAGCCCGTTTTATTAGGGACGGTGCGGCAAAAATCAACCAATGAGGAGCCGATATGGTTTCTGTAGAACGTTCTTGGGCAAAGGTTCCGGTCCTCGTTCTGATTTCCGGGACCGGAACCAATATGGAGGGCTTAGTTCGGTATAGCCTGGCAGACCCGAATTGTCCCTATGCAGTGAGTAAAGTGATCGCGGATCGCCCTTGTATCGGATTGGAGCGGGCTGCCCGATTGGGCATTACCGCCATTGAATTCCAGCGGAGGGATCCTGAATTTAACGAAAAACTGCAAAAGGCGGCGGCCGATCAGGATGTTATTGTGTTGGCCGGCTATTTATCGATTTTGCCTTCGGCTTTTATTAAAGCTCACAAGGGCCGGATCATCAATATTCATCCCTCGTTGCTGCCCCGTTATGGTGGCAAGGGAATGTATGGATTAAAAGTTCATCAGGCAGTCATAGCATCGGCCGATCAAGAGTCCGGCTGTACGGTCCATCTGGTGGATGAAGGTGTCGATACGGGGGAGATCCTTTTGCAGAGAAAAGTGGCCGTTTTACCCGGGGATACCGCCCAAATTCTGCGCGAGCGAATTTTGCCCTTAGAACACGACTGTTTAGTTGAAGGATTGTTGGGGTTGGTTGCTGACATTAAGAATAAGCAAAGGTAGAGGGAGGACGTTCAATGAATGCACTGTTATCAGTATATAATAAAGACGGTATTTTAGAATTGGCTCATTTTTTAGTTGAAAAAGGCTTCAACATCATTTCATCCGGCGGCACAGCCACCTATTTAACCGACCATGGGATCGCCGTTCGATCCGTGGATTCTGTGACCGGTTTTCCGGAAATGCTCGATGGCCGGGTCAAGACCCTTCATCCCAGGATCCATGGGGCTCTCTTGGCTAGACGTGACCTACCCGAGCACATGAGAGTTCTGCGGGCACATGAGATTGACCCCATTGATTTGGTTTGTGTCAACTTATATCCCTTTGTCCAAATGCGCTCAAAAGAGTTAACGTTTCCCGAAATGATCGAGTTTATAGACATTGGCGGACCATCGATGCTTCGGTCGGCTGCTAAAAACTTCGACAGTGTCTATGTGTTATCGGATCCCGCCCAATATGGGGAATTTATGATACGCTATACCGCCCAAGAGGACCTGCCAGCTTTTCGTAAACAGTTAGCCACTCAGGTATTTTTAACCACAAGTGCCTATGACCAGGCAATTACCGATTGGCTCAACGGGACTTTAGAAGAAGCCCCGGTAACAGCTCCGGTCCAGGCGGAAAGTTACAATATAGGAGATTTCCCGGACCACCTCACCTTAAACTTGACCAAACAACAGGATCTTCGCTATGGCGAGAATCCTCATCAACAGGGCAGCTTCTACAAGATTGACGGACAAACCGGCTTTATGACGTCATTCCTTCAACACAATGGCAAAGCCCTCGGGTACATTAATTTCAAGGATCTGGAGTCGGCTTGGCGGATCGTCTGTGATTTTGAAGAGACCGCTTGTGCGGCAGTGAAGCACAATACACCTTGTGGGGTTGCCTTGGGACAAGATTCCAAGGATGCCTACACCAGAGCCTATACCTGTGATCCCTTGTCGATTTTCGGGGGGATCGTTGCCGTCAATCGAGAAATCGACGGACCTTGTGCTGAAGCTATGACCCAGATCATGCTCCATATCGTTTGTGCGCCGTCTTATACCCAGGAGGCCCTGGAGATCCTTTGCCGCAAAAAGAATTTGATCGTCATTGAAATGAAAGAGCGCCCCGATCATAAAGTATCCTTTATTTCCTCTGACGGGGGAGTTCTCCTACAAGAGGACGACAATCAGCTCTATGAGGACCTGAAAGTAGTTACAAAAGTGGTGCCGGACCCGGCAACAATGGAAGAACTTTTGTTTGCCATGAAAGTGGTCAAATTTGTCAAAAGCAATGCCATCGTCGTTTCCAAGGATAAAATGGCCACGGGGATCGGCGGCGGTTTTGTCAACCGGATCGATGCGGCTAAATATGCCCTGGCAAACGCAAAAGGGGCCACCTGTCTTGCATCAGACGCCTTTTTCCCGTTTTCTGATGTGGTGGAAGAAGCCAATCGGTTTGGGATCAAAGGCATCATCCAGCCGGGCGGATCCCTAAAAGACCAGTTATCCATTGATCGCTGTGACGAATTGGGCATCGCGATGGTTTTTACAGGCATTCGCCATTTCAGACATTAGGGGGCATCAATATGAAGGTTTTACTCATAGGCTCCGGTGGACGGGAGCACGCCATGGCCTATCAATTGGCCCAATCGCCCAAAGTATCTGAGATCATCGTAGTTCCGGGCAATCCCGGGATCGCAAAAGAGTTAAAATGTTGCTGCCTGGATTTACCGGATTATCAGGCAATGGTTGATTTTGCAAAAACCAATCAGATCGACTTGACTGTGGTGGGACCGGAAGTTCCCTTGTGTGAGGGAATTTGCGACTTATTTCGTCAAGAAAACTTGCTGATCTTTGGACCGGGCAAGGCAGAGGCGGCTTTGGAAGGGTCCAAGAAGTTTGCCAAAGATTTCATGGCAGAATTTAAGGTCGCAACGGCCGACCATGTTGCGTTTACCGACCTTGCCAGCGCCCTGGAGTATTCTAAAACGGCTCAGTATCCCTTAGTGATCAAAGCCTCCGGCTTATGTGCCGGTAAAGGAGTTGTTATCTGCGACGGGCCCGAAGAGGCGAGTGTCGCACTAGACAGCTGCATGACCGATCAGTTGCCCCAAGGGGCCGGCGCCACTGTGATCATTGAAGAATTCCTGACGGGCCCGGAAGTATCCGTCTTGGCTATTTATGATGGTAAGGGGATTTACCCGATGATCTCCGCCACGGATCATAAGCGGGTGGGTGAAGGGGATACCGGAGCAAATACCGGTGGAATGGGATCCATTGCACCGTCACCTTATTTTAGTGAATCTGCTCAAGCTGATTTTGAACAAAATATACTAAGACCGACTCTAAACGGATTAAACGCTCGCCGCTTTCATGACCCGGCCTGTATTTTCTTTGGCCTGATGCTCACTGAGCAAGGGGTCAAGCTTCTGGAATATAACATGCGGTTTGGCGATCCGGAGACTCAGTCGGTGTTGACTCTGTTAGAGTCAGACCTTTATGAGATCCTTGTGAAAGCCTGTCACGGGACGCTTACTCCAGACGATCTAAAATTCTCCAATGAATCTGCTATTTGTGTGATCGGTGCAGCCCACGGTTATCCGGGACCTTATGTAACAGGGATCGAACTTAACTTTCCCAAAGTCCAGGGGATCAAATTATTTATTGCCGGCGCTCGGGCCATCGACAGCCGCTTAGTATCTTCAGGCGGGCGAATCTTTGGAGCTACTGCCAAAGGGCCACTGGCAGAGATCCAACCCAGGATAATGGCTTATATGAGTCATTTTTCCGACCAGCCCATCATTTGGCGCGAAGATATCGGACTGGTCAAATAGGTCAGGATAACTATTAAACCAGATACTAAACCAAAAACTAAAGCAGATACTAAAGCAGATACTAAACCAGATACTAATCCAAAAACTAAAGCAGATACTAAACCAGAAACTAACCAAATGTTTACTAGAACAATTGAAACTTAAGCTAAATTTTTTAGTTAAATACCCAGTGCTCCGGTTCGATTTAATCCGGATCACTGGGTGTTTTTGTCCGTAATGCTAATGGGATCGATCACTTCTGGCCTTTTTAGGGTGATAGGAAGCCGTCGGATCAAAAAAAACCGTTAAATTACGGATGGGAGATAGAAAAGCTGGAACCCTTTAGAATCCATCCCGAGGCCAAAAGGAGGATAAGGCGTGGCAGCGATCAAATGTCTTTTATACAATTTAATAGCAGAAAACGTTTTTCTGCTATGGTATAATGTTACAATATAAGAACAAACCCGATCAGAAACAGTTTGGTTAGACCCGAATGAGTGAAGAAGGATGAGGATA
>JBAQDU010000017.1:0-3075 GCA_049294805.1 Clostridiaceae bacterium
GGCAATGTTGAGCCTCGGGAAGTCATCAGCGGCGATGTCCAGGTATTAGTGGCCGACGGTTTTGTCGGCAATACCATCTTAAAGACCTTTGAAGGGACGGTGAAAACCGTCATGGAACTGATCAAAGAGAACTTGATGAAAACAACTCAAGGGAAAATCGGCGGCCTACTCATCAAATCTTCATTAAAAGAAATGATGAAACAGTATGATTATCGGGAAACCGGCGGATCGGCTTTTCTTGGCTTAGAAGGAATTGTGGTAAAAGCCCATGGTTCATCCGATGCCTTGGCCTTTAAGAATGCCATCAAACAGGCAGCTCGGGTCAAAGAAGCGGATTTCGTCAATAAATTCCGGGATGAAATTCAAAAAAATCAGTTGCACAGTCAGTAAAGTCATATTATTATACAAGTGAATGAACCGAACTAAAGACTACGGAGGAAACAAAATTGGTATTTGATAAAGTAAAAGAGATTATTGCAGACAAGCTCGGCGTGAACGAGAAGGAAATAAAGATGGAATCGACCTTTGAAGATCTGGGGGCAGATTCACTGGATATCGTTGAACTCATCATGGCCATTGAAGAAGAATATGACATTCAGATCTCCGATGAAGAAGCTGAAAAAGCGTTATCAGTGGGTGACGTTGTTAACTACATCAACACCTTGGTTGGTGAAGAGTAAAAAAAGAGTGGAGCCTATAAATTCCAGGCAATAGACCAAGTGGTTCCCAGGATGCTCCGTTAGACGGCGCTGCCAAGGTTGATCCGGCTGGTCCACCAGATTGTCCACCAGATTGTCCACGAGGCTGTCCACTAGTTGATCCCAATCGACGGTAAATCATCTGGAAATAATGCAAAAACATAGGATTCATTAAGATAAAAAAGCTGTATCCAGATTTGGGTGCAGCTTTTTTGGTATAATAAAACGTGAGTTTAAATACTTAAATGGAGTGTATTCCTGAACCAGGTAAATAATTGGCTGAGGAATGGACTCTTAAAAGGAGTCAACTATGAAAATCAAAGAAATCGGGGTCCAGTTTCAAAATGAAGAACTGTTGAAATTGGCATTGACCCATTCATCCTATGCCAATCAGCATAGCAACAGTGAAAGCAATGAAAAACTGGAATTTTTAGGAGATGCCGTGTTGCAGCTTTGCATCACGCGTCATTTGTTTGAGAGCGCCCCCGGCAAAACCGAAGGGGAATTGACGAAGATCCGCGCAATGATCGTCTGTGAACCGTCGCTCTATGAAGTCGCAGTCCATTGGAACTTGGGCCAGTATATTTTAATGTCCCACGGCGAGGAATCAACCGGCGGGCGGCAACGTCAGTCGTTATTGGCCGATGCAGCTGAGGCCGTCATCGCGGCCTTATATCTGGACCAGGGCATCGAAGCAGTCAACCAGTTGATCTTGGACAATTTTAGCCAGATCATTACCCGAGCCCTAAATCATGAAATCATTTTAGACTATAAAACACGGTTTCAGGAAATTTTGCAGGAATCCGGTGAAGTCAATATCCACTATGATTTGCTAAAATTTGAGGGACCGCCCCATCGTCGTAAGTTTTTCAGCAGAGTTGCCATTGATGAGATCACCATGGGCAAGGGCGAAGGCATGTCGAAAAAAGAATCAGAGCAAGAAGCTGCCAAAGACGCCTTGAGTAAATTGGCCACATTACAGGAGGAGACTCCTTGACCCACTACATAATCCCCATATTCATCTCCCATCTGGGTTGTCCCCACACCTGTGTCTTTTGCAATCAATCGACCATTACGGCCATCTCCCGGGATGACATTGGGTTGATCCGAGGGAAAGATGTCATTAAAACCGCAACTGACTATCTGGCCACCATTCCCCAGGGGGACCGACAAGTGGAGCTGTCTTTCTTCGGCGGGACGTTTACCGGGATTCCGGTCGCCCTTCAGGTGGAACTTCTAGAGGCGGCTCAGTCCCTGTTGCAAGCTGGCAAGATCCAGCACATTCGCTGTTCCACCCGGCCGGATTTCATTACACCCGAAATATTGGAGCGGTGCCGGACCTTTAGCATGGATATCATCGAATTGGGCGTGCAAAGCTTAGATGATGAAGTCTTAGAGCGCAGTGGGCGGGGCCATGATGCCCGATCAGTCCAACAGGCCTCGAAGCTGATCAAAGCCTATGGATTTACCTTAGGCCACCAGATCATGCCGGGTCTGCCCGGGGCAACTTTTGCCAGTGATCTTAAAACAGCCGACCTTAGCATTGCCATGGCACCGGACCAGGTCCGGATCTACCCGACCTTAGTGGTGCGCGATACCCCCTTGGCCGATCTTTATGCCAAAGGCATCTATCAGCCCTACGACATTGAGACTGCCGTCCAATTGACGGGACAACTGATGGAACGCTATGAGTCGGCTGGGATCAAGATCATTCGAGTGGGCCTTCAGGCCACCGAGGAGATCTCGGAGCGGGGCTCCTTGATCGCCGGACCCAATCATCCGGCGTTTCGAGAATTGGTCTTGTCTAAGCTTCTCAATGACCGGCTCGGCCAATGGATGGCAAAGGACAGCGTAACTGCAGGAGCCCAAGGGGGAGATCCGATTACGCAGCAACCAGCTGATTTTGAACTGAAACTCAATCCCAAGGATATTTCGGTCCTATATGCCGATAAAAAACGTTACTTCCACCCAAACCGGCCGATGATCCGCCGGGTGGTGCAAGACCCGGCTGTGCCAAGAGGGCAAGTACTGGTAAGGAGGCAAGAGGGAAACCTTTTTAATATAATATGTATTTAAAAAATTTAGAAATCAGGGGCTTTAAGTCCTTTGCCGATAAAACTCAATTGGAATTCCGCTCAGGCATCACGGCGGTGGTCGGACCCAACGGATCTGGGAAGTCCAATATTTCCGACGCGGTTCGCTGGGTCTTAGGCGAACAAAGTGTCAAACAATTGCGGGGCGGCAAAATGGAGGATGTCATTTTTGCCGGCACCTTGTACCGCAAGCCCGTGGGACAAGCCAGTGTCTCCCTGACATTGGATAATTCCTGCCATACTCTGCCCGTTGCCTATAACGAAGTGACGGTGACCCGGCGGCT
>JBAQDU010000018.1:0-10524 GCA_049294805.1 Clostridiaceae bacterium
ACTCCAGAGGGATCTCTGGAATAAATTCGGAACTAAACCGAATCAGTTTTATCCAATTTAATAGAAAGTCTTCAATACTTTTAAACAAGTCATATAAAAGTTGAAAAGGTTACGAAAAAGGGTGAAAACTGTTCTATTTTAGTTAACAAAAAATTTATTTTAGGGTACTATAGGAAGGTAAAGATGTAACTAACATTGGATTACATTGTAGTTTTTTTGATAATCTTACCTATTTTTTATCAAAGTGCACTACTAAGAGGAGGAAATAATGGAGTTTGCAAAACGTGCATTCAAAGGTGGCATTCATCCACCAGAAAACAAACTGACCAGAGACATGCCCATTACAGAAATAAAGGACATCGCATTGGTTAGGATCCCTATGAATATGGCAATCGGGGCTCCGTGTAAGCCCGTTGTCAAAAAAGGTGACCATGTGGATATCGGCCAGATCATCGGAGAACCCTCCGGCATCGCGGTTCCGATCCATGCCACCGTATCCGGTACCGTAAAAGCCGTCAAGGCTGAATACATGGGCACCGGTGAAATGATGGTATTGGTAGACATTGATAATGACTTCCAGTATACCATCCACGAATCCGTCCGGAAACCGGAAGTTGTTGACCAACCGTCCTTTGTTGCAGCCGTTAAGGCCTGCGGTATGGTCGGTATGGGCGGCGCAGGCTTCCCCACTCACATCAAAATGAATCCGTCCAAAGATAAGTATCCGGACATCCTTTTGGTCAATGCCATGGAATGTGAACCGTATATCACATCCGACGAACGTCAGATGATCGAACATACGGAGAGCATCGTCAAAGGTATTGCCGCCACTTTAAAGTATATGGGGATCCCTAAGGCCATTATCGGCATTGAAGCCAATAAGCCCGAAGGCGCCGCCGCGTTGCGAGAAGAACTCGCTAAGCAAGGCTTAACTGATCAAGTGGAGCTTCGCGTGATGCCGGTCCGCTACCCCCAAGGTGCAGAAAAAACCATGATCCAGGCCATAACCGGCCGCGTGATCCCGGCCCAAGGCTTACCGGGTGATGTCAATGTCACCGTTCAGAACGTGTCCACTTTAAACTACATCAACCGGTACTTAGAAACCGGGATGCCCTTTGTTAAACGGGTCGTTACGCTAACCGGTGATTGTCCAGCGGGCCCCGGCAACTATGAGATCCCAATTGGAACGAGAATTTCCGAGCTCATCGAAAAGACTGGCGGACTCAAAACTGATCCCAAGAAGATCTTAATGGGCGGACCCATGATGGGGATTGCCATGTCCGACATCAATCAACCGATCATCAAGAACAACAACGCCATCCTCTTATTGGATAAGGGCGCTGTGGTTCCCGCTGAAACACCTTGTATCAGCTGCGGCCGCTGCATTGACGCCTGCCCCATGGAATTGATGCCCAACATCTTAAACAAAGCTACGAAAAACAAAGACTTTGAACGTCTTGATAACTACGCTGTAATGAACTGTGTTGAATGTGGAGCTTGCGCCTATGTCTGCCCAGCCAAGATTCAATTAGTCCAGTCCCTACGGACCGGTAAGATCATTTACCGGAACGAGTTAGCCGAGATCAAAAAACAAAGGGAGGCAGCCAAATAATGAACTTATACGTAAACAGTTCACCCCATATCCGAGACTCCAGGACTACCCAGAGCTTGATGCTGGATGTACTGATCGCTCTAGTCCCCGCACTTTTAGCTTCAGTCTATATCTTCGGGACCCGGTCGCTGATCATCACCGCCGTGACCGTTGCGGCCTGTGTATTCTTTGAATACATCGCCTGCCGGATCAAAGGCACTCCAAACTATCTGCATAATTTATCCGCAGTAGTTACCGGTGTTCTTCTGGCGTTTAATATGCCCTCCTCCATCCCGCTGTGGATCCCCGTTTTAGGTGCTTTAGTGGCCATCGTGGTCATCAAAGAATTATTCGGAGGCATCGGCAATAACTTTGCTAATCCTGCCATTGCGGCTCGGATCGTTTTGGTCCTGTCCTTCCCGGAACAGATGAATAATTTCACCGTCAAAGCCCGCTGGGCATCCATCGGTTCCACCGGAACCGGCGATATGGTCTCCTCAGCTACTCCTTTGTCACTAAAGGCAGCCGGTGAATTCGTGCCCAATACCATGCGCTTATTCTTAGGCCAGCATGCCGGCGTGATCGGTGAAGTCTGTGCCGCCGCTCTATTGATCGGCTTAGCTTATTTGCTGTTCCGTGGTGTTATTTCCGCTTGGATCCCGGCAACTTTTGTTGGATCTGTAGCTGTCATGGCTCTATTGACCGGCAAAGACCCCGTATTTTATATGCTCTCGGGCGGATTGCTCTTAGGTGCGATCTTTATGGCCACTGATTATGTCACCACCCCCTATACCACCAAAGGCAAGATCATCTTCGGTATCGGCTGTGGTGTTCTCACTGGACTCATCCGTTTCTTTGGCGCCATCCCTGAAGGGGTATCCTATGCGATCCTCATCATGAACCTAATGACCCCCACCATCGATAAGTACACCATGGTCAAACCTGTAGGAGGTGTTAAACATGCTTAAGGATCGCGAAGGATTTTCACCTGCTATTGTCCTTACGGTAATCTGTGTCATCACCGCTTTTTTACTGTCAATGACTTATGGTGCGACCAAAGATAAAATTTCAGCCAACACGTTAGGCGAACAAGGCATTGCCATGAAAGTGCTATTGCCCGAAGCTGACAGCTTCCCCGAAGCACCTAAATCAGATGTTAAAGGCGTGACCGGATTCTATGAAGCCAAAAAAGGCTCTGAGACCATTGGTTATATTGTGATGTCTGAAGGCACCGGCTACGGCGGAAAAGTTCCTGTCATCGTCGCCTTTAACTTAGACAAGACCCTAGCCGGGGTTACCATTGCCGGCACCCAGGAAACACCAGGGTTTGGAAAACTGGCCGAAGAACCGGCCTATCAAGAACAATTCAAAGGCCTGCCGGCTGATAAGGAATTCACCTTCTCCGAAGAATCGGATAAGACGGATTTTGATCAAGTCTCAGGTGCAACCGCTACCAGTACTGCGATTAGAGATGCGCTGAACAATGCCTTTAAAGCAGTTCAGGCACTCGGCAACTAAGGAGGATACAATGGCAAAAAAAGAAATAACGCTCGGCGATGTATTTAGCCGCGGCATTCTTAAGGAAAATCCGGTCCTCATACTGCTCCTTGGAACCTGCCCGACTCTAGCAGTTTCAACTACAGCCATGAATGGCATCGGTATGGGAATCGCCACAACTGTCGTTCTCATCGTAACGAACTTCTTGATCTCAATGGTCCGTAACTTAGTCTCTGACAAAGTCCGGATCCCGGTCTATATCACCATCATCGCTGGTATGGTCACCATCATCCAGCTCCTGATCAAGGCTTATTTCCCAGCCTTGGATAAATCCCTGGGAATCTTTATCCCCTTGATCACCGTTAACTGCATTATCTTAGGCAGAGCTGAAGCGTTTGCCAATAAGAATAACCCATTGGTTGCAGCCATAGACGGACTGGGTATGGGCGTTGGCTTTACCTTAGCCATCACAATCCTTGCCTCCATCCGCGAAATCTTTGGCAACGGGACTTGGTTTACCAATCCCATCCCGGTTTTAGTGGATAATCCATTCGGTATTTTAAAGATGCCCCCCGGTGGATTCTTTGTCTACGGTATTATGATCGCAGGAACCTTAGGGATCATCCGCCGCATGGAAAACCGCGCCAAAGACAAAGCCAGAGCCTTGACCAGAAAAAGCCCCGTCATTGCTGAAGCATCGATTGTTTTAGACGAGGCCTGTGCCGATGGCGGCTGTGGTTCCTGTGGAGCCAGTGCCGCTTGCGGCATGTCCGAATTCAGAAAACAAATGAAACCCAATAAAATGATCGTGCCTGGTCTGATCCAGAAAAACAAAGGAGGCAACAACTAATGACTGAATTTTCACAGCTTCTGTTTAACACTGTCTTCGTCAATAACGTCGTCCTGGCTCAGTTCCTTGCAATTTGTTCATTCCTTGGTGTTTCCAAGAATGTAAAAACAGCCATGTCCATGTCAGTTGCCGTTATTGCCGTCCTCTTAGGCGCCACTGCTTTAACTTGGCCCATCAACACCTTGATCTTGGAACCCTATGGCATGCCCTACCTTCAGACATTAGTCTTTATCCTAGTCATCGCTGCCTTAGTTCAAATCGTAGAGATGGTCCTAAAGAAATCCGTTCCCCCGCTGTACAATGCACTGGGAATCTATCTACCCCTGATCACGACCAACTGTGCCATCTTAGGTGTTGCACTGCAAAACGTTGAAGCTGGTTACAACTACGGCATGTCCCTGACCAATGCGTTTGGTACCGGTTTAGGCTACATGCTGGCCATGTTCATCTTCTCTTCAATCCGCACCCGGATGGAAGATTCCGATATCCCTAAGTCCCTGACAGGTTTGCCAATTACACTCATTGCAGCATCCATCGTGTCTGTTTCCTTCTTCGGATTCAAAGGCATCGCTGAGAATCTGTTCAGATAGGAGGAACAAATGTTAGCTAGTTTAAGTATTTCTACTCTTGGATTACCAGTCCTGGTCATGGGTGCAACCGCCCTGATCTTAGGATTTCTGATCCTTGTGGTCAGTAAGAAATTTGCCGTTCCAGTGGATACCCGCGTCAGTGATCTGTTAGTGATCCTGCCCGGTGCAAACTGTGGCGGCTGTGGTTACTCAGGTTGTGCCGGCTATGCCGAAGCCTTGGCTTCAGGCAACGAACCCAACACCGCCAAGTGCATCCCCGGCGGACCCGATACCGCCGAAGAACTCGCAGGCTACCTAGGTGGAGACGGTGAAGCTTTCATCCCCACCATGGCTCAAGTTTACTGCCAAGGTACCCCAGAGCATACCAAACCCCGGTTCGAATACATCGGGACTCCCACCTGCCGGTCAGCCAACCTCATTCAAAAAGGCCCCGGAAGCTGCGTCTACGGATGCCTCGGCTTCGGTGATTGTAAGACTGTCTGCGAATACGACGCCATTGAAGTAGTTGACGGCGTGGCCCGCATCAATCCCGATAATTGTGTCGCCTGCGGTAAGTGCGTAACGGAATGTCCAAAAGCCATTATCCACTTGATCCCTAAGGTTGAAAATGCCTACCTCAACCGTTGCTCCAACCCATTGTTAGGACCCATCGTCAAGAAGTCCTGCAACATCGGCTGCATCGGTTGTACCCTATGCGTGAAAGCCTGTCCCGTTGATGCCATCGCCATGAAAGATTCCTTAGCCATCATCGATCAGAACAAATGCATCCAATGCGGTAAATGCATCGAGGTTTGCCCTCCTAAGTCCATCACCATGGGCTTAGTCATGTAATTACCCAGTAGCCTCGTTCGATACTGGTTCGAAAATAGTTCGATACTAGTTTGAACTAAATCGCCACTAAATCCCCATCCAGGCGATGGATAAAAATAAGGCAAAAGACCAGGGACCGTTTAGCAGTTGTGCTAAACGGTCCCTGGTCTTTTGCTGAGCAACGAGAAGTTCCAAGATTTGAACTTTTTTAAGTTTCACTGCCTTGCGCCAGAGCGTAAAATAGGTTGTGTAAACTAATATTCCTCGAAGTATAGCGTAACATGTGTCAATTCTTCCTGTTTAGCGGCCAGGAGGGCCCCCGTTAGTGCATCGGGATAGCTCTCACCACTGACTAAGAACACGTTTGTTTGGACCCGGTCTTTTTCGAGGCGATTTGAACTGGTGTTTCATATCGGTTGAGCCCTTGGATCCTGGTGACCACTAGACCATCCGTTATCAACGCATCTTCAACGACCTGACCGATTGCCTCGAGCCCTCCCAATATCTGAACTTGAGTTGCCCCCAAACGGTGCAATTCTTCCAGTGTCACTTGAGGCAGCTCATTTTTCTTGGTGAGTAGAATTAGCACATTGTTTGGGCCGCATATGCCCCACTGGAGAGTGCATCCGGGAAATCTTGGCCTGAAGCCAAGATCATCATTCACACTTTTATTGAGACTCCATCATTCGTTTGAATCTTTAGCCGAGTTATTTAGCCGAGTGATTTACAGATTGATTTAATAGAGCTCTTAAGAATAATTTAAGGGACGATAAATTCAGCTAGTTTGATCGGTTGGTTAATCCCAGTTTCTTCTGATGACGCCATTTTCCAATGAAGATCCCCAGAATATTAAACAATGGATAAGACCCCGGAACCACCCAACTGGGATCAAGTTCGATCTTACCGGTCTTAACATAAATACCGATCAAAAGTGTCACGGCCAATACGACCAGCTGGAACCAATCCACCGGATCTTTATAGTTGGTAATGTAGCCAATGAAGAAAAACAAAACTGGAAAAATCATTAATATCACAATCATTGCCCGACCAAGGTCTTGAAACCCTTCGGATGGTAAATTCAAAACTCGGTCATAGAACAGACCGATCACGATAACGGCAACTCCAAAAAGGATCCAAGGGATATTTTTAAGTTTCATAAAATGCCTCCTCTAATGAATAGATTGGATGGATGATCCGTGTTCTAATTATAGTAAATCCTCTTTGTTAAAAAGTGTCAAAGTGATAACTGTTCATTATATCTGGGTTGATTCGTTCAATGATTTCCATAAATCTCAAGGGCTAAACAAATTTCTTGTTTAGCTATATTTTCAGGTTTTCCTTTGGCTGTTTTCCTTTGTTTATTGACAGGCCTTTACCAATTTCTAACTTTCCCCTCTTCGGCTTTTTGAATCAATGGGCACTTGATCCTCCGGTATCCCCAGTTCCTCGGCCAGGATCTTGCGGACTCGGGATCTGCAATAGGTACCTTGGCAGCGCCCCATACCGGCCCTGACTCTACGCTTGACACCATCAATGGTTACTGCCCCGGCCGGACGATTGATCGCCTGGCGGATCTGGGCCTCTGATATACCTTCACAGCGGCAGATGATGGTCTCATGGTCCAGATGAGCTGCCTCCTTTCCTGCCAATTCTTTATTTATCCTAGTTGAGTGAACGTTGATCCATGTGCGGTCCTTGCTAAATTGGGTCTTGGGACGATCTAGAATAAGGCCACTTTCTAATACTAAGTCCAGTACAAATTTTCCAATGGCCGGTGCTGATGACAAACCCGGTGAATCAATGCCGGCCACGTGGAAGAATCCGGGATGACTTTTACTAGGGTAAATTCGAAAGTCACCACTATCTAGTGTGGCCCTTAATCCGGAGAACGTCCGGATGGTCTTGTCGATATTTAGTCCCGGCACTGACTTTTTAGCCTGGCGATCAATTTTTTCCAGTTCCGCTTGGGATGGAATCAAGGAATCCTGGTCAGTTGCCTCCAGATAATTAGGTCCCATCATGAGATTTCCATAGACCGTCGGAGTGACTAATATGCCTTTACCCAATGGGGTCGGCGTCTGGAATATGACATGATGGACCATTTTACCTTCGGACTTATCCAACACCCGGTATTCACCCTTACGGGGCAGAATCTCATAGTCCGTTTCAGATAATAGAGCCGCGATCTGATCGGCGCCCACCCCGGCCGCGTTGATCACAAGTCTGGTCCGAATGTCCCCTTGATTAGTTTTCAATAAAAACCCAGCCTCTTCCTGGACGATGGCACTGACCTTGTGATCGCGTTTTAGCTCCACGCCATTGGCCATGGCATTTTCAATCAGGGCATAGGTCAAGTTAAACGGGCAGATGATGCCGGCTGTCGTACATAAAAGGGCACTGACCACCGCCTCTGAAACGTTTGGCTCAAGGGTCAAGACATCCGCCCGGCTGATGATGGACAATCCAGTCACGCCATTTTGGCGGCCTCGCTCCAATAGCTCCTCCAATATGGCCTCATCTCGTTCGTTAAACGCCAATACCAATGAGCCGATTTGTTGATACGGAACATCCAACAATTTTGCGAGCTCGGGCATCATGGTTGCACCTTCAACATTGAGTTTTGCTTTTAACGTACCGGGTAAGGGATCATACCCACCATGGACAATAGCACTGTTTGCTTTAGTTGCGGCCTCGCCCACTTCAAGATTTTCTTCCAAAACCAAGGTCTGCCAGTCATACCGGGATAATTCCCGAGCAATGGCACAGCCAATGACCCCGGCTCCGATGATGGCAACATCATAAGTCTTTATGATCATCCGCCTCCTCATTATCTTCTTTGGCCCAATGCATTGAACGCTCCACTGCCCTTTGCCATTGCCGGTATTTTGCATCGATCTGCTCTTGGCTATAACCGGGTTCAAACACCCGGTCGATCTTCCAGTCCGAAGCAATATCAGCGGTGGAACTATAAAAACCAACGGCCAAACCGGCTAAATAGGCTGCCCCCAGCGCTGTAGTCTCGGTCACTTTGGGGCGCTCGACCTTGACCTTTAACATATCGGCCTGAAATTGCATGAGGAAATTATTGCGGGAAGCTCCGCCGTCGACTTTTAAAACTTGCAGCTTCATGCCGGCATCCCTCTCCATGGCATTTAAGACATCCTTGGTCTGATAGGCAATGGATTCTAAGGTTGCTCGAACGAGATGCTCGCGCCGCACGCCCCGGGTCAATCCAATGATGGCCCCCCGGGCATACATGTCCCAGTACGGGGCACCCAACCCGGTAAAGGCCGGTACTACGACGACACCATTGGTATCGTCCACAGAACTTGCATACCGTTCGGTTTCCTCGGCGGTGTTGATCAATTTTAATTCATCCCGCAGCCACTGGACCGACGCACCTCCCATAAAGATCGAGCCCTCCAAGGCATAGGTGATCTCCGGCCCCAGCCCCCAGGCAATGGTGGTCAATAGACCATGCTGGGAGATCACCGGCTCTTTGCCGGTATTCATTAGGAGAAAGCACCCTGTGCCATAGGTGTTTTTGGCCATTCCTTTCTCAAAACAAGCCTGACCAAAGAGAGCCGCCTGTTGATCACCGGCAGCTCCGGCAATGGGAATTTCGGCACCCCCGAATGTCCCCGGGTCCGTCACCCCGTAAACTTCACTGGACGGGCGAACTTGGGGCAACATGACCCGTGGAATATCCAGGATCTTTAAGATCTCCTCATCCCACGATAAAGTATGAATGTTAAACAGCATGGTCCGGGAGGCATTGGAATAATCCGTGATATGGACTTTGCCCCGGGTCAAGTTATAAATTAACCACGTGTCAATGGTGCCAAAGAGGAGTTCCCCGGCCCTGGCCCGGTCTCTGGCCCCTGGTACCGCATCGAGAATCCAGGCCAGTTTGGTCGCAGAAAAATAGGCGTCCAAGACCAGGCCGGTTTTCGATCGGAACAAGGCTTCATGACCGGCAGATTTGAGATCCTCACACATGGCTGCCGTACGCCGGCACTGCCAGACGATGGCATTATAGATCGGTTTGCCACTGGCTTTTTCCCAGACCACGGTGGTTTCCCGTTGATTGGTAATACCCATGGCAGCTACTTCATGAGGGCTCGTCCCAGTTAACTCCAATACTTCCCGAGCCACCCCCATTTGAGTTGCCCATATTTCCATGGGATCCTGCTCCACCCAGCCGGGCTTCGGATAATACTGCGTAAATTCTTTTTGAGCGGTCCCGTGGATCTCCCCATGGGGCCCGAATAAGATCGCCCTGGAACTGGTGGTTCCCTGATCCAGAGCCATTACATATTTTTTCTCCATACTCTCTCCAGATTCCTTCTACTTGAGCATAATTTGTTACTCATATTCTAACACAATCTATTCGATCTCCCGACTCAGCACCTCGAAGGGATCTCACCTGAAACCACCTAAAGAGTCCAACTACGATGATCCACCAAAAATAAATCTTCTCTTCCTATCTTCCAGTCCTGCAATAAGAAAATATTGCTCCGATCCTTCATAACTTCAACGACCTCCACATAGTAGCAGGCTCTGTTATAATGGTATCAATAAATGGATTAGCACCTTGAGAACAACTGCTGATCGATTCTAGCTCTGCAAATTGCCACCACTTACTACATCAACGAAAAAGGATGGACTTGCCTTGGAACACTCTGAACTGAAGTTATATGCTTATAAAAATTGCTCCACCTGCCGCGCTGCCAAGAACTGGCTCAAAGCCAACGGCATCGCCGTGGACGAACGTGATATTCTCGAATACCCGCCCTCGACTCGACATTTCTACCATTGGGTCGAGGATCAAGGAATTCCGGTCAAACGATTCTACAATACCTCCGGTGATAAATATCGGGAGCTAAATATGAAAGACCGCGTTAATGTAATGTCCTTGGACGAACAGGTGGCTCTTTTGGCTTCTCATGGCAAACTAGTCAAACGCCCCATCCTCACCGATGGGAATCTGGTTTTGATTGGTTTTAATGAAGCAGAATGGGCAGCCCTTCTGTTAACACCCTAATATAAAGTGTGACCTTAAGCATTTCGCTTAAGGTCACACTTTATTTGGGCTCTTTCGGTCTTTATTTCATCCTTTATAAGCTAACTCTAACCATTCTTAAGCTGAGGTAGTAAAGTTCTAACCGAAAAGTGCAAACATATGA
>JBAQDU010000019.1:0-14050 GCA_049294805.1 Clostridiaceae bacterium
TGTGAAAGTTTGCGGTAGGGGAATCGTTCCAGTAATCACATTAGTACTTGAGCATCCTGTAAAAGTCAGAGAAATTACAAAAATCAGAGAAAGGATCTTCATTGAATGGAACAAGCGTTTTTTCATAACTAATTCTCCTCGAAAATCTATTATAACCAGGAGCCCACATGGTGTTAACAATATCATAGCTGAGTTCAGTGGATTGTCAATGACAATACTGGCACTGCTGTCAGCAAAGGTGGTGGTCATACCGGGTGTCAATCAGTGAGGATGAATAGTTAGTTGACAGTAATGTGTTGATCACTTCTTCGGCTCAATCGGTCCTGAATGAAAGCTTAACAACATCGGTTTTATCAATGGATATGTAAAAGTAAAGGAAAACTTTTGGTCATTGACGCATAAAGTTTTACATAAGTTTGGAGTTAAGCCGAAGTTTTTATAGGAAGTGAAGCCTGGTTTTTATTTAGTAGTTTTTTAGGAGTTTGATCTTACAGCTGTGATCAGATGGTTAGTTTTGATGAGATAATTTTTAGACAGAGGGATAGATAGTCAATAGTTTTATAACGAACTGTAAAGTGATTGACAATATTAATTGGATGTCTTATTATACGTATATAGCCATATAGGCATATACGTATAATAAGTTAAATTTAATGGGGGTCAACCAAATGGAAACTAAAACGAAATTATATTTACTGACAGGCTTTTTAGGAGCCGGCAAAACTACTTTTCTGACAAATGTATTAAAAGATCTGTCAGGCAAGAAAGTGGCAGTTATCATGAATGAATTCGGCAGGGTCGGTATCGACGGAACGTTGATCGAAAAAGACGGGATGGAGTTAGTCGAGATCAATCGCGGATCGATCTTTTGCTCTTGTCTGCAGCTTTCCTTTGTCTCAGCTTTAGTTGAGATGGCTGATCGCGGCATGGAATATGTATTCGTGGAAAGTTCAGGGTTGGCGGATCCTTCGAATATCGGTGAATTTCTGGAGGCGGTCGCCGTTGCCAAAGGCGATGTCTATGACTACAGCGGGGCGATCTGCATCGTCGACGGAGTTAATTTCCTTGACCAGGTCCAGGATATTGCAACGGTGGAAAGACAATTGAAGTTCTGCCATCTCGTCATTATTTCTAAAGTAGATTTAATTGACGAGGAAACTCTCGCCAAGGTCAAGGCGAAGATCCGCGAGATCAATGACAAAGCTGAAATTGTTGAATCGATCCAGGGAAAAATTGATTCTAACTTTCTGGAAAAAGACCTGACTGCCGAAGCTTGGGTCGGGACCGAGGATACAACGAACAGTCCGGAAAACAAGCCTAAAACTCTAGTCCTGACCTTTGCCGGAGAAACGACCCAAGACAAACTGACTCAGTTCCTTGATCGGATCAAGCTTGACAGTTACCGGATCAAAGGCTTTTTCAAGCTCGCCGATGGTTGGAATCAAGTGGACGTCGTTAACAAACGAATTGACTATAAACCTACTACAAAAAACGGCGAAGAGTCCGAACTTGTTATTATATCCAAGATCGGGGCACAGATCATTCGACCCATCTTCACAGCCTGGGAAGAGACCGTCGGCGGTGAGATGAAACTTCGCTAGGACAATAGAAAGACCGGCACTGCTGGTAAAGCAGATCACAGCATAAGGAAAGGGATTTAATGGATACACTGATAAATTTTTTCAAGGTACTGTCTGATGAAACCAGACTGCGGATCATCATGCTTTTGTTCCATCGTGAACTTTGCGTTTGTCAGCTCACCGGCGTTACCGGAATTGCCCAACCTAATATTTCAAAACATCTGGCCAAGCTCCGGGACATGGGGTTTGTTAGGGATCAGCGGGATGAGCAATATATTTTCTATTCGTTGAACCTCCCGAATAATCAATTTGAAGGGGTGCTTCAGACGATCCTTGATAATATCGAGGATTACCCGGTACTAAAATCAGACATGGACAAGAGCAAAGCAGCTGACAAGTTCATTGAACTTTTAAATGCTAAGAAATAACAGGAGGAAATAACGTGAATGTACTAAAAGGGACCTGGGACTTTATCCAGGATCAGGTGTTGGGCATGCAATGGCTCAATGGGCTGACCGGAAAAGGACTGACTGCCCTGGGTCTGGATCTAACGAATCGTTGGGTAGGCAGCATCCAGTTCTTCATTTATGATGTGATCAAGATCACCATTTTACTTTGTACGTTGATCTTTATGATCTCCTACCTGCAGAGCTACTTTCCGCCGGAGCGTACCAAAAAAATAATCGGCAGATTTCATGGGATCGGGGCCAATACAGTCGCCGCACTCTTAGGAACCGTCACACCATTTTGTTCGTGTTCGTCCATTCCTCTATTTCTGGGCTTCACCAGTGCGGGGCTGCCGTTAGGCGTCACCTTTTCCTTTTTGATCTCTTCACCAATGGTGGATCTGGGATCCCTCGTCCTTTTGACCAGTATTTTCGGTCTGAAAGTAGCAAGTATTTATGTGGTCGTCGGTCTGGCCATTGCCATCATCGGCGGAACCATCATTGAAAAACTGCATATGGAAAAGTATGTCGAAAGCTTCCTGGTCAAAACCGGCAGTATCGATCTGGATTCACCGGAACTGTCCTTTGCGGACCGACTGAACTTTGCCAAAGAGCAGGTCATCGACACCTTTTTGCGGGTCTTCCCCTATATTTTGATCGGCGTCGGGATCGGCGCTGTGATCCATAATTGGATCCCCCAGGAATGGATCGTCAAATTGCTGGGACAAGGCAATCCATTGGCAGTCCCGTTGGCTACTCTCATCGGCATCCCTATTTATGCAGACATCTTTGGAACGATCCCCATTGCGGAAGCATTATTGACCAAAGGCGCTCAACTTGGTGTCGTTCTGGCTTTTATGATGGGCGTCACCACGTTATCGCTGCCTTCTCTCATTATGTTGAGCAAAGCCGTTAAACCTAAACTTTTGGCATTGTTTATTGGGATCTGCACCGTCGGTATCATCATCGTCGGGTATTTCTTCAACTTGATCCAGCCACTACTGATTTAGAATAGTTTAAATAACGGTTAAAATAACAATGACCCGTTATACTGATAAACCCTAACGGGCAACCTAGAAGATATTAAATAGATGCTGAACTTACAACATTGAACAGACAGCTCAATTAACATACACGAGGCTTTGAATAGCCTGTAGCACTTTGGTGGAAGCCATCAAAAGTAATATTGAAGGGGTAATAATCATGATAATCAGGATATTAGGAACCGGTTGCAGTAAGTGTGACAAGCTGGAGAAGAATACAATGCAGGCGATCGACGAGTTAGGCTTGGAGGCCACGGTGGAGAAGGTCAGTGACTTAAAGACCATGGTGTCCTATGGAGTCATGCAGAGTCCCGCTCTGGTGATCGACGACGTCGTTCGATCAGTCGGCAGACCGCTGTCAGTAAATGAGGTAAAAAAGATTTTATCATCGAAATAAACGAAAGATAAAAGATAGATAAAAGATAGATAAAAGATAGATAAAAGATAGATAAAAGATAGATAAAAGATAGATAAAAGATAGACTTCAAAAGGTTTTATTAGTTCGAAAAATATTATATTAGTTTCGTAAGGCTTGATTTCTCCAGGTAGGAAGAATCAAGCCTTACAGGTCATCATTCAAATTTCCGTTTGAGTTAGCGAACATCAAAAAAACATTCATACTGGGCACCTTGAGCAAAGCTCTTGCCAGGGTAGGACGTATAACAGACTAAGGGCTAAGGGCTGGCCATAATTGCTGCACTCAAATACCCAGTGAATCGCATTGTGTTACCCGCAATTGGAAAGTAAAGTCCTGGTCGGGTGCATAGCCTGGGTTTAGCAGACTGTAGAGGCGCGAGGCATTGAGATCAGGCAAAAAGTGCTCTGGTTGAATGTCCCGGGCGCTTTGGACCGCTGAAATGTCTCGGGTTTTGCGGGTTTCTTTTAAAAAGGCCTGACCCCGGTTATTTAAGGCCAGGATCCTAACGTAATTTGGGGAGCTTTTGCGCCGAGCGGCATAGTCCAGTTCATCAAAGCCAAGAGCTAAGTGGAGCAGTAATCGGCAGATCCGGGAATAGGTGAACCGCCGAGTTTTAACGTGGAGTGCAAACTCCGATAAGGTCCGACCGGATAAGTCTTTCTTGAAATTTAGGATTCGCTCACCCAACCCATCCCGGGCTTCGGGAATTCGACCGATCGCTGTGGGAAATAGATTCAAGCGGTAACTGACCAAATCGGTTAGGAGCTGATAGTTTATCCGGTGGCCTTGGTCGAGGTAGTCTTGAAAGAGTGATCGATTGGCGGCAGGCATGCCCTTTAAGACGAAGGGGTGGTTTCCAAGATCCAATTCATTGCGCATAGCAGTCGCTGACGGGAAATTAAATGGACTCTCATCAGTTGAATTAGACAGGGGGGAGGCCGAAGTTTCACCGGTTTCGTGATAACCCATGCCCAGGCGTTGGACGGTATGAAATGCCAGGGGAGAATTCATCTGCAGGGCTGCTTTGACATATTCCACAGCTAAAGTATTATTGGGACTTTGCAGGTAATTTGTCAGATCCGGGCTTCCCGTAATTTCCAGAAAAGCAACCGAGCGAGCTTTGGGGTAGCTATACCCAGAGTCAAGACCCCTTCGGATGGCCGGATCCAGTCTGTCTTTTTCCTTTAGCAGAGTTTTTGAAACTGTTATAATTTTTTTTGCATCTCCGGACTCCGAACCAAAGCTTAGGATTCCGGTTGGGTCCAACCGGTTAGCAATGGAGACACCGCCTTTGGCAAAGAATTCGGCGGATGAGGTGGCATAAATCGAAGGCAGTTCCAATACCAGGTCACAACCGCCGCCAATGGCTAACTTTGCCCGGTTAAATTTATCCATAATGGCAGGGGAACCGCGTTGCAAAAAATTGCCACTCATGATGGCAATCACTGTATCGGGTGATAGCTCTTCTCGAACCTTTTGGATCTGAAAAGCATGTCCGTTATGGAATGGATTATACTCACTAATAATAAAAACTGTTTTCATTCCCATTACCTGTCCTATTCCCGAAGTTTATCTGTTATCTTAATTATAGCAAATCCTTGATAATATACAGTCAAATAAGTTAATATATTAGATAGGAAAACCAATCAGAAATTATATGAATAGATTTTACTAAAACAAATGAAAAAGGAGAAGTCAAAAATGGATTTCATGACCAAAATGAAAAGCTTGGCAAAGGCTGACGTAAAGACCATCATCCTACCAGAAGGGGAGGAGTCGAGAAATCTTACAGCAGCTGCTCAAATCACACAGGAAGGGATCGCGAAGATCGTCCTGCTTGGTGATGAGGAAACGATCAAAGCCAATGCTGCAGCGCTGTCTCTTGATATTTCGAAGTGCCGGATCATCAACCCATCCGTTGGTGAAAAATTTGAAGAGTATGCAAATACTTTTTACGAACTCAGAAAGAAAAAGGGGGTTACCCCAGAGCAAGCCAAAGAAATCCTTAAAGATCCAATGTATTATGGAACGATGATGGTCAAAATGGATGATGCCGACGGCATGGTCTCAGGCGCCACTCACACCACGGGGGATCTTTTACTGCCCGGTTTCCAGATCATCAAGACAGCACCGGGTGTTTCCGTTGTTTCATCCTTTTTCATCATGTTGACCAACTCAACCTATGGCGAAAACGGAACTCTTTTATTTGCGGACTGTGCGGTCAATCCAATGCCCGATGAAGATCAGTTGGCCTCCATTGCGATCTCCACTGCCGATACAGCTAAAAATCTTTTGAAAATTGAACCAAAAGTTGCCATGCTGTCATTCTCAACAAAGGGTTCGGCGCAACATGAAGTTGTGACCAAGGTCCAAAATGCTGTTAAAATAGCCAATGAAAGAAGACCTGACCTTAATATCGATGGTGAACTTCAGGCCGATGCAGCTTTAGTAGCGAGTGTTGCCAAACTAAAGGCACCGGATTCAAAAGTAGCCGGAAGCGCCAATGTATTGATCTTCCCAGACCTGCAGTCTGGTAATATCGGCTATAAACTGGTCCAGCGGATCGCCGGAGCAGAAGCCATCGGCCCGATTTGCCAAGGCTTTGCCAAACCAATTAATGATCTATCCAGAGGCTGTAATGCCGAGGATATTGTAAATGTAGTAGCAGTAACTGCCGTTCAGGCGCAAACCATTCAGAAATAAATAGGATAGGGGTAGGATATTATGAAAATTTTAGTTATTAATGCAGGCTCATCATCTTTAAAATATCAACTGTATGATATGAACAATGAAAGAGTTATGGCCAAGGGCTTGGTTGAACGGATCGGGATCGCCGGTTCCGTATTGACACACCGGGTGGAAGGCCGCGATAAGTACGTCGTTCAGACAGAAATGCCCGATCATAAAATAGCCATTCAGTTGGTGTTGGATGCCTTGGTCAGTTCCGAAGTCGGAGTCTTGAAAGACATCAATGAAATTTCAGCAGTGGGTCACCGGATCGTTCATGGCGGGGAAAAGTATTCCAAGTCCGTTTTATTGGATGATCAATTATTGGAAGAGTTAAAGGAAGTTTCTAAACTTGCTCCCTTGCACAATCCTCCAGCCTTGATCGGAATTAAGGCTTGCCGTGAATTAATGCCGACCACACCCATGACTGCAGTCTTTGACACCGCATTCCATCAGACCATGGAACCGGTTGCCTATATGTATGCCATCCCTTATGAATTATACGAATCGGATAAAATCCGGCGCTACGGCTTCCACGGTACCAGCCATAAGTATGTTGCCAATCGGGCAGCTGAACTGCTCAACCGCAACATTGAAGATATGAAGATCGTAACGTGCCACTTAGGTAATGGATCCTCGGTGACGGCAGTTAAGTACGGCAAAACCATTGATACATCCATGGGCTTTACTCCACTGGCTGGCCTGATCATGGGAACCAGAACCGGGGATATGGATCCGGCCATTGTAACATACCTTATGAATGAAAAAGGCTGGGATGCCAAAGCAGTTGATAATCTCATGAATAAGAAATCCGGAGTCCTGGGTATTTCCGGTGTTTCCTCAGACTTTAGAGACATTGAAAAAGCAGCCGCAGAAGGCAACAAACGGGCGCAATTGGCCCTTGATATGTTCATGTTCCGCGTTCGCAAATACATCGGTGGCTATGCCGCAGCAATGGGCGGGATCGATGCCATTGTCTTCACGGCTGGATTGGGTGAAAATTCACCGGAAACACGGGAAGGCATCTTAAAAGGCTTGGGATTCTTAGGTTTTGAAGTGGATAAGGTAAAGGATGATGTCAGAGGCAAAGAAGTTATCTTCTCGACGGATTCCTCCAAAATCAAGCTTATGGTAATCCCAACCAATGAGGAATTAATGATTGCTCGGGATACGAAAGAATTGGCCAGAGAGCTTTCAGTCTAACAAAAAAAACTCATCTTACTCAATAAATCGGTCTGAACCTTCACCGGTTCCGACCAAAAACCCCGTCAGGTCTTGCGTTGCTTAAACGTTGACTTGACGGGGTTTCTTGATCAGTTGCATGTTTTTAAGGGGACAAGGTTAGATGAAGTTTGTGATCTTGCTATACTCATTGGTTGGAGCCGAGTAACCAGCAGCTTTGCCGGCTTCAATGCAATGAAGTATCCAGGCCATGTTCCGGGCTAAGTTTCGGATCGTCTGCATCCCTTCTTCATCCTGCAAGACATCTTCGGGTTGCCGACCATGGACCATTGGCCAATAGCTGGAGGCTACCAAGGGGCTCTCGGTGTAGGTAATGTATTTGTTCAAGACTTCTAAGGCTGCCGTGGTACCGGCGCGCCGGGCACTGACAATGGCACAGGCCGGTTTATGCCGAAATACATTTTTCGCAGCATAGTAGGACCGATCAAGCAAAGCCTGGATCCGAGCAGACGGTGAAGCAAAATAGACGGGGGAACCGTAAATAAAACCGTCCGCCGTTTTGGCTTTATCAATAAAGTCATTGACAATATCATCCTCAAAGACACAGCGATTATCCAATTGTTTGCACTTCATACACTCCGTGCAGTCCCGAAGGGGCTCATTTCCAATAAAGATCTGTTCAGTCTCGATCCCTTCGCCGTTTAAGATCTGTTCCATTTCCGATAAAGCGACATAGGTACAGCCTTTAGGCCGGCCACTGCCATTGACAATTAGTACTTTCATAGTTCCTCCCTGTTTGGTGTTTAAATTAGGATCTTACCATTGATCTATGGGGTAAGTCTTTTACCGATTCAATTAATTATACCCTGTAACGAGTAATAATCTCTAAAGAGGAATCAAAAAAAGGCTTCGAGGATTTCGATCACTTAGTCCAGTTGATTTCTCAGGCTGGTTGGATGCTTGATTGCCCAATTGATCGATTCGATGCAGTAATTTATTAGATGCACTAATCGATTCCATGCACCGATCGATTTGATCCACAGATCGATTCGATCCAATCATTTATTGAAGGAAATTAATTGGTCATCTTTTAGATCCACACGGTTATTTTATCGCTCGTCTAATTTATTTACTTATAAAAATAATACAGTCAACCTTTTGATCCGTGCTTAAATGTAAAGACCAACTTGAGTAAAATATAAATACGATCCTTTTGTCTCAGTGAAAATCAACACGGTTTTTAGAGGCGGACAAGTCGTTTTTTCAATATTAATGAAAAATTCATGAATAATCACTAGAATGATATTTTTAACCCCTTGTCTTTCTGCTTTTTTTTCAGCCTGAAATGGCCTTTAAATGTATTTTTGTTATATAATTGAAATGAATACAGTTACATAACTTTTTACTTTTTTATGTATCAGAGGAGGACTCTACCATTGAACAATCCTAAATTATCCAGCCATTTTGAATCCAGGACACCTTCAGATGTCCGTTTAGCCCAAATGAAGTATGAAGAACGCGCTGTCAAACCGGAAGCGGTCATTAATGTCAGCATCGGTAATGTCTCATTACCAACCAATCCGGCCATGATGGACCGGATGTTCCATCTAGATGCTCCAGGCAGCCCATTTGAAAAAGGCGTGATCCGTTATACCGCCACCGGCGGAATGGAAGAAACCAAAGCCGCATTTAAGCATATCTTAGATGCTCAAGGCTTTGATACATCCAAGCTCAGTGTAACAGTTACCGATGGGGGTTCAACCGCCATGGAACTACTCTTGATCGGTTTATGCGGACCAGCTGGAACTTCTGAAAAACCATTGATGATGATCGACCCAGCCTACACCAACTATATTTCGTTTGCAGAACGAGTCGGCCGTAAGACCGTCACCGTTAAGCGTCATTTAGGCGATAGCGGCAAGTTCGGTTTGCCGGAACTTGAAAAGATTGAAGAAATCATCAAGGCCAATGATCCGGGTGCTCTTTTGGTCATTCCTTATGACAATCCAACCGGACAGCTCTATGATATGGATACCATGAAAAAGTTGGCTGAATTATGCGTGAAGTATAATTTGTGGATGGTTTCAGATGAAGCTTACCGGGAGTTGTATTACATTGATAATGGCGGATTGGTCAGCATCTGGGGAATTACTGATGCCGACGTGCCAGGGATCGAAGGCCGACGAATCAGTATTGAGACGGCTTCTAAAGTTTGGAACGCCTGTGGCCTAAGAATTGGTGCTTTGATCACTGATTCTGCGGAATTTAACACCCGGGCCCAAGCCGAATACACTGCCAACCTTTGTGCCAACGCCATCGGCCAGTATATTTTTGGAGCTCTTGCCCATCAAACCAAGGACCAGATCCAAACTTGGTGTACCGATCTTCGGAATTACTACGGAGATACCATCAAACGAGTCAGTGCCAAACTAAAAGAACTCGAACCAGGCTTAATCGTATCCAGCCCGGATGCCTCAATTTATACGGTCATCGATGTACGGAATATAGTTAAACCAGGATTTGATTCCATCGACTTCAGCATATATTGTGCTGGTGAAGGATCCGTTGACTGTGACGGTGTGGAGACGACGTTATTATGCGCACCGATGAAGGGATTCTATGATATCGCCAAGGGTGAAGCCAATCCTGGATCAACTCAATTTAGAATCTCCTACGTGGAAACCCCAGATAACATGATGAAAGTTCCGGAACTATTCGTAAACCTGCTCAGACAGTACGAAGCCAAAAGAGGCTAACAATCTATAAAAAACCGTTTCGCAAAGACCAGATATCAGATTGGTCGAAACTAGCGAAATAGGTCATTTTAATAAAGATCCCACCGGCAGATGATGCTGGAGGGATCTTTATTAAGTTAATCTGAAAATAATGAACTATTCGTTGAGATCCTATCATGTGATGATTCGCATGGGATTACTTTCTTGAAAGTACTTGGTGGAATTAATCTCTGGGAACTTGGTGGAGAGATTTTGGTAAAGTGAATTTAGAAATAAATTTAGAAATCAATTTAGAAATCAATTTTGGAGGGGAATATCGGATGGGAAGATTGGATATGAACTTTCATTGCATTTAACCTATCCAGGATAGATTCATCTTAAAATAATGGAAAAACAAAGAGGTGACATCATGCAGTTACAGCATAATTTAAAAATGGATTATAAAAGGACCATGTTGATCGGTCTGGGATTTTTCGCAAGCTCCCTCCTCTGGAGCATATATAACAGCTTTGTCCCGTTGATCCTTCAAGACTATATCACTTCCACGGCTACCGTAGGTTTGATCATGACCTTTGATAATGTCTTTGGGGTAATATTCCAACCGTACTTTGGTGCCAGGAGCGATCGTACCCGAACTCGGTTTGGGCGCCGGATGCCTTATGTTTTGGCAGGAGCACCGATTTGTGCACTGCTATTTGCACTGATCCCACATATGCAGGTGCTCTGGCTTCTAATGCTAGTTATCATTGTATTTAATTTTGGGATGTCCATCTGGCGAGCTCCTATGATCGCTTTAATGCCGGATCTAATGCCGGACTCCCAACGCAGTGCAGCCAACGGTGTCATCAATCTGATGGGCGGGATCGCATCCATTATTGCTTTCTTAGGGGGAGGCCTTATTGCCAATGCCTATGGCCGTGGGGCAACTTTCCTTATGGGTTCCGTGGTTATGATCCTGGCAGTGGTGGTTTTGGTGTTAACGATTCGGGAAAACAAACTAGAGCCGATCCTTCTGGATCCCATCCACATCTTGACCCAAGGGGATCAAGGCGACCAAGCGGAATCTGCCAGCGAAGGCATAGTGGTCCGCTTGGCTGGTTTTCGGAGTCTATCAGCGGTGTCTAAGAAAAATTTGTTTTTCTTGCTCCTGGCCATATTTTTCTGGTTTAGTGCGTACAATGCGGTAGAAACTTTTTTTACAAGTTATGCAACCCAGGAATTGGGGCAAACTGAAGGACAAGCGGCCATGTTGTTGGCATTCTTTTCAATATCGTTTGTAATTTTTGCAGTCCCTTCGGGGTTTTTGGCCAATCGCATCGGGCGCCAAAAAATCGTGGTTGGCGGCTTAGTAGGAACGATCCTGGTTTTTATCCCGCTGTTTTTCGTCGATAACTTATGGGCGATCCGCGGATTATTAATGGTGGGGGGCATGTTCTGGGCCGGCATCAATATTAACGCACTGCCCATGGTATTAGAACACGGCAATGAAAATGAAATGGGAACTTTTACCGGCTATTATTATTTATTCTCCTTTTCGGCATCCATCATAAGTCCCATTTTATTTGGACTGGTCCGGGACATTACGGGATCGTTCCAATCCCTGTTTATCTATGCAACCATTGCGTTTCTATTGGCTCTATTGGCCATCTTAAAAGTGGCCCACCGTAACCGACCGGTGGATGAACCGGCGGCATAAAAATTTAAGGCTTGCCCACCCAAATGAAATGAATAACAGTCGGTGGAAACACCGGCTGTTTGTTTACCCGGTCATAAGTGTCGATTAGGCCAATACTTAGTTCTGAGCCGCAAATCAGTTCTGGGTGGATCGGGTCGATCATCAGGGAAAGCAAACTTTTCGGGAGGCATTAAGATGGATCTGGCGGTCCAGACCTAGTGATAACTCAAGAATTAAGGAACCCTGAAAACTTCAAAAATAGATCACGGCACCAAAAGAACCTTCAAATCCATTGCGGAAATACGATTTTGGCATGCTTTACAATTTAGATTTGATAAATTGAGCGGTAAATGCGATTTTTACTTGACAGTTTATATTGATTTTGGTAAATTCCTTGTAAGGCGTTGATGAAGAATGCTGTTGGAAAAAGGTTTTAGAGAACTCGCGGTTGCTGCAAGCGGGTACCGGAATCCAGCAAGGGATCACTTCTGAGCCGGCGGTCGAACCCTTCACCGGATGTAGAACCGCACGCTTGACTGCGATAGTGTCAGGGGCTTATTAGAGCCTGTTAAGAGGTATGGATTTTTCCATGCAATTTGAGTGGTACCGCGGAGTTAACAGCTTCGTCTCAAAGTAACTTATACTTTGGGACGAAGTTTTTGTCTTTTTGTCCCACCGAGAAAAATATTGGAAACGTATAATGCGGCACCACGGAGGGAATGATCAAACGAAAATTATCGAAGATTCCTACCGAAAATCTTCAGTAGGGAATCCAAATCTAGAGTGACATCATACATAAGTGAATAAACGAGGCGATTAGGAAGAATTGGCGCATTGCCTGATCAAACAGGGAACGTTACATCAAAAGAAAAAATAATAAATAATATTAGGGGGAAAAACAAATGAACAACAATTCAATGAATCAGATGACAGAGGTAAACGAACGGTTAAGAGGCTATAGTTTTGTAAACCAGGAAAACTTAGAAAACTCCTATACGGGCTGTGACATCTTCAGCTACGCTCAGGGTGAGTTTGGTCAAAATTCGTTAAGTGATCAAAACTCTTTCGATTAAACCCAAATGGATCAGATCAATGGACCCATTCCAAATCATAATGAAAAGTCACCCAGCTGCTCTTCTTGATTTAGAAGGCAGCTGGTTTCACATTGGCAAGAGACCTCCTTTGGCTTTTTCCCAGACCACCTTGGTCTGGGGGTCAAGCTGCATCACTCGGGGAATAAGGCTGGGTCATAATTTTAAAGATATGAGACAGATTCAGCGATGGATCTCGAGGCGGATTCTAGTCGGATCTGGAGGTTCTTCAGAATTGCTTTGGGATTACCAATTTTCTTAAAAATCCTTAGAATTTCGGAATAACATTTGGTATAAAAGGTCAGCTTCTGTTACTATGTAAATAGCCTGATAATCATGGTCATTACATGGCCCATCGGGCAGAACGTCAATATTTTCTTATTGACAGCGATCCTAATTGCTGATATTATAAGTTGTATTCGTCAAATGAACCGTTTAACGATTGAAGGGGAGGGATTGTGATGATCATCTCTATTGCTGACTCAATGAAAAAGGCCGTTACCAGAGAATTGGATTTTTCATTTGAACCATCTGACCTTGAATTGTTGGAAGAAGGAACAAAGTTTATAGAACCAATTTGGGTCAAAGGAACGGTCATAACTGAGACCGGTCGTGTTGATCTGGATGTTAATGTGGAGACAGTCATCAATCTGGTATGTACCCGCTGTTTGGATCATTTCCAACAGAAGATTGATCTTGGGATCACAGAAACCTGGGCAATGGACGTAGCAGAAGACGATATGGACACATTACCGTTATCTGAAGGAGAAACCGTTGATTTAACGGACCTCCTCATAAAAGATATAATATCCAGTCTGCCGATGCAGGCTCTTTGCAGTGAAGATTGCAAGGGACTGTGTCAGAAATGCGGGGTCAATCTTAACCGGGAAACCTGTGACTGTGATAAGGAACAGGTGGATATTAGATTCGCCGCATTAAAGGATTTATTCAAGGAGGTGTAGAAATGGGAAATCCAGCTAGAAGATTCGGAAAAGGTAGAACGGCCAGAAGAAGGGCTTCGACCTTTAAGGCAGTTGCACCAAGCATTGTAGAATGCCCTAATTGCCACGATATGATGCTGTCACATAGAATCTGCAAGAACTGTGGACAATATGACGGCAGAGAGATTATCGCCAAGGTTGACGTTAATTAA
>JBAQDU010000020.1:0-15478 GCA_049294805.1 Clostridiaceae bacterium
TAATGGTTACTGAACAAATGCCAAATTTTCGCGATAGGAAATAACTAGGAAAAGCCGCGAAAAAAGGGCGAAAAAATCATGGCAAATCTTCTTCAGATTCACCACGAGGATGGACAGGGCGATGACACTTTCGGTCGTTTCGGCGAGTCGGGTGTAGATTTTGCCCAAACCGCACTTCAGCTTGGCTAGGCTGAATTTTCGTTCGACTTCCACTCGCTCGCAGATGTCCCTGTAGTCTTGTTTTCGATCAGGTTTTTCGTTCTTCTTCGGTCTGCCCAGGGCTGGGCCGGACAACTGGATCCCCCGTTCCTTGCAGAAGGCCAAATTGTCCCGGTTCCGGTAGATCTTGTCCGCAAGGACTCGTTCCGGGTAAGTTCCTGTTCTCTCCCGATAGCGCTCGATGATAGCTTTCAGGGTCGTCGACTCGTTATACGATTCAAAGGACTGCTTCTCCAGGCGGGTGAACCCGCCGCACACACTGATATCGAGCTTTGCGCCGAATTCTACCGGAGCCTTTATCTTTCCTCTGACAATGGGCCTCAGATAAGGCTGAGACAGGCTGACAATTCGATTTCCCACACTGTGGGTGTGGTGATCGAACATGTACTTCTGCTGTTCAAAGAGGGACCGGACGGTCCCAAGCCTCTTCTCCGATTTTGGGCTAAGAGTTTTTCCCTTGCTGAGCAGGATGTCGATGGATTTCAGGTTTCTCTCGAGATATTGCAGCTGCTTTCGAATTCCCTTGCGGCTTTTCCTTGGACGTCTTTCTCTTCTTCCGAACCATGTTCAGATAATCCTTGCGTGACTGCATCTTGTAGTTTCTGGGCTTCCTGCCATCCTTCGGGTCATGGAGTTCCGTGATCATGTCCTCGGTGTTTTCACGGGCTTCGTTCAGCAGTTCAATGTCCTGTGGGTATTTGATATAGGATGGCGCACAAGTGGCGTCGACAATCAGCGTCCCATAGGTCTCCGGAGAGCCTCCTGGTCCGCTATTGCCGTCGTCCTCGTTCGAGTCCTCTTTCTCGGCGTTTTTGATAATCATCTCGTTGATTTCCCCCACGATGGAAGGCGTCAGCCTCTTTCTGAAGTGGACCATCAGGGAGGGGTCGAAGGGCAGCTTGTATTCGTACTTCGCAAAGCCGCAGAAATACTGGAGATATGGGTTTTCCTGGATCATCAGGGCGGTTTCCTCATCCGAGAATCCGTATTCCAACTGGATGATCAGTACCCCCAAGGCAAGATGCAGTGGCTTCGCCACATTGCCTTTGCGGTTGGCAAACAGCAAACAGCTTCGCATACTTTAGTTCGATCTGCTCCTAGGGAATGGCATCTGCTTTCTTGATCCAGCGGTTGTCTGGATTCATTTCCATCCCAACAGGCTGTCCGAAATCGGAAAAACTGATCTGTTTTGCTCCTGAACTTATACATCGTGCATCTCCTTGTGCAAGCATTTTCGTTAAAATCAGAGGTTTTCTATACCTTAATTATACGATAAAAGAGCCTTAAACACACCTATATCAGCGGTTTTCACATTATTCAGTAGCCATTAAATAATTGCTTATATTACGATCTATTTTGCGATTAAACCGGGATTCCCAATCTTCTTGAGACTTGGGAGCCCCCAGCGAATGGATTTTTTTGAGGATTTGACCGGCTTCCATTCCCAAAGCAGCCAGTTCTGATGCCGTTCGCAATGGGATAATGTCTTCCCCATCCAAGCCCTCGATCCAACTTTGCAGAGTATACACCCCCTCGGAGCATACCCCAAATGCAATGGGGCGAGACATTGGAATACCTAAGGTCGCCACTTCTTGAAGCAATTCAAACCCTGCCTTTTTACGGTCATACTGGTCAATGGACGAAATCTTCAAAAAATAGGTTATTCCATCCATCAGCGTCACTTGATATTTTGCATCCTCGGACCAGCCTCGGGTGATCTGTTCTCTACTTTTAAACAATAATTCGTCCATTTTGAGCTCCCATCCTTTGATCCTTTGATCCTTTGATCCTTTGATCCTTTGAATTTTAATACCCGAACCCTCTTCAACAACAGAATTCAAAGCACTCTAAAAGAGAGCTTTCCAAGTAATTATGGATCAAACCACCGGATAATTATAACAAGAACTTTTTACATTCAATTGCGAACAGAAAACTTCTAATAAAAAAATAGGAGGCTATCAAGTAGTCTCCCTGGTCTTATAGATTTCTATATCATTATCTGGCATTGCTCTTAACCCGTTGTAATCTTTAAAGTGAAAGGGTCTCCGGGAAACCCGGAAACCCTCAATTTTGGTCGGAGTGACAAGATTCGAACTTGCGACCTTTAGACCCCCAGTCTAACGCGCTACCACCTGCGCTACACCCCGGCAGCAATTTTTATTATATTATAACCATCCAGTTTTATCAACCGGAAATTGCGGTTTAGCCAAAATGTATTTAAAAGATATTTTTAAGTGTATTTAAAAACATGGTTTTTAAGCTCTACTCCGGGAACTTTATCAGAAAAGTTTATGTTCTGATTGCTGAGTCGATCCCAGAGTGTGTTAACCTATTGGGTTCCTTTATAGTAATAAATGGCCAGCTGGGTCCGGTCTCTTAAGTCCAGTTTGTCCAACAGGTTAGAGATATAGTTACGCACGGTACCTTCACTTAAAAAAAGTTCGGCGGCAATTTCTTTATTGTTCATACCTTCCGCAACTAACTTTAAGACATCCAGTTCCCGGTCAGAGAGTCCTTCAAACCTCATTTTGGCTGAGGGTTGGTGCATCTTTTCCACGATTTTTGAATCAAATACCATTTGACCTGAATTGACGGCAGTCAAAGCTGGTAAAATTCCCTGGATATTGGATTTTAAAATATAGCCGCGACACCCCAATGACAACGCTGCTGCAATATATTCCTCATCTTGAAACGTCGTGATCAATAGGATCTTAGCCAGGGGATCCTCGGTCATAATGGCTCGAGTTGCTTCCAGACCATTGGTTGGCTGCATCCGGATATCCAGCATGATGACATCAGGCTGATAGTCCCGAGCCAAGGCGATGGCTTCAGCCCCATTGGATCCGGTGGCAGTTACTATGATCCCGGCCGCCTCAACGATGGTTTTTAAGGCATCAACGACTAGGAAATCATCATCCACAATGATTACGTTCATTTACTCACATCCTCCTGTTTTTCCAGCACCGCTTTTAACTTCGGTAGCGTCATATGCACAAAGAATCCGTCGGACCAGCCTTTTGAGAAAACACCATCCAAGGAGCGGGTCATTTCCTCCATGCTGGCCAGTCCCAAGCCAATGTTCATTGGTTTTTGAGAACCATTGTCCTTGACAGTGGCCGTATAGTGCATCGGCAACTCCCGCAGTACGATCTTGATCTCAGTTGCATCGGAGTGATTATTAATATTGGTCAAAGCTTCCCGAAGCATGGATATAAAAGCGCGCTTGACTTCAATGGGCACTTCTTCCTCCATCTGGATGAGAGTTGAGATCTCATAGCTTTGGGCCATGGCTTTCGTCAATTCCGAAATTTCTGATTTCAAGGAAATGGATTCATTATGCAGGTTGTGCAGATTCCGCCGAACTTCTTCCATCCCCTGGGTCATTGCCAGTGAGAGCGCTCCCAGCTTATCTTTTAGTAAATCCGGAGCCGATAACTTCATGGCTTCGATCTGAAGGAGACCAGCCGATATGGTATGGCCGACGGAATCATGAATTTCCCGAGAGATCCGATTGCGCTCCTTCAGAATAGCTATTTCCAGGTTTTTTTGATGGTTTAACTCTTCTTCTTTTAATATTCGCCGTTGCAGAAGATCATTTTGAACAAAGTCATCCCGCATTACCTGGTAGGCCTTTTCCTGACGACGAGCTTTCGCTTCGTGATAGCTAAGCCAAATCGCTACAGCTATAAGGAAGCCATCCAATGGCCAAAACGGGATCAAAACGACCAGCACCGGGATCACTACGAGCTTACGATCTCTTTGGAAGAATCCATAGGCCATAATGGGTGCGATGAGATGCAAGTCAAACGAAAAATACCACGAAACCAGGAAGATCACCGCGATGACATAGTCTGAATATTTGATTGGGCTAAATAAAACTAGATAACAAAGGCTAATGCCCAACAGGATCACCGGTAGAAGATCCGTCACAGCGGATAGACTGCCCAATGGAATCAAGCTCAAGATCAAGATCAGGCAGGTTTCGATGATTCGTCGCATCGTGCAGTACCTCCAGGGTGAATTCGTCGCACTTAGTAGATTCGAGACTTGGGATATTTATAACTTTAAGTCACCGATCAGGGCTATGGTAGATTGGGAACTTATCATATTGTTCAGACTTGTCACGATCATCAGTCTTATTATATGACAAATGTCATATCAAGTCATGAGTCCAGGCACTTAAAGTCAACCGACCGATTCTCTATACTAAACATAGAATCAATCAAGATTATTGTTTAGGAGGCATTCCATGGTAATAGAAGTCAATAATTTAGTAAAACGCTACAAAGAGGTCTTGGCACTGGATCATTTTAACCTTAAAGTCGAACAAGGTGAGATCCTGGGCCTGTTAGGTCCCAATGGTTGCGGAAAGACCACCGCCATTCATTCCATGTTGAGTTTGTTGAAGTACGATAAAGGCGACATCGCCCTGTTTGGCCGACCAATGAGCCCGGTGGCCTATGAAGTCAAACAAGAGATCGGTCTGGTCCCACAGGAAGTGGCCGTCTTTGAGCATTTAACAGTCCGCGAAAACATTGATTACTTCTGTTCCATGTATGTATCGGATCCCGCCAAACGAAAAGACTTGGTCGATAAAGCCATTGAATTCGTCGGTCTGGAAGACTATGTCCGATTTTTTCCCAAGAAGCTCTCCGGCGGCTTAAAACGGCGGCTCAATATTGCCTGCGGGATTGCCCATCAGCCCAAGCTGATCTTCTTGGATGAACCCACCGTCGCCGTCGATGCCCAATCCCGTAACTTTATTTTAGAGGGGATCCGCCGACTCAATCGGGAAGGAGCCACCATTCTCTACACAACTCATTATCTGGAGGAAGCCGAGGAACTGTGTAGCCGGATCGTGATCATGGATCATGGCCGCAATGTTGCCGAAGGAACCATTGATGAATTAAAGAATATGATCGACACCAAGGAGATCGTTTTGCTCGAAATCGTCAACTTGACCCCGGAAGCTCGGGCAGACTTAGAAGAACTGCCCAACCTATCTGAAATTGAATCCAAAGGCGATGCCCTGGTCCTTTCCTTTGAGCGCGGGTCCAACAATTTATCCCACTTGATCCGGTTCTTAGACGATCACCAGTTGAATTATCAGAACCTTTATTCCAAGCAGCCCAGTTTAAATGAGGTCTTCCTGGCTTTGACCGGAAAGGAGTTGAGAGATTAATGAATTTCACGTTTACCAAATATCAGTTCTTAAATAATTTCCGGGAACCGACCAACATCTTCTGGACCATGGTCTACCCACTTTTAATGGCATTGATGTTTTTCACGGCTTTTCAGGGTTTTCTCAATCCGAAGCCGATGAATATCCCCGTTGCAGTCGAACAAAGCAGCCCGGCTTTAGTCGCCTTTCAAGCCATCGATATTCTAAATGTCACACCAATGACCGCCCCCGAGGCTCAAACATTACTGGCAAAAGATCAACTGGTCGGTTTTATCGACAATCAGTTTGATGTCACCGTTGGTAAATCCGGCGTCGAGGAAACTGTTCTGGTCAATCTCGCCAGCCAGATGAAACAAATGGAAGTTTTGAATGTCCCTTATGAAAACTATGATTTCTCGGCAAACTACATCACCACCATGAATACTCGGACAAATCCGTTTTTGATCCCGTTCTACAGTCTGATCGGTATGGTTTCTCTTTATAGCATCTATATGGGTCTGGAATACGCTCGCTCCATGCAGGCCAATCAAAGCACGGTGGCCCAACGCATGAATGTCGTGCCGCTCAAAAAAAGTAAATTTTTAGCAAGCTCCCTGGTGGTAGGCATCGCTACCAATCTAGCCAGCAACCTCGTCCTGTTGGCTTTTATGAAACTGGTCTTAAAACTTGATGTCGTGACTGATTATCCGCGGACCATGGCCATCCTACTTAGTGCCAATCTGGTCGGGATCAGTCTGGGTTTATTCATTGGGGCCTCCAACAATGCGTCAGACGGTTTAAAAACCGGTATCGTCATCAGTTCGACGCTAGTGATGGCCTTCCTCTCCGGCATGATGTCCACTGATATTAAAATTTTAGTAGAAGCCAATGCCCCCTTGGTGGGCCTGTTAAATCCGGTCAACATTGTCACCACCGAACTATACCGGATCAACTACCTGGATACGACGACCACCTTTAGCCGCGGCGTGATGCTCCTATTGGGAATGGCAGCTCTTTTCCTGGTGTTATCGCAGCTTTTCTTAAGGAGGAAGACCTATGAGAGTATTTAAATATTTCCTCAAGCTGGCCCTACGCCAGAAGATCGTTATTTTGATCTACCTGGGGATCTTCATCTTTATTACCATTCTCAATACTTCAAGCATCCAACCCAGCCAAACCGGTTTTGCAGGCGTCCGACCGACCATCAAAATTATTCAAGAGGACCACAGCCCGTTAGCCGACAATTTGACTACCTATCTTCGGTCCCAGGGCGAGGAAGTTGCCCAAGATATCAAAGAAGCCGATGCCAAAGAAGTTTTATTCAGCGGCACCGTGGATTCTCTGATCATTATCCCACCCACTTTTACCGTGGATTTTAACCAAGGCCGCCAGGCCCTTCGCGTTTATACCGATGACCGCCAAATGGAGGCAATCTTGTTTAATAATACGATCCAGAAATATCTGATGTTCCTAAAAGCCGATGGCGCTACCTATGGTACCATTGATCCGACTCGGGTCACCAAGGCTTTAGAAACCCAGGCTGTGGTCACGGTCAATAACCTGACGGTGGCAACCGGTCAAGAATCTGTCACGAACTGGTATCGCTATTACTTTAATTTTATATCCTATGTCATGTTGTCCCTTTTCATCATGATCTTTGGGATCGTTATGAGTGAATTCAATGATGATGGCGTCAAACTGCGTAACTCCCTGATCCCCTTTAGTTCCACCAAATTCCAGCTAAATCTCGTAGTTGCTCAACTGGTGGTGGCCTTTGCCATCACAACATTATTCCTGGTCATCGGCTTTTTGATCAAGGGACAAGCCGCTCCAAATCTCGACTGGGCCGGTCACAGTCTCAATGCTTTTGTCTTTACGCTCTCTGCCTTGACTTTGTCATTCCTGATCAATTCAATTACCCGTAAAACCATTGTTCACACGTCCCTGGCAACAGTGCTTTCCCTTGGTACCGCCTTTATCTCCGGAGTTATGGTTCCCGCCGAACTCTTAGATCCCAGCGTTGTGATCTTGTCTAAATTCTTCCCGACCTACTACTTTGTCCAGGCAACCAGTCGGATCATCGATCAATCCGGATACCTCGGCTTCCTGGGCGTCCAACTCCTGTTTGCTCTCTTATTCCTAGTCTTAGGTCTTACCATCACCCGGCTAAAACAGGGCGAAGAATTGTTGCCGCTTCCACTGTCCAAAAATATCCAAACCTCCTATACCTAACCTAACAGACTCGATTCTGTCAGCGAGCCACCGTTTTCGATTCGGATCACCCTTTCGGATCGAGCCGGTTTTTGGTATGGCCCGGAGCTCTTTTGGGGCTATTTTTCAAATTGCTTTTTAAAATACTGTCAATAGTAACATATGATACTTTTAATTCTGACTAAAACGCTTATAATTAGAATCGTAGATAAAAAAGAAACGATCGATTAAAGATCACTAACATATGATTGACTAAATGAACAGTGAGAGCGAAAGCTAATAGGAGGATTTTAAACAATGGAACGAAAAGAGAAACTTAAGAACTTGATCAAGGGTCTTCATGACGGAATGAGTCAGGACGAGGCCAGAGAAATATTTATCCGGGATTTCGGCAAAATTTCCGGTGACGAGTTATCCCAGGCTGAAAAACAGTTGGTTGAGGAAGGCCTCCCCATTTCGGAAATTCAAAGATTGTGTGACATTCATGCTTCGGTCTTTGAAGACGGGATCATGTTCCTGCAAAAGCCCGCCGCCGGTAAACTCCCCTTGGATGAGACCCCCGGACACCCGGCTTTTGTATTTAAAAAAGAAAATGACGGAATCGATCGCTTCCTGAAAGATAACTTTCTCCCGGCCATCGCAGCCTATGAGCAAAATGGAGACAATACTCAGTTGATCGTTGCTGCCCAGAATATTGCCAAGATCTCCAAACACTATAAGCGCAAAGAAAATCTCTTCTTCCCCTTCCTGGAACGTGAAGGTGTGACGGCCCCTCCTAAAGTGATGTGGGGCGTCGATGATGAGATCCGTGATTCCATCCGTAATTTGAATGCCACTGTCGAAGACGGGAACGAGACCGAAGTCATCGCTTTGGCCAGAGAAGTGGCGAAAGATGTTTCCAGCATGATCACGAAAGAAAATAATATCCTGATTCCCATGATGCTGGAGAAATTTAATGATGAAGATTGGAAACTGATTGCCCGAGATTCTCAGGAAATCGGTTATGTCTTCACCGGTGATGCGGAAGGCGCAGCCCCTTCAGATGCTGTTACCTGGTTTTTAGCTCAAACCGGCGATGACTCCACTCTCACCGTAGAAGCAGACGGTGGAATCAAACTTCCTTCCGGTTTTTTCAATGTTACCGAACTAGAAGCGGTCTTAAATTCCCTGCCGGCTGATCTGACTTTTGTTGGGGCCGATGATCGGGTCCACTACTTCTCGGAAGGAAAAACTCGAGTTTTCCCCAGAACCCGTTCCATCATTGGTCGTGAAGTATCCAACTGTCATCCCCCCAAGAGCCTTCATGTCGTTGAATCCTTGATCCAGGATTTCAAAGATGGTCTTAAAGATGAAGAAAACTTCTGGATCCAAAAAGACGGAATGTTTATCTTGATCCGTTACTATGCCGTCCGTGACAAAGCCGGAACTTACCTTGGCGTTGTTGAAGTAACCGAAGAAATCTCCGGATTAAGAGCTCTGGACGGTTCCAAAACACTGGCCAGCGAATAACCGGATCAATGATAGACCAGCCCCTACCCGGCTCCAGTGAGCCACGGCAGGGGCTGGTCTTTTATTTTGAGTAATTAGGGTAGGTGATCTGCAGTGGAGCCTTCATTTTTTTGGTGTATAATTACTAATTATGACTAGATTTAATTTTTAGACCGCTTAAGGAGTAGATTATGAAAACCGCACAAACCATCCGCCGTGAACTTCATAAACATCCTGAGTCGGGCTTCACGGAGTTTTACACGACGGGACTCATCGCTGCTTATCTTGAGGACATGGGCTGGACCGTTCATATGGGTCCCGACATTTATCAAGAAGACCGACTGGGCGTTCCTGATCAGGCAACCTTAGAAGAAGCAATGGAACGGGCTCGTAAATTGGGGACCGCACCAGAATATCTCGATCGAATGGCCGGGGGGTATACCGGTGTGATCGCCTCACTGGTGCGAGGCACCGGGAAAACTGTTACCCTCCGATTTGATATCGACTGTGTTGAAGTCGGCGAAGCCAATCTGACCAAGTATCACTCCCAAAATCCCGGTTTAATGCATTCCTGTGGCCACGACGGACATACTGCGGTCGGCTTGCAGATTGCCTGGCTGTTGGCAAATTCAACCTGGCAAGGGCGGATCAACCTGGTATTTCAGCCCGCTGAAGAAGGAGTGCGGGGCGGTCGGGCCCTCTCTAAATCCAGGTATTTGGATCAGACTGATTATTTCCTGGCCGGACATCTGGGAATCACCAATGATTCAGTCGATACGCTTTATACCAACATCAACGAGTCCATGAATACCTCAAAATGGAACATTTCGATCACGGGCGAATCGGTTCATGCTGCCATGTACCCCGAATCCGGGATCAATGCTCTGTTAGCTGCCGCAGACCTGGTCATGCGTCTTTATCACATACCCAAGCCCCAGACCGGCACGAGCCGATTAAACGTTGGGACACTCCAGGCCGGCAGCGGTCGAAATGTCGTGGCCGGAGAGGCTTTTCTCAAAGCCGAAACTCGCGGTACCAGCCGAGACATCAATGACTATATGAGTGCTGAATTAAAGGCCATTTGCCACAGCATTGAAGTCGATCACGCCGTCAAAGTCGACGTTGAACTGGTCGGCGAAGCAATTTTTGCCATGCCCAGCCCCCCTCTTGTCCGGTCTGCCGCCAAGTATGCCGAATCGGCCGGACTGGTCCTTAATGACATCCCCCGCCCCATGATCGGCTCAGAAGATGCTTTTTACTATATCGACCGCGTTAAACGGGAGGGTGGCCAAGGGATCTACCTGATTTTTGGGACCGCCATTGATGCTCCCCATCATAACCCCCATTTTGATTTCGACGAAGCCATTTTAGATAAGATGATCACTTATTACTTAAACTTTGTTTTGGATCTTTTAAAGTAGGCTCATCTTTAGTAACCCATAAATTTAAAGACCGGTTTTCATGGCGAAAACCGGTCTTAGTTGTTTTAGTTACGTTCTCAAATTGAATTTCTAAATTGAAAATCTGAAGGAAAATCTGAATCAAGTTTTGAATTTTAAATTTCTAAACAGGATCCTTAAACCCAGTTTTTTAAACTGGCTTCTTAACGCGTTATTTAACTATTTAGCTACCTTGCTACTTGGCTACTTGGCTACTTAACCACAACAATGCCATCATTCAATTATCGCTTATTTGATTGAGCCAGTTCATGAATGATCATTCGTTTGTAGTCTAAAAACCGTTGGGATAATTTAAATTCTTCGGTTCGGGGTTTTGCCTCTGCAATGATGATCTCCCGGCTGATCCGGCTGGGCGATCCAGTCAAAAGGTAAATTCGATCCGATAATAGAATGGCCTCATCGATGTCATGAGTTATGAACAAAGTCGTTAAATGGATGTTCTCCATCACCGCTAAAAACCATTCGTGCAGGGCCGACCGAGTGATGGTATCTAAGGCTGAGAAGGGTTCATCCAACAGCGCCAGGTCATCGGAGAAAAGATAAGTCCGCAGGAGGGCCGCCCGTTGGCGCATTCCCCCGGACAACTGAGCCGGATATTTCTTCTGGGTTCCGGCCAATCCGAAAAAGTCAAACAACTCCCCGGCTTTTGCTCGGGCTTCGGGCAATTTGGTGCCAGACAAGAGCAAGGGCAAGGCGACATTATCCAGTATGGTCTTATAAGGCAGGAGCAGGTCTTTTTGCAGCATGTAGGCGACATGACCGGCTTCACCGGTGACATCTTTGTCATGGAGAATGACTTGGCCCCCTTCAGGTTCAATGAGTCCGGATATAATATTAAATAAGGTGGTTTTTCCGGAACCCGACTGTCCCAACAAGCTGACCAGTTCGCCTTTTTTGACTTCGATCGTAATATCCTCGAGCAACGGTTTGCCACCATAGGATTTACGGATCCCTTGGGTCCTTAAAATCACTTCCGACGTCTCATGGGGAGCGAGGTTATGGTTTGGCACTGTTAAATTCATTGCTAAATCCTTTGCCGGCCGGGATCTCTTTTGCAATCAGCTGATTTTCCCACAGCCACTGATAGAATCCGTCCCAGCGCGGTGCCTCGATCAATCCCCAAGCTTGCCCATCGTTAATATACTGAGTCGACAGCCACGCCTGGCTTTCTTTCGTCAAGACCGGATCAAGTTCCGGGGCGTTCTTTAGCAACAGTTCGGCTGATTCGACCGGGTGCTCGGCGGCATAGGTATAGCCTTTCGCGGCGGCTGCCATAAATTGGCGGACAGTGTCCGGATCCTCCCGGATCATCTGATCGGAAGTAATGATGATCGGTGTATAGTAATCAAATACCGGATTGAGATCTTTAAAATTGAAGTAGTCAAAGGGGAAATCCTGGACTTTGGCATTGATTGCGCTCCAGCCGTAGAAAATCCAGATGGCGTCGACCTGGTTCGTTTTCAAAGCCGCCACTTCATCGGAAATATTATTTGGGATCAATTTGACTTTGCTGTAGTCACCGCCATCTTTTTCCATGACATTTTTAATAATGGCCTGTTCGATTGGGTTGTCCCAAGTGGCATATTTTTTATCTTCCATGCCCTTGGGTCGATCTAAGCCTTCCCCTTTCCGGGAAATAATACCGGAAGTATTGTGTTGCAGGATGGTTGCAATTGCCGTTACCGGCAACGGGTTCTCCGAAATAAAGGCCGGAGCCATGGTATCTTGGGCATCGATCCCAAAATCTGCCTTGCCGGCTGCAACTAATGCCGCGGAACCACCCTGGGGTGGTGTCTGAATGGATACATCCAAACCTTCCTCAGTGAAATAGCCCAGTTCTTTGGCAACATAAAGTCCCGTGTGATTGGTATTGGGTGTCCAGTCTAAGAGAAAGGTCACTTTTTTCAGATCTTTGGTCTGACTGGCCGTTGCAGTTGTACTTTGGGCGACTGGACCAGTGGTGGCTCCAGTCTCTTGAGCGGTTGTGGTTGCTCCGGCCGGACTGCATCCAGAGATCATTAGGCCACCTACCACCAGACTTGTTATTAATTGATTGATTTTATTCATTTTCAGTCTCCTTGTCTTGATCTGCTCTTTTTAATGGGATCATGGGTTAAAAATGATCTTGTCTTTATTGGCTCGATGGATCAAAAATCCACTAAAGATCATTCTTGAGATTCTCTGGTGGGTTATCCCACGGAGTCAATTTACGGTGCAGGAAATTGACCAAAAGCATCAGGAGCAGGCTGATGATGGAGATCAAGAAAATAACAGCGAACATTTTATCGTAGGAATAGGATTTAATGACTCGGGTCATATATACACCTAAGCCAGTAAATCCCCCTAACCACTCGGAAATAACGGCTCCGACAATGGAGTAGGAAGCCGATATTTTTAAAGCGGCAAAAAAAGAATTGACGGACCCCTGCAGTTTAATGTGCCAGAAAATTTGCAATCGGCTGGCCCCCATGGAGCGCATCAAGTTCACCGCATCGGGGTCGGCCGTTTGAAATCCGTCAAACAATCCCACCGCAATGGGGAAGAAAGTCGTCAGGATGATCAAAATGACTTTGGGCAAAACTCCATAACCAAACCAAAGCACCAATAGTGGTGCAATGGCCACCGTCGGTACCGTCTGGGTCACAACGATGAGGGGATACAAGGCTTTTTTGACCGGCTCAAACCAATCCATGGCCAGAGCGATCAAAAAACCCAGAATGATCCCGAAGGTCAAACCCAGAAATGCTTCAAACAACGTCACCCGGGCGTGCATCATCAACAGATCAAAATCCTTGATAAAAGCCCCAACAACTTCAACCGGCGAGGGCAACATAAAGCTGGGGATCAGCCCCGCCATGGAAATTAGCTGCCACAGAATCAGAAGGCCGGCCAACGCCGATATACTGTATATCCTAGAGGTGATGCTTTGTAACTTTTTCATCAATGGTCAACAACTCACCTTCAGGCCGATAGACCGCCTTTAAATACATCGATACAGAGGGCGCGCCTTCTTTAATGGCGATGAGCTGGGACTGTTTTGCAATTTCCATCAATTCGTCAAATTCCCCCTCCACGGTGGTCTCAAACGGGCCCACATAATAGGTCAATCCCGTACTTTTAATATAATCAATGACTGCGTCAACGATCCGGACTACTTCCCGAATGTCGGCTACCCCTGGCAAAATTTGAATGGCAATACTTGAATTCATCGATACATCCTCCTCAAAATATAATTAGACTATAAAAATATGATTGGACTACAAAAATACCGTCCCCTATAGGGAACGGTAAATACTTTTCAATATTTGGCCGACCTTCCCTACGCTGGCATGACCCAGATCAGGTATTACGGGTTTAGAGCAATGCTCCATCTCAGCTTTTTACGGCACCCCCGGTACTTCCTGTCAATCGTACCAAATGTTATAAATTGTGTCAATTGCAAACTAAAGATAGAGTCTGTCAATGAGACTATCAGAGAGACTATCAGAGAGACTGTCATGGAAGCTCTCAGGGAGGCTGCCATTGGCTTGGGATTCCTTTGAAAATCCATATATGCGGACAGTAAGAGGCTTAAAGAGCCTTTGCTTGTAAAAGATATGAACAACTTTAGAAAACTTCATGTTCTTTTAACCTATTTTTGCCTATAATATACTTATGATTAAAGTAAATATGATATCCGAAACCGAGTTCACGGTAAAAGGACATGGTGTCCACACTGCTTATATTGAGATCACCGATGCGTTAAAACAGAATCCGAAAGTACAAGTAGAAGTTAACAGTAATTCCGGCAAATATGATATCGTCCACATTCAGACAATGGGATTTTATGCCATCCGAAAACTTTTGAAATCCGGCCCTAAAAAAGTAGTATCCGCCCATTTAGTCCCTGATTCGTTTTTAGGATCGATTCGCTGGGCTGAGAAGTGGCGCTGGGCTGCCGAAATTTATTTAAAATGGTTCTATTCCAAAGCGGATCTCGTTTTGGCCTGTTCCGGATCCGTTCGACAGGAACTAACAGAAGACATGCAACTTAAAAATGTCGATGTCCTGTATAATTCCATCGACATGTCCCGCTACCACCGCACCCAGACCGATCAGATCAATGCGCGGGATACTCTGGGGATCCATCCAAACCAGATCGTTGTCATGGGCAATGGGCAACTTCAACCCAGAAAGCGGTTTGATCTGTTCCATAAAATGGCCCTGCTTCGTCCTGACATCCAGTTCATCTGGGTCGGCGGAATTCCCTTCGGTTCCCTGTTGGGGGCCGATGCCGCCAAAATGAAACAGTTGGTGGATACTGCGCCCCCTAATTTAAAAGTGACCGGGATCATTGATTTAGCAGAAGTTCGCCAATATTATCATGCCGCTGATATTTTCACACTCCCGGCTGAACAGGAAAATCACCCCATGTGTGTCTTAGAAGCTGCCGGAACGGGACTGCCCATCGTCCTTCGTGATATTACAAACTATCAGGATACCTTCTTAGGTGGTGCCGTCATGGCCAAAACCGATGAAGACTTCCTGGTCGAAATTGACCGACTGGCTGCTGATGCGGCCTACCGCAGCCTATGGAGCCAAAAATCAGAAATGATCAAAGACCGGTTTGACAGCAAAAACTCAGCTGAACGGTTGATCAATTTCTATGAACAGCTCCTTGCAACAAACTAAATCAAATTAAATACTCACCTTATCTTGAAGGGGGCCGTTCATTCATTGAACTGCCCCCTCCCGTTTCGATGGCCGGTCTTTCCGACAGGACTATGAGCTTTCGGGAAAGCCACCCAGTGATTGGGTAAGCCCTGGGTTCTCTAAAAAAGTCAGTGACTGGTTGACTAGTCACTGACTTTTTTTAATGCCCGAATAAATCCGAGGGATTCAAATATTGGGTTGCTGTTTTTAGCGCCATGGCAAATGCCCTCTGCGATTCAGTTTGAAT
>JBAQDU010000021.1:0-13529 GCA_049294805.1 Clostridiaceae bacterium
GGTAAGAATCACGCCGTCAACCCCGGCATCCTTAAGTTCTTTACCGATTTCCCGGCCAAACTTAATGGAGTTGCCAACGGCTGTGCCGGTTCCTGTTGTCGTGTAGAACCAGTCATAAACTTTACCGATGGCTCCGGCTTTTTCAAGTTCTTTTAAAGCATCTAATGGAACGACCCGGTCCGGTGACTCATTGGCATAAACTGGATCATATCCGCCATGGATGGTGATGAAGTTGGTTTTCAGATTATCCAGGGAATTAATGTTGTATTTACCCCATTTCTGAGCGGAAGCAGATTGGATGCGATCCGGGTTGCCAACGGGAACGATACCGCCCGTGGAAACCAATGCGATGACCGCTTTGGACATATCCTTGATCCCGGGAGCCGGCGTGACTAAGTCAAAGGTCGGCATGGGCATTTCAGTGACATAGGGTTCGTTATTGAATCTCTTTAATAACATTTCCACAGCCCGAGCTGCTCCAATTTTCTCGCCCACTTCAGTGATGCGCTTGCCCTGCACGAAATAGTCATCCACTTTGGGATCCATCTTCGCGTTGGCCAAGAGCTTCTTGGCAACTGCAGCCATTTTAGGCAGAGCGGCTTTCATATCGCCGGCACTGTTTCCCGTGGCAACGGTGTAGGCTTTAAGTTTCGTGACATCAAGGCCGGGATTTTCTTCATACATACCTGAAACAACCGGAATGTCATAGTGGTCAACGACATACTCCGCGATGACTGCGGATGCCATACCATAGCGGCCGGCATTGAAGGACGGTCCAACAACTACTAAGTCGGGTTTGACTTCGTCCATTGCTTTCTTAAAAGCCGCTAAGGCTTCGTCATTGTGCTCATTGATGAAGTTATCACCGCAGATAAAGGTCGCAACGACCTTGCCGGCATCCCCCATTTCCTTGTTGAATCCCATTGCCGGACCCACTGCGCCGTCTCTTAATTCAGGGGCAAAATCAGCTTTGTCTTCTCCGCCGATCTGGCCAAAGAATTGATTTACATAATATAAAATTTTCTTTTCCATGGTTCTCCTCCTTTTTCCTAGTATTCTTTAACGGTCAGATTATGATAGCCGATTTCAGAGGTTGCTCCGAGCACAGCGTTTAGTTCACATTTCATGATGCCGGTTTCTGCATCGAAGGATCCTGCCCAGCCGCCTGCTAAATTGGCAATGGCTTCAGGGTTTCCTAAGATCAGATCGGCTTTTGGCAATGTAACGACATGGGATACATTGCCCGTTGAAATAACGGCTTTGGCTTCTGGCTTAACGTCAGCCAATGGTTGGCTTGCCCCATCCCAGCCGGCACATTCATCGGTGATCAGGACTGCCTTAATGCCTTGCTTCTCAAGACGTTCTGCGATCATAACAAGATCTGAATCGGGGTTGCCGTAGCCTTCTTCGGAAACGATGACTCCATCTGCACCCAGTTGAGCACACAGTTTCGCTGTGAAGTCGCAAGATCTGAACTTGCCCTGCAGCGTCGTTAATTCCGGAACCATCACTGCGCCGACGAAGTTAACGGTCTTACCATGTTGCTTTAAGAGTTCTAATATAACGGAGTTGTTCTGATGCATGTACGTTGTGATCTTATCACAAGCGGCCACGCAGTTACCCGATACCACGGCACCGTCGATTTCTTCTAAGGGATGCAATAAGGTTGGGATGATCTGCTTGGCATCGACACCGTAAATGTAGGAGTCGTGCAAGAGGCCCTGGGTGATCATCATTTCTGCATAAACGACCTTGGGCAAGTTGGGATATTTGGCCGTTTCTTCATCGATGGAGCCTACTTCAAACACTTCCGTGCTAAAGACTGGAGCCGATTGAGCTATTTTGCCGATATATTCAGCAGTTAAAAGTCCGCCCATGCGAACTGCTTTTTCATGTTCGTGGGGTTTTAAGTTTTTATCGCAGATCAAATCGACAACGATGTTCATGGTTTTTGAGAATGGCGTCCATTTGGCCCCTTCTCCCCACATATCAAGGACGCCTTCCTGGAATCCAACGATATCACCGATGGTTACGATGGCTACTCCGTTTAATACATTATAAGCGCCATAGCCAAGCTGTCCGGTGGTGGTGGTCACACCGGCAAAACCGGGGATCCCCTCTACCTTAACTCGTGGTTCAATAACATCTTTAACCGGTATGATTCTTGTCCGATCGCCGGGCATTGCAATATCGATTTTTGCGTCATTGATATTTTCAAGGCCTTTGATAAAACTAACCAGTTCGTCTTTGTTTAAAATCAGCTGTTCGCCGACGACAGCATTCTGTTCGCCGAAAACAACATCACTGATTTTAACGTTGCGTCTTTCCAGTTTCAAATTGATTTCCTCCTGTTTTTTCATATCGAGCTTCAAGCTCATTTATCTCGTTAAGAGCTTGTACTAAAAGCTCATAATCGATGATTTCGTATCCGGCCAAATTGCGGTGATCAACAGAATGCAAACTGATGGTCGTCTGATGCTGCGTGATTCCGTTTTCGATGGCAAGAACTGAGGCGGGGTCATTGGCAGTAGTTTCATCCGTCAGTACAATGGAGCGCACTGGCGAGAAGTGCATTCGACCGCTGGCGGCCAAAGGTGAAGTTAATAAATGGTGTCCCTGGTGGATCAAGTCACGGGCCTTCAACAGGACCTGGCTTTGATCGCCGTCGACCCAGACCGTGTCCGGATGCTCGCGAAGTTTCACATTATTTGTTAAAATCATAACGTACCTCCACTAATATACTAGCTGTTTATCAATGAGTGGTCAACAGTATATTTTAAACAATCAATTCGTTTTTTCAGTAAAAAACAAAAGGTAAAAAGCTCTGGAATCCTTATATACTAAGGATTCCAGAGCTTTTTAAGAAAGTCTATTCAGCTTCTTCTATCACATTCCTAAATTTTATAGGATTAAAATACTCTTTGTTACTCTGTTATCTAAAAAAGCGATTCACGAATCCGATCAAGAAAATCGTCAATGTGCTCTTTTGCATACTTTTCAGCAGCATCTTCATCGTCTTCTTCTATTGCCGTAACGATGAGACGGAACGTCCTGGTGAACATGGTCATGTCATCAAAGTAATCATTGCAGAAGTGCCACAGCCGTTCCGTATGGATGTGGAGTGTTTCTGCCGTTTTCAAAAGCCACGGGTTGCCGCAGGCTTTAAATAGAATCTCATGGAATTTTTCATCTTCATTGATGGCTTCTTGATAATTTGAAGTGGCCGTCAATGACTCCAGACGAAGGATTATAGCCTTTAATTCTTCCAGTTGAGCTTTGGTGATCTTCTTGACAGCCAGCCTCGTTGCATAGGGGTCCAGCTGCCTGGTCACTTCAAACAGGGCTTTGACATTACGAAAGTCAATGGCCGCGACTTGAGCGCCATAGCGCGGAACGATACTGAGCAGTGAATCCCGCTCCAGTTCTTGCAGAGCCGTTCGGATCGGAGTTCGACTGACCCCGAATTCCTCTGCCAGTTCCACTTCATTTAAAATTTCACCCGGCTTATATTTATATTCGATGATATCTCGTTTTAATTTTGTATAGATCTTTGATTTCTCATGTTCCATGATTCTTACCTTTCCTTGGCTCAGCAGTCTGCTTTTTAGCCTTTTGGTTTTGTGCTTGATAAGATGAATCTGTTCAAAACTTAAATCCCACCAGTTCTATCCTGGACTTAGGCGGTATCACCAGAGTTTAGTCAAGACCGCTCCGGTCAGCTGATCAGTCTATAAATATCAACAATGTATTTCAGTTGCACTTCAGTATAAACTATCTTAAAAATAATCTCAATCCCATAATAGAAATAATGCTTATGCTTATTGTCCCAGCTCCTGCCCATGGGCGATCCAACTACCGGAAGCTTTAGCGGAAATATTGAGCAGGGTGTTGAAAACCAGATCTTCGTCAATAAAGAAGGTAACCGCTTCGTTGATGAAGGAGCCCGCCGGGATGTCATGACCAAGGCGCACTTCGAGCAGCCGGATACTCTCATGTGGACAGTTCTGGACAAGGACTCCTACCCCACCGAAGACATTAAAAATCACTTCAATGAAAGCATTGCAAACCTCGTTGCCGCCGAAAAAGCATTTAAGGGTGAAACCCTGGAAGAACTGGCCGGTAAGATCGGCGTCGATCCAGCTAATCTCAAAAAATTTGTAGAGGCCTTCAATCAAGGGATCGCTACCGGCAAGGATGAATTCGGCAGGACTTTGTTCCAGGATAAGCTTGATACCCCTCCTTACTACGCAGCCAGCCGAGTCCCCACCGTACACCACACCATGGGCGGACTCCAGATCAATCCGGAAGCTCAGGTCCTTACAGCGGACGGAAAAATCATTGACAACCTCTATGCAGCAGATGAAGTCACCGGCGGTATCCACGGTTCCAACCGCTTGGGCAAAAATGCCTTGGCTGACATCAATGTATTCGGACGGATCACCGGCAAAAATGCCGCTACCTTGAGCAAGTAAAATAAAGAAAAGACCACGCCGAACACCTTTGGGATCTTGATCCTTGAGGTGTTCGTTTTTTTATGGATGTCAGCCCAGCCGACCGCATCCCAAAAAAATCCCGGGGTCCAAAAAATATTGAGTTTAAAAATTCTGACAAGTTAAGTATTATCCCTTGGGTCATCCAATGACTGATCCAGGAGATCGGCAAAGGGACGCAGATGATCGGTTTGGCCATGCAGGCGTTCATAATCCTTCATGCCTTGAATTCTGGCGGACTGCATGATTTCAAGAAACCGCCGGGAAGAATATACTAGGGCTCCTGAACCTTGGGCAAACAATTGTTCTGCTGCATCGGATGTGACGACTTTAACTTGGAAGTTGTTCGCAAGTTCCCTGGATCGCCGTTCAATATAGCGGTCCGCCGTTTCGTTTTCCCGGGTATAAATAATGGTGACCCCGCTCTCGTGATCTAAACTACCGGTTCCCCCGGCTACTTTATAAGCATCAAATACCAAGAGGATATTCTCTCCGGTAAAGCCGTGGTGATCTTGGAGGCGCTCGATCAGTTTTTGTCTGGCTGCATCGAAATTGACAGCGCACAGCTCTTTTAGATCCGGCCAGGCATGGATGATGTTATAGCCATCGACTAACAGATAGGTCGGTCGAGATGGATCAGCCAGCGGTGTGCCTCGGGGGTGGCCCCGTTCCACTTTAAGGCGAGACCGCCCTTTCCATTTCTTTTTTTCATTGCTGTTGGCATTGGCCACTGAATTGATGATCCGTTCCACTTCCTCAGGACCCATGGAGGCGGCGAATGCTTTGGGCGATTGGGTCACGGCAGGGTTTGAGGTCGTAGGACCAGCCAGGAGCAAGGGGGGAATATGGGCCGCCTGGGGCACTTGGTTCCAAGGTACATAGACACCGGCTCCGGCTGATGTAAATATACTGCCCGAAGGGTGCGCCATATCCGCAGAGGCATCGTAGTCGACTCCTTCCAACACTTCCGCTTGATTATGACAAATATCATAACCACCGGATCCAAACCGGATCTGGCCCTGGCCATGGGTGATGGCGACCAGGTCCCGGGCATAGCTCCTTAACGTGGCGACGGGTCCGCGGCCTTTGATCAGGGTTTGCTGGTTACCCGTTAAACTGGTGGATACGTCAGAGGCAAACAGCCGGGACAGATCCGTGAGGATCCGACCTGACGTGTCAGCTCCGGTTCGAATTTCAAATTCATAATAAGGTTCTAAAATCGCCGTGGCACCTTGGGCGCGGGCTTCCATCAGACCTTGGCGGATCGCCCGGTAGGTGGCTTCCCTAAAATCTCCCCCCGTGGTGTGCTTTAAGTGAGCTCGACCGGTCACCAATGTGATCAAGACTTTTGACAGGGGCGACCCCAGCAAGACGCCTTTGTGCTGTTTTTCCAAAACATGGGTCATGATTAAATTCTGCCAGTTCGGGGCCAGGGTATTTTGATCACAGATCGAGGCAGTGGTTACATCCAATTCAGCCGATGGCGCCAATAATAGCTGAACTTCCGCGTAATGGCGCAGGGGTTCAAAATGCCCGATGCCGATGATGGGCTTGGTCACAGTCTCCCTGTAAATAATACTCCCTTCATCCACACTGATCTTCATGGCACCCCGGGTCTGGACAAGATCGGCTAAGACTTCCAACAACACTTCGCCCATGATATGGACAAAGATCTGAGCCGTGGCCTCCACGAAGGTGACTTCCAATTCCGGCAGTTCCTCTTCGATTTGCTTTAATATGGCCAGCAGCTGTGCCGGGTCGCCGCCTTCTTCTAATTTGACTCGGTAGCTTAAGACCGGAACTAAAGTCAAAGCAATATCCGCTTCTCCCTCACCCAAGCCTTGACCGGCCCGGGTCTCTTTTAATCCGGTAACGCAGCAAAGTTCCCCGGCAAAGACTTCCTGGACGGATTGAAAGGCAGAACCTGAATAAAGGCGGATCTCATTGATCTTCTCCGGTCCAATGGCCATTTTATTTTTAAGACTGCCCCCCGTAATTTTAAGATGAGTCAAACGCCTCCCCTGATCATCCCGGGAGATTTTATAAACTCGAGCCGAGAACTCCTTGGGATATACGAGGTCCATGGTCCACCGGACGAGTCCCTCATAAAACTCCGCCATGCCATTGCCCTTTAAGGCTGACCCAAAATAACACGGAAACAGTTTCCGGTCCAAAATACTGACCCGGATCGAGTCTTCCATAATGGTCCCCTTGGATAGGTAATCCTCCAGGAGATCCTCGTCCAGTTCTGCCAGATCTTCACTGGTCAATAGGTCCCTTCTGGTGAAATCCTGGATGTGATCGCTCAGCTGCCCTTGAAGCGCCTCATATAGTCTGGCTCGGTCAGAGGCGACCTGATCCATCTTATTAACAAACAAAAATACCGGGACCTCATAATAATCCAGTAGATTCCAAAGTTTCTTCGTTTGGCTGGTTACCCCGTCAGCTCCGTTGATGACCAATATACAGTAATCCAATACCCCCAGAGCTCGTTCCATCTCCGGTGAAAAATCGGTATGACCCGGCGTATCTAAGAGAACGCCCTCGGCTTCCCCCAATGTCAGTCGGGCGATTTTCGAGAAGATCGTGATGCCCCGTTGGCGCTCCATTGCCCCGGTGTCTAAAAATGCATTGCCATGGTCCACTCGACCCTGACTGCGCAATGCCCCCGCTTGATATAGCAACGCTTCTGCCAGAGTGGTTTTACCGCTGTCAACATGGGCCAATATGCCGATGATTCGTTTGTCTGCTGCTCCCATAACCCCACTCCCCTTTTCGTTTATTGTTACGTCTTTCATTCATTACAATGGATGCACTTCTATTCATCCGATTGGATGCACTTCCATTCATCCGATTGGATGCACTTCCATTCATAAATTGGATGCATTTTCATCCATGGTTGATGATAACTACTTGTTTTTAGTATAACATCAATTAATTCCTAAAAAACTTCAACCTAACTTTCCTTATAAAACCCTAAAAAAGAAGAGACCTGTTGGGTTAGGGCCCTCCTTTTTTAGGGTTATTAATTAGTTTTGTGGAATTGGTTTCGAATTGGTTTCGAACAAGGTTCTTTCAATCGGCTAATTGCTGGATTGATTTTTTACGGTTTGCCAGATGTCATCGTAGACTTTAACAAATCCGCCGGGATCTGAGTATACTTCGAGATTTTCAAGGCTTTCCACTGAGGGATAGGCCACTTCACTGTCTTTTAAGTCGTCGGAGAGGAGTTCCACGGCGGCGGAAGAAGGCAGTGAATACCAGACATATTCCGCATTTTGGGCGGCGTTCTCCGGTTCCAGCATAAAGTTGATGAACCGCTCGGCATTTTCAGGGTTTTGGGCACCCTCTGGAATCACCATGGCATCAAACCACAGATTGGATCCTTCTTGGGGCACTGCGTAAGCTAAGTCTTCATTTTCTGAGAGGGCATCCACCGCATCCCCGGAGAACATCACGGCCAAAGCTGCTTCGCCATTTTTCATAATGTCCTTGGTCTGATCCACAAGATAGGCATACACCAAGGGATACTGTTTGATGAGCAAGGCTTCAGCCTCGGCCAATTGAGTTTCGTCGGTGGAATTCACCGAGTAGCCCAATAGTTTCAGGGCGATGCCGATGGAATCTCTGGATGAATCCAGCATAATAATGTTTCTGGCATATTGCTCATCCCAAAGGATCTGCCAGCTTGTGACTTCTTCTTCCACCAATGTGGTGTTATAGACAATGCCCAGGGTCCCCCAAAAATAAGGCGCTGAGTACTCTTGCTTTGGGTCATAGGATGGATTTAGAAATTCAGCATCGATCTGGTCTAGGTTTGGAACATTGTCCCAATTGATTTTTCGCAGCATATTCTCATTTTTCATTTTTTCGATCATATAATCTGATGGGACGATGACATCATAGCTAAAGCCCCCGTTTTTTAGTTTAACGTAGAGATCCTCATTGGTATTAAAGTTGGAGTAGATCACCTGAATCCCCGTTTCTGCTTCAAACTTCGTCAAGAGGTCTTTGTCGATGTATTCACCCCAATTATAGACATTGACTACTTCGGATAGAGAACTTTGCGAAGTGCAGCTACCCAGGATGATCAAACTAAAGAGGACCAGGCTGAAGCTAATGAACCGACGGATTTTATCCCGGCCTTTGCTGATTTTGAGTTGGATCATTGGACTTCCTCCTTCTTTTGGAATAAGTTTGGAATGATCAATAAGATCAGCATCACTAAAAACATCAGGGTAGACAGGGCATTGATCTCCGGATTGATCCCCCGGCGGGCCATGGAATAGACGATGGTGGAGACGGTCTCAATGCCGTTGCCGGTGGTGAAAAAAGAAATCACGAAATCATCGATGGATAAAGTAAAGGCGATCAGTGCGCCGGAGACGATCCCCGGACGGATCTGGGGAATGATCACCCGCCAGAGAGTTTGGGCCGGGGTCGCCCCCAGATCCATGGCTGCCTCAGGCAAAGCTTGGGGCATTTGCTTGAGTTTGGGCAAAACCGACAGGACCACATAGGGCACCGTAAAGGCGATGTGGGCCAACAGCAGCGTCAGCATGCCAAAGTCCAGCTGCAAGGTCCGAAACAGGACCATGAGGCCCACGGCCATGATGATATCCGGATTGACCACCGGGATTTGATTAAGGACCAAGATCCGCTGCTGAGGCGCCTTTCGAAACTGGGCTATCCCAATGGCCCCCAAGGTTCCAATGACGGTGGAGACTAAGGTCGATACGATGGCGACAAAAAAAGTATTGCCCACGGCAGATAAAACTTCTTCATCCTGTAAGAGCGTCTGATACCAGACTAGGGAAAACCCATCCCAACTGCCCCGGGTCTTTCCTTCATTAAAAGAAAACACCAAAAGGACTAAAATCGGCGCATACAAGAAGGCAAACACCAAGCCCATATACAGCCGGGTCCAAAATTTAGACATGGCGGACCTCCTTGGCAAGATTTGCCCCTGCCTCAGGCGTCACCAGAGGATTGGAAAGGGAGCCGCCTGATTTTTTGCGGCCGCCAGCTTCCCCTTTATTAAACAATAAGGAACCCACCAGGAAAATCATCAAAATCACCGATAAGGCGGAACCGTAATTCCAATCCCCCGTCACACTGAACTGCTGTTCAATGACGTTTCCAATCAAGTTGGTCTTATTTCCCCCCAGTAAGGCCGTGATTTCAAAGGTGGAGATCGCCGGGATAAACACCATGGCAATTCCAGAGGCCACCCCGGGGAGCGACAAGGGGAAAATCACCCGAATAAATGCCTGGAATTTATTGCAGCCTAGGTCCTGGGCGGCTTCGATCAGACTGTTGTCCATTTTTTCAAGGGCTGTGTAGATTGGCAGGATCATAAAGGGCAGGAAGTTATAGACCATGCCTAGGATCACCGCCCCTTCCGTATACAGAAGATCCAAGGGACCCACTCCAAACCGGGCGAGGAAACTATTTAAGAGTCCGTGCTTGGACAAAATCGTGACCCAGGCGTACGTACGCAGGAGAAAATTCATCCACATGGGGATGATGACCAGTAACAGCGCTGTGGTTTGAAAGCGCAGTTTTAGCCCGGTGACAAAGTAGGCAAAGGGGTAGCCGATCAAAAAGCACAGCAGGGTGGTGAACAAGGCAATTTTAAACGACCGCAGTAAAGTCCCCATGGTCCGCCATGAAGCGATCCGGGTAAAATTCGCGAAGGTCACAGCGCCTGTTGCATCGGTCAATGCAAAGTAGAACACCATAGCCAAAGAGATGATGATAAATACAAAAGCCCACAGGGTATAGGGGGCGATGGTCTTCTTATAGATCTTCATCGCCTTCTACCTCGCCTTTTCGCATAATATGGATGTTGAAGGGAATGATCCGGATGCCGACGACTTCGCCGATTTCCTTGTGCAGCGTCGAATGGGAGAGATAGGTTTCCGCCTCGGTCTTGATCAGTAGTTCATTGTGAACCCCCATAAACAAACTCGAGATGACGGTGCCCGTCAGCATGGCAAAGGCAGGGTCCACCAGTTCTACATCTTCAGGCCGGATCACCACGTCCACCGCCTCATCCGGATGAAAATCCTGATCCACACAAACAAATTTTCGACCGGAGAAAGTCACTTCAAAATCCCGGTGCATGACCCCTTCAAATATATTGGATTCCCCAATAAAATCAGCCACAAAATCATTGATGGGTTCATTGTAGATATCCATGGGTGTCCCGATCTGTTGAATGATGCCTTCATTTAAGACGACGATGCGGTCACTGAGCGTCAAGGCTTCTTCCTGGTCATGGGTCACGAAAATAAACGTGATGCCCAGTTCCTGTTGAATGCGTTTTAATTCGACCTGCATTTCTTTGCGAAGCTTTAGATCCAGGGCACTCAACGGTTCATCCAAGAGGAACACATCCGGTTCCAAAACCAGGGCGCGGGCCATGGCGACCCGCTGTTTCTGACCGCCGGATAAGGAATCCGGCCGGCGTTTGTCAAAGCCCGTCAAATTGACCAGCTGAAGCTTTTGAGCGACCTGTTCCTTGATCTTCGCCTCAGCCATCCCCTTAATGCGCAGACCAAAGGCCACATTCTCGTAGACATTTAGGTGGGGGAATAAAGAATACTGTTGGAACAGGGTATTCACGGGCCGAAGGTGGGGCGGCAAATTAGTAATATCCTTGCCTTCAAATACTACAGTGCCTTCATCCGGTGCTTCAAAGCCGCCGATGATCCGCAATGTCGTAGTTTTTCCACACCCCGACGGGCCGAGCAGCGTGATAAATTCACCCCGCTGAATTTCAAGATTCATATTTTTAAGGACCGAATTGCCATTGTAGCCTTTTTTGATCCCGTTTAATTCAATTTGCATTGCCATTGGTCACCTCGTAATGGATTAAAAATTTGGTGGGGACAAGACCCACAATAATTTCGCTTTCGTTTCTCCGATATTTTCAACATAACACGTCTCATTCATTTCAAAATAAAAGCAATCACTCTGATCTAAGAGAAATTGCGCCGTCCCCACGTGAAGGCGGATCCGTCCGTCTAATACAAAGCCAAAGGACTGGCCCTCATATGGGGTATAGGTCCGCGACCGGCCGCCGGGGGTCAAATCCAGCACAACTGGCTCCATATCGAGTTTTTGAGCATTTGGCACAATAAAATGCATGGTATGGCCCAAATTCTCATCATTGACTTGGCAGGCATCGGCCAGGGTATAGATCACCGGTTCAGCAATGGAGGATTTGAAAAATTCGGCAAGATCCGTACCCAACGCCCGAACGATTTTTTCCAGCGTATCCACCGACGGGCTGGTGTTGTCACGCTCCAGCTGTGAAATAAAACCTTTGGTCAAATCGGACCGCTCAGCCAGCTCTTCTTGTGTTAAACCCATTTTCAATCGGTTATTTTTAATTTTCTCGCCAATATCCATATGCCCACCCTTCACTAAACATTCTGTTTCATATTTTAAACTTGAAGACCATCATACTTGATTCTCAGCGTGGTTTCAACCCCAAAAGTATGGCTGGCCTGCATCCAGGGCTTGTTCCACTTCCCAGCTGCACCCTTGGCATTCCCACTTCCTGTTTGATCCCAATACCAATTCCATCCGCCCCACGGCTCCTATTACCCGTTTGTGTAAGAAAATAGTGTGAGAATTTAGATCCACTGCCCAATTCCAGGGCAAGCTCAAGCTCCGGGTTAATCAAAAAAATGACAAAAAACAATAAAAAGTACCATTTGAATCAAAACCGTACTTTTCATTGTTTTTTTCACTTTATATTGGCCATTATTTGTCGTATGAATAGACTTCCCATACGGGATTATCGCGCATACTGGTCCGAAGATGGGTCGTTGTTACTTTTCCGCCCGGTTCTTTGACTTTAATAAAATTGTAGGGGATGGTCTCAGGATCCGTATAAAGGATCCGGATCACTTCATAGTCTGAAGTAGTTTCCCAATCGCGGATGACTTCTCCGGGGATGACAACTCGGTCATCATTGGTCAGCTGCGCTTTGGATACTTCGACAATGGATCCCTTTTTCTTAGTTACCAATAAAACTTGGGTATTGGTATTGTAGTCAATGATGGTCCATCTGGTAATGGCTTTGATTTCCGGAAACTTTTCCGGGTAATAAATGAGCATGATCCCATTGTTGGTTTTATCCAGTTCTTTTCTTAACTCGCCGGGAAGATTGCTCTTCGTCTCACCTAGTCCAAGCGAGTCCGTGGCGGCGATTGTCGTCGCAGTGGGCTGGGTATCGGATGTGGTCATGCCGGGGGTCGTTGTCGCTGAGACAATGGTAGTATTTGTGCCATTGGATTCCGCTGTTACGTCGGCTTTGGTTGTCCCCGATGGTTTTGAAACTGAATTTGCTGCCGTAGTTCGCACAGCGGCCTTTGTTTGAGCCGGCCGAATTACATCGCAGCCTGAGATCGAAACCGTAAAAAGCATCGCTAATATAATGCTGGTTATTTTCTTCATATAGTAGTAACTCCTTAGTTGTCGTCATTATGACAAAATAATGATTAAAAAATTGCAAGTCGGTAAAATCTTGATTTTTATAGTTTATCATAAAATCCATTATTTGACGTTTTATCCCCCAAAAATAACCAGTGCATAGTTAGAACACCCGCCATTGATTGGCCAATTTTGGCTAGCTTTTAGTCGTACTTAATGCTTTCCCAATTTGGCAAACCAGACATTTTGGATTTAATTTCGGTGGTAGTTTTTTTACCGCCCGGTTCGGTGACTTTAATGAAATTAAGAGCCATGGTCTCCGGATCCGTGTGACGAATTCGAATTACTTGATAGTCTTGTGTGGTCGTCCAACTGCGGATCACATTGTTGATTACCCGCTCCTGCTTTCCTTCGGTCAATTTTGTGTCATAGACCTGGACCAGGGAGCCTTTCTTCTTAGTAACTAAAAAGAGTTGAGAATCCGTATTAAGCGTGCCTACACTCCACGCAGTTGATGCGACGATCCCTTCGTAGTTGATCGTTCGATAGATGAGCACAAAGCCAACGTTGGATTGATCCACTGCCGCTTTAATA
>JBAQDU010000022.1:0-19285 GCA_049294805.1 Clostridiaceae bacterium
GCAAAACCCTTCTTGGACAGAACGGTTGTGATGGCAGCTGTTAATGTCGTCTTGCCATGGTCAACGTGACCAATGGTTCCGATATTAACATGGGGTTTGTTTCTTTCAAATTTTTGTTTTCCCATTATTGAATCCTCCTGTTGGAATTTATATCATTTTATATTTTAAAGTTTAATTTTTAATGTTCGCTTAGATCGGACTGCGTCCAATTAAGCGTCTTTTTTGGCTCTCTTGCCGACGATTGATTCCTGAATTGTCTTCGGGGCATCTGCATAGTGGTCGAACTCCATGGAGTAAACACCTCTACCCTGAGTTCTGGAACGTAGGGAAGTTGCATAACCGAACATTTCCGACAGGGGAACAAATCCCTTGACGACTTTAGCTCCGGCTCTGTCATCCATTCCTTCGATCCGGCCGCGTCTGGAGTTCATGTCGCCGATAACGTCGCCCATGTACTCTTCGGGAACAATGACTTCAACCTTCATCAACGGTTCTAAAATAACTGGATCAGCTTTGGCCATAGCGCTCTTAAAGGCCATGGATCCGGCGATCTTAAACGCCATTTCAGAGGAGTCGACGTCATGGTAGGAACCGTCGATCAAACGGATACCAAAGTTGATGGTTGGGTAGCCAGCCAAAATACCTGTTCTGGATGCATCCTTGATACCGGCATCGATGGGTCCGACGAATTCCTTCGGTACGGTTCCGCCGACGGTGGCGTTTTCAAAGGTGTAATCGCCTTCCTGTGGGAACATTTCAATAACGGCATGACCGTACTGTCCTTTACCACCGGACTGCTTGATGTACTTACCTTCGGCCTTAACGGTGTTATGGATGGTCTCCTTGTAGGCAACCTGAGGTGCGCCGACATTACATTCGACTTTGAATTCTCTCATGAGACGGTCAACCATGATGTCCAGGTGAAGTTCACCCATTCCGGCAATGATGGTTTGGCCTGAATCCTGATCGGTCCAAGTTTTGAACGTCGGATCTTCTTCAGTGAGTTTCGCCAAGGCAATTCCCATTTTTTCCTGGGAGGCTTTGGTGCGTGGCTCAATGGCGATATTAATAACGGGTTCCGGGAAGTCCATGGACTCCAAAACGACCACATTTGCTTCTTCACAAAGGGTGTCTCCGGTCGTTGTATCTTTAAGACCAACAACAGCTCCGATATCTCCGGCTCTTAATTCTTCGACTTCCTGACGATGATTGGCATGCATTTTAACGATACGGCCGATTCTCTCCCGCTTGTTCTTCGTGGAGTTCAATACATAGGAGCCTGATGTCATAATACCGGAATAAATTCTGGTAAAGGCCAGTCTGCCTACGAAGGGGTCCGTGGCGATTTTGAATGCCAGGGCGGACATGGGTGATTCATCGGAGGATTCGCGTGTAACTTCTTCGCCGTCTTCGTCTGTCCCGGTGATTGGTGGGATATCCAAAGGTGATGGCAGGAAGTCAACAACTGCGTCAACCATTTCCTGAACGCCCTTGTTCTTGTATGAGGATCCGCAGAGTACTGGGATCAAGCCATTGGAGATAACACCCTTGCGGATGGCGTTTTTGATCTCTTCAACAGAAACTTCTTCGCCTTCCAGGTATTTCTCCATGATGTTTTCATCAAAATCAGACACGGCTTCTAAGAGCTTGCCTCTGAATTCCATGGCTCTTTCTTTGTAATCTTCGGGGATCGGTCCGATCTCGATTTCTTTACCAAGGTCATCTTTATGGATCTTGGCTTCCATTTCGATCAAGTCGATGATTCCGACGAATTTATCTTCGGCTCCAACCGGGATCTGGATTGCTACTGCATTTGCCTTCAACCGGTCATGGATGGTGTCGATGGACCTAAAGAAGTCCGCACCGGTGGCATCCATTTTATTAATATAAACGATTCTTGGTACTCCGTAGCGATCTGCCTGTCTCCAAACAGTTTCAGTCTGAGGTTCGACCCCGGACTTGGCATCCAAAACGGTTACTGTACCGTCTAGGACTCGCAGGGAACGTTCTACTTCAATGGTGAAGTCAACGTGGCCTGGGGTATCAATGATATTGATCTGGTGTCCTCTCCAGTAGCATGTGGTGGCAGCGGAGGTAATTGTAATACCTCTTTCTTTTTCCTGTGCCATCCAGTCCATCTGGGATTCACCTGAATGTGTTTCTCCGATTTTATGGGTTTTTCCTGTATAGAACAGGATTCTTTCCGTAGTCGTTGTTTTACCGGCATCAATATGTGCCATTATTCCAATGTTACGGTATTTGTCGATTGGGTATTCTCTTGCCACGCTGACCCCTCCTCTGGCTTTTGTTTAAGTAACGCTCGGGCATTGATTAATATCTGAAATGTGCAAACGCCTTGTTTGCTTCAGCCATCTTATGAGTATCTTCTCTCTTTTTGACTGCAGCGCCATTTCCGTTTGAAGCATCAAGCAGCTCGTTTGCGAGCCGTTCTCTTGCATACTTTTCATTTCTCTTGCCCACAGCGGTCAATAACCAACGAAGGCCCAGTGTCTGACGTCTTTCTGGACGTACTTCGATTGGAACCTGGTAGTTAGAACCACCGACTCTTCTGGCTTTAACTTCCAGCATCGGCATGATGTTGGTCATGGCAGCTTCGAATACTTCAACTGGGTCCTTACCGGACTTCTGTTGGATGAGTTCGAATGCTCCATAAACGATCTTCTGCGCTACACCCTTTTTGCCGGCGTCCATTACATTGTTGATGAGCTTGGACACGACCACTGAGTTATATACGGGATCTGGCAGAATCTCCCTCTTTTCGATAAATCCTTTTCTTGGCATCTTTCTTCCCTCCTTAAAAATATTTTAGATCATAGGTACTCTACCGGCAGCCTTTGGAAAGGGCCGGTCGCAAAATGCTGTGCTTTATTGTTGATAAGTGTCAAAATACACAATCATAAACTAAAACAGAGCAATTCACTTGTCGCAGGCGACCTACTTCTTAACTTTCGGTCTCTTTGCTCCGTATTTTGATCTGGACTGCATTCTGTTGCTTACTCCGGCACAGTCTAAGGTACCTCTAACGATATGGTATCTTACACCAGGTAAATCCTTAACTCTTCCGCCTCTGATAAGAACAACTGAGTGTTCCTGCAGATTGTGTCCTTCGCCTCCGATATAAGCTGTAACTTCAAATCCGTTGGTTAAACGAACTCTGGCAACTTTTCTCAAAGCTGAGTTTGGCTTCTTTGGTGTTGAGGTCTTAACGACGGTACAAACACCTCTTCTTTGCGGGTTGGACTGTAGAGCTGGTGATTTTGACTTGTATTCAACAGTCTGTCTTCCCTTCCTGACCAATTGGTTGATGGTTGGCATTTCTTCACCTCCTGTGATTTTTTAAGATTATGCCGAAATCGGCATGTGCAGCGGTGGGTCATCCGGCGCGTTATTTTGGCCTTGACGGTTCACACCGTGTTGTCTTTTGTGATCTATCCATGATCCGCCTACCCCCATTAAACCTTTGGGTTTATGGCAATAGGTGGCTGGTAGCTTTGTTGACCGGGCTTTAACCACACCCGCGGACAAGCCCGAAAAGGCATATTTGCCCTTCCGGTTTGTCACACGAAGTCAATTTTAACATTAACGATTTGTAGTGTCAATGTTAATTATGATTCCTTGGGGTTTGGCTAAGTGCCGGGTTCGCAGTTTTTTGATTTTTTTTCGATTGGACCGAATGGATTACTCGTTGTCGTCCTTGGAAAAATCCAGGATCTCTTCTTCGTAGTTCATTCTGGTCACGACCTGATCTGCCACAGTAGTAACTTTATCGGTGTTGAGCCGGATATCGCGGTATCTGGGCATGCCAGTTCCGGCCGGGATCAACTTACCGATGATGACATTTTCCTTTAAACCAAGGAGCGGATCGATTTTGCCTTTAATGGCAGCATCGGTCAGTACTCGAGTGGTCTCCTGGAATGATGCGGCGGATAAGAAGGAATCAACTGCCAGTGAAGCTTTGGTGATACCGAGCAGGACTTGTTCGCCCTGGGCCGGTACGAGGCCCTCTTCTTCAGCTTTGCGGTTGGCTTCCCGGTAATCGAACATGTCAATGACGGATCCTGGCAATAGCTCAGTTCCACCGGCATCTGACACTTTGATCTTACGGGTCATCTGGCGAATGACAACTTCAAGATGCTTATCATTGATATCAACACCCTGGAGCCGGTAAACCTTTTGGACTTCCGACAGAATATACTTGCGGACGCCGTCGACTCCCTTGATACGCATAATATCATGGGGGTTGATGGATCCTTCGGTCAATTCATCACCGGCGCCGACGACGTCTCCGTCAACGACTCCGATTCTCGATCCAAACGGAATGTCATAGCTAAGTTCCGTGCCGTCATCAGCGACGACGTAAATGACGCGCTTTTTCTTGGTCTCTTCCATGCGGACGACACCGGGAGTTTCAGCGACGATGGCCAAGCCCTTTGGCTTACGAGCTTCAAAGAGCTCTTCGATACGGGGCAGACCTTGGGTAATATCGGATCCGGCAACACCGCCGGTATGGAACGTACGCATGGTCAACTGGGTACCGGGTTCACCGATGGATTGAGCCGCAATGATTCCGACGGCCTCCCCGATGTTGATCTCCACGGCTGTAGCCATGTTCATGCCATAACACTTGGCGCAGACGCCGGTCTTAGTTTTACAGGTAAATACCGAGCGGATCTTGGCTTCAGTGACACCGTGCTTGACGATGGTCTCGGCCAGGAAGGGGTCGATATAGGTATTTTTTGCAGCGAGTACTTCACCGGTGGCCGGATCGACGATATCTTCGGAACAGAAGCGTCCGGTCAGACGTTCCTGCAACGGCTCGATGATCTCATTGCCTTCCTTGATGTCACGGACCACGATGCCTTCATCGGTTCCGCAGTCGTCATCGCGAACGATGACGTCCTGGGATACGTCGACCAGACGCCGGGTCAGGTAGCCTGAATCCGCTGTCTTTAGCGCCGTATCGGCATTTCCCTTACGGGCTCCGTGGGTGGAGATAAAGAACTCCAATACGTTTAAGCCTTCCCGGAAAGAGGCCTTGATCGGAATTTCTACGGTCTTACCGGATGGATTACCCATCAGTCCGCGCATTCCGGCCAACTGCTTGATCTGTGACTTACTACCACGCGCTCCGGAGTCCGCCATCATGAAGATGGGGTTGAACTGATCCAGCGAGTCCATCAGGGCATCCGCCACTTCATCAGTGGTTTTGCTCCATTTTTCAATGACGGACTGGTACCGTTCTTCATCCGTGATCAGGCCGCGGTTAAACATGGACTCGATCTTCTTGATGGTTTTCTCGGTATCTTCGATGAGTAGTTTCTTAGCTTCTGGTACCACCATGTCCGAGATCGCAACGGTAATTGCGCCCTGGGTGGAGTAATGGAAGCCTTTGGTCTTGATATCATCCAAAATGATGGAAGTATGGATGGGACCATATTTTAAGTAGCATTTATCGATGATCTTGCCCAGGTTCTTTTTCGTGACGAGGAAATTGATTTCCAGGTCAAAGGCCTTGGCCGGATCCGTGCGGTCCACAAAACCTAAGTCTTGGGGAATGGATTCATTGAATATGATCTTACCAACGGTAGTTGGGATGATCTGTGACTGGCGCAGGCCATCCACTTCGCGGAAAACGCGAACTTGGATCTTGGACTGAAGGTGGATCTGTCCGGTCTCGTAGGCCATGATGGCTTCTTCCAGATCCTTGAAGACACTGCCTTCGCCCAGGCCGCCATCGCGGTCCATGGTGAGCCAGTACGATCCCAGGATCATATCCTGAGTCGGTACTGAGACCGGTTTTCCGTCAGATGGTTTTAAAATATTACCGGCTGCCAGCATTAAGAAGCGGGCTTCCGCCTGAGCTTCCATGGACAGTGGTACGTGGACCGCCATCTGATCGCCGTCAAAGTCCGCATTGTAAGCGGTACATACGAGGGGATGCAGTTTAATGGCTCGGCCATCCACCAATACCGGCTGGAACGCCTGGATACCCAGACGATGCAGTGTCGGTGCCCGGTTTAAGAGGACTGGATGATCGGAAATAACGTCTTCTAAGATATCCCAGACTGCAGACTGAGCCCGTTCCACCATGCGCTTGGCGCTCTTGATGTTATGGGAAACTCCATTTTCCACAAGCTTCTTCATAACAAAGGGCTTGAAGAGTTCCAACGCCATTTCCTTGGGCAGACCGCACTGATACATCTTAAGCTCCGGTCCGACGACAATAACCGACCGTCCGGAGTAATCGACGCGCTTACCAAGTAAGTTCTGCCGGAACCGGCCTTGCTTACCCTTTAGCATGTCACTTAAGGATTTGAGCGGACGATTGCCGGGGCCTGTTACAGGCCGGCCGCGCCGGCCGTTATCGATCAGGGCATCTACTGCTTCCTGGAGCATTCTTTTTTCATTGCGGACGATAATGTCCGGCGCTTTTAAGTCTAAGAGCTTCTTTAGCCGGTTGTTCCGGTTGATGACTCGCCGATACAGATCATTTAAGTCCGATGTGGCGAACCGTCCACCGTCGATCTGGACCATGGGCCGGATGTCGGGGGGAATGACTGGGATCACGGAGATGACCATCCACTCGGGCCGGTTGCCGGATTTGCGGAAGGATTCAATGACTTCCAGGCGGCGGATGATCCGGATCTTTTTCTGACCGGACGCCGTTTTTAGTTCCTCCGACAAGTCTTTGGACTGGGTTTCCAGGTCAATGGCTTCTAAGAGTTTTAACACGGCTTCTGCGCCCATCATGGCCGTGAAGGTGTTATAGCCGTACTTTTCTTCGGCTTCCCGGAATTCTTTTTCCGAGAGCAGCTGCTTTGTTACAAGGCCTGTCCCCTTGGGGTCTAGGACCACGTAATTGGCAAAGTAGAGGATCTTCTCCAAGGAGCGGGGGCTCATGTCTAAGATGAGACCCATCCGCGACGGGATGCCTTTGAAGTACCAGATGTGGGATACGGGAGCGGCCAGTTCAATGTGACCCATCCGCTCGCGGCGTACTTTCGCCTTGGTAACTTCAACGCCGCAGCGGTCACACACGATGCCCTTATAGCGGACTCTCTTGTATTTTCCACAGTGACATTCCCAGTCTTTCATGGGTCCGAAGATCCGTTCACAGAACAGGCCGTCCCGTTCCGGTTTAAGGGTTCTGTAGTTTATAGTTTCAGGCTTCTTAACTTCACCTCGGGACCATTGTCTGATCTTGTCCGGTGAAGCCAGCCCGATTTGCAACGCTTCAAAATTATTTAATTCTATCAAGGGCGGACCTCCTGCTAATCCAATTCTTCGCTTAGTGGTTCTTCAGCATCTTTGTCCAGATCTTCAATCAGAAGATTTTGTTCTTCAGCATCCTCTTCGGTGAGTTTTTCCTTCTGGAGGAACTCAAGTTTCTCCTTCTGGAAATCTGCGTTGAATTCAAAGATCGGTTCATCCTCGACGGATTCCTTGAGTTCGATCTCTTCATGGTTTTCATTTAGTACCTTGACATCAAGGCACAGAGCCTGAAGCTCCTTGATAAGAACCTTGAAGGATTCAGGAATTCCCGGTTCCGGGATGTTCTCACCCTTGACGATGGCTTCATAAGTCTTGACACGACCCACCACGTCATCGGATTTTACCGTTAAGATCTCCTGGAGGGTATGGGCTGAGCCATAGGCTTCAAGTGCCCAAACTTCCATTTCTCCAAACCGCTGTCCGCCGAACTGTGCTTTACCACCCAGCGGCTGCTGAGTGACCAGGGAGTAAGGTCCGGTGCTTCTGGCATGGATCTTGTCATCGACCAGATGCGCCAGTTTTAAGATATACATGTAACCCACTGTGACCGGATTGTCAAAGGGCTCGCCGGTGCGTCCGTCATATAGGATGGTTTTGCCGTCCCGGCGGAAACCGGCTTCCTCTAAGAGGTCTTCGATGTTTTCATAAGTAGCGCCGTCAAAGACCGGTGTGGCAACATGCCAGCCCAGTTTCTTGGCTGCCCAGCCTAAGTGAACTTCTAATACCTGTCCGATGTTCATACGAGACGGTACACCCAAGGGGTTCAAACAGATCTGCAATGGACGGCCATCGGGCAGGAACGGCATATCTTCCTCAGGCAAGACCCGAGAAATAACACCCTTATTACCATGGCGGCCGGCCATTTTATCGCCGACTGAGATCTTCCGCTTTTGAGCGATGTAGCAGCGTACCAGCATGTTGACACCGGCCGGTAGTTCTGCTGCGTTTTCTCTGGTGAAGACCTTAACATCAACTATAATGCCGGACTCACCGTGGGGAACGCGCAGGGACGTATCCCGAACTTCTCTGGCCTTCTCACCGAAGATGGCCCGTAACAGGCGCTCTTCTGCGGTCAGTTCCGTCTCACCCTTGGGTGTGACTTTACCGACTAAGATGTCACCGGAGCGAACTTCAGCTCCGATCCGGATGATCCCACGCTCGTCGATGTCTTTTAAGGCATCTTCGCCGACGTTTGGAATATCCCGGGTGATCTCTTCCGGTCCGAGCTTAGTGTCTCTGGCCAGAGCTTCATATTCTTCGATATGGATCGAGGTGAAAATATCATCCCGGACCAATTCTTCAGAAATCAGCATGGCATCCTCATAGTTGTACCCTTCCCAAGTTAGGAAGCCGATCCGAATATTTTTACCCAGCGCGATCTCGCCTAAATCAGTGGAAGGACCATCCGTTAAGATGTCACCGGCTTTAATTACCTGGCCTTTTTCAACCAAAGGTTTCTGATTGATACAGGTACCCTGGTTGGACCGTTTAAATTTCTGCAACCGACAGATATCAAGGCCGCCGTCGGAATCTCGGCGGACCCGGATCTCGCTGGCTGACACAAATTCAACCACTCCGTCGTTTTTGGCTTTGGGAAGTACGCCTGAATCATAGGCTGCCCGGTATTCGATCCCGGTACCGACGATGGGTGCCTGGGTTCTTAAGAGCGGAACGGCCTGACGCTGCATGTTCGCACCCATCAGGGCACGGGAGGCATCATCATTTTCAAGGAAGGGGATCATGGCTGTGGCGACGGATACGAGCTGCTTGGGAGATACATCCACCAAGTCAACTTCGCCTCTGGGAACGGATATAACATCCTCCCGGCGCCGTACAGTGACTCGTTCATCCATGAAATGACCGGCTTCATCCAATGGTTCTGTGGCCGGGGCACACAGGTATAAGTCTTCTTCATCGGCTGTAAAATAGCGAATATTTTCGGTTACGATGCCGTTGACTTTATCCACCAACCGGTACGGAGTTTCAATAAAGCCGTACTCATTGACCCGGGCATAGGAAGCCAGGGAAACGATGAGTCCGATGTTCGGACCTTCCGGGGTCTCAATGGGACACATTCTGCCGTAATGGGAATGGTGAACGTCACGCACTTCCATACCGGCCCGGTCTCTGGAGAGTCCGCCGGGTCCTAAGGCTGAGAGTCTTCTCTTGTTGGTCAATTCAGACAATGGGTTGGTCTGATCCATGAACTGGGAGAGCTGGGACGATCCGAAGAACTCCTTAATAGCAGCTGCCACCGGCCGGATGTTGATCAACGCAGAGGGCGTGATGTTCTCCTGATCCTGAATGGTCATCCGCTCACGCACGACCCGCTCCATCCGGGATAACCCGATCCGGAACTGGTTTTGCAGCAATTCGCCCACACTGCGGATCCGGCGGTGTCCTAAATGGTCGATGTCATCAATGACGCCGACGGCATAGGGCAGGCCAAGTTCATAGCTGATGGTGGCGAACATATCATCGCGGATAATATGCTTGGGTGATAGATCGTGGATGTGCAGACGAATCAATTCCCGCAGTTCCTGTGGTTCTACGGATTCTTGATTTTCACTTAAGATCTTCATCAAGGTCGGATAATGGACCGTTTCCTTATATAGCGAATCGGTTTCTTCCATTTCGACGTACTTGATCAATGGGACGAAATGATTGCCGATTACCCGGACGATCCGGTCATCCACTAAAATATCGACGGAGTTGATCCCCTCTTCCATAATATTGAAGGCCACTTCACGGGAGATCTTTTGGCCTTTTTCAGCCAATAATTCTCCGGTAATGGGCGAGACAATATCCATGGCACAGACGTGGTTAACGATTCGAGGTACGACGTTGAGCTTTTTATTGAACTTATAGCGGCCGACCTTGGACAGGTCATACCGCTTGGGATCAAAGAACAGCGCGTTTAATAGTGATTCGGCCGAATCCACCGTCGGTGGTTCACCCGGACGCAGTCTCTTATAAATTTCAATGAGACCGTCTTCGCGGGTCTTGGTTGGATCTTTTTCCACAGTCGCCTTTAACCGTTCGTCTTCGCCGAAATAGTTGAAGATCTCCTGGTCGGAACCAAAACCCATGGCTCTGGCCATTACTGTAATGGGGAGCTTTCTGGTTTTGTCAATGCGGATGTATATAATGTCATTGGAGTCGGTCTCGTATTCGAGCCAGGCTCCGCGATTGGGGATGACTGTTGCTGAATAGAGTTCTTTGCCGGTCTTATCATAACTTTCGTTGTAATAAACGCCGGGGGAACGAACGAGCTGAGAAACGATAACACGCTCGGCACCGTTGATAATAAAAGTTCCCTGTTCAGTCATTAATGGAAATTCACCCATGTAGACTTCTTGTTCTTTAATTTCACCAGTTTCTGTGTTTTCCAGACGAACGACCACCTTTAACGGTGCTGCATACGTTGCGTCTCGTTCTTTGCATTCTTCGATAGAGTACTTCACGTTTTCCCGGTCCAGATGGAATCCTACAAAGCGTAAGGATAAGTTTCCGCCATAATTTGTAATGGCTGAAATATCATCAAATACTTCGTCGAGACCTTCTTTTAGGAACCAGTTGTAAGAATCAAGCTGAATCTCGATCAGATTCGGCATTTTGGCAACTTCTTTGATTCTTGCAAAACTCATTCTTGTTCTTTTTCCCGTTGGGTTAGGAACAGGATGTACCATAACTTCACCCCTTACTTTTAACTTGTAAATGGTTTATTTTCGTTATACAATAAGGATAAATAAACCACTCTACTAACTTTCCGTATCCTGTCAATTCGATACGGGTACAATTTAATATTGTACAATAGCAACTGCAATCGGTCAACCCTGACCCTTCTTTTTTTGACCTTTTTTTGAAACTTTATGACCTTGATACCAAACCAAGGCTTCAACGCAAACATTGGCAACAAACCCTCCCCATCCGCTCCATTTGCCCCACCCTTCATCATTTCCGATCCAATCTGCCACCAATCCTACCCAAACTTAATTGATGCAATTTGAATGGGATCACCTAAAAACTTTTCTTTGAGAGAGCGTCACCGGGACAACTAAAGACAATAGATTAGACAAAAAACTTTACGGGACCGCCTGGTCTTGTAAAGTTTTTTAATATTTAACAGATGTTTCCACTACGTTCTCCGGGAGTTGAGAGAGTCCGACCAATTTCTCCGCTCTCTCGAAAACCGTATTACCCTGATCCTTAAAAAGCATGGATCGACCTGGAAAATCATCCATGAGCATACCTCCATACCGGTAGATATGAATTCGGGTCAAGGGTATTTAAAGTTACTCCACCCGACAATAAATAAATGAAATCATACCAAGCCAATCCAAACTAGCCAAACGAATCAAATCCTGTGGACCGTTCCAGCACTCTATAACGTCCAATTATAGTCAGGATAACAAATTGGCATGTTTGCGGATGATTAACTGCTGTTTTAGCACTTGTATCCCCAGTTCATTGATGTAAAATTACAATTATAAACGTTTACTATCAAATAGTTGGAGGATCAACATGAGAAACATTAAAACCATCGGTGTGGCCGGATCGGGAACTATGGGATCCGGGATTGCCCAAATCCTGGCATCAAACGGCTATCGCGTCGTTTTAGGTGACATCGACCCTAAGTATCTCGAAGTCGGCAAGAAAATCATCGATCGTAACCAAGAGAATTTGATCAAAGAAGGTCTCTTGACTCCTGAAGCTGCCGAAAAGACACTGGAGAATATTAAGTTCAGTGTGGATAAGCAGGATTATAAAGATTGCGATCTTATCATTGAGTGCATTGTTGAAAAACTGGAAATCAAAAAGGTATTTTGGAAAGAAATCGAAGCCATTGTCTCCCCCCAATGTATTTTAGCCTCCAATACCTCGGGCCTATCCATTAACGCCATGAGCGAAGATGTCCAAGATAAATCCCGGTTTATCGGCATGCACTTTTGGAATCCACCTCACATCATTCCGTTGATCGAACTTACTAAAGGTCATGAAACTACCGACGATGTCGTTGAAACCCTCCAGGTGTTAGTTGAGACCATTGGCAAGAAATCCGTCGTTGTCTTAAAAGACTCCAACGGATTCATCGGAAACAGATTGCAATTTGCAGTGTTAAGAGAAGCTTTAAAAATAGTTGAAGATGGCATTGCCACAATTGAAGATGTCGACACCGCCATGAAATACGGTCCAGGCTTCCGCTATCCAGCCATTGGACCCTTTGAAACAGCCGACCTTGGCGGATTGGATACCTTCTACTACATTTCTTCCTATCTTTTTGCTGAACTCTCTGATCGCAAAGATGTCCCGGCCCTTCTTAAAGATAAAATGGAAGCCGGCGAACTCGGTGTGAAATCTCTCAAAGGATTCTACGATTATTCAGATGGCAAAGATAAAGAGGCGGTAGCCCGTAGAGATGAGAATTTCTACAAACAGCTAAAATTATTAAAGAGTCAAAATAAGGCTTAGAGCCGAATCACCTTAAAATGGTGTCAGTGAGCAAAATCACTGACACCATTTTAAGAATCAAGAAGTACTGATCTTTTAGTAAAATAGGTATGACTATCATTCCATGTCATTGGTGATTTATCAGGTCCTAAGATTGCATGCAGGGGTCCCTCTTATTAGATTAAGTTATTTTAGATTAAGTTATTTTAGATTAAGTTATTTTAGATTAATCCCGCTAAATAAAGTGAAAGAACTACATCCATCTGACCATTATGCTTTTTCGACTCTCCATCCATAACGATTTTCCATAATCGATTAACTGTTATAGAACTATTTGGATGAGATTTTAAATATTCTAAAGCAGCTTTGGCATATAGCGTATTTTTTCCTTGATGATTATATAGTCCTAAGAACGCTCCCCGAGGACATCCTTTGATTTGAGAACTACATCCTCTCAAAAAAACTTCACAGCTAGCAATTTCCCAAGCTTCACGAGGTTCTTTCCCATCATTTACAAAACCTGCAGCTTTCACTGCAACTAACCCATATTTCCCCATTTGTTGATCCTCCATTCCAGTATTCTTAATTGTAGACAAACTTTAGTGTTATCCTGTTCCATCGTGGGATTGTGTAAAAATAAAGTGCTGAATTTTATTTATCTTCAGCACTTTACAACGATGTTAAAAAATCAGTTTTTTTACCTAATTCCCCCTATTTGATTAGTCGAATTCTTTGGTTAACTAAATCAAAAACCGATTCACCGATTCCTCTGTTAACTGTAACACTACCGATTTTGATTTCTTTTAGTGCACCAGCATTCGCCTCTATGACAACTGCAGCATTTTTGATGATCGGACTGATTGACCAGGGCTTCATCCCATCAATTCGGTGGACAACTTCACTGTCCTTATCCAGAAAAACAACATCGATGGAGATCTTCATAAAGAAACAATGAATGCTATTACAGGGTTTGATTAACAACCCTTCTGATTCGTTCAGAGTTTTCCCCATGAGACCCATCAATCGAGCCGTAAAAGTTTCAGCAATTCTAAGATTTTCTAAAAAGACCTGGCCACTGACTTCCTCAACTTAGTAATATGTATTCATCATAGCCGTCCTTCTGACCTTCCGACGCCTTGTGAAAGTAGTAATTTTCGCTTTAAATCCTTAGAATAATTATGAAAAACGCTAAAATAACACTAATTCTTATATTAAAATATATTTTTTTTGAGTATTTCAGCATTTTAATATACTCGCTTTATCGATTAATAAGTATTTATTTTAATAAAGAAAGAACTTCGATTTTGGTCAGTGACCAGCCTCGAAGTTCTTCACAGTTTGTTTAATTATTGCAGTGGATACTACTTGATTTCGATGGTTGCGCCAACTTCAACAAGCTTAGCTTTCATTGCTTCAGCTTCGTCTTTTGTAACGGCTTCCTTAACTGTCTTAGGAGCTCCGTCAACTAAATCCTTAGCTTCCTTTAATCCAAGACCTGTAAGTTCTCTTACAACCTTGATGACTTTGATCTTCTGATCGCCAACACCGGCTAGAACTACGTCGAATTCTGTCTTTTCTTCTACTTCAACAGCGGCTGCACCAGGTGCTGCTGCTACAGCTACAGGAGCTGCTGCGGATACGCCGAATTCTTCTTCGCAAGCCTTAACTAAGTCGTTAAGTTCCAGTACGTTCATACCTTTTATTGCTTCAATAATCTGCTCTTTAGTCATTTTAAAAATCCTCCAAAATTTGATTGTTTTTTTATTTTGATTTGTTGATTGATGATTTGCCGGATCAGGCGATCTTATGCCTGGTCAGCTTTCTGATCTGCAAGGGCCTTAACCATGTAAGTAAATCTGGTGGTTGGGGACAATGCATGCAGTACGTGAACGAAATTGGATATCGGGCTCTGGAGTGAACCAAGCAGCTTTGCGATAAGTTCGTCTCTTGATGGCATGTCTGCCAATGCGATAACTTGTTCTGCTGTGTAAACACGACCGGCTACAAAACCACCCTTGATCTCAAGCTTTTTCTTGTCCGTAATGAACTTCTTGAGAACCTTGGCTGCTGTAGTTTCGTCCTCACCAAACGCGAACGCGTTAGGTCCGTCCAGGTATTGGATAAAATCTTCGGCATTCTTGTCTTTCATGGCAAGATCGACCATTGTATTTTTCAATACTTTATACTGTACGTTATTTTCTCTCATGATTTTTCTAAGAGCTGTATCATCTTCTACATTGATACCCTGATAGTTGACCACGACTAAGGATTTGGAATTATCGATGAGTTCTTGGATCTCACTGACTACCTGTTCCTTTTTCTCTCTGATTGAGTTTGACAACCTGTACACCTCCTTATTAAAGTGACAAATAACTAAAAAAGGTCTTTTTCGCTAGACACAGCAGAAAAAGACCTTTTTAAAACTCACATGAGCTCTATATGATCTCCTCGGCTGGATTTACCTTGTTACCGGCTGTCTTTGGAAAAATCGTTTTTAATTTTAAGTTTATTGCTTTACAAGAATATCATGAAAAAACATTCAAGTCAAATGCGTTTTCAAGAAATCGTTGCAAGAAATCATTGCATCAACTAGAACTTGTTCTGGTTGATCTTGACTCCAGGTCCCATGGTGGATGAGACGGAGATGGACTTGACATACTGGCCCTTAGCAGCAGCTGGCTTTGCCTTAACAATGGCATCCATTACTGCCTTAAAGTTAACTCCCAGTTTTTCCTGACCGAAAGATTTCTTTCCGATCGGAACGTGGATGATCGCAGTTTTGTCGAGTCTATATTCAACTTTACCAGCTTTGATTTCGGCCAGAGCTTTGGTTACATCAAATGTAACAGTTCCGGATTTAGGGTTTGGCATTAATCCCTTAGGTCCGAGTACACGGCCTAACTTACCAATGGCACCCATCATATCTGGTGTTGCAACAACAACATCAAAGTCAAACCAGTTTTCTTTTTGGATCTTATCAACGAGGTCCATTTCACCAACGAAATCAGCGCCTGCGTTTCTGGCTTCTTGAGCTTTCTCGCCCTTAGCAAAAACTAAAACCCGGACAGTCTTACCAGTTCCGTTTGGAAGTACGACTGCACCTCTGACCTGTTGGTCAGCATGTCTTGGGTCAACACCTAATCTAACATGGAGCTCGATGGTTTCATCAAACTTAGCTTTTGCAGTTTTAACTGCTAAGTCCAGTGCCTCTTCCGGTGAATATAGTTCTTCCCGGTTGATGAGCTTAGCACTTTCAACATAATTCTTTCCCATTTATTCAATTCCTCCTTGTGGTTATAACGGTTTTTTGGCCTCCCACTATATGTGAGTTATTCTTACTTTTCGTCTACTGTAACGCCCATGCTTCTGGCAGTTCCTGCGATCATTGACATTGCTGTCTCAACCGTGGCTGCATTTAAGTCAGGCATCTTTGTTTCTGCAATCGTTCTGAGCTGATCCTGAGTAAGATTAGCGATCTTTTTCTTGTTTGATTCGCCTGATCCGGTCTCAATACCAATCGCCTTCTTGATTAAGACGGCTGCTGGTGGTGTCTTCAGAATGAAGCTGAAGGATCTGTCCCCATAAACAGTGATTACTACTGGTATGATGTAACCAATCTGATTTTTTGTCTTTTCATTGAATTCTTTACAGAATCCCATGATGTTGACACCATGCTGTGAAAGTGACGGTCCGACTGGTGGAGCCGGAGTAGCCTTTCCTGCAGGAAGCTGAAGCTTTATCATTCCTGTGACTTTCTTTGCCATTCGATTTTCCTCCTATATTGTGGTAATTTCGGCCATCTTTGATAATTTTGATGACCTCCCACTATAAAAGCTAATAAGCTCTATAGACTACCTGAGTTTTTCTACCTGATCAAAATCCATTTCAACGGTAGTTTCTCTACCGAACATCTGAACTTCGACCTTGATTTTACGTTTTTCTTCATGGACTTCTGTAACGTTGCCCGTAAAGTTTTTCATGGGACCGGAAACAATGGTAACTGGTTCCCCCACATGGATGTCCATTTTCTGTCTTACTTCACGGATTCCCATCTTACGGACTTCTTCATCTGTAAGGGGTACCGGACTGTTGGATTTCGCCCCGACAAAGCCCGTACATCCGCGGATGTTACGAACGACATACCAGGATTCCTCCGTCATTACCATTTTAACAAGTACATAGCCAGGGAATTTCTTGCGGAGAACTTTCTTCTCCGTTCCGTCATCCTTGCGTTCTATGACTTCTTCAAGTGGAACTGCTACCTCTTGAATCAGAGATTCAAGCCCTCTGTTTTCAATCGCTTTTTCAAGATTAACTTTAACCTTGTTCTCATAACCAGAGTATGTATGAACTACATACCAACCTGCTTTACCCATTTCCATCGGACGTCTGGTCTCCTATATCTGAAACACGAATTTCATGATCAGACCGATCAGAAAGTCAAAAACGCCAGTCAGGAGTGCATAAACTAAAGCTACTACAGCTACAGCTACGATAGCTTTCTTGACCTGCTCAGAGGTCGGCCAGGTGGTTTTTTCAATTTCTTTTCTCACAGCTTTGAGAAAGTTAATTATTCCGCCTTGTTTGGAAGCCATTTCTTCACATCCTTACTAAATTACTTGCTTTCCTTATGTAACGTGTGCTTCTGACAGAACTTGCAGTATTTGTCCATTTCAAGTCTCTCAGGATCATTCTTCTTGTTCTTCATTGTGTTGTAGTTTCTTTGCTTACATTCTGTGCAAGCCATTGTGATCTTTACTCTCACTTCTTTGCACCTCCATATCCCATTACTATTTTTAAGGATAAAAATAATATGTCTTTCGGACATATCACCTAGTTACTGTATCACAACAGAAACTGGTGTGTCAATATAATTTATCCCCAATTTACGCATTTATCATTATAACATGGATCAATCGATATTTAACATTTCTTTAAAAAGAATATTTTAGGAAGACGAATAACCGGTTCAATTTACAATTTAGTATTTAACGCAAAAGGTCAAAACTTTTAGCATTAGCCCAGCTGACCAGACTCTCCCCAGCGTTTCGATCACTTAGTTCGATCACTTAGTTCGATCACTTATTTGGATCACTTGTTTCAAGCATTTGTTTCGATCAGTACAGTGCTGATCTACTTAGTTCAAAAACTGATCGTCATCTGGCTTAGGTTTTCTCATCTTAAATTTAAATTCTTCAGGGATGTCATCTTCGAAGAACAATTCCTCTTCGTCATATTCATCTTCTTCCTCGCCATCTAATTCTGCCACGGAATGGCCTTTTAATTGGAATCGCGGCATCTGATTCAACAGGTCCTGAAAAAGGAATTCACGGGATTCTTTATCATTGATGGCCCACTCCCAGCCTAACTCCTCATGGAAGTATTTGGGCATGTAGCGGGCACCTCTGCCTCGCAGGGTGACGATGATGGTATGGAGAAATTCAACATCCGTCAGTAAGGCCTCGATCTCGTCATTGACTTCAAACGATGTATTGATGTAATCCATCAAGGTCAAGAGTTCAAGAGGCGTAATACCATACTGCATGTCCATCAGACTCTCCATGCCCACGATGTAATAATCCCCATCAAAGTTCTTGATATCTTCTAAAATAGCTTCGGGTTCGATTCCCATATATTCAGATAGTAAATAATCTTCTCCATTGATCTCTTCAAAAAACAATTGATCCGATAGATTCATTTCAATGTACCCCTGAATGATCCCCATAATTTCTTCATCCAAGGCTTCTTCTTCCCCATGGGAGGCTGAATGGAGCCGCAACAGATCCGCCGGGGTGATGACTCCGTAGTAGTTGACTAAATTCCATATCTCAGTTGCGATGACCGCAGTTGAAATATAGCCTTGGGTCTCATCACTCCATTCCAACAGGAGTTCCGGCAGGATCCCTTCAATGACCAGGAGCTCTGCAAAGGCCGCTGACGTCTCCAGAGCGTGGTTTGGCAAGGGCAGCAAGTAATCCTTGTCTGAGACTGTTTTAAGGTCTGTAATGATGTTCTTACGGATCTTATCGACCTCTTCTGGTTCCACTTCCATGCCAAGGTAAGTTCCGCAATGATTCAATAAGCGCGAAATCACACCGTGATGGAGCAAAAACAGCAATATCCCCGGTAATTTTTCACGAAGTTTCAAGATCTCACCAACGAGCAATTCTTTATCTTCTACATACTCCTCATCCTCGACGGATTCCTCTTCGCTGACCATACTGGCAGCGATATTCAGCCAGTCCAGATCCATTTTTCGGATCAATGATTTTCGTCTTACCTCATTCATGATAATATGCTCCTGCTTTTTTCATAATAAGTCTATTATCCTATAAAACCAGTAAAATAACAAAAAGAAAGACTGAGACAAGCACTTGGCTTATCTCAGTTCTTTGTTTTCTATATTTTTCTTGGTAAATTACTCTTTGATGGTTGTAACAACGCCTGAACCAACTGTTCTGCCACCTTCACGGATAGCGAAACGAAGTCCTTCGTCCATAGCGATGGGTGTGATCAAGTCAACGTTCATGTCGATATGATC
>JBAQDU010000023.1:0-28408 GCA_049294805.1 Clostridiaceae bacterium
GTTTAGCCCAGTCTAAACCTTGTGAAAACGGTGAAACTCTAAACGCGTCAAGGCGTAGACAATACCGTGCTAAGTATGAGAATTTAACTTGGAAGAAGATAACACAAAACCCCAATTACTCCATCAATCAGAACGGAGTAATTAGAAACGACAATACCAATCAACTCAAGCAACCTTACGTGAATCAGAATACAGGTTATCTCATTGTTGATCTGTGGGAAAACAACAGAGGTAAGAAATACTCAGTTCACCGTTTAGTGGCTGAAACTTTTATTTCTAATCCTGCTTGTAAACCAACGGTGGACCACATTGATGGCGACCGTCAAAACAATTCTGTTGAAAATCTTCGATGGGCAACTTACAGCGAACAAAACTCAAGATTTGGAACTGTTGGCGTAAGAAGTGAAGAAATCGTGGTCAAGCACTACGAGGAAAGACGGAAGAACCGTGGTGGAGGTCACATTGAGTGGCTCAGTGTTTCAGAAGTTCTTCGGTTTTCTAGTATTTCCGAGGCAGCAGATTATTTCGATTGCACACTTGGGAATATTTCTCAAATGCTGAAAGTTGGAACAATTGGTAGACGAGGATTGATGAGGGGTTATCAATTCATGTATCAGACTTCAAGAAAAACTCATAAAAGTGTAACGACTATCGAAACAGAGCAAAGATTTGCTTAATGGAGTAGAGTACACGCAAGTGCGTGGAAGTGCAAGGATGCCGAAATGGCATAAGAGATAGTCTAATCTGCATAGAAATATGCAGCAGTTCATAAAAGAACGGTCATAGCCTAACGACCTATGGCGAATATAAATGTACGGTGGTACAAAAGGCGAGATGGAACGATTGCTTGCTGATGCGGAGAAAATCACGGGCAAGAAGTATGACCTCTCAAACTTTGCGGATGTGACAGAAGCGATTCACGCAATCCAAACTGAAATGGGCATCACAGGAACGACCGCCAAAGAGGCGACTGAAACCATCAGCGGTTCGATTGACGGAATGCAATCGGCAATTTCCAACCTCATGGCAGGACTCGGAAATGCCAATGCGGATATTGGCTCACTGATTGGGAATGTTGTTGAATCTTTCCAAAATGTGCTGAAGAACATCATTCCAGTCATTGAAAATATCGTCTCTGCTTTACCTGCAGTGATTGATGCGGTTATTGGAGCAATCGGACAGTTATTGCCAACCTTACTCGAAGCAGTAACGTCTTTATTTTCACAGGTATTGCAGACAATTTTGGGACTGTTACCAACACTGATTCCAGTAGTTGTTCAAGCCGTCTTAACGATTGTGCAGACCTTAATTGAAAATCTGCCACTCCTCATCAACGCGGCCTTTCAACTTGTGACAACTCTGATTCAAGGTATCGGTGAGGCGTTGCCCGAGCTGATTCCAATCACCATTCAAGCAATTATCACGATTGTGAATGGACTGATTCAGAACTTGCCTTTGCTTTTGGATGCTGCCTTACAACTTATCATGGGACTAGCTCAGGGATTGATAACGGCACTACCTATCTTGATTGGTGCGTTGCCACTGATTATCACTGGTATCGTGAACTTTATTATCAGTTCCATTCCAGTCATTATTCAGACAGGGATTCAGTTATTGACCTCGTTGGTATCAGCATTACCTGATATTATCACAGCAATTGTGGCAGCTATTCCAGTGATTATTCAAAACATCATCAATGCGGTGATTGGGGCAATCCCTCAGCTGATTGAAGCGGGTATTCAACTCTTGGTTGCTTTGATTGGTGCTCTGCCACAAATCATCACAACCATTGCGAACGCTCTACCTCAAATCATCAACGCCATTACAGGCACATTGGTTGGGAACATCGACAAGATTATTCTTGCGGGTGTGAAGTTATTGGTAGCTTTGGTTCAAAACTTGCCCGCCATTATTTCAGCAGTCGTAAAAGCCGTCCCTCAAATTATCACAGGGCTTGTGAATGCCTTTGGGGAGTACATCTCGACAATGGGCAATATCGGTCTTACCCTCATCAAAGGTTTGTGGAATGGTATCGCTGATGCCGCAGGTTGGCTGAGAAGTAAAATCTCAGGGTTCTTTGGTGGTGTGGTAGACAGTATCAAGGATTTCTTTGGTATTCACTCACCATCGACTTTGTTCCGAGATGAAATCGGGAAGAACATGGCTTTAGGGATTGGTGTTGGTTTCGATAAGGAAATGACAGGTGTGGCGAAAACCATGCAAGATGCTATTCCAACCAAACTTGATATGCCAAACTTCGATATTGATACTGGTATCCATACGGCAATTGACAGCACCTTCTCTATGCTTGATTTAGGCGCAAAGGTAGATGCACTTACAAATATCACGACTGAGATGTTTCCAGCACTGCTCAAAGCAATGGACATCAAGATTACCCTTGATGATGGCACGCTTGTCGGTCGTTTGGCTCCTGAAATTGATGAGAGCTTAGCTGTTTTGAAACGTAGAAATTATGCTTACTGATTAAGGAGTAAAAGCGCCGATTTTAATTTTGATGTATAATTTACATATACGTAATCGGAATTTGAGGAGAATTATTATGGGGAATATTATTGATGATGTCATGGGACATATTACTCCAATTGACAAAAAAGAGGTTGATGAATTTAAGCTACTTGTATCAGAGGAGGCATTTCTGACAGAAAATCGTGAAAAAATCACGTTTTCGGAAGGATTCCCACCAGAATTAGCAGGAGCTATTAGCGGATTGGGTGCTGGAGCTGTTGGAGTAGGGGTTGTATTTGCAGCGTTTGCCGGAATGAGTGGTGCTGAGATTATGGCTGCACTAGCGGGATTTGGAGTAGCCGGAGCAGTTGGGGGTATTGTTAGCATTGCCGCTGTGGTAGCAGCACCCGTTGCGCTGATAGGTGGTGGAGTATATCATATCGCTAATCAAAACAAATTGGGTCATGAACTTGAGCGCTTATTCAAGGAGTCAATTAAATTCGAGGAACAACTTGCAGGTGACGAAAGAAAAAATGTGAAAGGCTTGATTATAGCTACAAAAGAATATCGTCAAAAGCTTGCTAATAAGCATCATGACTTAAAAAAGTATATGTAAATGTGCATGTTATATTTACCAAAGATCGCTTCGCGGTCTTTTTTTCGTACTCAAAAGGAGGTGGTAGCTTGAATGCTTTTATTTTAGGTGGAACAATTAATTCACGGACTGACCTTAGACTTCGTATTACGCAAGTCCCTATCATTCCGACAAGTGAACGAGTGATTGAGAACATCGAGGTGGATGGGCGAGAGGGAGATCTGACCTTGCTCAAAGGCTGGAAGGATATGACATTCAATCTGAAAGCCATTATCTGGGCAAAGGATGTGTGGACGGTCTGGCGAACCATCTCCCCACAAATCTTGAATGCCAAGACCATCAGCTTTTCAAATGATCCGTCAGTCTTTTATAAAATGAAAACCGTCCAAGCGAGTGGGTTAACCCAAGTTCTCTCCACCATGTGGGAGTTTGAACTCGAGATAACGTGCTCGCCATTTCGATATAAGGCAGGTGTCCCACTCATCAACCGAACATCTTCAGGAACGGTGACGAATAGCGGAAATGTCTATTCATTGCCGAGAATCAAAGTATTTGGCAGTGGCACGAGAACACTCACTATTAATGGCAAGCCTATCGTACTCAACTTGCAATCAGAATATCTGATTATCGACTCAGAGTTGAAGGAATGCTTTTATGGTGACGTGGCTGCGAATAACCTAATGATGGGTGATTTTCCTGAGTTTCGAGTTGGCTCTAATACCGTGACACTTGGCACAGGAATTACCAAAGTAGAAATTGAACCGAGGTGGCGCTATCTATGATGATTTTATATGAGAAAACTGAATCAAATTTCAATCACAATGGTCTCGCTGTCCTTGATGATTTTGTGGTAAGCCCGGTTGTTTCCGAACAACTTAATGGGCTTTTTTCTTTGGAGTTTGATTATCCGATTCATGCTAGGTCAAGCGATAAACTTCGACCTGAGATGATTGTGAAATGTCCTGTGCCTGAACTTCAAGACCAACTCTTTCGAATCGTTGAACGTGATGATTCTCTTGGCGGTCTTTTGCATATTGTGGCACACCACATCTTCTATGACCTAGCAAAGAACCTGATTGAAGATACCTATATCGTCAACAAGAACGGTTCTAGAGCATTGACACAGCTACTTGGTGCAACAGCAGTCAGTCACTTGTTCACTGGGACGTCTAATATCACTGCAGTCAACAATGCCCGCTTGGTTCGTTTAAACCCTGTGGAGGTTTTGTTGGATGCTGATTTGGATAATGGCTATCAAACTCGATACGGTGGAGAGATTGTCCGGGATAACTTTTTGATTTCCATTCTTGCTCATCGAGGGAGTGATAATGGCCTTCAGATTCGAGACAAGAAGAACCTCACAGGCTACGAGTCTGATCTAGACTATTCATCTATTGTCACTCGCATTATGCCAGAGGGCTATGAAGGCTTGTTCTTACCAGAGAAATATGTTGATAGCCCCCTCATCAATTACTATGTCAGTCCGAAAATCAAGGTCATCAAATACGACAACGTCAAAGTTGGTGATGAAGAAGGCGAGTTTGCGACCAAAGAGTTAGCCTATGCCGAACTCAGGCGACTTGCAGCACAGGAATTTACGGTGGGACATATTGATTTGCCCACCGCCACCTATGATGTGGAGTTCGCCCCACTGGAACGAACCGAGGAATACAAAGATTTCTCAAGCCTTGAAGAGATCCATCTTGGTGACACAGTTTCCGTCATTCACGCAGAAGACGGATTTAATGTGACGGCTCGAATGGTTGAGTATAAGTATAATCCGATGCTTAAAGCCTTCATTTCCATCACGCTTGGCAACGTCATGCCTAAGTTTACAGATGTGGCAAAGGACATTAAGAAAGTCGATACCAAGGTGGAACAAGCAAAAGATGATGCCAACTATGCTTTGACGGCTGCTAACGGTAAAAACACCAACTTCTATGGTCCGGACACACCTGCCAATCCAAAGCTAGGTGACGTTTGGTACAAGGAAAATGGCGACAAGTTAGAAATGTGGGTCTATGAAACTCGTGAAGGTGTGACTCAGTGGTACGCCCTAGCCAATGACCTGACAGCTGAAGAAGTCAAACAAGCAGTAGCTCAGGCTCAAGAGGAATCAGCTGATGCACTAGAAAAAGCCAATAGAGCCTTTGATGAGGCGATGACCGCCTTGGAAAATGCGAATCAAGCCAAATCAACCGCAAATACTGCCAGCCAAGTAGCTGATTCAGCTTTCAACAAATCGGTCAAATCATCAAGCGTAACCTATGCGGTCGGCACAAGTGGTACAACGGCTCCAACTTCGGGTTGGCAAAGCACCGTGCCGTCTGTTTCAGCCACTCAATATCTTTGGACGAGAATAGTGTTTACACTGCAAGATAACTCTACGACCACTTCCTATTCGGTCTCCAAGCAAGGTGCTAAAGGGGATAAGGGAGACAAAGGTGACACAGGGGCGACTGGGGCAGCAGGTAGTCCAGGGGCAAATGGTGCTCCGGGGCAAAATGCACCAACTATTACCTCAGTTCGTGAGCAGTTTTACCTGTCGACCTCAAGTACAAGTCAAACAGGTGGCTCGTGGTCTAATACCATTCCAACGTGGTCGAGTGGCAAGTATTACTGGACAAGAGGGGTGACGACTTATTCGGATAGCTCAACCACCACTTCAACGGCAGTTCTCGACCAAGGGTTGAACCAATCATTGGTGACGGCACTTGAAGCCAAATCGGCAACCGAAACTTTGACCACTACCGTAAATCAACATGCCACAAAAATCGAACTGGCCGCGACCAATATCACGAACCTTCAAGGACGGATGACGACAGCTGAGTCGACACTTACCGTTCAGGCAGGTCAGATAGCTGCCAAAGCGAGTCAAACTTCGGTAGATTCGTTAACTGGCAGAATCTCGAGTGCTGAGGCAAGTTTGACCGTTCAAGCGGGACAAATTGCGAGTAAGGCAAGTCAGAGTTCCGTGGATAGCTTAACAGGGAGAGTAACTTCAGCCGAAACGCTGATTCAACAAACATCAAACACCATGCTTTTGAAAGTATCTGAACTCCAAGACGAAATCGGTGTGCCGTTCAAAGTGAAGAACTGGGAACAAGGGTCACTCAGCACGGGTGATGGTTCGGAGATTTCTGCAACCAACTATATCCGCTCCGAGTACATTGATGTGGCAGAAGGGGATAAACTCATCGGGCAGAGGCGTGATGGGTCGGCACTGACGGTTTACTACCATTACTATGGTTTTACCTTGCCTTATGTGGACTATGTGCCAGCTGCAAAACAATACGTGGAAAAGTTGGCGGTTGGGACTTATGACAACACCACAATCGTTGACTACCTTAACTCCAAGGCAGTTGAAACCTTATCCATCACGGGTTCAGTCACATCCAATCCCTATGCCTCGGCAGAAGATTACCTCGTGATTTACAAACTCCCAATGGGTGGACGAGCACTGCCAAGCACCATCACTTGGAACGGTCGGAAAGACACGTCCAACAACATCGTCTTGCTTTATGCAGGAGGAACGTGGCAACAAATTGACACGGTCACGAACTCAAGTAATGCGATTCATACGTGGAACATCACTCCTGAACAAATCTCGGGAATGCTTGGTGACTACGTCTACATTGCTTTCTTTGCAATCAAGAATGGTTCATACGCGGGAATTTACAATGCGACCACGAGTCCATTCACCATGAATCCAATGGATGAATCAGCCTATACGCAGATTTCCTACATCAGCACTTCAGGTGTGGCGACCGTCCCACCGAATGCCCTGAAACTCAGGGTACGAGTAAATACGACAACCAAGCCTGATGATTATGACGGGAATGTGTTCTCGGCATCTGCCCGAGAGGACTACTCGAAAGCCAATACCGTTTATTCCACCATCATGATGCAAAAGGACATCATCAACCTCCGAGTTGGAAAAGGTGATGTGATTAACCAAATTAACATTTCTCCTGAAAGCATCTTGATTGCGGGGAATAAGGTTCATATCACCGGTCAAACCACCATTGATAATGGCATCATCACCTCCGCCATGATTGGTTCTGCCGCCATTACCACAGCAAAGATTGCGGATGCATCTATCACAAGTGCCAAGATTGCGAGTCTTGATGCTGGAAAGATTACGACAGGAACATTGTCTGCTAGTCGCATTGCCGCAAGTTCGATTACGGCTGATAAGCTCGCAGCCAATATCCTCACTGCCATTACCGCAAGTAGCTCGATTAGAATCACAGGAACGACTATCGGTTACTACTCAGGTAGCACACTTGTAACAGAAATCAACTCTCAAGGAATGACCATTAGACGTGGTGGTACAACGGTTGGAACGATTGGTGCGAATAATATCAGTGGTCATACCGATTGGCGAGGTCTTGTATTTGACCTTGGGTATGGCACAGAGTATATGGCTTGGGCACATAAGGATAGCTCAGGAGCAACAAGTTATACCACTAAGCTCATCTGGTATTCACGAACGCTTGAAACCTATAAGGAGAAAGGGTTTCATTTTGATGATGACGTGTGGCTCAATGGCTCAATAAAGATGGCAGGAGGTCATACGATTTCATTCGGAGGGATAACATTCAGTTCCACGCTTTACACAAGAATTGGATCAAGTACCGGAGATGCCGGGATTGCATTTAATGGTTCGAATTTGTTTATTGGTGATGATGGCACTTGGGTGGACTTTGGTATTATCCGCGAGATTTGTAGGAAACTTGCGGGGCGAACGATCGCCTTGCCAACTGGTTTTAACAGTAACGGGACAGCCAGCGGTTGGTATAACCCACAGGCGTTTAATTCAATGACGACCTACGGATAGGAGGACATGATGGAAAATGAAGAAGAATTAGTGGTTTTGCCACACGTTGAAGAGGTTGAGAAGCCACAGAGTGTTTCAACCGATATGGTCGACCTACTCGTAATGGTGGTGGATGACCTCTGTGTTCAGGTAGGCGAATTAAAGGAGAAGATGAAGGATGCTAAAAATTAAGAACGAAGAACTGGTTAATGTGATTACCTTCCTTGAAGGATTTGAGCTACAATCCAAAGTCAGTCGAGTGCGAACCAAACTCGTTAAACTCATCCGTGTAAAGATTGATGAACTCTATAAAGATGAAGTCGATTTATTACAGCGTTTCGGTAAGAAAGATGAGGAAGGCAATCTGATCCAAGACAACGGAAACTTTTCACTTTTGCCCGAAACGGCAGCTGAATATCACAAAGAAAAGGCAGATTTGTTAGATGAGGATTCCGTCATTGATGTGGCGGAACTTCATGACAAACTGCCTTTATTGATTGGTGGCTTGGAAGATAGCGAGGTTACGGTCTCAGGCAAAGATGCCGAGACCTTAGAGCTCATATTAGAATTATTGGAAACAGAAGTTAAAGGCATTTAGGTGAGACCTTAAATGCTTTTTTCAATACAGAAACGGAGGAATGACATTATGAAACAGACATGGAATTTGATTCAGACAGGCTTTGTGACGACAGGTGGTCTTGTCGGTTGGTATTTAGGAGGTTTTGATGCTTCGCTTTATACCTTGCTCGTTTTTGTGGTGGTTGATTACATCACAGGGGTCTTGCGTGCCATTAACGAGAAGAAGGTTTCAAGCCGCATTGGGGCAAAGGGCATCACAAAGAAGATTTTTATTTTCTTGCTCGTTGGTGTCGGTCACATGCTCGATTTGGAACTTAAAACAGGGAACGTTCTGCGTGATGCAGTGATTTTCTTCTACATCTCAAACGAGGGAATCTCACTTTTAGAAAACGCTATAAGCATTGGCTTACCTGTGCCAGAAAAAATGAAAGCAACACTCAAACAATTACATGGTAAGGAGGATAACGAAAATGGGAATCAGTAATTTAGCAACAAAATATGGATTTGAGAGTTTTTCGAATTTTACAAGAGGACGTTCAGGATCCAAAGTCAATAAAATTGTTATCCATCATGTGGCAGGTACAAACTTTGATATCATGCCAAGTGTGTGGAACACCAGACAAGCATCCGCTCATTATGGCATTGGAAAGAATGGCGAAATTCGTGCATACGTGGATGAAAACAATACAGCATGGCATGCAGGCAATTGGGAAGCTAATATTTCATCCATTGGGATTGAACATATTAATAGTGGAGGCGCACCATCATGGCCTGTAGCACAAGCAACGATTGATGCCAGTGCTATACTTTGTGCTGACGTCGCCAAACGACATGGTTTAGGGCAATTAGTGCCGATGAAGAACTTGTTCCCTCACTCGCACTTTAGTGCCACAGCTTGTCCGGGAGTCTTGAAAGAAAAACTTCAAGAAATTGTGAACAAAGCCAATGCCATTAATAATGGAACAAGTCAGCCACCTACATCAAGTGGTGGAATGTACCGAGTGCGAAAATCATGGGCAGATGCCAAATCACAGATTGGTGCTTTTAGGGATCTAGCTAATGCAAAGAAATTAGCTGATTCTAAAAGTGGATATTCTGTCTTTGATGAAAATGGGAATCGAGTACATGGTTCAACTCCACCAGCACCATTTCAACCATCAACTAAAACCTTAACAGTTCAGATTAACGGATTGAATATCCGTAATCGTCCAACTTTAAGTGGAACAGTTGTTGGTCAGTACAATCGTGGAGCAACATGGACTCTTCCTAAAGCTGAGGGATTTGTGATTGCGGACGGCTGGGTCTGGGCTAGAGCACCGAAAGGTTATGTATCTGTTGGTCGCAATACTGGTAAGCCAGAAAAAGATGATTATATCTTCATCACATAAATAATAGTTATGCCTACAGGATTGATTTTTTTCAGTCTTGTAGGCTTTTTTAATATTTGTAGACATTAAAAATGGTATAATAATTCAAGATACCAAGTGAATTGAGGGATGCTTAATGAAAAATTCTTTATTTTTGATTTTAATAGTATTGGGAATAGTAATTATTATTGCAATGTATCGTATGCTAAAGAAATCGACATCGCAAGAAGTGAAATATATTAGTGAGGACCAACAAAGCGTATCGGTTTTACCGATTTCTACAGTGGAAGATGATAAAGCATTTGAAATTTCTATCCCAGTTGAACTGCTATCTGAAAGAGCCCTTGATGAAAGAAATCTTTATGAAATTAAAGATTCAACCGTTATAGCAAGAATAACTGCGACCGTACCAGCTTTAACCAATACTGCAGCTAAAACTGTTACGAATAAAGGTTTACAGTCTGTTGGTGAAGTATATCGAGCCATTATACCAAGCGGTGCAACCTTGTCCAAATCAAAAGGAATGGAGGGAGCTGTTCGTGGCTTTTATTCAAATGGAAAAGGTATTGCAGGTCAAGCAAATCTTGTTAAAGTAGATCCCTCTCAATTTAATAAAGCCTCTCAAGTTGCTAACGGTGTTGCGAATGTTATGAATGTTGCTTCTTTGGTTGTAGGACAGTACTATATGTCTGAAGTAAATGACAAACTTGAATCTATGAATAAAAACATCAGTGAAATAGGTGATTTCCAACAAAGAGAATTTAAGTCAAAAATATTTTCTTTAATTGCTAGAGTAGGTAAAATAAGTAAATTTAGTTCTGATATTTTAGAAAATGATGAGTTGAGAAATAGAAAGTTACATTCATTAGATTCCATAGAAGGAGAGGTAACGCAACTTCTGCAGCAAGTAAACATTACTATTGACGAAATGTCACCAAATAATGTGTCGCTAGATTTTAAGATGTATTCTGAGAAGATAAATGAATTAAATACATTGCTAAGTTATCAAAAAGTACTTGTTTCATTGTTAGAAGAGATAAGTAAGCTAATGTATTCTCTGAACAGAGGAGCTGTTAAAGCTGAGATGTGTTATGCAATGTTCAATGGTTACGTGATTCAATCAAACGAATCCTTATCAAAATTAAAAATGTGGCATGAAAGCCAAAAAAAATCTTTAGGGATAGATATAGATAATCACCGCAGAAAAAAACATGGTCTTGGAGGTAAAGTGCAAGGTTTATTTAACAAGGATTGGAAGTATAAACTATTGGACAATAATATAGAAAAGAAAATTATATCCCAAACGAGTAAGAATAAGTTAGAAGTGCCCCCTCCTGACGAAGTCTTGAACAATGATTTGGAAATAATCGCAAAGGATGGGAAACTCTATTATTTGAAGTAATCTTATTTTAATAGATTGACTCTGACTTAAATAGTTATGGTCTTTTTGATATTCTGATATGCAAGCCGTTTAATTGTATCCAATATAATATGAAAACATTAAAACCTACAAGATTGATTTATTTCAGTCTTGTAGGCTTTTTTGTTGGGTTAACTTTTTCGTTTTGTAATAGTCGATGGATGATTTATAGGTTCGATTTTGAATTCTCCTTTGCATATCAATAAGCAAAGAAATTTATTTTGATAGGGTTTATTTTTATAGATTTTCTTTGCCTGTAACTTAGGAAGTCAAAAAATATCAAGAGATTACTTACTCTTGACTTCTTTTGTTGAAATATAGGAGGTCTAGATTATGAACCAAGAAACAAGCGTAAAGAAAGTTTTTCAGATAGAAGATAAAGCAGAGATTGTATCATCAAGTGATACCAACACTTTTGAACAACATCAAACAGATTTCATTTACCAAAGTGCCGTTATCCAATTGAAGAAATTACTAGAAAACACTTTGATTTCAGTAGATGAATATCGTCAAATGGAGCAAGAAATCAGACAAGAATTATGTCCATATTTACACGAGTTATATCCTTCATAATCGTTGCTATAAGTGGGTTTATTAGCTAACATGTTACTACCAAAGAAAGGGGTGAGACAATGAAAAAGATTACGAAAATTGATACCGTTGCACAAGTCAAACCTGCCAACCTGAGGGTAGCAGCTTATGCTCGAGTATCCACTTCTAGTGAGGAACAACTCCTAAGCTTGGAGAATCAAAAATTGCATTACGAACAACGAATTCTAGCCAATTCAAACTGGGAATTTGTGGAGATGTATTTTGATGAAGGGATTTCTGGTACAAAGATTGATAAACGTGATGGATTAAAACGATTATTACAAGATTGCGAGAATGGGAAGGTGGATTTTATTTTAACCAAATCCATTAGCCGATTTTCAAGAAATGCATTAGACTGCTTAGAAATTGTTAGAAGGCTCATTGACCTAAATGTGTTCATTGAGTTTGAAAAAGAGAATATCAATACCCAAACAATGGATGGGGAGTTGATGTTATCCATATTAAGTAGTCTTGCCGAAAGTGAATCAAGGTCTTTATCCCAGAATACCAAATGGGGCATTGAGAAAAGATTTCAAAATGGCACTTACAAGATTGGTTATCCGCCCTTTGGTTACAATTGGCTAGAAAGTACAATGGTTATCAACGAAGAGCAGGCAGCAGTTGTAAGAGATATCTTTGCTAGTATTTTGAAAGGTGAAAGCACAGGAGCCATTGCTGAAAGGCTCAACCAACAAGGTGTAACAACCAAGCGTGGAAAAACGTGGCATGGCACAACCATTCGAGGCATCATCAAAAATGAAAAATATATTGGGGATGCCTTATTTGGAAAGACATTCACGGATGATGCCTTTAATCGAAAAATCAATCGTGGGGAAAAGAACCAGTATTTCATGGAAGGGCATCACCCAGCGATTATTGATAAAGAAACATTTGAACAGTCACAGATGATGTTGTCTCAAAATGCCAAATCAAAGAACATTGTTCAAAATAGCGATAAATACCAAAATCGTTACAGTTTTTCTGGAATACTGAAATGTGGTGAGTGCGGAGGAACATTCAAAAGAAGAATCCAAGCCAAGAATAAGAACGAGAAGTATGTGTCTTGGGCTTGCACTACGCATCTTAAAGACAAATATTCTTGCAGTATGAAGTTTATTAAAGACGAGCAGATTACATTTGCGTACATCACCATGATGAACAAACTTGTCTTTTCTCATCAAATATTGCTAAAGCCATTGCTTGCAGATATACGAGAGACCACTTATACCGTTGATAATACTCAAATTGTAGTTCTCGATGACGAGTTAGAAAAACTGAAACAGCAACAGGATAATTTGGTTCAGTTTGTTGCCAACGGTTACATCGATAGACCTACATTTTTGAAAGAGCAAAACCAACTGACCAAGCAAATGGATGATTTGGAAAATAAACGGAAGATGCTAACAGGTTCTATTTCCAAAGGCTTTAATAATTTAGAAAGATTAGAAGAAATGGTCAAATTTACGAAGCAATCTCAGATGCTTACTGCTTTTGAGGATTCACAGTTTGATAGCTTTGTAGATGAGGTAGTGTTTCTTTCAAGAACAGAACTGGTATTCAAATTAAAATGTGGATTGAAACTAAAGGAAAGGCTGGTGTGGCAATGAAACATATTCCTTACGGCTATAAAATAGTTGATGGCAAAGCAGAAATTGATGAAGAAAATGCTAAACAAGTCAAAATGCTATTTACTAGATTTCTTGAGGGTGATTCACTTGCAACAGCTTCAAAGAGTTGCTCCTTAAATTTCACTCACAGTCAAGTTGCTCGGATGCTTGAGAAAAAAGAATATTGTGGTGATGAATTTTACCCATCAATTATCTCAACAGAAGTCTTTAAAAAAGTACAAGAAGAAAGATTGAAACGCGCAACCAAGTTGGGTCGGTTGAATAGAATTAAACCAATTCTCGTAGTTGAACCATCAACAAAATTCAAGATGAATCCATGCATTGAGAAGTTCGCAGATCCTTTTGAACAAGCAGAATACATTTATAACCAAATAGAAAACGAGGTGCAAAGCGATGAAGAATAAAAGTGTTACCATGATTCCTGCTACAAAACGAGTTGGAACATTAAGGATTGATGCTGAAGAGAAACCAAAGTTAAGAGTAGCAGCCTATTGTCGAGTGTCAACTGACAGCGATGAACAAGCCTCAAGTTATGAAGTACAGGTTGAGCATTACACAAATTTCATCAATAACAATTCAGAATGGGAATTGGCTGGCATTTATGCAGATGATGGGATTTCAGGCACATCCACAAAGAACCGAGAAGAGTTTAACCGCTTAATACAGGATTGCATGGAAAACAAGGTGGATAGAATCATTACCAAATCCATCAGCCGATTTGCCAGAAACACTCTAGATTGCCTAAAGTACATCAGGCAGTTGAAAGAGAAGAATATCCCTGTATTTTTTGAAAAGGAAAATATCGATACCTTGGATTCTAAAGGCGAGATTATGTTAACCATTATGGCATCATTGGCGCAACAAGAAAGTCAGTCATTAAGCCAAAACGTTAAGCTAGGATTTCAGTATCGCTATCAACAAGGCGAGATTACCATCAATCACAACAGGTTCTTAGGCTACACTAAAGACGATGATGGGCATTTGATTATTGAACCCACTGAAGCAGAAGTGGTCAAACGCATTTTCAAAGAATACTTAGAGGGGTCAAGCTTGATTCAAATTGCTAGAAACCTTGAAGCTGATGGAATACTTACTGGAGCAGGCAACAAAAAATGGGCAGGAACAACGGTAAAGGGCATTCTGGTAAATGAAAAATATATGGGTGATGCACTTCTAGCCAAGACTCATACAGTTGATTTCTTAACCAAAAAGCGAGTAAAGAATAATGGGATTGTACCACAGTATTATGTAGAGAACTCCCATGAACCGATTATTCCAAAGACCTTGTTCTTGCAGGCTCAAGAAGAAATAACAAGAAGAGCAAATCTCAAAAATAAAAAAGGCTCAATTACCTACAGTAGCAAGTATGCTTTATCGGGCATTACTTACTGCGGAAAGTGTGGGGAGATTTATCGTAGACTGCATTGGAACAATCGTGGGAAGAAGTCCATAGTTTGGCGATGTTACAGTAGATTAGATAAAACCAAAGATTGTGATGCCAGAACGATTCTTGAAGAAGATTTGAAACGAGCAGTGGTTGATGGAATTAATAGAGTGTTTGCGGATGAGAGTAGAATCAAGGACATTTTGAACTCGAGCATTAGAAAACTACTGAAAGTGGATAATTCTACTGAAATTGAAACCATTGATTCACAAATGCAGGAATTGCAACAGCAACTACTAGAGCAATCAAGCAAGAACCAAGATGTCACAAGCATTGGGGAGCAGATAATTCTGCTGAAGGAACAAAAACAAAATATTCTTTTAGGCAAAGCAGTAAATGATAATTCAAAGCAAAGAATGGATGAGATGCTTGAGTTTATAGACCAAAATGGCCATGAGGGTCTTGAGTACAATGAAGTATTGGTTAGACGATTGGTCGAGCAGGTGCAGGTCTACGATAACCACATCAGCATAAAGTTTAAATCTGGAATTGAAATAGAGGTACAAAGTTAAGGACATTCTTTTGATTAAGGATGTTCTTTTTTGTTATAGAAGAGTAGAAAGTCTGTTATATCAATTTTCTGACTGTTATTTAACTATAGAAAATTGTATAATAGTTAATGTGTATTGTCTACGTGGTATCGAAAGGTGGGATATTAGTGAGTGACATCAAATATGAGGAAGAAGTAACTGTAATTGATATTTTAAGTAAATCTTACTTAAGCATTCCAGAATATCAACGTCCTTATAAGTGGGAAAGGAAACATATTAGAAATTTATTCTATGATGTTCGTGAGGCAATTGAAAAAGATACAAGTGTATATCGAATAGGAACTGTGATTTTACACCAAAAAGAGGATGGAAAATTAGATATAGTCGATGGACAACAAAGGTTGATTTCAATATCATTATTCTTATTGATTTTTGATAGGGTACTTTTGCCAGATGGTGCTAATAGCTTATTGAATTCAGAGCAACTCGGTACTTCACAAATTAGTGCAAAACAAAACTATAATGAATGGACTATTTTATTAGGTTTATTAAAAGATGACGAATCAAAGAAATTCTTTGATTACTTATTGGAGCGATGTAGAGTATCTGTTATCACTATGCCGCCAGATAATTTACCTGAAGCTTTTCAATTATTTGATTCTCAGAACAATCGAGGTAAAAAACTTGAACCTCATGATTTACTAAAAGCTTATCATCTTAGAGCAATAGGAAGTGGTGCAAACGAAAAAACAGTTGAGAAATGGGAGCAATACAATGATATTTCAAATGACAAAGAATCATTAAATCTTGTAAAGCTTTTTGATAAACATTTATTCAGACTTCGTAAGTGGACTGAAGGTGAAACAGGCTTATCCAAACGAAAGAATAGTAATACTCGAGATTTACTATTCAATGAAAATTTCATAGATGATTTTAAAGGGGTGGATATAAGTATTTCGTCATATCCATATTTGAACCTCTACTCACTGTTAAAAAAGAATAATTTAGATTTCCCTAGTTCTTTATGTATGCCAATTATTAATGGAGATGCATTTTTCAAATATATTGAATACTCATTTGAACTTATAAATAATTTGTTTTATAAAGAGAATCGTTCTAGTAATCTTGTAAATGAAGAAATTTCAAAATTAATAACAAGTAATATTAGTACGTTATCAAAGATTATTAACCTTTATAATAATATGATTGCGCTTTTTATTGACAGATTTGGAGAAAGTAATTTAAATAGGGAAGTATGCGAGAAGGTTTTTGTTTGGTCATTTTATCCAAGAACTGTAGCATCAAGGATTTTTGATTCAACTCAAGCGAATTATGCAGCTGGAGCAAAATTTCAAAAGAAACCAGCTCAAAAATTGTTTCAAGTGCTAAATTCTTCAACCAGTCCAACAGATTTTATATCTCGGATCGACATGGATTTATTACAAAACTTCTCGTCTGATGATATTCTTGAAAAGCTAGATAGAAAGGTATGATTGTATGGATAGACCAATTGCGATAAAAGATTTACTGGCAGGGGAAAAGAATTATTCAATTCCTCTATATCAAAGGAATTTTGCTTGGACATATGACGAGATAGGGCAGATTGTCATTGATATTCTTGATTCAATTAAATCTAGTCGTGATAATTACTATATCGGAACTTTGGTAGTCAGTGATAAAGATGGTGTATATTCAATCATTGATGGACAACAAAGAATTACAGCACTTTTGTTAATTTGTTTAGCAATTCAAAATGAGTACGAAGATTCTATCGAAAGCAAGTATGTAAAATCAATAAACTTAAAGTTTGCAGCAAGAAAGCATTCAGATAATAACTTATCAAAAATATTTAATGGTGAGATTCCTGATAAAGACGAAGAGATAGCAAGGGGATATAATAATACGATTTCTGCTATCAAGGAATACGTCATTAATGATGGGGAGTATGCATCAATTAAGGTCGGAAATTTCTATAATTATCTTTTGAATAAAGTGATGTTATTTATTAGCACAATGCCAGAAGACTTAGATTTGAATTTGTATTTTGAAAGATTTAACTCTCGTGGGGAGCAGTTAGAGTTTCATGAAATTATCAAAGCTGAGTTAATGCAAAAACTATTATTAGAAGATGTGGCTTTGTCAGAAATCTATAAATTTGCTAAAATATGGGATGCATGTTCAGAATTTAATACACCAGTCATTTCATTCTTTAAGAAAAAAGCTAAAGGTTCCGATGAAGATAAAGAACGAGAATTAGTATTTGATAACAAATGGGCAGAGTACTCACCTGGGAATAAATCATGGCGATATGGATTTGAGTTTACCAATTTGTATTCTAAAATCGAAGTTGAAAAAGAGAATCGTAAGTCTTTGATTGATGCGATTGATTCAAAAGAGATGATTATTACAAAAGATGAAGTTGAAGAGTTATTACAAGTTGATGAAACGATTAGGTATCGAACAATAATTAACTTCAATACTTTTTTGTATTATGTTCTAAACATTACTGATGGAAAAAACTCGAGTGAGATACAATTAGATGATAAAAAGTTGCAAAGGTCTTTTGCATCAAATACTAGGGATAAAGACTGGATTTTAAAGTTTGGTACAAACTTGATTAAGTTAAAATTTATTTTTGATAATTTTATAATTCGTAATTCTCTAGAAACAACAAATAGGAGAATTGAAGGGAACTGGTTTCTACAGAAAGCATATCGTGTTGACAAGAATGAAAAACGCAGAGGGCATTTGTATGTCCAGACCAGATTTGACAAAAATTCATTTGAACGATGTAATGAAGAAATATTAATGATTCAATCAATGTTTGCTGTTACATTTACTGCTTATAAAGATACAAGGTGGCTTTACTCGACATTAAGGTTTTTATTTAATAATGCGTCTAAGTTAAATAGTGATGAAGCTGGAATAAATTTTCTTTCGTTTCTCGAAAATTTAAGCAAAGAGTATGCAAATGAAAGATTTGCAAAGAACAACATTATTGATAAAAATAAATTGAGATATGATTATAGTGTTCCAGTTTATGTGTTTAATTTTACAGATTATGTTCTTTGGAAAAATCGAGCAAACTTAAAAAATGACTTCAAAAAAGTTGCATTTGATAAATTTATTTTCAGATATCGTAGGTCTATTGAACATTGGTATCCTCAAAACAGAGAAGCTGAAGAAAGAACGAATGCATTTAGAAAAATGGATGACCAATTGCTTCATTCGTTTGGAAATCTGGCCATTATCATTGCAAGCCAAAACTCTAAATTTAGTGATTTGGATCCAGCGGCAAAATTGTATCAATGGAGAGATATTTTTCCAAATCAAAGTATTAAATTACAGATGATGGCAGAAAAAACATCAGAATGGAATGAATGGGATAGCTCTAGGACAAATGAAATTGAAGATTTAGAAGATGGAATTATTAAACAGCTAAATGACTTTATGAAAATTTAGTTGATTTGTTCCCGCAAACAAAGCTAAATTGAAATAACCGTGGAACAGTTTCCACATACAAACAACACCCAAAATGCTCCAAGACATCAATCTTGTCATGTCAAGGCATGTGGAGACGGTAGTATTGATGTCAAGAAAAGATAAATAAGAGACAGAAAGAGGCGTATTTCCGAGCTTTTTCGGAAGTTAGGACAAGATGCCTGACTGCTGAAAATGTCCGGTCATTTTATATGGAAACATATCTACTGCGAAAATGTGTGTCAGGTTGTGACCTCGGATTAGATAACGCAAATTGAGTTAGTGGATTAGATATCAGGCATTTTTTGTAATTTTTTGAAGTGCAAAAAAAGATGACAACAAATTCGGCAACTCGATACTAAATGTATTTTCGGGGAGTGGATTAGATGTTATGGGAGGAATGGTTTTTATGGATAAAAATTATTTGTATCAAGTGGATATACGTGAATGGATAGAAGATGGATTAGATGCTGAAATTATGGTTCCAGTTTCGGGAAACAGAGTTGATAAAAAATATGATGTGTATATTCAAAGTTTTTTGCTCTCTATTGATGCTGTTGAAGCAGATATGGAGAACGACACGTATAATGCTCATTCAATGGAGCCGGGAATAACAGTATATGGTTCGTGGGAAAATGATGAAAAAGTGTATCATCGCTGGGGAAATGGTGATGGTTTTGAACCTCTTATCATTAGAAGAAATTTCGATGGCGTAGCAGCAGATTCGATTGAAGTTGCAGAAGAATTTAGACTGTTGTTTAATCTATATTTTAATTCACAAAAAAATGAATATGTTGACGTTTCTGATGGTGAAGGACTTACTGTTGTTAAAATGAAAGATAATGGATACATTACTATACATAAAAGATATTTAAAGACATATTTAGCTGTAAAAGAAAAAGCATTGATTATTCATATTCACAGCAGATGTGTGGCTCTTGATGCAACAAAAAAAGTTGCAGAGGATGGATTAGTGTACAGAAATGATGAAAATTCAATATTTTATACACTGAACATTGGAAATACATCTACTGGAACCAAAAGAGAAAATTATTCATACATTTTTGGTAAAAATGTAATTTGGGGTTGTAGTTTATGTGATAGTAATATATGGCCATACAATGAAGAAAAAACCTATGTTGATTTCATTATTGGAATAGATGAAAATGAAAAAGAAATACGTCATACTTGTAATTCAAATTGCTTGAGTAACTATTACGGTGCTAATCCAACAGCCCCTCATTATCTAACACCAGTTTATTTCGATACTGCAGTTTTAAATAAGTATTATTCTAAGCCAGAGATTTATAAAATTGAGGATGGCATTATACGATGCGGCGTACTGTGGGCTATATATGTTGATAATAGTAACCCTGATTACGTTTCGGCATATTTGGGAGATTTAGGAAGAGATTTACCAAGTGAATCTGAGCAGCATTACTGGAGAGGGTTTAATAAAGCAGTTGGCGGTAAATTAAGTCTTACAAAAGTAAAAAGAGATTTTATGTGCATTGCAGCTGATTCTGAGTCTCCAGATTTCGTGTTTAAAAGAACATATAGGAGAGTAAACCAAGCTTATGAAGATAAATTAGGTTGGCCATTATTTTTGCCATTAACAGAGCAAGATGCGTATAACTTTGAAACTTTGCGAATACCAGTTAATAATTCAATTGCAGAGATGGATATGCTTGTTCTATCTTTAGTAAAAATACTGATTGATTCTATGAATGAAAAGAAAATTACCAGTCAGTTGACTGGAAGTTATGAAAAATTGGTGGGAAGTATATCTAAATTAGAAGCTTGGCTAGTTGAAAAAAATATTGAAAATAGTGATGAACATATAAAGTTTTTAAGGAATTTGCAAGAGTTACGTTCAAGTGGAACAGGGCATCGTAAGGGAAAAGGCTATCAAAAAATTACTAAAACACTTGATATGAAAAATGAAAATTATGCAGAAACATTTTCAAATTTGTTGAATTGCGCAACTGACTTTATAAATTTTATGGATGCTAATTTAGAAAATATGGTATAAATACGACAACACTATGCGAGGGTATTTTCAGACGACGAAATATGCATAAAAAGAAGAGGTGACTTTTAAATGATGGATTTAGAAAAATATTTTTCAAAAAAAGAAGATGCGTTTTATACTAATGACAGAGGTGAAAAAAAGTTTCGAGGTGTACTTAAATACTACAGGGATACATTAAGAAATGATGAGGCAAGTAAACAGTCAAAACTTCCACCTACTCCAATTAGCACCGTTTTTTCATATGTGAATGAATTCATTGAATTACTAAGGACATCAAATGGATATTGTGAAAAAAATGTAAGATTCAATACTATTGTTCTTGATAATTCTATACACTCAATTATTGACAATGGAATTATCTGTAATCAGCTTAATTGGAAAGCGCCAATATACGATAAAGAAAAAAGAGACTATGTGGAATGGGATTATAAGTATGATGTTATAAGCTCTGTTTTTCATACGGAGGAACCAAAGAATATTATATGGCTGAAGTTTACACAAAAAGGTCATGTGGGTGTTGTAGCAAAAAGCTTTGACATTAACTTTGATAGTAAGAATGATGATGGAAAGCCGATAAGTTCGGATGTATTGGTTAAAGAGGTTGGCGAGTCATGGGATAAATCTTTTGTAATGATATTTCCAATGACATCAGATATACTTGGAAATCGTTCAGTTGGAGACTTGGAATTGGGAATTGGAAATTATCTTATTGAAAAAAATGTACCCATCATAGATTTTTATTCGCATAATAATTAAGCAAGACTCCCCATCACCGGAATCAATCCAGTGGTGAGGAGCCTTTTTGTGTCTAAGGACATTATCCTTCAATATCAATTTTCAATCCGGACTTGAGCTCCACTGTGAAATGGTCATCCCAGACGGTTATCTGCCCCAGCCAGCGTTTTACCAAGGTTTCGTCGAAGGATTCAAGGTTGGTACGCTGCTTCTTAATGTAATCCTGCAGGTCGTTGATTCTTGCAATCTGTGCATCTCTGGCAGCGGTATCAACGGTGCATTTTTCACGCTGTTCGCGGAGTTTGAAAATCTGGTCAGCAATCTCATCGTAGGCTTCTTTGTTGTTAGCTTTTTTGAGAAGCTCTTTTTGAAGTTCCATCAGCTGCTCGTCAATGCCATCAGCGGTGCTCTTTTGAGCTTCTCTGATGACTTTAGCAATGTTCTGCTGTAGCTGTGCCTGATAGGTCGATTTATCGCCAAGGAGCGTGTTAATGGCTTGAATTACCACATTTTCTAATACCGTTTCATTGAAGGTTCTTGCATGGCATTCCTGAAAGGTAGGTTCCAGCCTGCTAAGGCAGCGCCAGACGATGGATTTGCAGCCACGGTTGTTCCAGTGGATTCTGCGGAACATTTCACCACACTCACCGCAAATTACAATCTGAGCGAAGCAGTGGTTGCAGCTGTAACTGCGCTTTTTGCCATTGGCGCTGGTCTTGACTACTCGCCTGCGTACCAGTTCTTCCTGCACTCGTAAGAAGATATCTTTTGGAATAATGGCTTCATGGTTTCCTTCAACATAATACTGAGGAACGATACCGTTGTTCTTTACTCTGGTCTTGTTCAGAAAGTCGGTGGTGTAAGTCTTTTGAAGAAGTGCATCACCGATGTATTTTTCATTACGAAGGATTTTGTTGATGGTGCTCGTCCACCATTTTGTTTTGCCGGCGCCAGTAAGTATGCCATCAGCTTCAAGGCCTTTTGCAATTTTATCCATTGAGTAGCCTTCAAGGTACTCCCTGTAAATGCGCTTTACAACTTCAGCTTGTTCTGGGTCGATGACAAGGTTTCCTTCTTCATCCTTGGTGTAGCCAAGAAAATGGTTGTGATTGACCTGTACCTGTCCATTCTGGTAGCGGAACTGAAGTCCCAGCTTTACGTTCTGACTTAGGGATTGTGATTCCTGTTGGGCCAGTGAAGTCATAATTGTAATAAGGACTTCACCTTTGGCATCCATTGTATTGATAGCTTCCTTCTCGAAGAAAACCAGAATATTTTTATCTTTAAGCTGTCTGATGTATTTCAGGCAGTCCAGCGTGTTTCTGGCAAATCGACTTATTGACTTAGTAATAATCATGTCGATGGTTCCGGCTTCGCAATCTTCAATCATTCGATTAAATTCATCACGATTTTTAGTGTTGGTGCCGGAAATACCGTCATCAGCGTAAATGCCTGCAAATTCCCACTCAGGGTTCTTCTGAATAAATTCTGTGTAGTGCTCAACCTGAGCTTCGGAACTTGTAGCCTGCTCATCGCTGTCAGTACTAACTCTACAGTACGCCGCGACTCGGAGCTTTGGCTTATCTTCTTGTTGTCTGGCAGTATTTCCAACTTGCCTTCTTGCAGGGATAACCATTACATTTCCCATCAAATAACCTCACTTTCTATTAGGCTGTACAGATATTCTGCCTGTCTGATTGGTAACAGAGAAATTATCGTCTTTGCCTTGCATAGAAGGTGTTGTATTAGGGGGTTCACGCGCAAGAGGTACCCATGCAGAGGATTCTGATATAGATATCGGAATCTATTACAATTCTGAATCATTTGACCTGATAGCGATTAATCAAGCTAGATTATTACTGAATGAGGTTTAAAGATGACAAATTTCAGATATCCAAGTTTAGAAATGATTGAATCATTATTTGTCGGAATAAGTGCATTAGAGAAAGTATGTATTGAGGGGGTTGATGTGTTAGAGAAAACGTATTCTAAAGGAGCATTTTTTCTATCATCATTTTCTTCAGATTTTGACAAAGATTTTTTTGAGACCGGCTCAGATAAAAAGTATGATTTTGCAGAAAATTTACCACTTAAAAATAATTGTTCTTTGGGTGGTAGGGCACTTAACAAGTTCATAAGTCGGCAAGCAAATTGATTTGATGAGAAATCTCGGTCTAGTTGGCCAGATATAACTTCAAGCTAGCTCCTCTTGTTCGTTCTATCATTTAAAATATTTTCAATACTAGATGGATGTGATAACAAGTGATTCATCTTAGACATTATCAAAAAAATAATGAAATTTTTTTAATAGCTTTAAATCCAATATTTATCAATTTAGAATGAACAGTATATTTCTCTTAAACTATATGTCGTCAGATGAATAAAGTTTGATAAGATTTTACAATTTGTTATAATGTTATCTATAAAATGATGTGAAAGGGTATGAAAGATGTCAACTGTGATAAAAAAGGTTCTAGCTTCAACCTTGAAAGAATTGATGGACGAAAAGTCACTAAGCAAAATCACTATCAATGATTTAACCCAATCTTGCGGTGTTAGTCGCCAAACTTTTTATAATAATTTCAGAGATATCTATGATTTGGTAGAATGGATTTATCTTCAGGATATTGAAATTTCGGTGGGGAAAAATGAAACTTATGAAAATTGGCAAGATGATCTTGCTGCTATTTTTCAATATATTGCTGATAATCGGAGTTTTGTACTGAATACCTATCGCTCATTTGGAAAGGAATATTTGGAAAAATTCTTAAATCAAGAAGTAGAACGTTTTTTGACAAATCTGATTTTTCAGGAAATCCAGGTTACGGGTGAGGAAGCACAACAAGTCGAGTTTTCAATTTCATTTTATACTTATGCTCTGGTCGGTATTGGTTTAGATTGGATTGAAAAACAGATGCCTAGCACTGCCGATGAATTAGTTGAAAAGATTAAAAGAGTTATGTTGGGGAGCATTATTTCAAATTTTTAAACCAAAATTAAAATATTACTTTACAAATTAGGGTATTTGTCTAATCTTTTGATAAACACCCTAATTTGTAAATTGATTTTTTTTTTTTTTTATATAATACTAGTATAGTAAATACAACATCATTTATGGAGGCTATATTATGTACTATTCAAATGGAAATTACGAAGCATTTGCTCGCCCTAAAAAACCACAAGGCGTTGACCAAAAATCAGCTTACTTAGTAGGTTCAGGACTTGCATCCTTATCAGCCGCTGCCTTCTTAATTAGAGACGGCCAAATGAAAGGAGAAAACATTCATATTTTAGAAGAACTTCCACTTGCAGGAGGAAGCTTAGACGGAATCTTAAATCCAACGCGCGGATTCATTATTCGTGGAGGACGTGAAATGGAAGACCACTTTGAATGTTTGTGGGACTTATTCAGATCAATCCCTTCACTAGAAGTGGAAGATGCATCTGTATTAGATGAGTTCTACTGGCTAAATAAAGAAGACCCTAACTTCTCTAAATGCCGTGTGATTGAAAACAAAGGACAACGTATCCCAGACGATGGCCAATTCACGTTAAGCGATAAATCAAGCGAAGAAATGGTCAAGTTATATATGACATCTGAAACTGAATTGCAAGGGTTAAAAATTACCGATGTGTTCAGTGAAGAATTCTTTGAATCAAACTTCTGGACTTATTGGGCTAGTATGTTTGCTTTTGAAAAATGGCATTCAGCGATTGAAATGCGCCGTTACATCTTACGTTTCATTCACCATATCGATGGTCTACCAGACTTATCTGCATTGAAATTTACGAAATACAACCAATACGAATCACTCGTTTTACCACTCGTGAACTACTTGAAAAAACATAATGTTCAATTCGAATACGATACAGTCGTTAAAAATGTGATTGTTGAACATGTTGGAAGTGACATGATTGCCAAAGAACTTGTGTTAGAAGTAGGTGGTGTTTTAGAAACACGCAATTTAACAGAAAACGATTTAGTATTCGTGACAAACGGTAGTATTACTGCTGCAACAACATATGGGGATAACAATACTCCAGCTCCAATTTCAAAAGAATTAGGTGGGTCATGGAGCTTATGGAAAAACTTAGCCAAACAAGATGAACGTTTTGGACATCCAGAAGTGTTCTGTGAAAACTTGCCAGACCAAAGCTGGTTCGTTTCAGCCACTACAACTGTAAAAGATAAACGTATCGCTGAATACATTCAAAAAATCTCTAAACGTGACCCTTATGCTGGAATAGTGGTAACAGGAGGAATCGTAACGGTTCGCGACTCAAACTGGATGATGAGCTACACATTAAACCGTCAACCACACTTTAAAGCACAAAGTAAAGATGAATTAGTCGTATGGATTTATGGATTATATTCAGGAATAAAAGGAAACTATGTGGAAAAACCAATCGAAGAATGTACAGGAATTGAAATTGCCGAAGAATGGTTATACCACATAGGTGTTCCAGAAGAATTGATTCATGAATTTGCTAGCGAAGGATGCAACACTGTTCCTTGCTACTTGCCTTATATCACAAGCTACTTCATGGCTCGTAAAGATGGCGACCGTCCACTCGTTGTTCCAAACGGTTCAAAAAATATTGCCTTCATCGGTAACTTCGCTGAAACTCCTCGCGATACAGTGTTCACAACAGAATATTCTGTTCGTACAGCGATGGAAGCTGTATATACATTGCTTGATGTCGATCGTGGTGTGCCAGAAGTGTTTGCTTCAGCTTACGATTTACGCGTTCTTACAAAATCAACAAACCGTTTGATGGATGGTAAGAAATTAGCCGATGTGAAAGTTCCGTTCTTGGTGAAATTATTTGAAAAACGTGCTGTGAAGAAAATCAAGGGAACATTTATTGAGGAACTACTTAAGGATGCTGATTTAATTTAGTTGATATAAATTGGTATAATCATTGAGATAATAGGATACGAGAAAGGGCTCAAATGTAGAGATTTTCGGCTCTTTGTCAACTGTAGTGGGTGACAAAAATTTTAACAACGAGAAAGGATAATATTTGTCCTTTCTTTTTTTGATGTTAAGGGATAGGGAAAGCCGTAGTAATGGCTGTAGAACTATTGAGTGAGAACGTAGATCTACTGCATGGGAAGTGGAATAAGATTCTAGAAGAAAAACGTCCGCTAGAAAAGCATTATTGTACGAAGTTGGCTGAAATGATAAACAAGCCTTCCTGGGAATTTGATTCGTACGAAATGTGTCAGGTATTAGACAGTATTACAATTTCAGAAGATGGGCAGATAAGCGTCAAATTTTTAGAGGAGACTGAGGTAGACTTGTAAGAAACTGTGACCGGAAGGTTGCAGTTTTTTGCGTTGTTTCGTGGTATAATAGGCACAACAGAAATGAAGTTAAATGTGGGAGTATTATTATAGGGAAGTGGACTTGTCAATGCGGTCATCCAATGAATGACCATTCAGCTCCAGATTCGAATGCTTTTTCTATATATTCGGATGAGTTGTGGGAAGAAATAACAGGTACTGCAGATGATAATAATAAAATTGATTACTATGATATTTCTGATGCTTCTTACTATGCTTGGCAATGCCCTAATTGTCACAGTTTGATGGTATTCGGTGAGGATGAGAATCCTAATCGTTATACATTTTATAAATGGATAGATTTAGATAGTAGTGAAGAAGAGCAAGCGGATCAAGCTACTGTTCAAAGTTCATCAGACACAGTTTACAGACTTGCATCGGTCACTTTCTCAGAGTTTGGTGAGGAATATTCCTATATCTGTGAGGATGAATCAATCAAGGAAGACCATTATGTGGTTGTACCTGTAGGTATCAATAATGTCGAAAAAGTTGCTCAAGTTGTAAAAATACATCAAGCTACCCAAGAAGATATCTCATATCCAATTAACAAGTTGAAACATGTGATAAAGCGTTATTCGGATTTTGATAAAGAGAGTGCAGAGAAAATTGCAGCTGAGTTAGTAACGTCAGGTCGATGTTTGAAAATAGATGATTTTTCTAAATCAGTAGCAGCAGACGAGTATTTCGATGTTTTGCACAATAAACTTGGACACTGGTGGTTGGAACTCAATGGCGTTCCTATTCCAATGAAAGTTACCCTATTGAATACCAACTATGAGAAGTATCATGTTGACTGTGCTGTACATATCAAACCCCACAATATTCACTATAGTACTTTCCAATCGTTGAAGTTATGTACCGACTTTGAGATTGACGCTTCACGCTGGGTTGATGTCATTTCTGATGAATATATTTTGGGAAATTCCTGGGAACTTGATGGTATTCAGTTTGGGATAACCTGTCAGGAATCATTAGAGGAGGATGAGGTGACACTTGGCAAATACGGTCGTGTTCCATATTATGTCGATTGGCATCCAGATTGGAGCGATAGATACGGTTTTAATTTAGCTTGGAAACGACATGAATCTGACGAAGACTTGTCGGTAGACTTTTATATTTCTTAGAGTTATAAATTCGTTCTTTTGTATCATAATAAAGCCAAACTAGACTTTTCGTTCTATAGTATAGGGGGGTGCTCTCAGCACACGTGGAGTGCGTAGTGTTGCTACAACGAAGCAAAGGATAAAAATCCATTATTTTAAGTACTTTTTCAAGCATTTTGTCTTTTGGACTAATGTCAAATATTTAGACACAAAATGAGCTATATTTTCTTAAAATAATTTTCTTCTTTCTGATTTGGAGTTAAACCATTGTTGGCGGAATGAGGATTATAATTGTTATAAAATTGTTCGAT
>JBAQDU010000024.1:0-5348 GCA_049294805.1 Clostridiaceae bacterium
TGTTCTTTTTGTGCTGCTCTTACGCTGCATGATCAGGGCAAAAGAAGGCTGCTTTCTCCATCAGCTTGTTTTACTGACCTGGTGAATTTTTAATTTCCGAACAAGGCCTAAATGATTTCAAAAAAAATATTGTACTGTTGATTACATTTGTAAAAATATTGTGACAAGGTTGGTAATAAGTAAGTCGGCTTTGCGGCGCAGCAGAACATCTTCAATTTTTTCTTCCAGCTCTACGATAATGTCATATAGTCCATCAAGGCGGAGGGTCATATCATGGATTTTACGCTCTCTGAAACGGGTATCCTCGGGCAGGCTGTCGATTTCATTTTCAAGCCGAGTTTTATTTAATTCTGTCTCTTTTAGCTTGGATTCGTAATTTTTCAGCTCTCTGTTCAAGGTCGAGGTATCAATTTCTTTCCCAATCCTTGATTTAATTTCTCCTGCAAAATCCTGATTCTGAATCAGCTCTCGGATTGCTTCAATGACTAACGGCTCGATGTCGGTTTTCTTGAGCATAGTTGTATACTCGCAGGTTTTTCCTCTGGCTGCACGAGCTTTGCTGCACACATAATAATAAACCTCTTTATAGGTACCGTCTTTGTTTGTCCATGCGTGCTTGTTGGTATACATTGGGCCACCGCATTTAGGGCATTTTAAAATACCGCTTAACAAATGTGCTCTGTCACGACCTATTTTAGAAGGTGACTTAACGCCAGTCAGTTCTCTTTTTTCATGTGCAGCATTCCATAGCTCTTCGCTTATAATTGCCTCATGTTGACCTTCAGCTATGATGTAATCTTCCTGCGGGACTTGCTTGTATTCATTCTTACTGCCTTTTACTTTTTCACGGACACGCCTGCCATAAGAGATTTTGCCGCAGTAAACAGGGTTATCAATAATCATCCTGATAAAATGTGTGCCCCAGAGCGAAAGGGTGCCGTTATTTCGTTGTACTTTCTGAATACCTTGCAGGTTGAGGTAATTGGCGATTTTATGAAATCCCATATTTCCATTCAGATATTTATCAAATATAATGCGTACAGCCTCAGCCTCATCCTCTTGAATAAAAAGCTGCTTGTCTTTGAGAAAGTAGCCATAAGGAGCAAAACCACCGTTCCAGCCGCCCTGACGGGCTTTTTCCCTTCGTCCATTCATTGTCTGCTCGATGATATTTTCACGCTCTATTTCAGCAACGGCAGATAGAACGGAAATCAAAAGTTTTCCGCTTGTCTGTGATGAATCAATGCCTTCTTCAATACAGATTAAATTCACGCCAAAAGCTTGAATATGCTCCAAGGAGTTCAGAATATCAGCTGCATTTCTGCCAAAGCGAGATAGCTTGTACACCAATATATAATCAATCTCTAAACCATTTTCAATATCAAGCAGCATTTGCTTAAATGCCGGTCTGCCCTCTATGGATTTACCGGATTTACCGGCATCTTCGTAGATGTTTACGATCTCCATTTCTTCTCTATCAGCAAAGCGCCTTAAACTGCTTTTCTGTCCATCCAAGCTGAAACCATCTACTTGCATTTCAGTGCTAACACGGGGATAAAGCACACATTTTTTCCCACTCCTATTCATAGTCATACCTCCAATATAATATTGGAAAATATCGATAGTTCGAATACAGCCATTTACTCAACACGGTTTATTTCATCCAGCACATCGGCTCCATGTTTTTCTATAATCTGCGAAAGCACCTTGATGAAATCCTGAAATGATTTTGATGCCCTTGCTGCATACAGTTCTTGATGCAGGGCAACTTCGACCGTGGTTTCGGGTAAGCTTTTGATATTTTCCATTTACAATCACCTCCAAGTGAGGTGCTTATTTTGATTATAAGCACTTATTTTCTTTTTGAGAAGTTTGTCGCTGTTCCAATAGAAGCACACCACAAATTGCGCTGTGCAGAAGTGTGGTGTGCCTTGTTTTTATGTTCATGTGCCTTATTTGCCACGCACCCAGGCAAGGGGGATATTTTGAGCTGTCATTGGCTTGACATCATAGCCCCGCAATACCGATCAGCCTTGTCCCTTCAAGAGGCCGCAAATATCGCAGGAACTCCCCCTCAAGTCTGTGGGAGGTCGTGAGAAAGTATCATTATTCCTTATGTGTGTCATCGCACCAACCGTGCCAATGGTTGGTCTAATGGCTGCATTTATCGCTCCGACTGTGCAATGCACTGTCATCATGGCGCTGCCCATTATGCTGCTTTGCTTTTCAGCCACATAGGGATTCGTACTCAAAATACCGTATATTTAGTTGTCAAGGAACAAAATTGCATGACGTTAAAGTCACCTTACTAATCAGGACAAAAAACAGGCAAAAGTAAGGGGGTGTTAAAGAAATTTTTTCAAAAACATATAAAATAATTTCTGTTCAGGGGATTGTGTAGCGGACGAATACTTAGGCACAACAAAAAACACCCGCAACTCCTTTTTCAAATGAGTAGCAGGTGTTTTGTTGTGGTAGATGCTAGATATGTTCTTCTTGAAGTTTTAAACCAAACGGTTTATAATAGTTGTATTGATATGTGGAGGTAGCACAATGAAAACTTCGGATATGATACGGCAGTTATGTGAACAAATGAATATCAGCGTTTCGGAGTTGGCAAGACGGTTAGGTCAGTCACCGCAGAACTTTGGTAAAAAGCTGAAACGTGAGACGATTACATTGGAAGAGCTAAAGTCTATTGCAGAGGTTATGGATGTAAAATTTGAACAAGCATTCATTCTTCCTGATGGCAATGAAATAAAGGCGGGAAATGAGTAAAGGAGGTGGCGCGATGACGAAACTAAACAAAAAAACAATCAGCATGACAGCCCTGGTTGTATTTCTGCTGCTCTTAGCCGGATTACTCCGCCTGGTGATAGTAAATAGTGAGAACTATCTTATCAATGTTGTTTTTACTCTATTGGTCTTCACCATCTATATCAGCATGTTGTCCGTTTGGAGCATGTCTATTTGGCGGCGTGTGATGCACATTCACATCCGCGGATATCTTTTGGGGGTAGCCGGTTTAATGCTGTTTTGGATTTTCGTCCGCACCCTAAAAGACCCACATTTTAACTATATTGACCCTGTGAATCGCTGGCTATGGTACTGCTACTATATCTCCTTGATTCTCCTTCCTCTACTGAGCTTTTTCGCAGCCCTTTGTTTAGGGAAACCAGAAGACTGGAGACCCAGCAGGAAATACCACCTGCTGTTTATTCCTGCGGCAGTCCTGATCCTAGGGATATTGACTAATGACCTTCATCAGCTTGCCTTCGGCTTTCCATCAGGAATGGAAAGAGGGAATTCCCACTATATACATCATATATTGTATTATCTTGCCGTACTTTGGATTGCAGGTTTTTTCCTTGCTTTAGTTTGGCTGCTTTTTAAAAAAAGTTACATTCCGCATACAAAAAGATGGGTATGGATGCCCTTAGCAGTCATTGTAATAGGGCTGATTTACACCGTTTTATATGCCATTGACAGTTCCGAAGCCGGATTTGGTTTTATTGAAGTTACAGCGATGCTCTGCACCTTGACGGCGGGGGTTTGGGAAAGCTGTATCCAGAGCGGGCTACTCCTATCCAATAGCAAGCATGAAGGATTTTTTGACGATTCTTCACTGGGAGCACAGATTGTGGACGAAAACGGTACTGTGTATTATGATTCAAAGCTTTCCGAACCCATTGCCCCTCATATATTTGCAGAGTTAAAAGAGGCGGGATCTTTAAAGCTCGACCCAAACACCCAGCTTCACGCTTCCCCTATCCAGGGCGGTTACATCATTTGGCGTGAGGATATATCCCGTATTTCCTTGCTCATTGGGGAGCTTGAAAACACAAAAACCGAACTGATGGATGATGTTGAGCTTTTGAAAAACGAGTTAAGTGTCAGGCAGCGGCGACTACGTGTAGACGAGCAAAACCGCCTGTACGACTTGACCGTACGGGAAATCTTGCCACAGGTAGAAAAAATCAAACAATGTCTGGCTTTGGCACCACAGGTTGATGAACCGGAAAAATATAAGCTTCTTTGGAACATCAATGTGCTGGGTGCATATATTAAACGGCGCGTTAACCTGATCTTGATGGCGGTGGGGCAAGAAACCGTAACAGTAAGCGACCTCGCCCGCTGCCTGAAGGAATCCTTTGAAACCATTGAGTCTGGTGGCGTAGCCACTGCCTTATCTATCGATACCACCTGTGACATTACTCCCGAACGCACTGTGTTGTTATATGATTTCTTTGAAGCAGTCGTGGAGTCTACTCTTTCAAGACTTCATAGCCTGTCTGTTATAGTGTCAGATAGAGGGAAAGTTTTCATAATGTCTATAGAAATAAAAAGCAACCTGGAGCAAGTATCTCTTCTGGATGAAAATTGGAAAAAGGAAGAACTAGCTTCTTCTGGCGGTCACATCCTTTGTAAAGTGAAGGATGAAGGGTTCTTTTCTATCGAAATGCATCTACCAAAGGGAGGTGGGGGCCTGTGATATCTTTTTTGCAATGCAGTCCTATAAGCAGATACATAATTGCTTCGCTGTTTCTTGCTGTCTTTACCGGTTTGCTATTTTTGATTATATTCCGATGGACAAACAGACGTCGACCCTTTGACTGCCTCTTTCCTTCACTTCTACTCCCGACAATCGTATCAGCAGAATCTTTATAAGCAAATCCTATCATCGGTGTATAGGTTCGATCAGACAAAAGTAAAAAGCCGCCCTTTATTTAAACAAGGCGACTTTTGGATTCCGATGTTTCTTATAGTTTATTGACTTTTTTTACAATTTCTCTAATTTCATGTAGGGCTTTTTTCTGTTCAAAATAGCTCTTCACACGGTTTTCATCACCGTCAATTTTACTTAATGTTTTATCTAATTTTTCAACTTCTTTATTGATTCCGTTAATCAGTGACTCTTCTCTTTCTAACTCATTCACCACAGCATCAATTTCGTGTTGTGCATCTTTTTCTTCTAATTTTTCAACTTTGTGCTCCTTACGAATAATTGTTCTGATTTCGTGAAGGGCTTTTTCTTGCTCGATGAAATGCTTGATTTTACTGTTAGTTTCATCCATTTTGGCTAACGTCTGATCCAGTTTATCCAGTTCCTTTTCAATTTCTCTGATTAACTTTTCTTCGCGTGCTGCTACATCTGTCATCCTTTCTTCCTCCTTGTTTTTACTTTTTAACGACTCATACGATAAAAATAAGAATACCTGTAACCTAAATTCCACGTGCATTTTTTATTAGCTTAAAAGAACACTATTTCACGAAGAATTTAAACTGATACTCCCACATTGTAACATTATTTACCACCACCTTTCAATCTTTTTCAATAAATTATTGAT
>JBAQDU010000025.1:0-1757 GCA_049294805.1 Clostridiaceae bacterium
CATCTCACTAGCCCCCTTCAATACGGTCCTGTTTTCAAAACGGAAATTGCTGACTTAAAGATACCCGTATGAAACGTTCAAGAGTATCTGGTGGGTGGCAGCCATAAAACCCTATCTGTTTCCATAAATAATTAATGGGAGGCCACTATGGCTTCCCATTTAGTGTTAATTGCTATTAATCTTCTTAATATTTGTGTCAAGGAGAGATCTTGATCCCATATTTCAAAAGACGATAAGTTTCAGCCTGAAAAACAAGTTCTAAAAATCCTGAATTTCCCCAGAAACCACCATTTCTGTAAACCTCACTCTATCTGATTCAATCGAAGTCCCTGTCTAAATCCCTGACAATTCCATAAATTGCCTGCTGTATGATTAGTATTAATGGGGGTTGTCTTAGACACCAACTTGCCTTCACTGAGTTAAACCAATTTTTTCTTATCAATTTTCCATCTAAAATCACACACCCTATACTCTTCTAACACCTCTTTTACATAGCCCGGAATCAGGTTTAATCTGTTTTATATAGGGTATTATGTCTAATCAGTATGCTCTTCCGTGGAGTTAACAAAACTACCCTAACAGGTTTACCTGCATCCTATTGCTATGTGCATTAAATAAAGATATAATTATGCACATAGCAAGGAGAATAGGCAGGTGATCAAGGTGAAAGAATTCAATTATAGGGAAATGAACAGCGAATTATTGGTTCCTGAGATTATGAATTTGGTGTCAAAAATTCACGAATTCAAAGGGAAACAAGACTTATTCGTAAAGGCTAAACCAGATATCCTAGAAGCTATGCGTGAGTTATCAAAAATACAAAGTACCGGTGCTTCAAATCGAATTGAAGGGATATTTACTTCTGATTTAAGGCTTGAAGAGTTGGTTTCTAAAAAATCAGAACCGGTGAATAGAGATGAAGCGGAAATTGCTGGATATAGGGAAGTTCTAAGTACAATACATGAAAATTACGATTATATCACCCTGAAATCAAATGTGATTTTACAATTACACAGAGATCTTTATAGTTTTCATCCATCAACGAATGGTGGACGGTATAAGAATCAAGACAATATCATTGAGGAAGTGGACCAGAGCGGATCTCATCGGATTCGATTTAAGCCACTTTCCGCTTTTGAAACTCCAGAAGCGATGGAAATGTTATGCAGTGCCTACCAAGACGCAATAAATGATGAGAGAATTGATCCATTAATTTTAATTTCAAAGTTTGTTTTAGATTTTTTAAGCATTCATCCTTTTAATGATGGAAATGGAAGAATGAGTCGACTTATTACACTTTTATTACTATATCAACAAGGCTATATCGTAGGAAAGTATATTAGTATTGAGTTGCTTATTGAAAACACCAAAGAAAGCTATTATGAGACGCTTCAAGAAAGCTCAATCGGTTGGAATGAAAACGAAAATAATTATCTTCCTTTTATTAAATACTACCTGAGTGTTTTCTTGAAGGCATATAAGGAGTTCTCTGATAGGGTAGAGATTGTAGTTGTAGATAAGATGGGCAAGTCTGAAAGAGTTAAAGATTTATTCGATAAAAAACTTGGTAAACTTTCAAAACGTGAGATATCAAAGATTTATCCCGATATCAGTGTCACAACTATTGAAAAAGCCCTTTCTGATTTTTTGAAAGATGGACAAATAAAGAAAGTTGGTTCCGGAAGAGGCACTGCATATATTAAAATTGCAGATTCAAAAGAGATTGAAAAATAAATAAAATTAGGACAAAGACTATC
>JBAQDU010000026.1:0-131760 GCA_049294805.1 Clostridiaceae bacterium
CTACTATTCCAGCTACAAAACCTGCCGCTACACAGCCTCGCATTACAGCTGCCCCAGCGACACAGCCTGCTGAAGTTTATTATCGCGTAACTTATGTCATCAACGGGGAAACCGTAAAAGCGGAGAAGGTCCTAAAAAATACAGCCGGAAATCCACCAGCTATACCAGCGAAATCTGGATATACCATTAAAGGATGGAATAAAAGTGTGTCAAAGGTAACTTGTGATACAACGGTAACCGCTATTTATACCAAAAATGCTGAGACTATGCCAGCTGGTTGTGATGAAGTCTTTTATGTCAAAAAATCATCAGGTACAGTAACGGTTTTTGGTACCATCGATGAAGCTGATTCAAAAGCTGCTTTTAATTTAGTCAATGAATACCGAGTTGCTAACGGAGTTTCCGCACTTAAGTGGAACGATCAGTTTTTCAAAGCCGCAAAACAACGCGCTGCTGAGTGTACCATTAGCTTTAGTCACACGCGTCCCAATGGATTAAACCCACCAAGCGTTGATAAATCGATCCGGATCACCGGAGAAAACCTGGCAATGGGTTACGGAACACCAATTAAATTCTTCAATGCCATGAAAAATTCTTCAGGTCACAATGCGAATCTGCTCAAATCAAGCTATAAATTAGGCGCTATTGCAGTCTACAAATTTGATGGTTATATCTTCTGGGCTGAATTATTCGGATATTAAATAAAAAATACAAATCACCCGACCGGGTGATTTGTATTTTTTTGGCCGATCCCATTCAGTTTGTTAAGTCCCCTGTTCTCAATCTCACCGGTCCCCTGTTATCGCCATTATTTTTATAAAGACTTTCCGTCGCTAGCGCCGAGACTCGTTCCTTTGGAGTCATCCTATTCCCTTTGAAGGCGTCTACTTTATTCCGCGAAAGGTTCCAGTATTCATCGGGATCTATCGTACAGCTCGCTTAACGACGACTTTAGGTCTTTATCCTTGCTCTTTCTTTTGCTTAGCTCATGATTTCTCTAGTTGGACCATCTAACAACACTGATTGTGTTGAATGAGTATAAAGTGCATCCCAATGGGAAAAACTACGATTCCAGGCACCCTCGCAGAGTCAGTTACTGAATTTTAGTATGTTGCAGTCGGAAATGACTTCCGACAGTAACCATGTTGTGGGTAGTTAAGATGATCTATTTAAGGAGAGCAATTTAAGTAGATCATATAGCAATGATTTAGTCCAATACCTCTAAATCGCACAGCTTTACTCTGGTAGATCCAGCCAAGTCGATATTGTCCAATCGAAATACTCTGAACTTAAAAGAGGTGCAGAAAAAAAAGATGCCGTATTGGACATCTTTTTTTGAAATATTTTATCTTTGATAACTGAATATTTTAGTCGCTTTCACGATGACCGGGCTCAGTGTTCATCAAGCTTTTGATTTCCTCAAAGAAACTATTGATGTCTTTGAACTGGCGATAGACCGAGGCAAATCGGACATACGCAACTTCATCGACTTCTTTTAACCGATCCATGACCATGTTGCCAATTTCAACTGATGTAATTTCTGAAACCATTCGATTGGAGATGCTTCGTTCTATATCATCCGCGATCTCTTCCATTTGATTCATCGAAACCGGTCGCTTTTGGATCGCCCGCAAAAGACCGTTGATGATTTTACTCTTTTCAAAAGGCTCTCTGGACTCATCTTTTTTGATGACCAGAATGGGCAGTGTTTCCACCTTTTCATAAGTGGTGTACCGCCTATTACAATCCAGGCATTCACGTCGTCTTCGAATGGCTGATCCGTCGTCATTGGACCTGGAATCGATCACTTTACTTTCAAGGAACCCACAGTATGGACATCTCATAATCAGCAACTCCCTCAGATTTTTTACCAAAGGCAGGAGAATAACAATTTATCTGCGATTTCTCAGAAAAGCCGGGATCTCGATCTGATCGTCATTGTCATCATCTGACCGATAATTTGGTTCTGAACGCTTTGTTTCTTCTTTATATGAATTTTCGCGATTATAGGTATTTTCACGTTCTACCGGGCGGTCGGTCCGTTCAGTTTCCTTCTTAGGAGCCTGGGCATAACTTTCTTCTACCTTTTTCTCCTGAGCTGGGACATTCGTTCTATATTCCCGTTCAAAACCGGTAGCTAAGACCGTGATTTTCACTTCATCATTAAGTTCTGGGTCAATTACGGCACCAAATATAATGTTAGCATCTGGATCAGCTGCTTCTTTGACTACTTCTGCTGCTTCATTGACTTCAAGCAGGGAAAGATCTTCTCCACCGGTTATGTTGATCAAGATACCGGTTGCTCCATTAATGGAGGTTTCCAACAGCGGCGATGAGATGGCAGCCTTAACTGCATCCGTTGCTTTGTTGTCACCCTTACCATAGCCGACACCCATGTGGGCAACGCCGCGATTGAGCATGATCGCTCTAACGTCATTAAAGTCCAGGTTGACCAGTCCGTTGTCTGTAATAAGGTCAGTAATACCCTGAACACCCTGGCGCAGAACTTCATCAGCCTTTTTGAAGGATTCTTTAAAGGAAGTTTTCTTATCGACAATCAGTAAAAGTCTTTCATTGGGAATGGTCACCAAAGAATCAACTTTGCTCTTTAGGATCTCAATTCCGATTTCGGCATTTCTCATTCTGGCTTTTCCTTCAAACAGGAAAGGCTTTGTGACAACACCAACGGTGAGGATCCCCATGGATTTAGCAATTTCAGCAACGATCGGTGCAGCCCCAGTTCCGGTACCGCCACCCATTCCGGCTGTAATAAATACCATGTCAGCGCCTTTTAAAGCGGCTTCGATTTCTTCTTTGGATTCTTCTGCGGCTTTTTGACCAATTTCAGGATTTGCACCGGCGCCCAGGCCCTTTGTCAGCTTTTCACCAATTTGAATTTTATGTGGTGCATTGGACTGTGAGAGTGCTTGCTTGTCCGTGTTGACGGCAATAAAATCAACATTGGCAAGGCCTTCCATGATCATTCTGTTGACGGCATTGTTACCGCCTCCACCGCATCCAACTACTTTTATATTAGCTGGCCCTGTTACTTCAAGATCAAAATCTAACATTATTTGCTTCCCCCTACTCAATTCCGAATAATTTTTTTAATTTTGTGGTAATTGTATTTTCATTGGCTTTTTTCCTGAAATCATCGGCTGATTTCGGCGTGCGACTCACTGATTCATACCGGACCTCTTCTTCGTCATCATCGTTAATGATTTCTTTCACAGACCGGGTAGCTTTTTGACGTACTTTGTCAAAAATAGAAAAATAGCTGCCGGTATCTTCAGGATCCTTTTCGGCTTCTTCGACACTTTCCCATAAATCTGCAATTAATCCTGACTGCAGCTCATGGATCATGTTATAAGCGCAACCTGTCGCATTCAAGGAAAAAACGTCGTCATTCTTGATTATATCAGATGTAAGGTAGTTTGTGGATAAATCCAACAGATCCCCGATTATTTCCGGTAGTTGTTGGAATCCACATAAGCCGCCGCCGTACACCAACGCCTGCTTGATCTCAGCATGGTCGGAATATTTCTTAAATCCATCATTGGCCATATCCATGATTTCACGAATTCGAGCACTGACAATATCCTGGATCAAATCAAATTTAGGATGATTGGGATCCAATGTACCCGACCCAAATTGTTTTTTAAGGGTTTCTGCATCATTCATACTGATTTTTAAAACAATGGAAATATCTTTGGTTATATTACGCCCACCCAATGCAATGGTTTCAGAGTAGACGATGCGATTGTTTCGAAGCACCACAATATCGGTTTTACTATGGCCGGAATCGATCAAGAGTGCCCCATGGTATCGCTGACTTCTCGTTAACATCAGATTGGCCATTCCGTGTACTGACAGACCCGTACCGATGACTTGGATTCCATCGTTGTGCAATACTCGAGCTTGGGACTCGATCATCTCCCGGTCACCCAGGATGGTCTGAGAGGCAACGTCGATCAAACTGCCGGCAACTCCGATGGGATTGGCAAATCCGACGCCATCTACTTTATAATCACCGATCAACACATCGCAAATCAATTCACCGGATGCTTTGGCGATCCGCATGGAATTCTTGACCGCTTTTAGAAGATCCGTTTCAGTGGCATGAACTGATTTCACACCTGCTGAGCCTCTGGATGCTTCCTGCCTGGTATAGGCTGTATCAATATTTAAAAATACTTTGGTCACCGGCGAACCGGTTTTAATTTCAAGTTGTCGTAGCACACTTCGGATACTGGATAGTAACCGAACCGAATCTGTAACTTTTCCATCCTGAATGCCCTGAGATTCACCGTAACTGGAAAAAATAATATCTCCATTGCGCCCGGTAATGGCTGATGCCTTGATATAATATGAACCCAGATCCAATCCAGTAATAAATTGATCAGCCGCCATAAAATCCCCCTTAAAAATTAATGAAATCCGTGAATTAAGTTGATGTATAATTTAATATGTTAACTTAAAAGCCCTGATTTCGTTTCAATATCACTATTATACATGGATAGCAGGCCAAATTAAAAGGGCAAAAATATTTTAGCCCAATATCTTTAAAATTCTTACCAGTTTTCGTTATAATACCTTTAAAAATACCAAATACCTTTGAAAAGAAAATGAAACGGTGGTCCGTCTCATTATTTCTGGTCTATATCATGTATTTTTATAGCCCGAGTATGTTCTGTATGAGCCCATTCTTTTTTGTTTTTATGGAGGATCCCCATTACTGCCAACGGCATCCAAGTTACCAAATAAACTGGATAGGTGATATAGGCCAGCATAGATTTTAGACTTAGCTTTTTATCAATAAGCATCATTACTGGGGAGAGCAGCACTTGAGCAATTTGCACGACCACAGAGCCCAGATCACTAGGCGACATTGGTTGCCCTAAATGGAGGATGGGCATCTGCGCCAGGGTATCACTAAGATAGTATAAACCGTGGACGATTCCATAAAGAGCACTGATCCCGGTCAATATCAATAGAATCGGCTGTATGGAATAGATGGCACAATCGATCATGATGAAGCTGCCTTTGGTGATCCCCTTCTTCATTAATGGAAAGAAGTATTGGGTAAACACATCGGCAAAACCTTGCATCCAGCGTTTTCTTTGAATCCAGCTGGCTTTTAGGGTCAGCGGTTTCTCATCATAGATAATCGCCTCGTGTTCCCAACCAACTTTATGGCCGTTTAGGACTAGTTTACAGGTAAACTCCAGATCTTCGGTCAGACAAGTTGCATCCCAACCATATTCGCGCAGGATGTCCGTATCCACAGAGAATCCAGTTCCACCAAGCTGGGCCGATAAGCCCAGATTATCTCTGGATAGTTTCAACATCCGGTTAGATACCCAAAACTCAATGGAATTATAACCGGTGATGGCTGAATCAAAGGGATTCTTCGAATCGAGATAGCCTTGGACTATTTTATAACCTTGGTTCATCTTATTATTGATTTTTGCTAGGAAATCAGGATGTACGATATTGTCGGCGTCGAGAATGACCACGGATCGATAATCTTCATCCATCTGCAAAAGGATTGTAAAAAACCACTTGAGCGCATAGCCTTTTCCCCCGAATTTCGGATCCGTGCGTTCCATCACTTTGGCCCCACGAGAGCGGGCGACTTCTGAGGTTGAATCGGTACAGTTGTCAGCGATGACATAGATATCGTAGAGTTCTTCCGGATAATTCATATGTTTAATGGAGTCGATTCCTTCGCCAACGACCTGACTTTCATTATGAGCCGGGATTACAATGGCAAATTTACGATTCCCAAACTCTTTGAGTTTTCTTTTTTTAACAAAAAAAGAAAAGACGGCGAGGAATAAATAGTAAAGATAAACCCCTACTGCGATAATATTGATTATTGATATAATTAGGGTCCATAAATTATTAAATAAGTTCATTTGTCTGCCTTTCTTGCATATAAAAAGCCACTTCTTCAAGTGACCAGTGAAAACCATGTTTATTATATCACATAATCGTGACTTAGGTTATTTTTCCCGGCCCTTTATCAAAACTTTTCATGCCCTGGCGTTGACCCAATAAAATCAGGTTACTCAATTGGTTGAACTGGCCTTCTAATATTGTATTTTTAACAGCCTTTGAACCCAATAGCAATTCATAATTTAATGACAATGATCCATTGGCTCGTTCTAAAATCTGACTTTGGATCAAATTCAAATTACCGGCTAGTTGGAACCGGACAAAATCTCGCTCTTGAGCCGGGAACATTTGTAACAGCCTGGTGATTGTCGTGACTGCCCCCAAAGAATGCATGGTAGCAATGACCCCGGTCCCAGATTCTGCAGCATCCAAGGCAGCCCGTAGGCTCTCGGTATCTCTGATTTCACCGATCATTATAAGATCGGGGCTTTGTCGAAGTGCGCTGCGGATCCCTTCCTGAAAGCTTAGGAAATCACGGCCTAGTTCCCGTTGCGTCACCAGTCCGCCACCGGAAGCTAAGTGATATTCCACCGGATCTTCCAGGGTAATAATATGCCAGGGCCACGTGGCCACCAATTGATTGATGATCCCGGCCATGGTAGTACTTTTGCCCGACCCAGTTTTCCCCACCACCAGACTGATCCCGCGCAGATCATGGATGTAGTTTGGGATCCTAACATCTACACCCAACTGCTCCAAAGGCGGTATGGTATTTTTAATCACACGAATACAGGCGCTTAAGCGACCTTGGGAAGTGAATCGATTGATCCGGTATCGCCCATTTCGCTCAAACGCTGCATCGGAATCTAGGCAATGAACGCCTTCCCGGATCCGATCCGCCGTATTTAAAGAATTAAAAAGCCACTGCATTAATTCTTTTGAGATACGATAGTCCCCCGCTACGATTTCATCTTGGAGGCGAAAGAATACGCTCTCATCTTCCCGAAGCAGTAGATCAGTAACACACCGGCGCCTGGCTTCTTCCAATAGCTGATTAAAAAGTTCTTCCATTTCCTCCTCCTTGTGAGCCTAGCGTAGGATTTGTTTGATCCAATGAACATAGCTTGATTTTAATCACGCTGCCTTCGTTCTACTTTCCTTCATTATTGCTCTTTTTTCATTTTTTATACGGCAACTGTACCAAGATGGTGTATTCTTGAACTAGAGCAACTTTCAAATCGGTACTTCATTGCGTTCCATTGTACATGAATCGGAACAGGCACCGAAGGAAGCGTCCCACAAATTTAGCGCCAAAAAGATGAAAGAAGCAATCATAAACGAAAGATGAGGTAAGATCATGTCGGTCGAACGAGTAAAATCACACTTTAAAGCACTGGGCTTAGACGATATCGTCATTGAAACCGCCCAATCCTCAGGAACGGTCCAGGAAGCAGCCTTAGCGATTGGAACACAGGAGTGTCGTATCGCTAAGACATTGTCCTTTCTACAGGGTGAGACAGCCGTTTTGGTTGTTGTGGCAGGGGATGCTAAGGTGGACAACCGAAAGTACAAAGATGCTTTCAATCAAAAAGCGTCCATGATCAAATTTGATCAAGCAGAGGAACTGACCGGGCATGCTCCCGGCGGAATTTGCCCCTTTGGCGTAAACGAGGGCGTCCTGATTTACCTCGATGAATCATTGCGCCGGTTTGATTCAGTCTATCCCGCAGCTGGCTCGTCCAATAGCCACGTCCACCTCACCATCGAGGAATTGGAAAAGTACTGTCCCACCCAAGGTTGGGTTGATGTAACTAAAGTTCCCGAAGAAGACGTCTAGAACCTACTGTTCGCTATTTAAATTAGGGATCATTCCCAATTCAACCAAACACTCACCGTTTAAAACGGTAGCTACCCTAGCTTAAAAAAGTCTCGAGCCCCCTTTATAGAAGGCAGTCCCTTATTTTAAAGACCAACCGGCCAACCCGAGTCCTGTCACTTCAATCAACCAAAAATAAAAGGCAGTAAATCAAGGAGACTCCCCTTGATTTACCGCCTTTTATTATTACCTTTATTTTGACTCGACCCTTATGGCTTTAAGATTGAACGATAATGTTCTATTCTTCGATCAAGGCTTTAATGGATCGCACCATGACATCAATGGCCACTTTATTATGGCCGCCTTCAGGAATGATCAGATCCGCGTATTTCTTGGAGGGTTCTGTAAACTGCATATGCATCGGACGAACCACTGATAGGTATTGGTCCACCACTGAAGATACCGATCTGCCTCGCTCTTCAATATCCCGTACCAACCGCCTTAAAATTCGGATGTCAGCATCGGTATCAACGTATATTTTTATGTCCAGAAGTTCCCGAAGTCTTGGATCCTCCAACACCAGAATACCTTCTAATATAATGATATCTCTGGGTTCGACGATCTTAACTTCTGCTTTGCGGTTATGGATCTTAAAATCATATTCGGGCATCTTAATGGCTTTTCCTGCCATTAAATCAACGAGCTGCTCGATTAAAAGTTCGGTATCAAAGGCCATGGGATGATCATAATTGGTTTTTACTCGTTCTTCGTAGATTAAATTGCTTTGATCACGATAATAAGAATCCTGCGAGATCATTACAATGGATTTCTCACCGAAGGCACTGTATATGGCATTGGCAATTGTACTTTTGCCTGAACCGGTTCCTCCGGTAATTCCGATCAAAATTGGTTTATGCATCTGTTTCCATCCTTTTTAAGCATTGCTGCTCTTCGTTGACTTAAGGAGTAATCCATTGATTTCTAAGTTGGAAGTTCTAAGTTTTAAATTCTAAGTTCTAGATAACGACCTTTGGATCCTTTGTTGCCTGGATGATCATATCCCCTTTAAACAATGGCTGTTCGCAACTACAGCTGAATTTCATGGCTGCTTTATTTGCGACCTCAATGTCGTTGCCCAGGTGGTCTTTGAATTGATGCAATGTCGTTTCAAACATATCGCCCTTGGCACGCATCACTTCAACTTCTGCTCCGGGGAAGATCCGGTTTTTCTCCATCATAAGGTAACGACCGTCGGGCAATTCTTCTAACACTGTGGCCACAATGTCGTAGTCCCGGACGTAGGTTGCCGTATCATATATTTGGGAATTCTCCCGGCCAAAATAAAAGCCGGTATGATATTTCCGATGACTAACTTTTTCCAGTAACTCCATCAATTTCGGATCCTCGACGTACCCTTCGGGGTTTTCAAGATAACGGTCAATGGCAGAGCGGTAGGCTTTCACGATGGCCCCTACATAGTATTCGGATTTCATCCGGCCTTCAATTTTGAAGGAGCGGATGCCGGACTCCATTAATTCCGGAATGTGCTGGATCAGACACATATCTTTGGAATTCATGATATAGCTGCCTTTTTCATCCTCCAATATCTCCATGGGTTGGTCCAGGCGCTTTTCCTCCACCAAATAGTATTTGTACCGGCAAGGTTGAGCACATTCGCCTCGATTGGCGTCACGACCGGTCATATAGTTTGATAAGAGACATCGCCCGGAATAAGCCATGCACATGGAGCCATGGACAAAGGCCTCGATTTCAAGGCTGTTTGGCGTCTGAGCAATTAATTCCTTGATTTCTACTAATGTCAGTTCCCGGGCTAATACGATTCGTTTTACCCCGTTTTTATGCCAAAAAATGGCGGATTTATAATTGACATTATTCGCTTGAGTGGATAAATGCAATTCCATATTTGGAATGACTTCCTGGCAGGTCATGATAATGCCAGGGTCTGATACGATGAGGGCATCGATGCCCATCTGTTCGACCTTTAGAAGATACTCTTCCAGATCCTTAAGGTCCTCATTATGGGGAAATACATTCATGGTCATATAGACCTTACGGCCCCGATCATGGGCATAGGCAATGCCTTCTTTAATTTGAACATCATCGAAATTGTCGGCAAAAGCTCGCAAGTTCAACCGGGTTCCGCCTAAATAGACGGCATCTGCACCGTAATCAATGGCTACTTTAAGTTTGGAAAGACTTCCAGCAGGTGCCAAAAGCTCTGGTATGATTGTTTTTTTCATGGGTTATTCCTTCATTTTTATAATTAACAGTCCGTCTCCCACGGGTAAAACCATGGAGTGGAATCGATTATCCAACGAAACATCTTCGATGAAATTCCGCATCTTGGTAATAATTGTAGAATGCTTTCGCTCCACACTTTCTTGAGCAACCAGTCCGCGGACTAGTACATTGTCACAAATGATCATTCCTCGCGGTGAGATTATTTCAAGACTTCGCTCAAGGTAGGCTCGGTAATGACTTTTACCAGCATCGATGAATATAAAATCATAGGGACCGGGCAACTCTGCAAGTACTTCATCGATCTCCCCTTCGAAAATATGGATCCGCTCGGCCAGGCCAAAAGTGGCCACATTAGCTTTGGCTAATGCGATCATTTCCGGATCCCGTTCGATGGTATCCACTAGAACGCCGTCAGCTGTATCCGCCATTCGAATCGAGGAGTAGCCCATAGCCGTTCCCAATTCAAGGATCCGCTTGGGCTGCTCTGTTTGAATAAAATATACAAGCACATCCGATGCTTCTTTATGAATGATCGGAATAAACCGAAGCCTGGCATAATCTTCCATCTGCTGGTAGCGAGAACCACTTTTTTGGTCGGCAATTTCCTGTAAATATTTTGTTGTATTAATATCTGTAATATTCATGTGTTCCTCTGTGGAGTTGTTGGATTACTTTAAGCTCTTGGGTATCGTGTTTGGAAAGTTTAAGGCTCCGGTGTAGTGGATGCCGGTATGGTTGTCGTTGGGGATGACGGTGTTGATGTTGATGGTGATTGTGTGGGTGATGTTGATGGTGATGTACTAAAGGGAATTCCCGAAGGCCCCTCATAAGGATTATCCGGTGTGGTGTCCACGGGCTTAGTGGAATCAGTGGCGGCCGGCTTTGTCGCCACCGGATCGCCTTGATATTCCGCCCGCTTGACTTCAAACTCACTATAGTTATCCGTAAAGAAATGTTTTCCCGTCCGCGGATTTAGCACATAGTATAAGTAGATCGTCTCCTTGGGCGCTAGAGCTGCTCGAATGGATTCATCGGAGGGGTTTGAGATGGGTCCCGCCGGCAAGCCTTTGATGGAATAGGTATTAAATGGATTTTCATAGAGAATATCGTCCATTGTGATCACTTTGTAATCGACCCCGCGGGCATATAAAATGGTTGCATCAAGCTGCAGTTTCATGCCGATTTTGAGTCGGTTTTCAATCACCGAAGCAACTAGATCCCGCTCTTCTACGTTATTGGTTTCCCGTTCGATCATAGCCGCTTTATTAATGATCTCATCATACCGGTCCGGTGTGATCTCCATTTTACCGGCGCTCTTAAGGAGTCGTTCCATATTCGAACCAAACTCATTGCTCATGGTTTTGATGATCTCACGGGCCGGTGTTCCTAAAGCGAAAGTATACGTGTCCGGCTTTAGGTAGCCTTCCATGCGGTATCGACGCTCTCCGATTAGAGGTACATAGGATGGCGCATCAAAATTAGTGAGCGCGTCTAAAAACTCAGACTTTGTCACTAATCCCGATTTTTCAATTCGATCGGCGATGTTATCAATGGTGAAACCTTCCGGTATGGTAAAGGTCCGATCATCCAAATTGTCGCTTTGCAACGCTTCGAGGAGATCTTTCAAGCCACCCCCCGCCGGTACTTCATGGCGACCGGGTTCGATCTCAAGGTTAAGTCCGGATAGCCGGTAGAACGCTTTGGAGAGCCACCCGTTACTAAGGGTCCCATCCTTTTCCAATTGATCCAAAACAAAAAATAAGGAATCATCTTCATCAATCGTAATGGAAACAACCTTTGTCGGATCCGTCATGGGATGATCCGCATTATTATGATAGTACAGATAGATACCGGCAGTTAGTCCGGTCAGGATGATTATAACTAGAAACAATGTTACAAGCACTTTTTTCAAATCGGGTCACCTAACATTCCTGCATTTTTTTGTCTGATAACTATGAAGAGATAAATAGAAAAGTTTGCGGCTTTTAAATTTATCTCTCGTTGTCGTATTTCTTGATTGATTTTGCTGATTGCTTTCTGCTGATTGATTTATAGTGTTTGATTCTAGGTTTATTTGGTTTGGATCTCTGGTTTATATTGGTTTGTTATTTGGTAATTTGATTTATACCAACCCCTCAACGGGGTTGGTATAAATGGACTACTTTCTAGCTGCTCTTTTTCTCATGGTGGTGTCTAAAACCCGCTTTCTCATCCGGATACTCTTTGGTGTGATTTCCACCAACTCATCATTATTGATGAATTCCAGACAATTTTCAAGGCTCATAGGTGTTGGCGTAGTCAACTTCTGTGCTTCATCCGTACCTGATGAACGAGTATTGGACAAATGCTTTTTGCGGCAGACGTTGACTTCAATATCTTCGCCTCTGGAACATTCGCCACAGATCATTCCGGCATAAACTTCCGTACCCGGGGTGATAAACAAAGTACCGCGTTCCTGCGCATTGAATAATCCGTAAGTAATGGCTTCGCCGGATTCAAATACGATCAGGGATCCTCTGGAGCGTTCGGCAATTTCACCTTTGTATCGGCCATAGCCTTTAAATACGTGGTTCATGATTCCGTTGCCGCGTGTATCAGTTAGTAATTCACTTCTAAAACCGATCAAGCCACGGGCCGGAATGATGAATTCCAATCTGGTATAGCCATTTAAGGAAGAGGTCATATTGACCATTTCAGCTTTTCTGGGTCCGAGTTTCTCCATGACTGCCCCGACAAAATCCTCCGGAACATCGATGGTCAGGTATTCCATTGGCTCGACTTTATGCCCATCCTCTTCCTTGAAAATTACGGATGGCTTGGATACTTGGATCTCAAAACCTTCCCGACGCATGGTTTCAAGTAAAATTGACAAATGCAATTCGCCTCGACCGGATACTTCGAAACAATCCGGTGAAATTTCATTGACTCGCATGGAGACATTGGTTTCAATTTCTTTCATTAAGCGATCCCGTAAATGACGGGAAGTAACGAAGTCCCCTTCTCTACCGGCAAACGGCGAATCATTGACCATGAAGTTCATGGACAGAGTAGGTTCATCAATATGCATAAATGGCAGAGCTTCTGGGTTTTGAGCGTCGGCAACGGTCTGACCGATGCCGACATCACCAAGACCTGCAATGGCGACAATGTCACCCAATGAGGCTTCCTGAGCTTCAACTCGCTTAAGGCCTTCTGTGACAAACAAAGCCGAAACTGAATTCCGAATCGTATTGCCTTCTTTATCAATGACCACAACGCTCATATTTTTACGGATCCGACCACGGTTGATTTTACCGATGGCCAATTTGCCCATATATTCTGAAGAATCCAAGGTGGAGACCAGCATTTGCAGCGGTCCTTCCAAGTCCCCTTCGGGAGCTTTGACTTTCTTAATGATCGTGTCAAACAATGGCAACATGTTCTCGCCTTGGTCGGCGGCATCGTAGGTGGCATAGCCTTCCCGAGCCGATGCATACAGGATCGTGAAATCACACTGCTCATCCGTTGCACCAAGTTCTAGGAATAGGTCAAAGACTTCGTTGAGAACTTCATTGGGACGCGCATCTTTTTTGTCGATTTTATTGACAACAACGATGGGGTTATGGCCCAGTTCCAATGCTTTCTTTAATACAAACTTAGTCTGTGGCATGGGACCTTCATAGGAATCCACAACCAGGAGGACAGAGTCTACCATCATCAGAACGCGTTCGACTTCACCACCGAAATCGGCATGTCCTGGTGTATCCACAATATTGATCTTATAGTCCAGGTAGTGAACCGATGTATTTTTAGACAAGATTGTGATTCCGCGTTCTCTTTCAAGATCGTTGGAATCCATTACTCGTTCTGCTACTTTCTCGTTGTCACGGAAAGTATGGCTCTGCCGGAGCAGGGCGTCTACTAGGGTCGTCTTGCCGTGGTCAACGTGGGCGATTATCGCGATGTTTCTTATATTTTCTCTTTTGTACATGGTTCCTCCAGGTTTAGTAAGTTTATTTCACACAAAAATTGGATACATGAGTGTGTATCCAATTAATTTTTAATTTTTCTAACCGATGATGTCAATTCCAATGGCTTCATTCAGTATTTTCATAATATCATCAAACAGAATGCTGAACTTTTGTTCAACCTCCAGGAAGTCCATGATTTCAGGATTCAACTGAATAATGGCTACCAGATTCTCTAGACGTTTCTTCGTTTCCTCAGAAACCTCACCCTTGGATTGTTTATCCTGGTAGGCTTCAAATTGAATGGTCCGGAAGTCTTCGATCATCTTCTTTTTTGCTTCTTCTTGTTCAATTTTTTTAACAGCGTCCCGATATGCGGTCACTATTTCATCATCTTTCATGGCGCTGGCCAGTTCGTGAGCTTTGTCATATACGTTTGTCATAGTAATGGTCCTCCCCTGTTTTTATGTTTTTTCGTTCTTATATCTCCATAATTACCGGCAAAATCATTGGCTGACGTTTTGTCCGCTGCCATAAGAAATTCTTCAGGTCATCTTTGATTTGGTTTTTAACGTACTCAACGTTTTTGAGTTTCTTGCCTTCGGCATCATCGAGAATATTCTTGACGATCTTACGAACTTCTTCTAAGAGTTTCTCGGATTCCTTGATGTAGACGAAGCCTCTTGATACGATGTCCGGTCCGGCAATAACGGAACCGGATTCTGAATCCACTGTGACCACAACGGTCAAAATTCCATCTTCGGATAAGTGTTTGCGATCGCGCAGCACAATGCTGCCGACATCGCCCACGCCAAGTCCATCCACTAAGATCTGGCCGGTCTGAACTTTACCGTTTTTCCGGATGCCCTTTTGGGAGAGCTCAATGATATCGCCGTTTTCCGGGATCATGATATTTTTGGGATCCATCCCCATTTTTTGAGCTAGTTCAGAATGGACCTTGAGGTGTCTGAATTCGCCATGGACCGGTATAAAGTACTTTGGTTTGACCAGGGCCTGCATGAGCTTGAGTTCTTCCTGCTGAGCGTGACCCGACACATGGACATCTTCTTTTGCTTCGTAGATGACTTCAGCGCCCAGCTTATAGAGCAGGTTGATGGTATGGGAGACACTTTTTTCATTTCCTGGAATCGGGTGGGATGACAAGATGACCATATCCCCCGTCTGGATCTGAATTTTACGATGTTCGCCGATGGCCATTCTCGACAAGGCGGCCATGGGCTCACCTTGACTGCCGGTGGTCATAATGGCCAACTGATCAGGGCGGTAGCGTTTCATATCATCCACCGCAACGATGTGTTTGTCGTCAATGTGCAAATAGCCAAGTTCTCGGGCTACGGCTACAACATTTTCCATGCTCCGGCCGTTGAAAACGCATTTACGGCCTAATTTAATGGCTGCCTGAGCAATCTGCTGGATCCGGTGGATGTTGGATGAGAACGTGGCGACGATGATCCGGCCTTTGGCATTTAGGAAGATTTTCTCGAAATTCGCACCAATGGTACTCTCTGAGTGAGTATAACCAGGCCGTTCAACGTTTGTAGAGTCCGCCATGAGCGCTAAGACTCCTTGTCTGCCCAATTCTGCAAACCGAGCTAAGTCGATGACGTCGCCATCAACTGGGGTCAAATCGATTTTAAAATCACCGGTATGAACGATGACGCCAGCTGGGGTATGAACCGCAATGGCACAAGCATCGGCAATGGAGTGATTGGTTTTGATGAATTCAACACTGACATTGCCAAATCGGATCACATCCCGTGGTTTAACGATGTTCAGTTTTACAATGTCAAAAATTTGATGTTCGCGCAGTTTGATTTCAATGAGACCTAATGTCAATCTCGTCGCATAAACCGGTACGTTTAGCTCCTTTAAAATATAAGGAAGTGCACCGATGTGATCTTCATGACCATGGGTAATAAAGAAACCTTTGATCTTCTGACGATTCTGCTTTAAGAACGTGACATCCGGGATGACGATATCAATGCCCAGCATTTCATCTTCCGGGAATTTAAGACCGCAGTCAATAATGACGATCTCATCACGGTATTCAATGGCCGTCATGTTTTTACCGATTTCTTCGATTCCACCCAATGGCATGATCCGGACGATGTCCTTATCATTGGAATTGGATGACGTGTAATTGATCACGACCGGTTTCTGACGGTTCCAGGACATACCGCGAGGTGGTCCGGACCGATTGGATGACTGCGATCTGCGGTCATTGCGCTGCGCTGGTTTAACAGGAGCAGCCACAGCCTCGACCGAAGCGGTTTCCTTGGCCGGATTAACGGTACTAGGGGCCGGTGAAGGCCGCCGCCGTCTGGGCTCTCTTTGTTCTTTCACTTGGGTATTGACCCCTTCCGTTGCTAAAGGGGCTGCCAGTGGTGCTGCAACAGAATCCGGGGTAGGTTTGGGTTTGCCTGCTCCAAACCGGCGGCCTGGTTTTGGCGCCTCAGTCTTAGCTGTTTGGGTTGTTTCGGCCGGTACCGGGGTCGATGATACTACCTCCGACTTGGGCTTACCGGCTCCAAACCGTCTGCCGTCTTTAGCAGGTTCCGATTTGACCGGTTGCGGTACCGCTTGCTCAGCTTTTGCTGCAGGGGCTGGGTTGGTCTTAGGTCTGGGGGTTCCAAATCGTCTGCCATCTTTAGCCGGTTCCGACTTAGCCGGTTCCGACTTAACGGGTTCGGACTTAAGGGGTTCGGCTTTGGCTACTTGAGGTGTCGCTGGTTCAGCCTTTGGAGCTTCTGGAGCGTCCTGCTTTGGTTTAGGAGTTCCAAACCCGCGGCTATTTCGGGGTCTGGCGGGTGCCTGAGCTACCGGGCGATCGTCCGGTTTAGCCTGGGCATGAGCGGTTGTTTTTTCAGATTGGGCAGAATCATCCAGCCGGATGGTTTCCCCATATATATTGCGCGGGGTAGTATCCGCAGTTTCAGTTGATTCTGATTCTGATTTTGGTTTTGTATTATTATGAATTCTCATTAATATCCTCGCTTTCGTTCTTATAGCAGTCTCTGCAAAGTCCATAGAATTTAAGCGAATGATCTTTGATTCTGAACTTGTATTCCTTTTCGATAACTTGTTCCACTGAGTCTAGCAAGTCATCTTTTACCTCTTCCACTTTTCCGCAGGCCGAACACACCAGGTGATGGTGGCCGTGGACCTCTTCTTCGTGGTTTAACTCATAGCGGTAGATCCCGTCATTGAGGTCAAGCTTTTTGACAATGCCCAATTCTTCAAAGAGTAAAATGGTCCGATAAACGGTAGCTACCCCGGTCTCCGGCTTCACTACTTTTACCATTTCATAGAGCTCTTCAATGGTCAGATGGGAGCCTTCCGCCCGGATAATAACATCCAGAATGGTCAGCCGCTGCGGTGTAAGCTTCAGTCCGCCGTCTCTGAGTCTTGTCTTGATTTTATCTATATTTGACTGGTCAATAATTGTCATTAATCCTCATCCTCATCGATCATGGCAAGGCTGTAGGCCTCTTCCACTGCGTTCATTTCATCTTCATCATCAACGGTTGAGAAAACTTCGTCTCCGGCCTCGTCAATATCTACCCGTAATGCAGTGTAAACATCACTCTCTTCAACGGGTCTCACGATAAAATATTCTTGACCGGCCACTTCGACACGGTCGATTACTTCGACTTCAAACTCTTCTCCGTCGTCTCCGGTCAATACAATTAAATCTGTTGAATTTTCCATAAATTCCCCTCTTTCCGGACTTGCTCCGTATTATTTCAGCCCCTCGGACTGATGTTACTTACTTAAATTCAATTCGCTTTTTAAATTCTATGGAATCAAGGTAGCCCTGTAATATAAAGCAGGCAGCTATCTTGTCGACATCTTGTTTTCTTTGATTGATTTTAGTTTTCTTTTGAGCCATGACCTGATGGGCACTGACGGTTGTCAGGCGTTCATCCCAGGTTATGATTTCACCATTCCAGTGCTGTTTAAGCTCTTCCAAAAAATCCAGAACTTTTCTGGCCTGAAACCCAATGGTTCCATCCATATTCTTTGGAAGCCCTGCCACGATCAGTTTAGCTTCATAGTGAGCCTGATAATCCATTACTTGTTGAATTGCCAGTCCCGTTTCTTCCGGTGAACCGTTCCGTTTGATGACTCCAATACCCGTTGCTAAAAAGCCGGTGGGGTCTGAAACTGCCACGCCGATCCGCCGATCTCCGACATCAAGACACAATACTCTCATTGATTGACCTCAAGTTTCATTTTAATGTTTCTATTCGTTTTCTATTTCAAGAAATAGCCGATCAAAGACAATTTCATTGATTTATAAGAGGGATTATTTGATTTACATCAAAATTAAGGGTGCCAAATTACAATGGCACCCTTAAGAATCAATCAATATCCAAGTAAGTCCTTAGGACTTCTTCTAAAATTTCATCTCTTTCCAGTTTTCTGATCAGTGCCCTGGCTCCATTATAATTGGTAATGTAAGTAGGGTCTCCGGAAATTAAATAGCCCACCAACTGATTTACGGGGTTGTAGCCCTTTTCGGATAAGGATTCATAAACTTGCGAAAGAATATCCTTCGTAATTTTTCCTTTGTCCTTGCTAAAATCAAATTGCATGGTGTTTTGGAGATTTTCGTTTTTTGCCATAGCGTAACTAATTAAAGTTCCACCCCCCTTTGACTAACCTTACATCTCATTATAAACGATTGAGCGTAAAAAGTATAGTGAAATTGATTATCAGTGATAACTCACGAAATCGACGTCAAATCTACTTCAAACCCAGTTCAAATTATGATCCAATTTAGATCAAATTTAGATCAAATTTAGATCAAATTTTGATCAAACTAAGATCCAATCAATGGATCTTAGAGCTGTTTAAAGCAGCTCAAAGATCTTATTGACAGCCTCTTGGGCCTTGTGTGGTGAGGTTCCGCCGGCTTGAGCCATATCAGGCCGCCCGCCGCCTTTCCCGTCAGCCACTTTAGCAATTTCGCCGATCAGTTTTCCGGCATGAGCCGTCTTTCCAGCCAGATCCTTGGATACCATGATGACAAAAGCCACCCGATCCGGCAATCTGGATGCCATCACGGAAACACCGGAGACGATCTTATCTAAGGCTTTTTCAGCTAAGTTTCTTAGATCTTCCTGAGTCATGCCCTCGACAACACCGGACACTACTTTAATGCCATTGACTTCTTTGACATTATTCATTAGTTCCGATAAGTTATCCGATGCCTGCGATTTCTTCGCTTCGTTAATTTCCCGGTCCTTGTCTTTTAGTTCAGTCATGACCTGACGGGTCCGCCGGACTAGATCATGGGGATTGGTCTTTAGGATCTCACCGGTTTCCTGGAGGACTTTTTCTTCCTGGCGAACAAATTCAATGGCGTTAAGGCCGGTTAATGCTTCAATTCTACGGACACCGGAGGCGACACCGGCTTCACTGGTTATTTTAAATAAGCCGATCTGACCGGAATTGGCCACATGGGTTCCGCCACACAGTTCTTTGGAGTCTTCCCCCACCGATAAAACTCGGACCGCTTCGCCGTACTTAGCATCAAACAATGCCATGGCACCGGACTCTTTGGCTTGGTCGATGGTCATGATGTCGGTTTGGACCGGTGAGGCTTTCATGATCATTGCATTAACAAGGTCTTCCACTTTGAGCAATTCATCTTTCGTCAATGCACTGTAGTGGTTGAAGTCAAAACGCAGTTTTTGGCCGTCAACTAAGGATCCGGACTGATTGACATGAGTGCCTAGGACTAGTTTTAAGGCTTTATGCAAAAGATGCGTTGCGGTGTGATTCTTCCTGATTGCATCTCGGTAAGGCACCGCAATGGTAGAAACTACCGGACCCGGTACGACCGTCCCGTCTATTACTTCGACGATATTGACCGTTGCCCCGGAGGCATTTTTCTTAGTGTCCAACACTTTTAAAACGAAGTTTTCACCAACGATTTCACCAAGGTCACCGACCTGGCCGCCCATTTCAGCATAAAAGGGTGATCTGTCTAAAACTACATACCCGCTCTGGCCTTGCTCCAAGGTCTCGGCTTCGCCATCTTCTGATGATAATAAGAGGAGCTTACCCGTCGATGATACTTCATCATAGCCGGTAAATTCGTACGGGATGTCGGTTTTTAGGGTATTAATGACACTGACGTCCTGTCCCATGAAGTTTGATTCACCACGGGCTGCCCGGGCCATTTCTTTCTGATTCTTCATATTGGCATTAAATCGGTCATAGTCGATCTTGAGCCCTTTTTCTCCCACGATCTCTTCGGTGAGTTCCAGCGGGAAGCCAAAGGTATCATACAGTTTAAAGGCATGATCCCCAGAGAATATCTCCCCTTGAGTTTCCCCAATGTATTGCATTAGGACATTGGTGCCCTGATCGATGGTCTGGTTAAACTTTTCTTCTTCAAGCAATACTATTTTCTTAATATAGTCGAGCTTTTCGATCAAAGAGGGATACGCTTCTCCATAATTTTCAGCAACGGCATCGAGCATCCCGGAAAGGAAGGCCTCTTTTTGATTTAAAACCCGGCCATGGCGAGCTGCTCTGCGCAACAGGCGTCTTAAGATGTAGCCTCGGCCTTCATTGGACGGCAAGACTCCATCAGAGATCAGCATGGCAGCTGATTTGACATGGTCGGTTATGATCCGCAGCGACGTATCCGAAGATTTGGCATCTCCGTAGGTGACACCCAGTAATTCCTCGGCTTTGGCCAAAATTTGCCGAATGGCATCTGTCTCAAAAATACTGGTGACGCCCTGCATGATGGTGGCCAGTCGTTCCAGTCCCATGCCGGTATCAATGTTGGGCTTTGCCAATAAATTGTAGTTTCCGTCTTCATCCCGATCGAACTGAGTAAACACCAAATTCCAGACTTCAACCGTCTTATCAGCTTCTGAGGCTGCTTCAAATTCAGCTCGAGTGGTCAACTTGCCGGCATTGCCGTAATCATAATGGATCTCCGAACAAGGACCACAGGGTCCCACTCCAATTTCCCAGAAGTTATCAGCTTTGCCTAAGCGGAAGATCCGGTCTTCACCGATATCCGTCATGGTTGCCCAGATTTCAAAGGCTTCATCATCCTCTTCATAAATCGTGGCATAAAGGCGGTCTTTGGGCAGCTTTAGAACTTCTGTCATATACTCCCAAGCCCATGGAATGATCTCTTTTTTAAAGTAATCCCCAAAGGAGAAGTTACCGAGCATTTCAAAAAAAGTGGCATGCCGCGACGTTTTACCGACATTGTCGATATCCAGGGTCCTGATGCATTTTTGACATGTCGTAACTCGATTCCTCGGTGGAACCTTGGCCCCGGTAAAATAAGGCTTCAAAGGCGCCATTCCCGAATTGATCAAGATCAGGGATTTATCTTCCTTGGGTACCAACGAGAAGCTGTCTAATACCAGATGGCCTCGCTCTTCAAAAAAGTTTAGATAACTTTTTCTTAATTCATTCATGGTCATTTTTTTGTGTTCCATACATCATTCCTCCAAAAAATATAAAAATCCTCTTGTCGCCTATAGTAAGGGACGAAAGGACAATGCTTCCGCGGTACCACCCTGCTTACGGTACAATCATACCGTCACTCACAAAGTTAAGACTCGGGAGTAGCTTCATCAATCGGTTAAACGGAAAATTCACACCGGCATTTCCTCTCTGCACTTGTTTACACCCTAGAGACTACTTATCTCCTTCAACGTCAATATTAAAGTAGTTTTATTATATTAAAGAACCTAAACACTTGTCAATGACCAGTCGATGGCCTTTTTGTTACATTTACTCACTATTTACACACCATTTACTGTCCAGGTACTCACCAATGATTAAGCTTTTGATGATTCGGCCCAACCTTCGAAATTTACAAGGCCGGTCCGGCGCAGATGGGGGACCGATCCGACCCCCTGGTGAATCTGATCCCCCCATGCCGGCGCACTCCCTATACAACCAGCCAGCCAGCCAATCAGCCAATCAGCCAATCAGCCAAACCTTTGGCCTAATTTATCCGATCAGTCGAATCAGTACCATGTAGGTTGCGGTGGCTCCGGCGATGGAAAAAAGAGTATTTCGCCTCCAGAGGTGGAGGCCTACTGTCACTAGGATCCCACTCATTTCCGGAAGACCGTGCGTCCCTGATAAGAGGTCAATGTGCTTCACAGAGAAGATTACTAAGGTGCCCATAATGGCTGGAGGCAGCACATTCCCTAGATAGCGTACAGTCGGAGGCACTCCCGTTTTTTTGTTGAAAAACACAAATGGAGCAAACCGGATCACCATGGTGACGACCCCTGCTACGATAACGATCCAAAACGCTTTATCCATGGATGATCCCCCTCTTATTGGCAATGATCAGAAGTCCCACGGTGGTCAGAAGTGCCGGGGGCATAAATTGAGCCGGTCCAATGATGATCAAATAGAAAATACTCGAAGCCACGCCGATCACAGCCGGCAGATGATTCTTAGAATTGATCCACTGTTCCGTAACGACTACTGTGAATAGCGCCGTCATAGAAAAATCGATCCCAGTTAGATCCCAGGGCATGGCACTGCCCAATAACGCTCCAGCCACTGAGCCGATGATCCAATAACCTTGATCAAAGAGACTCACGAGGAACATTACAGATCGCCGGTCAGTTCCCTCTTCCAATTCCAAGGCGGTCAAGAGCGAATACGTCTCATCCGTCAGCGTGTGGATCATATAGGGCTTGAGCTTCCCCAGTAAACTAAACTCTTCTATAAATGAAATTCCATAAAACAAATGCCGAATATTGACCATTAAGGTTAATAGAGCCACTTCCGGCAGCGCCGCTCGCTGAGCCATCAAGGGAATTAAAACAAACTGCATAGATCCTGCATAAACAAAAAAACTCATGAACAAGGCCCAGACCCATGAAAAGCCAGCCTGGTTCAAAACCAAGCCGAAGGCAGTTCCTAAAAACAAATAGGCCATCATGATCGGAATCGTATATTTAAACGCGATCGCACCATCTTTTTTTGTAAAAGTCATTGGTATCATCCCCTCCATCTATTAATCTAGTAAGTAAATCTCATTCCAAATAGTATACTTATACAGTATCGAAGAAACAGGCCTACTTATCAAGCAAAAAAGAAGAATAATTAAGCATAATTATTCCTCACAATCACGCCATTTGCCTTGATCAATTTTTAAAAATATTGAACTGAATTAACACATTAAAATATTATGTTAATTCAAGTACTTTCATTTTATTGGGTTTTTGATCAACCGAGCCGATGGTTGACGGTAAAGATCGAGTTCATAATAAGCTACTCCAAACTTTGATCGAGTGGATCATCATCCTAATTATTAGTTGTCTTAGCCATGGTTTAGCCATTGGCTTAGCCCTTGTTTGCACCTTCGTTATGGGTTGGATGCTCTTCAAATTAAATATTATTTAGCGATCGATTTGCTCTTTAACGGCCATAAAAAAACAACGCCGTCTAGTCATTGTTTTTTTATGGTTTGAATCATTTATTTGTGTTTGCTTTGGTTTCGTGTATCTTCTTGTTAATTAGTATATTTCTCGAATGATACCGCCGCCAAATACCTTTAGACCGTCGTAAAATACGGCACTTTGACCCAGGGTAATGGCTCGTTGTTTTTCTTTAAAGACGGCCTTGATCTGGCCGTTTTCCAACGGATAGACGGTACATTCAGCCGGCTGCGCTGCATACCGGATCTTTCCAGTGAGTTCCACTGGACCGGTCAATTGATCGGTCATGATCAAATTTACTTCATCACAAATCAAGGTATCATGCAATAAGTCCTCATCAGAACCGATGACTACTTCATTTTTCACCTTGTCGATGGCCATGACAAAAACCGGCCGCCCCAGGGCTAAGCCGAGACCTTTGCGCTGACCAATGGTGTAGTAGGCAATCCCTTTATGAGTTCCCAAGACTTTTCCAGTTTTATCCACGAAATTGCCCGGGTTCTTTTTTTCCGGAACCATGGAATAAACAAAATTGCCATGATTACCGTCTTCCACAAAACAAATATCCTGTGAATCTTTTTTATTCGCCACATTAAGCCCGATTTCTCTGGCAATTTCTCGAATCTCATCTTTTGTATAATCACCACAGGGCATCAGTGTTTTACTAAGTTGCTCCTGAGTCAAATTATACAGGGCATAGGTCTGGTCTTTATGATCATCTGCCGCCTTTTCCAAGATATAGCGTCCGTCTTCTTCATATATTCGGGCATAATGACCCGTCGCCACAAATTCTGCGCCCAGTCCCTCAGCTCTTCTTAAAAGTTCATCAAACTTGATGTAGCGGTTACAGGCCACACAAGGATTTGGTGTCTTGCCGTCCAGGTAGTCTTCAATGAAGTAGTCAATGACTTTTTCTTTAAAGATCCCGCGAAAGTTCATGACATAATAAGGAATGTCGATTTTATCCGCCACTTTTCTAGCGTCATTAACAGAAGAAAGGGAACAGCAACCGCCTTCCCTTTCCGTAAATTCCTCATTTTCCTGCCAGACCTGCATGGTGATGCCAATGACATCATATCCGGCTTTTTTAAGAAGATAGGCTGCAACAGATGAGTCGACTCCTCCGGACATGCCGAGGACTACTCTCTTACCCATTGTCGTCTCCTTTAGGTATATTTACCATTTGATTTTTTATGGTTGTTTATTTATAACATTAGCCAACTTTAACTTGTTCGATCAGGCCAATCAGCTGCAATGACTATATTTCGTCGTCTTGGGTTTGCTCTTCGCCGTGGTGTTCATGGTCTGTTGGGGAATGAGCCCAGGGTTCTAACCCTTGGGAAACTCGATAGTTATTGATCGCCACGTGGATCGCTTCCTCAGCTAGGACGGAGCAGTGCATCTTGATCGGAGGCAGTCCTTCCAGGGCTTCGGCAACTGCTTTATTGGTCAATTGCCAAGCGTCTTCCAATGATTTACCCTTGATCAATTCCGTGGACATGGAGGAGGACGCAATGGCTGATCCGCAACCATAGGTCATAAAGGATACATCCTTGATGATATTGTCCTCTACTTTAAGGTAGATCCTCATAATATCGCCACATTTAGCGTTGCCGACTTCTCCCACGGAGGATGGATCTTCCATCTCCCCGACGTTTCTTGGATTTCTAAAGTGATCCATTACTTTTGGACTATAAATCATTAGTTTAATTCCTCCCCGAATTGTTCACCGGAAACTGACTCCGGTCTATTATTGGCTTGTGCTTTTTTTTGTTCTTCTTTTAAGTGATTAAGCCATAACGGTGAATAGCTTCGTAGGGTTTTAATGATTCCCGGCAAAACTTCAATGACTTTTTCAACTTCCTCATCAGTGTTGAAATCTCCCAGGGACAATCGCAATGAACCATGAGCCAATTCATGGGGCAATCCGATGGCTAGTAGGACATGGGACGGATCCAATGAACCGGACGTACAGGCTGAGCCTGATGAAGCACAGATCCCTTCAAAGTCCAGATTTAACAGAATACCTTCCCCTTCTATGAATTCAAAGATGATATTAATATTATTGGGCAGCCGGCGATCACCGGTGGGTCCGTTTAGTCGCGAATAAGGGATCTCTAAAATTCCGGCAATCAGCCGCTCGCGCATAGCCGTCATTCTGGCTGCATGAGCTTCCAGACGCTCCGAAGCCATTTCAATCGCCTTACCGATGGCGACAATTCCGGCGACATTTTCTGTACCAGCTCGGCGGCCCCGTTCCTGACCCCCACCATGGATCAAGTTATCAAGTCTTACGCCTTTTTTGACATAAAGCACACCAATTCCCTTGGGGGCATGGAATTTATGACCAGATAAACTCAGCATATCAATATTCATGGCTTTGACATCGATGGGAATTTGGCCCACGGCCTGAACGGCATCCGTATGGAACAAGACTTTGTGGTCCCGACAAACTTCGCCAATTTCACGGATGGGTTCTATGGTACCGATCTCGTTGTTTGCAGCCATGACTGAAACAAGGATGGTCGTATCTTTAATGGCAGCCCGGACTTGGTCAGCGCTGACAAAGCCTTCCTGATCCACTTCCAAATAGGTCACTTCAAAGCCTTGTTTTTCCAGCCACTCACAAGTATGCAGCACGGCATGGTGTTCAATATTCGTCGTGATGATGTGATTACCTTTTGCTCTAAGTTTAAAGGCGACGCCTTTGATCGCATAGTTATCCGCTTCCGACCCGCCTCCGGTAAAATAGACTTCATCGGTCAAGCAGTTTAAGGCTTTGGCAACTTGTTCTCGGGCTATATCCATGAGCGCTTTGGCACGCCGGGACTGTGAATAAATGGATGACGGGTTATAGTAAACCTCGTTATAGCAAGGCAACAGCGCTTGGATCACTTCATCTTTGACCCTGGTTGTGGCTGCGTTGTCCATGTAAATGATCGGTGTTTGCTCCATATGTTATTTCTCCCCTTGTTCAGTTAAAAACACGATTGATTCATTATTCTTATGATAGTCATTGACTATATCCTGCAATGTGATTGATCCCATTACGTCGTCGATGGAGTCCTTGATCCTTCGCCAGACCGTTCTGGTTGCACAACAATCGATGTTGTCACAGTCATTATGGTCAAGACACTCGGAAATTTCGATGGGCCCTTCCAAGATGTTCATGATCTCAAGGACTGTAATCGTTTCGGCGGCTTTATTCAGAATGTATCCGCCTTGGGCTCCCCGAATGCTCTTGATAATTTCGGCTCGGCGAAGCGGTGCGAAAAGCTGTTCCAGGTAATATTCAGATATGTTCTGGCGCTGGCTGATGCTCTTGATCGATACCGGCACGTCTTTCTGATTGATTGCTAAATCAACCATGGCTTTTACACCATATCTTCCTTTGGTAGACAGTTTCATTGAACCACCCCTCTCAACACTATAATTATAGTTATCCCGAGTATTCCTGTCAACTTAATGGGATTTGATTTTTATTTTTTTATTTATTTATTATTTGATGCAAATTTGATGCAAATTTGAATTAAATTTGATTTAAATTTAATTCGCAGAAACTACCCGGATTTTTAATTGAAAAATACAGGGCCGCTTCCCCTTGATCTGGTGCGTTTTCCCTGCATTATCCGTCGTTGGTTTATGAATTAGTTGGGGCCAATTTAAGGTTTTTTAGTCGTTGTCTCAGATTTTAACCCTTCCCAATATTTTCGAGAGGTATCCTCCATCTTATTGTCTCCAAACTCATAGAATTTAAGACCTTCAAACCCAGACGGCATATAATTCTGAGGGACCCAATGATGGGGATAACTGTGCGGGTAGAGATAATGTTCCGCCCGGCCCAAGGACTGAGCCCCGCTGTAATGACCATCCCGGATATCGGCGGGGATTTCTCCCACAGTCTTTGTTTCCAAAGCCTGGGCCGCTTGCCAGTAAGCCATTGGTGCACTATTGGATTTGGGAGCCGTGCATAATAAAACGGTGGCATTGGACAAGGGCAGCAGCGCCTCAGGCATGCCCAGCTGCAATGCCGTATCCGTTGCCGCTTTGACGATGGGTATCGCCATGGGATAGGCCAGACCGATGTCTTCATTGGCAATGCATAACAGCCGGCGGCTCACGGAGATGAGATCGCCGCCTTTTAAGAGCATGGCGAGGTAGACAATGGCAGCGTCGGGATCTGAGCCTCGCACTGATTTATGAAACGCCGAGAGTAGATCATAATGACTGTCTCCGTCGGAATCATAATTCAGCATTTTACGCCCTAACAATTCTTCGGCATCTTGATCGGAAATCAGGACAGTCTTGGCACCGGCCTGATAACGACTGATGAACATCATTTCCAGGGAGTTTAGCCCTTTTCGCATATCCCCGTCACTGATGGCAGCTATATTTTGCAAGACCCCCTTGGAGATCAGGACATCTTCTAATTTATTCTCAGATTTTAGTACTTCGATGCCCCGATTTAGCCCGTCGATGATCTCAAGATCCTTCAATGGTTTAAATTCAACTACGATACAACGGGAAACCAGCGCTTTAAAGACTGCAAAATGTGGATTCTCAGTGGTTGACCCAATGAGGATCACGCGTCCGTCTTCAATGTAATCCAATAGAATTTGTTGGTTTCGTTTATTAAACATATGGATCTCATCAATGTACAGGATGATGCCGGAATAGCCCATCATGGTATTGAGTTGATCTAAGACTTCCCTAATATCTTTCAGAGAATCCGTGGACCCATTGAGCATAAAAAACTGCCGATCCGTTAAATCTGCCAGAAGCCTTGCCACCGTCGTTTTTCCGGTTCCAGGGGGTCCATAGAACAGCATGTTTAATAGCTTTTTATTTTTCATCATGGATGATAGAATGCGCCCTTCACCCATTATGTGTTTTTGTCCGATTACTTCTTCAATTGTTCCAGGCCTGAGCCTGGATGCCAGTGGTTCCATCACGGCACCTCTTTTCTTGGTTATTAATTGCCTAATAATTGATTGAATATTTACCGATTGGGCTGTCCAGTCTGCACAAGAAGCTCATGGGCTGAATTCATGAAATAAAGGGGTAACTAACTGGAGAATCCATCCAATAAGCGGGAATCGATCCATCCAAATTGGCCATCTCACGTTCGAAACAAATCCCCTCTAATTCAAACCTTTGTTCTGATTATAGCATAGTCAGTGTAGCGCTTAAATTGAGCACCCCTTTAAATTAATTGAATTAAAAAGATATCCGGCGTAGTCATAGAAGGATCTCTTCCAACGCCGGATATCTTATGTTAAGTTTTTTTTTAAAGGCATCAGGCCATAATCACCGAGTGATTAATATTGAAGCCCCAAACCATTCACTTCATCCTTATTTAAGTTCTTAGGCCCTTAGATATAAAAAATCTAAAACTCTAAAACTCTAAAACTCTAAAACCCTAAAATCCTAACGTCTTAAAGAATTGATCCTGCAAATTGATCCTGCATAATGATCCTGCACGATTAAAGTTCGCCCTCATGTCTTATCTAGTTTTAGGAAAGAGATACTCCATGGTCCGATCTTCCGTATAGGTCTTTAAGAATTCCAGATCATAGATTGAGGATAGGACTTCCGGATTGATGCATTCACCGGGGCGGCCGGTTTTAATTATGCGTCCTTCCTGCATCAGAATCACGTGATCAGAAAAGTCTCGGGCCAGATTCAAATCATGCATGACTGCTATGATCGTCCGCTCCGGCGTCATTGCCTTGAGACTTTTTAGAATACTGATCTGATGGCTGATATCCAAGTGATTGACCGGTTCATCCAAAAGGATCCAAGGCGTTGTTTGGGCTAAGGCTCGAGCCACTGAGACCCGTTGCGATTCTCCGCCGGAGATCTTCGTCACTTTTTGATCTGCCAAGTGGACCGTTTCAGTGATGCGCATGGCTTCTGCACAGATTTCGGTATCTTTTTCCGTAAAGTTACCAAATTGTTTGATGTAGGGATAACGCCCCATCCCAACGACGTCTTTTACCGTGAATTCAAAATTGGTTTGAAAAATCTGCGGAACATAGGCCATCAGTCGAGCTTTTTGCAACATCTTCAAGCCAGACAAGTCGACTGTATTTACCTTGATTTCTCCCTGGATTGGTTTTAGCAATCCTAAAATCAGTTTGACCAGGGTACTTTTGCCGGACCCGTTAGGACCCAGAATTGAAATAAACTTTCCTTTGGGAAATGACAAGTTGATGTCGTTTAGTACAGGTTTTGCATCGTAGCCAAAATTAAGGTTTTTGATTTCCATTAAGCGCCATCACCTCGTTTGTTCCTGGCTAATAACCAGATAAAATAAGGAGCACCGAACAGTGCAGTCACCGCCCCGACGGGTAGTTCGGCCGAATCGATGAGTGATCGGGCAATGGTATCAGCCATGAGCAAAAAGAGGGCGCCTGAGATCATTGAAAATGGGATCAGCCGGCGATGCGACGGTCCTACGATCATGCGCATAATATGGGGCATCATCAACCCCACAAAGCCAATGACACCGGTAAAGGCCACTGATACCGCCACGATCAGCGAGGAATAGACCAGCATCTGAATTTTGAGGCGGTTGGTTTGAACTCCAAGGGATTGAGCGATCTCTTCGCCCGAAGATAGAATATCCAGCTCGCGCCAGTTGGCATAAAGTAGAAGAGAGCCGATGAGCACTGAGGGGATCAAAATGTATAGTTGTGAATAGCTGACTCCGGCTAACGATCCCATGGTCCAATAGACGATTTTCGATACATCTTTTTCATTAAATACTAAGATCAATGAAACCAAGGACGACAAGAAATAACTGACTGCCACTCCTGAGAGCAACAGGGAAGTCATTGAAATTCGGTTGTGGCGCATGGCTAAACTGTAGACTAAAAAAGTAGCAACCAACGCTCCGATAAAGGAAGCCAATGTGACGATCCCAAAGCCGGCCACCGATTCGCTGCTCCCAAGACTGATGGCGATGGCAGCCCCTAGGGTTGCCCCCGAGGAAATTCCCAGAATATAGGGATCTGCCATGGAGTTACGAAATACTCCTTGGTATGCACAGCCGACGCCGGCAAGACCGGCCCCGACGATCCCGGATGCTAAGATCCGCGGGATCCGGATGTTGAATAAAATGATTTCCTTGGGACTGGACAAGTCCACTCCCCTCCCAAATAATTTCAATATTTTATTACTGATGATCGCAATGGTTTCAGCAAGAGAAATATTGGCATCGCCCTGGGTGATTGAGAAAATACCAAGCAAACCTAAAAGGAGAGCAAGCCCGAGGAATAATGGCAGATATCGCTTTGTTTCCTTTTTCATGGTGATCTCCTTTCAAATTTGAGTTTGGTCGATTATTGAGTGTTTTAAGTCGATTGTTAAGTAATTGAACTTGTTAATGGTGATCAATGAGGGGCAAGATCCATTGAACTATGGTTCCCATTGCCTGTTTTACTTGAATGCTTCCGGATGGAAGATCTTTGCCAAGAGCTTAACGCCTTCTGCCAATCTGGGGCCCTCACGACTGATCAAGTTATCGTCAATTTCCTTTAACCGGTCTTCTTTGACGGCAGTTAGGTTTTTATACGGTTCCGTTTTTTTAAATGTATCAGCCAATTGCGCCATGGACCCGATAACGATATATTCTGGATCTTTCTCCAGAAGTTTCTCGGCGGTATAATTCCAGCCTTGGGCATCTTTGGCTACATTATCGCCGCCGGCTGCTGTAATCAGATCATTCATAAAGGTTTTATCCCCCGCTGTATAATCTCCGCTTTGACCAAAACCAGCCACATAATATGCAGTAGCCGGTTTTAACCCTTTGACTTTATCACTAATGGCCGCAATGTCTGACTTGATGGTTTCGATCATTTGATCCCCGGCAGCATTAACGTTTACTATCTTAGCAATTTCAGCCATGATTTTATAGGATTCTACAATCGAGTCGCCCGAGGACATTTGAATAACTTTGGCTCCGGTTTGTTCGATCTTTTTTATCACATCTTGATCCATAAACGAAATTAAAATTACATCCGGCTTGAGCTCGATGATTTTTTCAATGGATGGTTCAGTCATAGAACCAACGGAAGTTACTTTAGCGGCTTCTGCTGGGTAATCACAGTAATCAGTCCGGCCAACCAGGCGGTCGCCGACACCTAGAGCAAATACAATTTCGGTATAGGTCGGTGATAACGAGACGATGCGAAGCGGTTCTGTGTCGATTACTACTTTATTGCCGTTAGCTCCCGTAAATTCATACGGGTAGGCTGTTGAAGCCACAGCCTGCGCCGCCGTTGTCATTGTAGTCGTTCCGCCTTGAGTTGTCGCAAGTGTGGTCGTTCCGCCTTGAGTTTCAGCAAGTGAGGTCGATGGCCCTGTTTGGGGCGACGTTGTCACCGCAGTCTGAGTCTGGCAAGCTGCTAAGCTTATGATCATGAATAAGGCAATGGCTAAAAACCTTGTAAATTTCTTCATTTTAATTCCTCCCGAATATCAATATAGTCGTTTTTGTTAACTGAAACATCATTGAAGGAGGCCATGGAACCCAGTGAAAATACGGCACATTCCATTAAGTTCATTGCCATGGGGCAACCCGACCCTTCACCCAGTCTCATTTGTAGATCAAGCAGGGGTTTTAGTCCGAATTTCACTTCTACAATTCGAGCACCATGTTCTTCGGTCCGATGGGACGGGAAGGCAAAGTCCAGAACCTGGGGACAGAATTCATAACTCACGGCCAAAGCGGCCAGAGAAATGACTCCATCTAAAACAAAGGGGATCCTTCGGCTGGCACAGGCCAGATAAGTTCCGGCCATGGCACAAATATCGGCTCCTCCCAGTTTTGCAACCAAATCAAGGCCGTCGGTATAGGGTGCATTGATCTGAATCGCTTCCCGGATCACCGCAATTTTCTGAGCATAGCCCTGCGGGGTCAACCCACTGCCTAGGCCCGTCGTAATTTCCGGATCCTGGTCGGTTAGGACACTGATCACGGCAGCTGAGGTCGTGGTATTACCTACTCCCATTTCACCGGCGCCAATGAGGTTATACCCTTGATCGATCAGCCCCTCGGTCCGGCGAACTCCAGCCAGGATAAACTGAGCTGCTTCACTTCGAGTCATGGCCGGACCCAGTTTGATGTTACCGGTGCCCCGCCGGACTTTATAATCCGTATGGCCCAAAACATCCTTAAGGACGGCCAAGTCCTCTAAAAATACAGTCGTGTTATAGAATTGGGCGATGCGGCCCAGCCCTGACCGGCCGGATTTGATGTTTTCGCATACTTTATAAGTGATGTCTTGAGGGTTATACGATACCCCTTCTGCAAAGACCCCGTTGTCTCCCGCATAAACCACGACGGCTTTTTTAAATGGGGTCAGCTTTCCTTGAGTGATCGCCCAAAGGCGTTCCCGAATCACTTCCAGCTGTCCCAACGAACCCAGTGGTTTACACAATGAATCATTATATTCTCGAGCTTGGGCAATGTAGCCAGGATCCACCGGTTGGATGGCCCGGACCACAGCAGCAATGGCTTCTTCAAATTGGTTATCAAAATTTCGGAATCCAAACTTTTTCATTTGATCACGATCCTTTTCGTTGAATACAAAAAGAGCACTAGGTGCCCCTACTGCTCAATGATTTTAATCAATTTTACCAATAGTATTTTCCACCCGAAAATTTACAAAGATTCATGGAAGGCAGGTCTCCTGGCTCATGTCATCAAACCTTGCTTCAAACCTTCCCCACAGACTCATACCGTGAGTGGATTCAATGAAGCTCGTAGACATATACAGTAGCGGGGGCTGCTGTGGCATTAAACCACATTCCCTTTTCACCCGGTTGTTCGGGCACCTTCAATGTTATATTCAGTTACAGTATTATCTTAGTCTTACCAGAGGGCCTCTGTCAATCCAAATCATTAAAAAAAGATCCTTTGCATAATTTATTTTTGCCAAGGATCTTTTTAAATTGATCGAATATTGGAGAGTTTTGGAGAATGATATCTAATTCTACCAGCAATTTAAGGCGATCAATTGATTTTAAACATTATTTTGTTTGATGGTTATTTCAGCATATTTAAGAAGAACTGCCCTTCTAGCATCGAGGATGCGATGTGCTTATTTTAAGGTGGTTAATCCTTCGTCTTTAAGACGGGCATCCGGATCAAAGTCGTTTGCCAACAAGAAGGAACGAATGCCCTTGGTCGCATCGAGCAATTTGGACACACTCTTTTCCTGGGCCAGGTTATCGATAAACATTGCCAAATAGTTGGACAGATCAGCTTGTGAGAACCATTCCGCTTCGTTATATTCATGCGGAACATAGTTCAAGTTCGTTGAAAATACCTTATCGATGATACCGGCTTTATAATGCTCATCAAACTTAGCCCGGCCTTCTGTGAAGAATGCAAAGGTGGAGGCAACAAATATCTTTTTAGCACCCCGTTTTTTAAGCTCAGTGGCAACATCAAAGATGGATCCGCCGGAGGCGATCATATCATCAACGATCAACACATTCATCCCCTTGATATCACGACCGATGTATTCGTGCTGTACAATGGGGTTTTTGCCGTTAACAATCCGGGAATGGTCCCGTCTTTTATAGAACATACCCACTTCCAAACCAAGGACACCGGCATAATAAATGGCCCGGTCCATGGCACCGGTGTCTGGTGAGATGACAACCAGCTTTTCAGCAGGGTCAAACAACCAGTTTTCGGTGGTCAGGAAGTGCTTTAAAATATCCAGTGTGGGATAAATATTTAGGAATGAAACCAACGGAATCGCATTTTGGATGGTTGGATCATGGGCATCGAAAGTTACAATTTCATCGACTCCCAGTTTTTCCAGATCCTGCAGGGCCATGGCACAATCCAAAGATTCTCTTGATTTCTTCTTATGCTGTCTTGAGGCATATAGCAATGGCATGACCACAGTGACTTTATTGGCTCGACCGTTCATGGCCGATAACACCCGCTTAATATCCTGTAAGTGTTCATCCGGTCCCATGTTGACTTCTTTGCCAAACATTTTATAAGTAACGCCGTAATTCGAAACATCCGCCAGGATATAGATATCCTTTCCCCGGACGGTCTCAGCCAATAAGACTTTTCCTTCGCCATTGGCGAATCGAGTCTGTTGTGCATGGACGAGATAAGTGGTGACTTCTTCACCGTTCCGGTTAAAATTTTCGCCGCGTTGTTGTCTGCTCTTTACTATAAAATTATCCACCAGTTGCCCTAATTCGGTGCAGCTGTTAAGTGCTATGATTCCCAGGTCTGCATTGGGGTTTTTAAAAAGATCCGCCATCTATAAACTCCTTTTAGTTCCGTAGTACTCATCTATTCTATATCCAAACCAGAAAAATTCCAAGGATGATTTCTCCGATTTCAGCACTAAAGCCCAAATTGTCTCCGACGATGCCGTCGATTTTCCCATGGCAGTAGTTAATAAAAAGCAAGGTGCCCAAAAAGATCATTACCATGGCAAGGGCCGATTCGGGTGCTACGCCCAGGAAAAAGGCCATGATCATACACACTGAAAAATTAACCAAAATGGCCGATTTCGGAACATTTTGGATCCAGTTGTTGGCGGAAGAATTGGCTTTGGCACGTTTGCCCACTTGGGCCGTCAAAGCTAATGCCAATTTTCCAGAGGCCGCCATTAATGATAAGAGAAAGATCCGGCCGGATAGTATGAGCTCGTAATAAATAAAAGTTTTAAAGGCTAGATTCAAAAAGATCCCCGTAGTTCCATAGGAGCCCATGGTGGGGTCTTTCATGATTTCAAGGATCCTCGCCTTGGGCCGCCCGGAGAAAAGACCGTCTAAAGTATCGGCAAACCCATCAAGATGAAACGCTCCCGTCACTGCCAAGGCGACGGTCAATGTGACAAGGGCGTTGATCAATACCGGGGCGCGGCCAAAGGAGAGTGCCAATGAAACACCCATGGGGATCAAAGCCACAAAAGCGGCATGAAGAGACAGCAAAAAGGAGGCCCAGCGAAAGGCTTCCTCAGAGTAGTCCAATGTTTTATTGATGGGGATCCTGGTAAAATATTGAGTCAACAGGAGAATTGATTGCATGAACTCACTCCTTTATTGTCAAGGGCAGACCCGACACCATAAAATAGACTCGGTTGGCTCGCGTCGCCAAATACTGATTGATGAACCCGGCAAAATCGACAAACAATCGTCCCAGCTTATATTCTGAAATCAACCCCATCCCCACTTCGTTACTGACTAAGATCAATTGCCGATCTTGGTCAATGGCGCAATCCAGCAAGTTTTTAAACTCATTTTTAATGGCTAAAAACAGTTCATTTTCCTCATCCTGGGTCATTTCTTCCGGATTTCGCGGGCTATAGAACAAAAGGTTAGAAATCATGTTGGTAACACAGTCCAAGAGGATATACTGCTGGGAATGGTCCGCCAATACTGATTCGAAATTTTGATACCCCTCATGGGTAGCCCACTTTGGATTTCTGGATTGGATATGATGGGCAATTCGTCTGGTCATTTCCTCATCCGTCCGGATGGCTGTGGCCAAATAGAGCACATCATCGCACGACTCTAGTAGCTTCTCAGCATAAGAGGATTTCCCGGAACGGGCTCCCCCGGTGATTAAAATAATATCTGTCATTTGATCTCCACTCGACTTTCTTGCTATAGACTATCAGTCTTTGAGTTTAACCCTTCCATTGGTTGTTTGGTTTACAATAAGTGATTTCCCCATAATTAATATTATGTTAATTATGGGGAAATCACATAATATTTTAGTAATGTTCGATTTGCCTTAAACTGGTTGGTGATCTAAGATTTTAAGGAGTTCCTCCGGATTGTAAATTGCATCCATTACCAATCGGTCACTAAAATATTTAGCCCGCAACATCGCACAATTATTAAAATAAACACTATAATAGGAATCCAAATTCTCCCGGTTAATGTAGGTATACACGCTGTGCATTACCCCACCATGGGATACGATCAAAATTCGGCGATCCTTATTTTTTTCCTGCTCGATCAAATCCTCCAGGAAAGACTTAACTCTAGTTACCAGTTCCAGATGGCTCTCGCCCCCTGCTGGTTTGTAGTTATTAAAATCGGAATTCCATTCATCAAATGCACCGGGGTATTTCGCTGCAATTTCTTGATACGTCATACATTCAAAAACGCCCATATTCTGTTCATTGATCCGGCTGTCGATGATCGCTTTATTTTTATCAAACCCCATCAGATCTAACGTTTCATGAGTCCGGATCCGCTCTGACATATAAATAACGTCTGGTTTAAAATTTAATCGATCGATGACAATCCCGGCCGCTTTGCCTTGCTCTTTGCCCCGGTCGGTTACGGGCGAATCCGTCAATCCGTAATACCAGTTATTCCGGTTAGCGATGGTTTCTCCGTGTCGAACAAACATTATTTCCATAGAAAAACCTCCAGCTCTAATCTACAGTTCAGTTGCAACATAGTCCAGCCCAGTCTTTTTATCAGACCAGCTTAATTTTCCATATTATATTTAATGCGGAAAAACTCAGATATCTTGACCAGCGTATTGCCCAACATCCTTGCTTCGGCATCGGTGATCTCATCTAGAATCTGAGCGATCATTTTTTCATGATAGGCCTCATGGATCCGATAAGCCTCGGTTCCTTTTTCGGATAAGATGACACGAACGACCCGGCGATCTTCATCATCACGAGTTCGTTCCACATAACCTTTGCCCAGTAGTCGGTTTATGGACGTGGTCAATGTACCGACTGTTATGTTTAGGATATCGGCTATTTCTGTCATATTCCGTTCTTGGTCGATCCCAATTGCCTCAAGTGTGTGCATTTCAGTAACGGTCAAATCCAGGTTACTTTCTTCCCGAATCATTTTTTCTTCAATTCGCAAAATTTTGTTAAATACATTGACCAACAAATGGTTTAGAATTTTCCTCTCCTCTTTCATGGCTACACCTTTCTGTGATTAATTTTTTTTAAAGATCCACCTCAATATAGATGATCCGATACGATTTCGTGGTGCTCAAAATGAACTGGCGTCAAATCCAGTTCTTCGAGTAGGTCATAGCCTTCTCTTAACCCGAAGCCTACTGCTGCCACATTGTGGGAATCAGACCCCAGCGTGACATACTTTCCACCTAATTCGCGGTAAACACTAAAGTGCGTTTTAAATTCGGCTCGAGTTTCCGGAGCAAACCGCTTTAAATTCAATTCCAGTGCCAAGTCATGGCTGATGAGCCATTCATAAATTGGCAAGATCCCTTTTTCATGTCGCCTAAAGTTAAAACCGGCTTCACCATAGGGCAAAAGCCGGGCCGGATAGTCTAGATGACTCAAACTATCGATGAAGGGATGCGTCTTCAAGCATTCCAAAACCACTTTAAAATATGCATGCCAAAATTCTTCTCGCTCATATTTCTCATAGATCGACCGGCTGTAGATGTCCTCATCGCCAATGGTGTGAACTGATCCCAGTGTAAAATCCAAAGACGTAATTTTGAGGTATTCCTCTGATTTTACACTATATCGGGGATCCATGCCACATTCGGTACCAATTAACAGATCTTTCGCCCGCTTTGGCCAATAGGTTTCCTGATAGGTCCAAGGGTCAAAAAATTGACCCTTGGTATTGAGATCCATATGGTCAGTAATGCACAGTCCCATTCCCCTTGCCTGAGCACGGGACTGTGCTTCCTCCAGTGTCATCCTTGAATCAAACGAAAACGTGGTGTGGATGTGAGTATCAAAGAGCATTTAACTTTCCCTTGGATAACATTCGAGAATCTCTCCATAGTAAATGTTATGATAGTCCCCATCCCGGTAGGAAGTCTGCAGAACTTCCGGTGAGAAGCCGGCTGCGTCAACTTTATGTTGATAAACAATTCGACATTCATAAATAATATCTGCTTCCAACACCGTAGAGACCGATACTTTTTTTGGATGCGCCCGGGTGAGTACGCCTTGTTCAAATTTGTCCATGTCTCGGCCGGATTTTGTTCCAGCAAAGGCTAATTTATCTCTCATTACTGTTTTAGTTGGAATGGAAACGGTGAATTCAGTGGCATTGGCTATTAACTCTGAGGTGTATCTGGAATTGCGGATCAATACCGTAAATATGGGCCGCCCCCATTCAAACCCGATATTTCCCCAAGAAATAGTCATTACATTTTCGCGTCCGTCTTTGTCCCGGACCGTTAAGAACGCTCCTTGTCGGTGCAAATATTTTAAGCTTTTATCCAGATATTTCATAAATTCGATTGCCATATTTTCCTCCATGCAGTTAAATACTGCTTCCTGTCATTATTTAGATAATTAAATAGATTCTATATTAAATCTTACACTATCTTTCATAATTTATGGATAGATAATCAGTGAACTTTACAGGATTAGATCAAAAAAGACCAATCTTTCGGAAATTCAGAGCGATAAATGGCACTAGTTTTTTAAAATCGGTCTTAATTATCCATCTATTTTGCTGTTCGGTTTATGTTTAGATTGATCACCCTTGGACTCATTATGTAATGGTCGATTTGGATTCTCGCTTGACTTTAATTTATCTAAAATTCCCAAAAAGACACAAGGGATTGCACTCCTTCAATTGGAGTCAATCCCTTGCTCGTTTATTGTTGTATTTACGGATTATTTAGATGAACCTGACTCTGTTAAGATGATTCGGTTGAACCTGAATCTATCGAACGACTGTGATCTTACAGGCTTTTTAGCAGCTCTACTAAAAATTTCCAAGTTCTTTCTACTGACTCAATGGACAACCGTTCATTGGGCGTATGAACATCGGTCATGTCTGGTCCGAAGCTGATCATTTCAGTATTGGGAAGTTTTTTCTTAAGTAGACCGCATTCTAATCCAGCATGGATTGCTGTCAACTCAGCTTTTTTACCCGTCGTTTTTTCATATACTTCAACACAGGTATCTTTTAGTTTTGAATTTGGTTCATATTCCCATTCCGGGTAGTCTGAGAAGATTTCGCTGGTGGCTCCAAATGCTTTTGCTAAGATAGCGATCGCACTGGTCAGCTGTTCTTTGCGTGATGGCGAGGAACTTCTGATGGCATGAGTTACAATGACTTGCCCATCTTTCATTTCCAACACACCGGAGTTCAAGCTGGATTCCACCATGTCTTCCATACTCTTGATCATGGATTGGACGCCGTCAGGCATTACGACCAGGTAATCTATAATGGCTGCGGACGTTTTTTTGTCCATTAGACGGCCAACTTCAACTTCTTTGATTTCACATTGAATCGGGTCTTCTGGGAATTCATGAGCCATGACGTCTAAGACAAAGTTTTTTATGACTGTCGGATCGAAGCTGTTGGAAACAAATACAGCGGTAGCTTCTCTTGGGATCGCATTGTGTTTTGCTCCGCCTTTAATTTCTGACAGGGTTAAATCCCCAACTTTCTGTAGGGCTCTGCCTAGTAATTTCACCGCATTGCCGCGCTGTTTAATGATTTCAAGACCGGAGTGACCACCCAACAGACCAAATATATGAAGCTCATAGCCTCTTCCGCTGGCTTGCTCAAACTCAGGACTAAACGCGACCTTCGTTACATTCCCACCCGCACAGCTGATGGAGAATATTCCTTCTTCCTCTGAGTCAATGTTTAGGAGGCGAGTTCCTTTTAGGACCGATGCGTCGAGCTTGGCTGCTCCATCCATCCCGGTTTCTTCTTCCGTTGTGATCAGTAATTCAATGGGTGGATGAGCTAGATCATTCGCATCCAGAACAGCCAAGCCCATTGCAACAGCAATGCCGTTGTCGCCGCCTAGTGTTGTATCCGTTGCCCATAGCCATCCATCCACAACTCTTAACTGTAAGGGGTCGGTTTCAAAGTTATGGGATGATTCTGTTGTTTTTTCGCCGACCATATCCATATGCCCCTGGATGATCACCGGCTCGTGATCTTCATAACCACTGGTTGCCGGCTTTTTAATGATCACATTTAAGGCTGCATCCTGAATGGTTTCCAAGCCTCTGTCCTGACCGAACTTAATTAGCCAGTCACTGATCTTCTGTTCATGTCCTGAGGTTCTCGGTATTTTTGACATCTCTTCAAAAAAGCCGAATACTTTTTCCGGTTTAAGATTTAAACTCATGTAATGTTACCTCCGATTAATTGGGTTTATTGGGTCATTGTTTTTGAGATTTTGGTTTTTGTTTTTGGTTTTTTTAAGTTTGTTTTCATTGTTCGTTTAATGGAGAGCCATTAGTCTCATTCCTTGAAGATTCTGGCATTGGATCGGCCTTAATTTTCTAAACGATGATCTTACTTTTGTGCTTCATCTATTTCCCGAGCTTTAAAATAGCGGGATCAAGTCCAACCACGCAGCTGAATCTACATCCCCACTACATAATTCTAACATATTGGCGAGGGTTAGAGTCATTGTTTGCAATAGGTTTACAAGATAGTTTTTCTTCATATTAAATATTATGTATAATTTTTAGATCCGTTCTTTCGTTTTAGCTCTTGTTATTTAATCCATCTGCAGGGAGTTCCCTACCTTGGCAGCTTCTGACTTAAGGAGTTCATTTAAAGCATGCCATGCCAGTACCGCACATTTGACTCGAGCCGGTACGTTTTGAATATTTTTTAAAATATAGGCATCCCCTAATTCTTCCAAGTCTACTTCAGGGATATCCTCTCGCTTGATCATACCGATAAAGCGTTGGGTGAATGTTAAGCCCTCCTGGACCGTTTTCCCCTTTAACAGATCGATCATCATGGACGCCGAGGCTTGACTGATGGCACAGCCAGCTCCTGTATAAGCCAAATCCAGAATGATCCCGTCCTTTAGGATCGCTTCCACTGTGATCTCATCCCCACAGCTGGGATTGTGACCATGTTCAATATGCGTTGCCTGTTCAATGGATCGCTTATTTGCTTTGTTTTGGTTATGTTCAAGGATCAGCTCCGAATATAGTTCATTAATCTCCAAGTCCCATCAGCCTCCTAATTCGTTTTAGTTCTTTAACCAACAGATCACAGTCTTCCCGAGTATTGTAGAGCCAGAATGACACCCTGGTACTGGAAGTCACCTTGCAGTATCTGGCTAAGGGTTGCGCACAATGGTGGCCGGCTCGCACGCAGATTCCTTTTCCATCCAAAATATGCGCCACATCGTGGGAATGGACCCCGTCAAGGCCAAAGGCCACGATCCCCGATCGGTTAATGGGCGACTTACCGCCGATGATATGTAGATGGGGAACCGCCTCAAGCTCCTTTAATAGATAGGTCGTCAGATCTTCATCAATGGCCTGGATCGTGTCATAGCCGACTTGCTCGATATAATCGATGGCTGCCCCTAAGCTGATCACCGCTTCCGATAAGGGGGTTCCAGCTTCAAATTTATAGGGCAGGGTATTGAAGGTGGTTTTTTGTTCTTCAACGTATTCGATCATATCCCCCCCCAATAAAAAGGGTTCCATATCATTTAGGAGATCTGCCTTGCCGTATAACACTCCGGCTCCTGTAAAGGCCATAATTTTATGGCCGGTGAAGGTATAAAAATCCACCCCCAAGGCTTCCACGTCAACGCTCATATGGGGGACTGCCTGGGACCCGTCTGAGATCATAACCGCACCATGGGCATGGGCCAGGTCAGAAATTCGCCGAATGTCATTGACATGCCCCGTTACATTGGAAACATGCGTCACCGATACAATTCTCGTTCGATGGGTGATCTTAGAGAGCTCATTTTCCGGTAATGCCCCATTTTCATCAATGTACATATAAATAAGACGCGCTCCCGTTTTTTGAGCGACGCGTTGCCAAGGGATCAAATTAGCATGATGTTCAGCAATGGAGATAACAATTTCATCCCCGGCTTTTAAGTGGGTCTCACCGTAACTTCGGGCAATGAGATTCAACGCTTCCGTGGAGTTTTTTACAAAAATGACTTCTTCCCGTTTTTTAGCACCGATAAACGACTGAACTTGATCGCGAACCGCCTCATAGCGCTGGGTTGCTTGTTGTGACAGAGTATAAGCCCCCCGGTGGGGATTTGCATAGCTCGTTGAGATATAATCCGTTACTGCATCAATGACACTTTGTGCTTTTTGAGCAGTCGCCCCTGAATCTAAATAGACCAGGGGCTTGCCATGATTGAGTTGTTTAAAAATCGGAAAATCATCCCTAAGCGTCAAGGTGTGTCACCTTCTTCATCAATTGGTCGACTCGAGCGAGAATTTTATGTTTTAGGTCTTCCGTGGGCAATGAATCGATGATGGGCCGAAATGCTGATTCGACGATGATCTGTTTAGCGGCTTCTCTGGAGAAGCCTCGGCTCATAAGATAAAATAGTTTCTCTTCATCGATCTGTCCGGCAGAGGCTGCATGATTGCCGATGACATCGTGCTCACCACACAGTAGCAGCGGAATGGCAAAGGATTTGACCTCTTTATTTAGCAGCATGACGGTTTCGACTTCTCCGCCTTCTGATTGAGCCGAACCCTTTTTAAAATCCAATGTTCCTCTGAAATACTTTTTGGCCCGGTCGGTCAACGCCCCCCGAATTTCCATGTCACAAGTGGACTTTTTACCCCAGTGACTCATTTGATGGTACAGGTCGATGATGCGGTCTTCATTGCCAATATAAATACTTTTTAAATGGCCTTTGGATTCAGCTCCGGATAAGTCCGTAAGGTAATTGATAATGGTCTCTCTGGCCCCTAATTCGATGCTGATGTAGTTCACCGTTCCCTCACTGGATACATTGGCATACCGCTGTTCAATGTGGCGAACCGAATGGGGCAGCAGATTCACCTTGCATAGATTCAAGGTGCCGCCAGGGGCTACTTTGATCAAGTTTAACGTGCTGGCAAATTCTGCGGTTTCGTCGCCAGTGTATTCCATCAGGACGTTGAGCGTCTCATTTTCCCGCACCTCGATGGTGTTTAGTTCCAACAGGTTGGACAATCGGGATAAATCGTAGCTAAAGTTAACCAGGTCCTCTTCTTGTGAAGAGACGATGTGATTTCGGACCGAAGCGCGGTCTAAAACGAGCTCCAGTTCCGTTTCATTGGTGCCTTTGTAACTCCCCAGAAAATCTGCTACATCCGCATTTGTCAAGGGCTGTAAGTGGTTTGTCCCTGACTTGATATAATCCTTGGTATAGTTCAATGATTCCGGTTTCAGTTCCATGAGCTTTAAGTCATTGACCCGCAGCCACCGAAAAGTGATCACCGGCAATTCATTGTATTTGATTTTTTTTACTTCCATTTAGCTGCCTCCTAACCGATGGTGCCTTCGAGTTCAATTGATATCAAGTTATTCATTTCTACCGCGTATTCCAATGGCAATTCTTTACTGATCGGCTCGACAAAGCCACGAACGATCATTGCCTTGGCTTCTTCTTCGGAAATTCCTCGACTCATCAAGTAGAAAATGGCCTCATCGGAGATCCGACCGATTTTAGCTTCATGGCCAATATCCACATCATCGTTTTGAATATCGATGACCGGAATGGTGTCGGATCTTGAATCATTATCCAGCATCAGTGATTCACAGGTGACCGTGGACTTACTGCCGTAGGCATTTGGATTGATCTTTAAGACGCCCCGGTATAGAGCCTGTCCGCCGGACTTTGAAATGGACTTGGAGACAACATTTGATGTGGTATAAGGGGCAGCATGGATCACTTTAGAACCCGTATCTAAAATCTGGCCTTTACTGGCAAACGTGATCCCGGTGAATTCACAGCGGGCTCCTTCTCCTTTTAGGATGGACATGGGATAGAGCATGGAGATTTTGGATCCAAACGAGCCGGATACCCATTCGATGGTGCCGTTCTTTTCCACCGAGGAGCGTTTGGTATTTAAGTTGAACATGTTTTTTGACCAGTTCTCAATGGTGGAGTAGCGCAAGGTAGCATCTTCTTTGACGAAAAGCTCGACACAACCGGCGTGGAGGTTATTCACATTATATTTGGGGGCGGAACAGCCTTCGATAAAATGGAGTTTGGCACCCTTTTCAACGATGATCATGGTGTGTTCAAACTGACCGGCCCCCGGAGCATTGAGCCGGAAATAGGACTGCAAGGGAATTTCCACCTGGACCCCGGCCGGCACGTAGACAAAGGATCCCCCGGACCACACTGCACCGTGCAGCGCAGCATATTTATGATCATTGGGAGGAACTAATGTCATAAAGTATTGTTTTACTATCTCTTCATGTTCTTTTAAGGCCGTTTCAATATCAGTATAAATGACCCCTTGCTTGACTAATTCCTCGCGCAGGGAATGATAGACCACTTCAGAGTCATATTGAGCACCGACGCCGGCCAGGGATTTGCGTTCAGCCTCGGGGATGCCTAACCGTTCAAAGGTATTTTTAATATCATCGGGAACTTCATCCCAGGTGTGTTTTTGACCTATTTGCGGTTTGACATAATTGATGATCTCATCCACATTTAATTCCGATAGGTCCGGGCCCCAGGTCGGATTTTCGATCTGATTGAAATAACCCAATGCCTTCAGACGGAAATTCAGCATCCACTCCGGTTCATTTTTTCGTTGTGAAATTTCTCGGATGATGTCCGGAGTCAGTCCGGCTTCGGCTCTAAACGAATAGTTAAAGTCATTTTTAATATCATAGATACCCCGGTCTAGGTCCTCTACATAAGTTTTATTTCTTTTTTCCATTCCGTCTCCTCTTTCTCGAATTTATACTTAGAAAAGCCGTTGCTTTCAATTTCTCTGGCCAGTTCCGGTCCACCGGATTCAACAATTTTGCCATCCACTAAAATATGGACAAAATCAGGCTCTAAATTATTCAAAATTTTATTATGATGGGTTATGACCAAAATGGCGTTATTTTCATTGAAAAATTCAGATACACCCTCGGATACGATTTTTACCGCATCAACGTCCAACCCTGAGTCGGTTTCATCTAGGATCGCCAGTTTGGGTTCCAGGATCGCCATCTGCAAGATTTCATTTTTCTTCTTCTCACCGCCGGAGAATCCATCATTTAAATATCGGGTGGCATAGGAGGCATCCATCCCTAACGAATCCATTTTTTGCTTTAATAGTTTTCGAAATGCCAAAGCTTTTTGCTGTTGACCGGTAATTGTGGTTTTAGCGGTCCGCAAGAAATTCTCCACCGTAATGCCGGGAATTTCCAAGGGGGACTGGAAACTCATAAAAATCCCCCGGCGGGCCCGTTCATCCACCATCTCACCGGTGATGTCCTCTCCTTCAAAATAAATACTCCCAGCGGTCACTTCGTACTTGGGATTGCCCATAATGGAATTGGCCAATGTGGATTTACCGGCCCCATTGGGCCCCATGATGACATGGATCTCGCCCGTGTTGATGGTGAGACTGAGTCCTTTTAATATTTCATTATCCTCAACTTTTGTTTTGAGGTCTTTAATGTTAAGTAATTCAGACATGTTTTCTCCTTTGATAATGATTATCACTTTTTCTTCCATCTATAATTCTATTCATTTCAGCCTTTATAGTCAACCAAAATGCTCGGATTTAATATTTTCGACATTTTTTATAGATTCGGCTTCTCCGCCCTAGGCCATTGACCCGAAGCCGGTGCAAATTATGTTATGATTATCCTAGAACCTTAAGTCCCAGAAACTAATGGCCCGCTATATTTTTAACCTGAGGATCCACCACTACTCCAGGATTCATAACGGAACAACCAAAGCAATCAAAAAATTGGTCGCAACATCCTATAGACCCACACATCCTATTGACCCACACAAATTCTGACCAACTCAAATACTGATCAGAAAATAGACACAACCAAGTTTAGAGATAACCTAACGAATATGAATTCGAATCAAAGGAATGACTATGACAGAATTAAACCCAAATCCTGTAATTAAGGGCTTCGATGCCACCACTTTAAAACTACTGGCCATTGTTGCAATGGTTATTGACCATACTGCCTGGGCCTTTGTTCCCACCAACTCTATTTGGGGACAGGTCATGCATGCCATTGGACGGTTGACGTTCCCCATCATGGCTTTTTTCATTGCTGAGGGTTTCTTCTACACCCGCAATTTTAAGAAATACCTGTTCAGAATGCTTGGTTTTGCGATCCTATCGCACTTTGCCTTCCAATACTTTAATTTTGGGCGGATTCCTCTTTTTACGCCCGTTCCGGGAGAATCGATTTTTTATTATCTTTACTCCAGTGTTCTTTATCCATTCAGCCTCGGCCTGGCTTGTCTTTGGGTAATGAAAAGGTGGCAAACCAGCTACCCATTGCTTAAGTATTTCGTCGTATTTGTTTTATGTGTCTTGGCCTATCCCGGCGATTACTTATTTTTCGCTCCGGTTTTAGTCATGCTCTTTGGACAGGGCCATGGTAACCGGACTCAGCAATTACAAAGTGGCGCGCTGGTCATCGGCTACCTTGTCATTGTCTCGCTGCAAAGCGGCTGGCAAGAGAATATGTATATGCTGGCAACTTTCTTTCCGCTCCTACTCATCAAATACTACGATGGAACCCAGGGCTCTGCTAAGAATGAGCTTGTGAAGTATGGTTTTTATATTTTCTATCCCCTCCATTTGTTTATCTTGGGCTTCATCAAATATCAGCTACTTCATCAATCAGCCATAACAAGGTTTTGATTAAATCTTCCGCCTATTTTTTAAATGGATCTTTGATTATCCTCTTAAATCAATATCCCCTCAAACTCTTCTTAATAAATCAACAAACACCCGCCGAAAGCAATTGCTTCCAGCGAGTGTTTGTTGTTCGTATTATTTATTTACTTGAAAGAATCTAGGATCCTATTTGTAGAGGGGGAACTTTTTACAAAGTTCAATAACCTGCTCTCTCACCTGTGGGATTTCTTCATTCATATGAGTCAATACATAGTCGATCAGTTCAGCAGTTTTGACCATTTCCGGTTCCTTGAAACCTCTCGTTGTCATGGCTGCAGTTCCGACTCGGACACCTGATGTGACAAATGGGGACTGTGTTTCATTTGGTACGGTGTTCTTATTCACTGTGATTCCAACTGAATCCAGTTTATTCTGAGCATCCTTACCTGTGATTCCCTTATCCGTTAAATTCAGAAGGAATAGATGATTGTCCGTGCCACCGGAGACCATCTTATAGCCTCTCTTCATTAATTCATCAGACAGAACTTTCGTGTTTTTAACGACCTGGCCCATGTATTCCTTGTATTCTGGAGACATTGCTTCTAAGAAACAAACGGCTTTACCGGCAATTACATGTTCCAGTGGTCCGCCCTGCATTCCTGGGAATACAGCTTTATCCAAAGCCTTCGCATACTTTTCTTTACAAAGAACCGCTCCGCCTCTGGGGCCTCTTAATGTCTTATGTGTGGTTGTGGAAACAAAGTCAGCATAAGGAACTGGATTCTCATGGTAGCCAGTTGCGACTAATCCGGCGATATGAGCCATATCTACAAAGAATATAGCGCCAACTTCATCACAGATTTCCTTGAATTTCTTAAAATCAATTTTTCTGGGATATGCTGAAGCTCCGGCTACGATCATTTTTGGTTTCTCGCGTAGGGCGATTTCCCGCACGTTATCATAGTCGATCATTTCATCTTCATCCGAAACACCGTAAGAAACAAAGTTATACAGTTGTCCTGAGAAGTTGACTGGTGAACCATGGGTCAAGTGACCGCCATTGGATAGGTCCATGCCTAGAACCTTATCGCCAGGTTGTAGAACCGACATGTACACCGCCATATTTGCTTGGGAACCTGAGTGTGGCTGAACATTTGCGTGATCAGCTCCGAATAGTTCGCACATTCTGACTCTGGCTAAATCTTCGACTTTATCGACAACTTCGCAGCCGCCGTAATATCTCTTTCCAGGATATCCTTCTGCGTATTTATTGGTCAGAGCAGTTCCCACCGCTTCCATAACAGCTCTTGATGTAAAGTTTTCTGAAGCAATCAATTCAATATTAAATTCCTGTCTGGCTTCTTCTTCCTCAACTAAATGAAATATTTCCGGGTCAACATTCTTTAGGTATTTACTATCCATCTTTTAGTCCTCCTGAAATTTTGTTTTTTAGGTAACAGCTTCTTTTATTATAGTACATTTATCAGTCCTGCGGTATAAAAAACGTTTAGATTCGACAGGTTTCATTCGTTGAAAGGTTCATTCGTCGACCAGTTGTCAAGTAAACTGCAACCTCTCTAACTAATCATTGGACACCTGATTTCGTTTCTTTGAAGACAGTCCAGCCACCCCCTTTCGTTTCAAATCACGCAATGGGGTAAAGCAAGGCAGACCTTGTGCATTTTAGGAAGGGTCATGCTCTTAGACTGAGTCTTTGGATTTGATCGTGAGTAAGATGCGTTCGTTAGTGCATCTAAAGCTAACCTGCAGGAATTTTAAAGAGAACGGCTGAAACCAAGTTGAATTTATATTAAAACTGATTAGAAAACTTTTTAAAAACTTTTTAAAAAGGGAGTAGCTCAAATACCATTGAGCGGCCCACTTTTTAATCCAGTTTATGTGTTTCGATAAATTCCTCTACTTCACTTTTAGTTGGAATTGAATTTTGAGCGCCTTCTCTGGTAACGGATAACGCTGCCGCATAGTTAGCCCAGGCGGTTGCAGCCTGGATATCATCGCCCAAGATCAGCCTTGCCGCCAAGGCCCCATTAAAGGTATCACCGGCTGCGGTGGAATCAATGGATTGGACCTTGATGGACTCAAATGCTATGTCGCTGTCTTTGCCAATGATGTTGCCACCCCGGCCGCCCTTGGTTAAGATGCAATACTTAAGTCCGCTGGAGACGATCTTTTGCAGGCTCAGCGGTTTGATCTCGTCCTGGTTCTTCAAGGCCATGCCGATTAAATACTGCAGTTCAATTTCATTGGGCGTTAAAATGTCGACTCTTGCTAAATCTTCCAGAAGTAATCCATCATTGTAGGGGGCAGGATCCAAAATAACCATGGTGTTAGGCGCTTTATGCTTTAACACAAAGCGAACACTTTCCATAGGGATTTCCAATTGAAGTAAAATAACATCGGCAGACCCGATAAGGTCGAGTTTTGATGTCAGATAGTCCGTATCACAATCCAAATTGGCACCGGCCATAACAACGATGATATTTTCCCCAATATCTGAAATCAAAATCATCGCACTGCCCGTTGGTTTAACAGAGGATGCAATGTGATCTACATTTACCCCCACCTCTTTTAGATTGGCAACGGCATTTTTTCCGTCGTCATCATTTCCAACTAACCCAAGCATCGTTACCTTAGCACCGAGTTTTGCTGCAGCATAAGCTTGGTTAGCACCTTTGCCACCACAGGAATATGTCATATCTTTGCCCATAATGGTTTCACCGATCTTTGGCATATGATGCACTCTTGTTGTTTTATCAACATTAATACTGCCAATTACTAAAACATTCTTCATGGGACTATTCTCCCTTCAGGGCTACCAATGCTTGATACGTTACCTCTGAAATATTTTTTAAAGTCGTTTTCTCATATCCTCGATAAAGGCTTTCAAACTCATCATTAAATGGTTCTAACCAATGTTTGGCGATCCCAGCAAAGCCATGAATGACCCCGTAGACCGTCCCGATCATTCCGGCGTTGCAATCCACATCCTGTCCGCACATGGCAATGATGTGCATGCATTCATCAAAGTCAGCTTCGGCATAATACAATGCAATGATCTGTGCCGCCGCGTTGGGATAAGTATGGATCCAGTTGTATCTGCGGTATTTATCCTCGCAGACTCGCCAGGCTGCTTCCCAGTTATCGTATTTTAGACATTGCTCATGGGCAAACTTGACCACTGAGTAGTATTCACAATCATTCGGTATTAAATCGATGGTCTTTTTGACAATGCTTCGAACATCCGAGTCAATCCAGGAAATCGATGTGAGAACGGCGTTAAAAACTTCGCCCATGATCCCATTGTTGATGTGAGAGATCGACCCATCCAGCCAGGCTAGTTTAGCGGCTAATTTGGGATCTCCTGGAGCCACTAGTCCAAAGATCGCACCCCGCATCTGGGCCCCGATCCATTCATTCCAGGGGTTGTTTAGTTTCGCACTCTGAGGCGGGAAAATGCCCCGCTTGAGATTGGCCAAGGCAACTTCCTCGGCGGACCAGGCATAGGCAATGTTTGCGATCCATTCCAGGGCAATATCATCAGCAGTTACTGCCACGCCCTTCTTACAGATGGCATCGATGGCTGCCAGTTCAAATAAATTATCATCATTATGAGTGGACGGTTTTCTCAGGTAACCGCGAACTTCCCCAAAAACCTTCCGGATATTGTCGGTGGTATAGCCTTCAATAATGGTTCCCAACGCCCCTCCGGCGATCTGAGAGCTCCATCCGGCATGGATCTTCTCCAGGATCTCCATAGAACTCAACGTAAGCTGGGTTGCCGCCGGGAATGTAATTTTCTCCAAGATCTGATCGAAGGAATCATATTGAGTGTAATTCCAGTATGGATCCGCTTCATTTTTGGGGGCTTCTGCTAAAAGCTTAAAAATCAAGGCGATGTTGGCAATCAAGCTCCCTGAATCATTGGTTTCGTAAGCCAGTTGAGTTGGCACGATCAACTTTTGGGCTTCAGTGACAATATAGCCTTTATTTTCCTGAGCTTGGATGGCACCGATCACCACGTGGTCTGGTGCCATGGAACCGGGAACTTCGGAAAACCACCGGCGCCGATAATGATCCACTTCAATTTTGGCAAGATCCGTATAACCCTCGGTCCACGCTGCTTCTTCTTCTTTTTGAAGGCGAGGCAAGGTGGCACTGATCAGTTCACTGGCGATTTCCCGGGCTGTTTTGCCCTCGAAAAACTCAAGTTTATGTTCGATATTCATTTAGTCTACTCCTTTAAGTTCGTTTTCTGTATCCGGTAATTATTTCTGTGCCGGTATTGTTCTGCATCTATGTATTTTTTTACATCTAGTTCGTTTTGTGCATCTCGCTGTACTTTCTGAAAGTGGATATTTTTACTGAATCCGGATATTTCTGTATCTGGATATTATTCCGGTTCATTATCTTCGTCTTTTATTTTCTCGATGGTCCTAACACATGATGCATTATTTTTTTTTCTTTTTCTTTTTTTCCATTTCAAAATAGGAATATACACTAATAATAATGATGGTCAGTATATAGGGGATGGATTGGACTAATCGAGCCGGCAGATTCATCCCTTGTAAGCGAATGGCCATGGAATCGACCGCGCCAAATAAGAGGGAGGCTAATAAAACACCAACGGGATTGCCCCGCCCCATGCCTTCCGCCGCCATTCCGATAAAACCTCGGCCAGCCACCATATCTCGGGTAAAGTTTGAGATATAGGACATGGACATAAATACTCCGCCCAGCCCGGCCAGGGCTCCGGCAATACTGGCCGATAAATATCGAGTCGCGATGACATTGATGCCAACGGAACTGGCTGCTCCCGGGTTTTTGCCCACTGCCCGGATCCGTAGACCGATTGGGGTCTTGTACAAGAACACATAGACAGCCACCACCATGACAATGCTGAGATAGGTCAATAAACTATGGCCGGATACGATGTCGCCGATTATCGGAATATCCTTTATAAGAGGGATCTCAAGATTCGGTACTGTTTTAGTGGGGAGGTTCTGGGAAGACCCCTTCTCGCCAGCTAACAGATAGAGGAGAAATACGGTAAAGCCACTGGCAAACGTATTAATGGCGATTCCAGCCAAAATATCATTGGTCTTCATTTTATTGGTCATATAGACATAGAGGATACTAAGGCCAGCTCCAGTGAGCATCCCAAAGAGGAGACCCCCTATGACGCTTTTTGTATAGTAGGCTCCCAAAACACCGATCAAGGCTGATGTCAGCATCATGCCTTCAGTTCCGATGGCATCCACCCCGCCCTTATAAAACATCAGGCAGGCCAAGGAGGCAAACAGAATGGGCGTCATGACACGTAAGACTGTAAAGATATAATCAGTGCTTAAAATCATATCAACCACATTATTCATTGACGAGGGCCTCCTTTTCCATCCGAGCAATTTCCTGCATCATGACTTTCTTTTTATAACCGCTGAGCAAGGCTTCGGCTGAGATAAAGATGATCATTACGGCTTGGATGATCTGGACGATTTCAAAGGGCACATTAGTTTCCCGAGCCATAATATCGGCGCCGATTTTTAAATAGGCAATAAATAGGGCTGCCAAGGGCAGGTTCCTGGGGTTATGCCGAGCAATGATGGCGATGGGGATCCCATCCCAGCCATAGCCGGTCAGCCCGCCAAACTGAAAGCGGTTGTACATTCCAAACAGTTCAACGGCTCCCCCCATTCCGGCCACAAATCCGCCGATCAACTGGGTCAGGAGAATAATCGAAACACTGCTCATGCCGACGTATTCTGCCATCTTTCGATTGGCGCCGACAAACTTGCTCTTAAACCCAAACGCCGATTTATTAAGGACGATCCAGGCGATCAGAAGAACCACCACGGCAATGACCAGGCCCAAATGAATGCGCGTTCCCTCTACCAATCGGGGCAATGCGATCCCTTCACTAAACTTATAGGAATACGGGGAGTTGATCCGGGGATCCAGGAAATACTGGTGTATAAAGTACAAACCAATGTTAAGGCAAACGAAATTTAACATCAATGACGTGACAATTTCATTGGCATTGCATTTGACTTTTAAAACACCCGGAATAAACGTCACCACGGCACCGGTTGCGCCGGCTGCGGCAATTGCCAGGGTCATGCGCAGGACCGGAGGCAGTCCCGATTGGATGACGATGGCCGTTGCAACCACCGCACCTGAGAAGATGGCTCCTTCTGCAGCCAAATTAAATAAACCGGTGCGAAATAAAAAAATGATCGCAAGTCCGGTGAACATAAGGGGAATCATTAATTCCACCACATTGCCCATCCGGCGAATTGATTTTAAAGGCCCCATGAGGAAGCTAGAAATTGCACCCATTGGATCATCACTGACAAAGAAAATAATGACAAATACCATCAATAAGGACAAGGCAATGGCAGTCAGGATCTTCAGGAATTCAACCCGGTGGAGTCTATTGCTCATGGATCTGTCCTCCTTCGCCCTGGCGTTTGACGCCCAGCATATATAAGCCGATTTCATCCTCGGAGATCTCTGCATTTTCTTTGTTTTGAAGCGTTGCCACAATTTCACCTTTGTACATCACCAGGACAACATCGCTCAATTCCAATAACTCATTGAGATCTGCCGAAACTAGGAGCACCCCATTTCCGTTGTCTCTGAACTTGATGATCTCTTTCCAAATAAACTCTTGAGCCCCCACATCGATGCCTCGGGTGGGTTGATTGGCAATGAGGACTGTGGGGTTTGAGGATAGTTCTCTGGCTACCACCACTTTTTGCATGTTTCCGCCTGAGAGCATCTGCAGCGTCTGATCCTCATTGATGGACACGATATTATGTTTGGCAATGAGGTCCTTGGAAGATGTGCGAATCTTTTTAAGATCCAATAAACCAAAGGCACCTTTGCTGAAGCGATCGATCTTATCGGCAAATAAGTTTTCCCAGATTGACACACTGCCGGCAATGCCGGTGGTGATACGATCTTCTGGAATATAGGCCAATCCCTTTTGCCGCCGCTGTTTGATGGAATCATCGCTTAAATTATCGGACCCTAATAACACGGTACCTTGTGCAATGGGAAGGATCCCAAAAATCGCATCGGTCAACTCCGACTGACCATTGCCTTCGACGCCGGCTATGCCCACGATCTGATTTTTACAAACTGAAATGGACACTTCGTTGACAACTTTTAAGCCCTGATTATTATAGACGGAAATTTTTTGGACCGTCAGAATTTCACTGCCCGGTATTTTATCCTGTTTTTCAACGTTAAGTAGGACATCGCGTCCCACCATCATTTTTGATATTTCCTGAGCCGTGGTATTCGAGACTTCGCTGGTCCCGATGGTTTGCCCTTTTCTTAATACCGTGATCCTGTCACAAATTTCCAAAACTTCCTGGATCTTATGAGTAATAAACACGATGGTATAGCCATTTTCTTTTAATAGTCGCAGTTGTTCAAACAGTTCTTTGGTTTCCTGGGGCGTCAACACTGCCGTCGGTTCATCCAAAATGATGAGTTCGGAGCCTCTGGTCAATACTTTTAGGAGTTCGATCTTTTGTTTCTGGCTCACCGAGAGATCCTCAACCACCGCTAAGGGATCAATGCTTAAATTGAACCTGCGGGCATATTCATTGACCACGCTCACAGCTTTGGCTTTATCAATAAAAATACCATGTTTGGGTTCCATGCCAAGGATGATATTTTCATAAACTTTCAAGTTGTCAACCAGCATAAAATGCTGGTTGACCATTCCAATGCCTAAACTGATGGCATGAGCCGGATTGCTGATTTTCGCGGCGGTGCCTTTGAAGATTATTTGACCTTCGTCGGGTTGTTCCAATCCAAACAGTATTTTCATCAACGTGCTTTTGCCGGCACCGTTTTCGCCCATCAATGCATGAATTTCACCTTGTTCGATGCTGAAGTTCACGTCTTTATTGGCGACCACACCATTGGGATAAACTTTTCTGATGTTTTCCATTTTTAAGAGTTCAGCCATTCTAATCTCCTTATCTTAAATGACACTACGCCAGAACTTACGGTTTAAAGTTTTATGGTTGTACTTTATTACTATGAAACAGTCGCACTGGTATTCTTTTCTACGGTTTTACAGAATTTACGATCTCGTCCACTACGCTCTGCTCAACATCCAATGCCGTGGATACTTTAATTTCACCAGAGACTATTTTGGTCCGGGCTTGCGTAACTTGGGTTCTGATCTCTTCTGGTACATTTTTAAGGTAATATTCATTTTCAATGATGTCTGTGGTTTTCTCGGGGATCCCTAAGACATCGGTAATTCCGTATTTCGCTTCACCTTTACCAACTTTGTCGGCATAAATAAAGAGGGATTGGCCAACTTCTTTGATGACTGATGTTAAAATAACCTCCGCTTTTTTAGGATCGGTCTCGCCCAGTAAGGTCGCCTGATCAGAGTCAACGCCGATGATGTATTTGTTTTGTTCAGCGGCTGCTTCGATGACACCAAGACCTGCCGTCATGGCTGCCGGGAAAATAATATCAACGCCCTGACTAAACTGAGCATTGGCCAATTCTTTGGCTTTAGCAGTATCTGTCCAGCTGCCGACATAGGAAACAAAAACTTTAACGTTGGGATTAACGGATTTTGCGCCTTCGATATAGCCCACTAAGAAATCACTGATGATGGGACCCTGGTCGCCGCCGATAAATCCGATCTTATCATCCGCATTGGCAAATTTCATCGTTGATTTGGTGACTAAACCGGCGACTACTCCGCCTAAATAGGACCCTTCATTTTGCTTGTAGGAGATCGCGTAGATATTGTCGAATTTTCCGGCTTCAATGGCTGCATCAAAGAGCACATATTTCTGGTCCGGGAAGTCACCAGCAATGCGTTCCACGATTTCTTGCGTGCCGGATCCGTTCAATATGATGGCCGTATATTCGCCGCCTTCCGACAGATCCAAAATAGTGGGTTCCCATTTAGTCTGGTCCCGGCCAATTTCAACGGTCTTAGTTTCATAGCCTAGTTCACTGGTGATTTTTTTCATCCCTGCTGCGGCCGAATCATTAAAGGATTTATCACCCAGTTGGTCCGTCACTACGAAAACAAACTTTGGTTTCTCGCCGGTCGTAGGGGTTGTCGACCCGATTGCCGTTGTGGTAGCTGCATTTGTTGAGCCGGTAGTTGTACCTGCAGTTGTCGTGGTTGCTGCAGGTGTACTGCAGGCAGTAATCAAAAAGAGTGAAGCAATCAGACTAGAACCAAATACTTTTGCTTTTTTCATAGATATCTCTCCTGTTTTGTATTAAGATAATAATGATAAAACGTTTTATCACCACTCAGTATAATTTTACACGTTTACAGTCTTTTTTGAAAGTACATCCGGGACCGGACTGGAAATTTCACAAAAAATCCTTATTTATTGGCTAAACAGGAGGCTCCTTAGATGAGAGTAAAATTAAAGGACATTGCCCAATTGACCGGGGTTTCGATCACCACGGTTTCGTTGGTCTTAAACGACAAACCGATTCGGATCTCCCCCGATAAAAGAGCCGAAATAATCGATACGGCCCAGCGGCTGCATTACACCGTAAATAATGCGGCTCGAACTTTAGTGACCCAAAAATCACTGGTGTTGGGGTTGATCATTCCCGATATTGAGAATATGTTCTTCTCTAAATTAGCCAAGACCTTAGGTGAGATCTGCATCGAAAACAACTATCTTCTGCTGAATTTATTCAGCAATGATTGCCTCAAGACTGACGTATTGCTCTTGGATCTTTTAATTGCCCGCCAAGTCGATGGGATTTTTATTTGCCCCAGCAGTGAATCCTTAAACTCGGCTGAACTCATTGATAAAATTAAAAGCTTAAACATCCCCATCGTTTTAGTGGATCGATATTTTGAGGATGACGCCATCAATAAGGTTTATTTTGATAATAAGTCCGGATCCTTTGAAGCCGTCGAACATTTGATCAATATGGGCCACCGCCATGTCGCCATCATTGCCCCACCTCAAGACAGCAATTTGATCAACCCCAGACTGGACGGGTACTTGGCTGCACTAAAAGCTCATAACATTCCCCTGGATGAGGCAATGATCCATTTTGGCGACTACAAATTTAACAGCGGTTATGAAATCTCCGGTAAGATCATTAACAGCAATGCTACTGCCGTTTTTTCCTGCAATGATATGATGACCTTAGGCTTTCTCAAAGGTTTCCATGAACAGCACAAAAACATCCCGTCGGACATTTCCATCGTCAGCTATGATAACATTTTGGATGATTATACCTTTGGCATCGAGGTCACTTCGGTCCTACAGGATACCACGCTCCTGGCCAAAGAAGCCTTCAAGCTGTATCAGGGTTTTATTAAGACCAATAAAATCAAAGAAAAAATTCTTAAAACGGAACTGGTCATCCGCAACAGTGTGCTGGAATACCCACCGACTGTTTCCCCGGCAAAGTCCAGTCGCTGATCAAATTGAACTACTATTTGACCGTCCCAAGTATTTCCATCAGCGAATTTTAAACTGGCCTCTTAATCTCTATCCAGCTCGACTACGCGGAGCACGTTTCAATTGGCTAGTTTTAAAAACAACTAAAAAACAGCTAAAAACAGCTAAAAACAGCTAAAAACAAATGGCTCGGTTGTTTTTGAGAACGTTTTGACATGGTATAATTTTTGTCAGAGCTTATCAAAGGAAATTAATAATTATGAACAATGAAGCAATCATCAAGTCCGCTATTTTAGCCGGGAAAATTATATTGGAAGCCGGCGGTGAAACCTATCGGGTCGAGGATACGATGAACCGCATCCTCTCCGCTTACGGGATCGTCAATGCCCAAAGCTTTGTCACCCCCACCGGAATCATGATGTCCGGGGAACATGCCGATGGCAGCACCATTAGCCAAGTTCGACGCATCAAGGAAATTAGTGTTGATTTGGAAAAGATCTCTCTGGTGAATGATCTGTCCCGAAAAATCATTGAAAAACATCTCACCGCGGAAGAATTTACCCTAGAACTGGAAGCCATTTTGGCCAGACCCTACTATCCACTCTGGGTGACTCTGTGTTTTTCCGGATTTGCAACCTTCTCTTTTACTGTGATCCTGCACGGTTCCTGGATAGAAGCCCTTAGTGCCTTTACTGCCGGGATCCTCGTGTATATCACCAGGCGAATCGCCCGAAGTCTTCATTTAAATTCATTTTTACAAAATGCAATGGGTGGTTTCATTGCCGTAGTGATCGGCACAATTTTTAAAGCAGTGGGAATCATTCCCACCACCTCCATTATGATCATCGGTACGATCATGTTGCTGGTTCCCGGCATCACCATTACCAACGCCATCCGCGACACGTTCCAGGGCGACTACCTCTCCGGTATTACCCGGGCCGTAGAAGCATTTGTGACCGCTGCGGGCATCGCCTTTGGTACGGGTCTGGGATTTATCCTGATGGGGGTGATTTAAATGCCGCACAATATTTTAGTGTCCAGCTTGTTTGCTGTTAGTTCATCCGGCAGCATCGCGGTCCTGCTCAATATTGAACGAAAAAAAGCCTTGGTGGCCTCACTGGGGGGCGGTCTGTCCTGGTTGATTTATGAATTAGCGCTGTTGGCAACTGCCAACATTTCCATTTCCCTGTTCATGGGCAGTATGGTAATGGGGCTTTATTCTGAAGTGTTAGCGCGTCGCCTAAAAAGCCCGGCTACGATCTTCTATATTCCAGGCTTTGTTCCATTGGTGCCTGGCTCCAATGTCTATTATTCGGTGTTGGCGGCCGTCCAAGGGCAAACGGACGAAGCCATCAACCAATTTCTAAATACCATAATCTACTCAGCTGCCATTACCCTGGGACTAATCATTGCCTCAGCCATTGTGGCCATTTACCTCAATATCAAACGCATTACCCTAAAAACCATTATCAAGGAGATTCGAAACCATTGAAACGTACAAAACTTGTATCCGTTGCCGGTAACCAAAAAAGCATTGAAGAGCGCGTCAAAGAAGTCCTCGAGCAGTATTTTATCTCCCAGGAGAGTCTCATCGATGTCCGGATCGCTAAAGAGAACGATGGCCGAACCACTGCCCTGATCATTTATGATCCAGACAAACGAAATTTATAACCTAATTAACGGAAGGCTCCTCCTTAAATAAATTTTGATCGCATAAAACCTAGAAATGCTTATTTTGGCGTTGGGCAAAGCCAGCATTTCTAGGTTTATAACTTTTCAGCCACAACAAAACCACCCAGGGATAACAAGTATTATCCCTGGGTGGTTTTGGTTTGCCTTGGCGCAACCTACTAAATAATAAAATCAAAATATTGGAGTGGAATTTCTAAATTTAATTTTCAAAAAATCCCAATTTCCTATCATTGCATTGATAATCTGCTACCGGCGGCTACTGAGTTTATTGACCAGCCATAACACCAAAATAGCACCTAAGACTGCAAGTATGATACTTCCCAGGTTAAACCCACTGACAGTACCTAAATTTAGCATTTCACCGATTAAGCCGCCTACTGCTGAGCCCACAATACCTACGACGATACTTTGAAACAGGCTCATGCTTCGTCCGGTCTTGGTTATTTTTCCGGCGATCCAACCAATTAGTGCTCCAAATAGGATCCAACTAATCCATCCCATAATTATTTACCTCACTTTTTTTTAGATAATGATCTTTTATTTCCTTATGGACTAGTTTAACAATAGTTTTTCCCTGTTTGAGCATTGACTCGACAAGTTAAATTTAAGTTCAAACCCTGTCTACAGTCCATCAAAAAAATTCATGAATTAAAGCTCCGAATTGACTTCGGAGCTTTCCCGGTTATTTTGTTAAAATGGGATCGTTAGGAGGTTCTTTTGACATCTACTCTATTTGAATTCCCGAACGAGTCAGTGAATTCGCCGGTTTTCCCAACCTTATTTACTGGGATCGATGACCGACCAGCCTTTCATAAAGTAATCAGCTCCTGAATAAATGGTCATGATGGCAGCGGCGAACATGACGATATCCGGCAATTTCAAGAAAATGCCGGATCCTTCGCTCAGTCCGGCATACAGTCCGGCAAAGGATGGATCTGTCATCAAGACGAGCTTAAGCAGCAGCAATACCACACCGACCATCTGCAAGGAGGTTTTGATCTTACCAAGGTTAGAAGCTGCAATAACTGTGCCCTCTTTAGCAGCTACGGTGCGTAGCCCGGAAACTGCAAACTCCCGGCCGATGATCACAATGGCGATCCAGCCAGGGATGAGATCCATGGCTACCAGCATGATGATGGCTGAAGTGACCAAGAGCTTATCGGCAAAGGGATCCATGAAGATCCCAAAGTTGGTGATAAGATTGTATTTGCGGGCAATGGCCCCATCAAAGTGATCCGTGATGGCCGCTACGGCAAAAATGATCAATGCAAACAAAGCCCAGTGGGGAATCGTCTGAACCGATAAGAATACAATAAAGAATGGGATCAGGACGACTCTGAATAAAGTTAATTTATTTGGCAAGTTCATGATCAAGCACTCCTATCAAATCATATTCCAGAGCTTGGGTGATCCGGACTTTGACCCAACTTCCGGCAATGAGTTCCCGACCGGACTCGATGAGGATCTCTCCGTCAATTTCCGGAGCCATTTCAAAAGAACGTCCGGTATAGTGGTCTTCGGTCCGACCTTCCACTAAAACGTCATAGACTTTACCGATCTTAGCTTCATTTTTAGCCAGCGACACTTGCTGCTGGACCAGCATCAATTCACTGCGCCGCAGCTTTTTAACGGATTCTTTGATCTGATCTTTCATGGCCCAAGCCGGTGTGCCCTCTTCCTTGGAATAGGTAAATACACCTACTTTATCCAGCTTCACTTCTTGTAACCAGTCTTTTAGTTCCACCGATTCTGCATCGCTTTCACCGGGGAATCCGGCGATCAAGGAAGTTCGGATCACTGCTTCCGGCATTTTTGCGCGAATGTTAGAAATGATGCCTTCGATCTCTGACCGGTTCGTATGACGCCCCATGCGCCGTAGGACCGTATCGGAGATGTGTTGAATCGGCATATCAAAGTAGGGTAGGATTTTATCCGATTGCTGTATGGTTTCTAAGAGTTCCTCATAGATGCCTTCCGGATACATATACATGAGCCGGATCCATTTGACCCCATCGATTTCTGCCATAGCCCCGATCAATTCATGGAGGGTCTGCCGGTTATAAATGTCTCGCCCGTACATGGTGGTGTCCTGGGCGATCACGATGATCTCACCAACCCCTGCCTCGGCCAGTAGTTTGACTTCAGCTAGGATTGATTCCTTGTCTCTGGACCGGTAGGCGCCTCTGATCTTCGGAATAATACAGTAGGTGCAGTTATTGTCACAGCCCTCGCCGATCCGGACGTAAGCGGTTGAACCAAAATTGGTGGTCAGGATTCTGCGGCCGTCGTTGACTGCGACATCAGACCAGGCTGTGTCGACGATGCGTTGTCGATCGACGATGAATTTTTCAACATATTCATCGAGCCTAGAATAGCTATTGACCCCTAAAATAACATCCAGCTCCGGCATTTCCCGGAGAAGTTCTTCCCCGTAGCGTTGAGTTAGGCAACCGGTGGCCATCAAAAGCTGACATTTGCCGGATGTTTTATATTGAGCCATTTCTAGAATCGTGTTAATGGATTCTTCTTTGGCCGCATCAATAAAGCCACACGTATTCACGATGATGATCTCTGCCTCCATGGCATCCTCAGTCATCTGGTATTTATTACCGAGGACTCCGAGCATGATCTCGGAATCGACCCGGTTCTTATCACACCCAAGGCTCACTAAAGACAGCTTATAGCGCTCTGTGGGCGGGTGTTCCGTTACTTCTTCTTTTTGTTTGATGATAAAATCGGTCCTGATCATAATATTTGGCTTATGCCCCTTTAGTTTCCATATTTTTAGCGGTGATTTTGCTAAGTTTCAAGCTCTTGTTACACTGTTACTCAACTATTTATCTGCACTTTATTTTTCGCTCTTTATTTTTTGTTCATTATTAATTTTGCTGGTTTGATCTGGGGCTTAGTTTCCCAGGATTAGTAAATACTTCCCTACCCTGGACTAATCCAGCCTTAAGTCTTCTTTTGTCCAGATAATTTTTCTGGGTTTTGCACCGTCGGGCCCTGAAATGACGCCGTGTTGCTCTAAATCGTCGATGATCCGGGCCGCCCGATTATAACCAATTCGCATTTTGCGCTGCAAAAATGAAGTAGAAGCCTGGTTGTGTTCAATGACAATGCGCACTGCTTCTTCAAACAGTTCATCGCCTTCTTCCTCTTTTCCCATTTTCCCTGATCCGCTGTTTTCAATGTGATTAATAATTGATTCATCATAGCGGACTTCGGTCTCTACTACTTTAATGTGGCTGACGATGGCTTCAACTTCTTCTTCGGAAATAAACGCTCCCTGGACTCGTTTCGGCTTATGGGCGCCCATTGGCGAGTAGAGCATGTCGCCCTTGCCTAAGAGTTTTTCCGCGCCGCCTTGATCTAAAATCGTTTTACTGTCCACATAGGAGGAGACCGCAAAGGAGATCCGCGACGGGATATTGGCTTTAATAACACCGGTAATGACATCAACCGACGGCCGTTGAGTCGCGATGACCAAATGCATACCGGCTGCGCGGGCCATTTGAGCCAAACGACAAATATAGTTTTCAACTTCGCCGGCCGCCACCATCATAAGATCCGCCAATTCATCGACAATAATGACAATATACGGCAACTTCTCTTCGATTTTGCCTTTGGCTTTGAGATCGTTATAGCCTTCGATGTTTCGAACTGAATTCGTATTGAATAGGTCGTAGCGCCGGGTCATTTCATTGACTGCCCAGTTGAGGGCACCGGCGGCTTTTTTAGGATCGGTCACCACAGGGATCAATAAATGCGGAATGCCATTATAAACCGATAATTCCACCATTTTAGGATCCACCATAATCAGGCGAACTTCCTCCGGAGTATATTTATAAAGTAACGATACGATCAGGGAGTTGATGCAAACTGATTTTCCGGAACCAGTGGCACCGGCAATTAACACGTGGGGGAATTTAGTAATATCACCGATGATAATCTCCCCAGAAATATCTTTACCCAGCCCCATGGCCAGTTTCTGCGTCGTTTTATTAAACTTTTCAGAATCGATGACTTCGCGCAAAAACACCGGGACTGTTTCCTTATTGGGGATCTCAATGCCCACAGCGGCTTTGCCCGGGATGGGCGCTTCAATGCGCACGCCCGAAGCGGCCAGGGACATGGCGATATCATCGGCCAGATTCGTAACCTTGCTGACTTTTATACCGGCTTTTAGTTGTAGCTCGTACCGGGTCACGGATGGTCCTTTGCTGACATCAATGACTCGGGCATCGACGCCAAACGTTGCCAAAGTATCTTGAAGTTTTCGGGCATTTTCGAAAATTTCATGCTGATCGGCATCATCCAACACTCCGCGCACGTTCTCTTTTAGAAGTGATACGCCGGGATATTTATAGATCGGCTTTTTCTTGGCTTCGATTTTAGAATCGTCCATCTCTAGCTGTTTGCCCTTGACGGGAACCGGTTTTTCTGTGGAGGCCAGCTTATTGCGCCGGTAATCTTGAAATTCTTTAAGACTTTGATGTTCGTCCGGTTTTTGAACTGTTTTCCCGGTGAGAGGCGTCTCTTCGGGTGCTTGATCTTCCATCGGCTCATCATCCATAAAGACTCGGCAAAACTGATCGTCGGATTCAAACTGTCCTGCTTCATCGGATTGGACGGTAGTTTCGGTCAAATCATCCGGGTCCGTTTCTGATAGTCTGGGGTTCTTCTGATCTCTTACTTTATTCCAACTCTCAAGATAGGGGACTGTGATGGGATTGTAGGACTCTTGGGTTTCCTCTTGCTCAATGGTCTGGGCCTTATGACGAGGGTTGCCCAATTCATCCTTGGCAGTTTTTGACTTTAGTTCGATGTTAAATCGACTGACGGAATTATTTTTCGATTCCCGTAAGGCAGAGTTAATATTGGGTCGATCCAGAAACGCCGGCAATGATATCTTTGGATCTGCCGGGGTTTGGTCCTTGATCTTTTCATCCTTTAACGTTGCTTTCCTCCACTCTTTTTCCTGATAAGAATGGAACGTGAATTGTTCTTTTTCTTTATCACGAGCCGACAGTTCCTGGATCGGACGGCTAGTTTGGACCGGATGAATCGTTTGGGTTGGCGTAGTACCAGGATCCAACTTATTTATGATCCCCTGCTTATCTTCTGGTTTTACTATGATTTCAGCCATTTCCCGGTTTTTCTCACGCAGATCTGATATTTTATTGGTCATGGTGGAAGTGACTTCTTTGCCTTTACGCAAGGAGTCGTAGACTGTTGTGTTGAGCATTAAAATAGCTCCTAGGATCATACCTAGGAATGAGAAAATATAGGCGCCTACATCTCCGAAAAGTTTGGTAAACGGATAAGCCATTAAAAAGCCGGCTACCCCGCCGTGGTTTTTATCAGTTAAGAAGGTAATTTGTTTTAATGAATCACTTAAGCTCATTTTCTCCAATAGGTACAAATGACCCACCGATAGAGCGATCAAAAGCGACAACAGGATCAACAGTGCGCCCAGACCTCTTCGGTTCATCAAAAACCCGCGCCGCCGCAGGATAAAGACCGTTCCAAGCACAATGAGCATGATGGGGAATATATATCCCAAGCTGCCAAACGTGGCGATGGCGAGGTTTTTTAAAAACTCTCCCACTTTGCCGATTTTATCGGTAAAGATCCCGGCGGTCAGTAAAAGTCCCAGACCTATTAAAATGATCCCGGTAATTTCATTGCCCATACTGCCGTAAAAATCAAACTTCTTTCGTGTTGGTTTTACAGCGCTGGAGCCCCTTACCGGTGATTTGGAAGGTCTGCCCTTTTTAGGGGTGGGGGTTCTCCGGACAGAGTTCGTCTTATTCTTTTCTGTCATGGTGTAACACCTCCTTTGTGTTGGTCAGCTAATTAAATATAACATATAATACCATTCTATATTTTAACATAATATTGGTCGTCCTGCAGATTTTGTCACTTGGATCTTTTAATAGCCTCTTTTAATAGCCTCTTTTAATAGGGAGATTTTAATAATCATAATCCAAATAAGCATTAAGGCCCCCTTTAGCGATCACATCACACTACGCCACATTACTTAACACCCTTGAATGATTCAATTGCCCGACACTTCAATTCAATCCGGCTCATTGATCTTCTTGGCTCTAATTTCTAGACTTTTAACATTCTAAACAATGACCACAAACCCAAACCATTTTTGCTGATTTCCGCCAAAGGGGTATAATGTGATTAAACACAAATAGACATATTTAACTCACACGAATAGACAAGGAGCAAAGTCATCATGAATATAACAAACGTTGTTAAGCAAATCGAACCGGAAATTATTACTAATCGACGTGAACTGCATAAGATCCCGGAACTGGGACTTGAATTGCCCAAAACTGTGGCTTATGTGAAAGCTCAACTAGATGCCATGGCCATCCCCTATCAGGAGCTCGTCAATGGCAATGCTCTAGTGGGTCTCATAAAGGGCGGTCATCCCGGCAAGACCCTTGCGATCCGGGCTGACATGGATGGTCTTCCCATTCAAGAAGAGACTGGACTTGAATTCACTTCTCAAACCGGCAATATGCATGCCTGCGGTCATGACGGTCATACTGCCATGCTGCTAGGGGCGGCTCGGATCTTAAGTGAAAACAAACATTTGCTCCATGGCAATGTTAAGCTCCTCTTCCAGCCCGGCGAAGAATTCCCAGGTGGTGCCAAACCCATGATCGATGAAGGATGCATGGAAAATCCCCCGGTCGATGCTGTGATCGGACTCCATGAAGGTCATATCAACGATATTGTAAAACCCGGCGACATCGGCGTAAGTTATGGCAAAGCCATGGCTTCCATGGACCGGATCCTGTTGCGGGTCATTGGTAGGGGCGTACATGGGGCTTATCCTGAACAAGGTGTAGATCCCATTGTCATCGCAGCGGAAATCATCTCGTCCTTGCAGCGGATCATTTCCAGAGAGATCAATGCAGCCGATAACGGCTTGATCTCCATCTGCCGGATCCAAGGTGGCTTTAATCAAAACATTATCCCGGATGTCGTTGAAATGGAAGGCACCGTCCGGGCAACTGACCCTACCGTGCGCCAGAAACTGGCCCGCCGGATCGATGAAGTCGCCCGCGGTATTGCCCAGACGTTTAATGCCCAATGTGAAGTAACTTATGATTTTAAATACCCGCCCTTGGTCAATGATCGAGCTTTTACGGAAAAATTTGTGGAAAGCGCCAAAAAGATTATCGATCCGGAGCGCATAATGACCATTGAAAAACCCATTATGGGTGGTGAAGATATGGCCTACTTCCTGGAAAAAGCTCCCGGCACGTTCTTCTTCTTGGCTAACCCCCGGGAGATCGACGGTAAGTACTGGCCGCACCATAACTCACGCTTTGATGTGGACGAATCTCAGCTTTGGCTGGGCTCTGCCCTATTTGTTCAGACTGCCTTGGATTATCTGGCTAACTAACCATTGAAATAAGTTAGATTGCTAAACAGTAAAAGCAGAGTCTTCTATTAACCTGACCCGGCTGACTAAACAGTAGTTCCAAAAAAAAGTCAACTGAAGTTTATTTAGTCGATTTATTTAAAATAAGTCGTTAAAGTAAAGTCCCTTCCGAATTTAACCGGAAGGGACTTTGGGTTGTGTCTGTGATGGACCAGCCGATGATTTCGATGAGATGTATATTAGCATTCCATTGGCCAACAGGACCGAAAAGATTAGTCCAATTAAGCCGGAAATAACTACTCTTAAAATCACTAACGATTGATCCACCACCCCATTAACGGAAAGAACTGGGAAGTGACTTCTGATATGAGCCCCCGAGGATTAACCTTCATCCGGGAGGCGCCCAATTTTGTTCTTCAAACATCAAGCGCTTCGTTAGTAAGTTTCCCAATTATAGGGTCCATGTGTAACCTGTGCATCAACATTACGCAGACCTTTGAAAAACTTCGAGAACTTGCGCTATGGTCAGCGATATTGAGTTCGCTTATGTGTCATTCTTTTGTTTCTGAAAATATTTTTTCGGCTATTTTAATTGCAATCTCAGCTGTTTCAGCATTGGTGACAACACAAATACTATTTGAAAGATCATGCGAACTCCCAATCAAGATGGTAAAATTATTAAAAAATCGGTCTGAAAAAATAGTCCCAAAAACTTTTGCATCGATATTCTTTCCACTTTTTTGTTCCCAAATTAGAGAAGAGCCTTTTGCAGATACGTCACAGTCGACCATCTCAAACCCTTGATAATCTCTTTCGTATCCTATTACCATTATTTCACCTGAGAATTTATCCGGTGAAAACAAATTGACATAATAAGTTCCATTCATAATAATTTCTTTATTCTTGGAATAGATTGGGTCACCCAATATCACTTCAAGAGCATCAATTGAGCGTGAAACTTTAAATGGAAAATTAACTACAAAGACGAAAGAAGAAACTAAGAGAATCACAACGGCGGGTATTATTCTTTTCATTTTTCAATTACCTCTTAGACATTATTGTTTTGAGTCTGTCGGTTCAGCTAAGGAATGATCTCTCGCTTGATTTCATTATTAAACGTCTGTGGACCGCATTTCAGAACCTTAGCAATTTGACCGTTCGAATAGTTCCCTTTTTAACATTTCAGTCTGGCAACGTTCAGCTTAGGTGTGTTCCCGTGAGTAATTCTATGGGATTCTTAGGTTGGGTCATGTGAATTTCCTTGTTAATTTTGGTTGTGGCTAACTTCTACCTAGAATCCATAATAAAATTAAAGAAATTAAGTCAGTGATAATCATTGGTTTAATCCCCCCCCCCCTAAAAGTAAACCCTAACATATGCATAATTACATGATTTATAGTATTAATAATAATAAATGATACACCAAAATAAAAACCATTAACTTCTTTATAGGTATATATTAATAACATCGTAATTAGAAGAGTTACCCCCATAAACACTGCATTGATGTAGCTTAGTTTTTTTCATTCATATTATCCAACCTCTCTCACAAAAGTTAAAATGCATCTTCAAAAAAATGTTTTATAGATTAAGAATTGCTTTGTTTATTTATAAAGAATTATATTCGCGATTGAGACCTGTCCATTGAGTACAAGCATCATGACGACATGACCGGTCGCCATATTCGAATCTAAGTGTTTTCATTGCAGCCATGACCTTTTAAATAAATGCTATGACTAAAAAACAATATTTCTATTATATTTGATAATGCTTATTTGGTTATTAATCAGAAAAGTCTCTAAACAGGATGTCAATTTCTTCCTTTCCAAACATTTGCCCATCACTTAGAAATTTTTCTATTACAATTTCTCCGTTTGACATAAACTCTACCTCCCACCTTTCTCCAGGAACTGTAATTTCAACCAATACACTGTCTCTGATTTTATTTAAGCGATAGCGTAGTTTAACATCATCCAACTTATCTAAAAAATTAATTAGCTCGTTTAATTTATCCATTTGAGTGCCCTTTCTATTATTAAATCTTCCATTAGTTTTAATTTTTAAATTTCTTGTCAAGCTTTCTTCCCTTGTGCCAGCTTTTGTATTGCTGCGACCACCTGAATATAGGGTCCATATGTAACCTGTGCATTAACATTGAGCAGACCTTTGAAAAACCACATATCCGTCCGGGGATTCTTGCACTCTATAAACTAGTTTACCATGAAAATCGGGGCAATTAACTTGAAAAGAATACTAGTAAAGGGACTTTTCTTCATTATTTTTCTAGCTTAAAAACACTTTTATAGATTAATATAAAATTTGGTTCGGGCGGTCAAAATTCATGTTCTGCAACTTGACTCTACTAATTTACTAGGAAGAATTGGTTTATAGTATTACTGACAACATTGTAATTAGAAGTACCTTGTTTTTACTTAAGGGGCGTGTTAATTTCTAGTTAAATAGAGCAATTTGTGATATAACAGACATTCCACTAACGAAGGGAGATTAAAATGAAAAAATCAGTCATTTCAGTTCTTATTTTCATAGGACTTTTTACCTCCTGTATCGATAGCTCTTCTACGGTTTCCACAGAGGGATCACCCCTCTCTAAGGTACCAACGAAAACTGTTTCAAGTTTCACTCCGACGCGGTCGACCTTCTTTCCGACAGAACCTTTGTTTACGATACGTTACCCCAGGACATCAATACCCAAAAGATAATAAAAATTCAAACAGAAGCAGAATTAGCATATCATGCAATGGATCCTGCCGTACTTTATAAAAAGTTTCCCGACATCGTAACAGCGGAAGTTCTTTCAATCGGAGTGGGAAGAAACTATTCTGATACAAAAAAATAAATACTATGACTTTTTCCCCTGTTACCATTCAAGTGGAAAAGGTATGGAAAGGTTCTTACTTTAAAGAATTTGAGAAAATCAGTCTCTTCGTTTACGGTGGCTACCTTCCTTATAGGGAGATGGAAAAATCTTTCCATCCCGACGATGTGAAAGCTCAACAAACTAAGCGTACCCTAAGTGAAGCCGAGAAAAATCCACCTGGTATTTTGATGATATGGATGGCCGGACTTCCTGGAAGTAGGAAAAAAATACGTTCTTCATATCCATCAAGATGAATTTAACGAACATTTCATCTCTGGGTGGGGATTGGGAATCCAGGAAATCGATCCTGATACAGGCAAGCTGCCTTCCCTTCAGTCTGTAGCAGAATATACGAAAGGACTCGAGAAACAGTGCCATAATATAAGCTTAAGCGATTAGGATAAGATCCGGCGAATTTCCGACCTTATGATAACGAACCAAATTCTAAAACAGCAGTTACTAGCGTTTTAACTCGTTTTTCAAAATAAGTTGAAATTTTAGATACCACTATTTTGTTGGAAATATAAATTCTTTAAAAATGGCTCAGCGGTCGATCCGGATAGCTCACAATGGTCCTACAATAGTATTTATTTAAATGACAACTATTTAAATTCAAATCAACAGATTTTAAGCAAGGGGTTGCAGCCTACGTGTTGGGTCATGCATTTGGTCTGGATGAACATAACACTAGCATATATTACATTTTGTGCCAATCAGGTTCAGGCCGGGTAACCCATACTGTTCATTCGGAAGATAACAGACTATTCAACGTTATCCATTAAGCCAAGGGGAGGAATAATTAAATGAAGAAGATTAATATTCTTCTGATTTCATTATTGATTCTAGCTTTTACGGGGTGTTTCGCTGTCGTTACCTCAAGCTCAGGAAACACATCGATGACAACTTCACCAAAAGTATTCGGGGAACTCGCCGGAAGTTATGATTACGTCTACCTACACCCAAACGATTTATTCGATCACAGCACCCTGGTCTTAACCGGTGAATTCTCATCTGATTCTAGATCTATGGTGGTAAGTGATACCGGGGAACCCTCCGTGGTGACTTATTTCAATTTCAAGGTCGATGATGTAATAAAAGGAACTTATACCGCAAAAGAAATAGAAGTGTTTGCAGCTGGCGGGACAACTACTGTAGCAGAATACATGTCTAAAGCATTGGAAACGCAATGGGTCGCAGCGGGGATCAAAAACATCGGCTCTAAAGACGCTCCTTCATTTGAAAAAGATGGGCAGATTGTTGATCAGCAACTCATCAAGTCCAATTTGAAAGATCAATTTAACCTGGAAACCGGTAAGAAATTTTTGCTTTTCTTAGGTGGACAAGATAATTTGGAATACAGGATCTTGGGTGACCGTTGGGGAGCCTTGTTGATAAATAATGATAGTGTTACCGACTCCATTGATAACAGCATCATTAAAATCTCAGAGCTGTCAAAATAAAGAATGACCGGCATCAGAGATTACATCATTCTTTTATCGTGGTGTTTCGGTGACGATTAAATAGGTAAACCCAGGTGTTGCATGAAAGATACTACGGAAATAGAAATGGACTATTAAGGATCCAAATTGGATTTTTGATAGTCCATTTTCGACCTGAATGAGTAGATCTCTCGAAAACAACGGGGCAGAACGATAACTTTCTTTCCAGGTGACCGCCTCATTTTATCCTATGGGGTTAGGATAGCATTGGACTTTCTCTTGCTATGCAGAGTCATCCGTTCCAATTCGACCTTAATATAAGATTTCTGTTCGTGGGTCCAAAATTTTGCTCGCCAGAACACCTCGCCCTTTCAGCTGGCTTGATTTTTTAAGGTAGGCCATGACGATGGGGCGAGCTGATCGCTTGGTCAATCCACGGTATAAGAGTGGCAGTTCCACATTTTCCAGGACCGTATCGGTCACAATGAACGAAAAATTTTGGAAGACAAAACCGATCATTCATTTCGCACAACTGAGAGCTTATTGTCATTTTTAATATCCAGCGCTTCTCCCTCATAGAGGTATTCGCCGGTATAATTGGAATCGATAAATCCTAATAAATTGATGAGGGTCGACTTGCCGGACCCTGACGGCCCCATGGCGGCGACGAATTCGCCGGAATCAATGTCCATGGATAGATCCTTTAAGACATGGAGCGTCTCATCCCCCATGGTGTAGTATTTGTTGATGCTGCGAAGCTTGATCATGATGCCATTACCTTGATCTGGGCACCCTCCGTAAGATGCTCATCCGGATTTTGGATGATAACATCACCTTCGCTAAGACCTTCTGCCAGTGCATAGTAAAGTCCCTTCCGATTAAGCCGGAAGGGACTTTTGGACTGTGTATGCAATGGACTAGCGGATGATATCGATGAGATCCTTCTTAGCAGCCGCATTGGCCGGCATGACCGAAAAGAATAGTCCGATGGAGCCGGAAATGACCACTGTTAAGATCACTGACGACAGATCCACCACCGCTTTAAACGGAATGAACTGGGAAGCAACTTCTGATACGATGACTCCCAGGATAAGTCCCATCAGACCGCCGATCAAGGTGATGGCCAGGCCTTCCAGAAGAAACTGATTGCGGACGGAATGTTTTGTAGCACCTAGTGCTCGCCGGATCCCGATCTCTTTGGTCCGTTCTGATACGGAAATATACATCATATTCATGACACCGACACCGGCAATTAAAAGGGAAATTCCGGCAATGGCAGATATGAAATAAGTGATCATAGTGAGGATATTCCCGATCCCTTCCATGATCAGTGCAAAGTCAAACACCTGATAGGTCCCTTCTTCCTTCATGGAACCGAGCAATTCAAGCTTTTTCATGACTGCATCGGTAACATCCTTTGGTACTTGGCCCGGCGCAATGGTGAGCATCAGATTGTTACCGGTATTTTTAGGTGCGTAATATTGCTCATAGGTTTTTTGGGGCATGTAGATATCAAACCGGTTGGGATTAAAATTACCCATCCCTCTGGGTTGACCTTCATAAATACCAACTACCTGATGGAGAACGCTGCCGATTTCAACGGATTGCCCTAGTAAGTCAGACATGTTGCCAAACAGCTCTTCACCGGTGGCTCTAGAAATAATGACGACGCGGGAAGCTGCTTCATTATCGGTTGTATCCAAAGTTCGGCCGAGGGTAATTTTTTCCTTAGGCGGTTCAGTATTCAGCATTAAAGAAATCTTTTGATTCTTACCTTGTGTCTGAGTCGTGGCTTCGACGGAAGTAAAACCACGGTCCAATTCTCCTACCACAGCTTTTTCGACGCCAGGCGTGCCTTGTGCCAGCTGGACGTCTGAGGCATCATAAAATGCGATGGAAGAATCGTTTAAATTTTGATCATTGGGTCGAAAGATGATATTGATGACAACTTCGTTGGACTCCGTCTGACTTAGATTCTGGATGACTGAATTCTGGAAACCTTTGCCCAAAGCCATGATCGTAATGACCGAGGCGATACCGATAATGATGCCCAACATCGTGAGCACAGTGCGGCGTTTGTTTTTGACCAGTGCTTTCAGTGAGGAGCGGATGATCTCAGTTAATCTCATAGTTTTTTGCTTCCTCCTCTGAAATGACCCGACCATCGAAGATTCGAATGGTTCGACTGGCATAGGCTGCCATTTTTTTATCATGAGTGACCAGGATCACGGTCACCTTTTCTTCTTTATTAACTTCCTGAAACAGTTTCATGATCTCGGTGGATGTATGGAAATCCAGAGCGCCGGTGGGTTCATCAGCGATAATGAACTTAGGCTTGTTGATTAGCGCCCGGGCAATTGCCACGCGCTGCTGCTGACCCCCGGAGAGTTGTTTGGGGAGTTTATCCCATTTTTCGGCGATGCCCATTTTTTCTAAATAATCCATAACGATGGGCCGGGCGGCCCGCTTCGTTAACCCTCGATATAACAGCGGTAGTTCGACATTTTCCAACACTGTATCGGTTTCTATGAGGGAAAAATTCTGGAATACAAATCCAACCATTTCATTACGCACTACTGAGAGCTTATTGTCATTTTTAATATCCAGCGCTTCGCCCTCGTAGAGGTATTCGCCGGTATACTTGGAATCGATAAATCCCAATAAATTGATCAGGGTCGACTTACCGGAACCGGATGGTCCCATGACAGCGACGAATTCACCGGAATCGATGTCTAGGGAAAGATCCTTTAGGACATGGAGCGTCTCATCCCCCATGGTGTAGTATTTATTGATGTTGCGAAGTTTGATCATGATGCCATTACCTTGATCTGGGCACCCTCCGTCAGATGCTCATCCGGATTCTGGATGATAACATCGCCTTCGCTAAGACCTTCTACCAGTGTCCAGTAAGTCCCTTTTTGCATCAGTTGGACCGGTTTTTTCTGAACCGTTCCGTTTGAATAAGCCCATAAGAACGTTTGGTCCCCGTCTTTAATGATCGCTCCGGCCGGAATGACCATCTCATTGAGCTCCAACTGAATTTCCACGGAATAACCGGGCTGGATCGGTCGCTGTGGACTGACCGTAAAAGCATAGTTGACACTGGCTACTCCACCGGGGGCTGAGATTGTCTGATTGAGTTCAGGCAGAGGTTCCACCGTTGAAATTGTTCCATCCATAGTCTCACGGGTAGCCACCAGGGTGATCTGAACTGTCTGATTTGGATGGATCCGGAAATAATCATATTCTGTAACCGAAGCCTTGATTTCTGAGACTTCCGATAAGATATCGACCAGACTGCCCGACGGGTTTGTCTTGTTCTCCTCATTGACCTTAACTACTCCATCAATATCGGCGACTTCTTTTAAGTCTTGGTTACTAACAATCCGCTCCAGCAGGAACTTAGCATCAGTCTCCGCGGTTTGGCTCTGAGTTACGGCCTTCTCCAGCTGTTTGATCTGACTCTTCCAGGAATCGACCTTTGCCTGGTACCTTGAAACGTCCTGGGAATATTTCTGAACATTGTCGGATTCTTTTGCGATCTTATCATTTAGCGTTTCGATTTTATCTTTATCCCGGTCCGTCTGGGCCTGGGTGAGATCCTTCTGAGCGGTCCGTAACCGGCTTCGGCTGGATGTCAAATTAGAGTTGGCTTTATCCAATGAACTTTTATCGGAGGTTTGGTCTTTCTTGGCTTGCGCCAGATCGTCTTTAGCATCAACGACCGCTTGCTCTGTCTTATCCACCTGCCTTCTGGCATCCGTGATGGAGTCCTCGGATTGTTTGTTCTTATAGGTAAACAACGTATCACCGATCTTGACCTTTTGTCCGGATTTGACAGTTATTACATCGACATCACCCTTGGCGAGTTTCGGTGGGATCGATGTATATTCGGTAACTTGAGCCGTTCCCTTTAAAACCAGAGGATCCCTTTGGCGCAGTGTATATTTAATATATTCCGGTGTCTGGGCCGCCAAAGTCCTTTGATAATTCCAATAGAAAGCAATCCCTGCAACTACTGCCAGCCCAATGATCCAGGGCAATATTTTTCGTATCTTTGATTTCTTTTCCAATTCTTCATTCTCCTTTTAGCCAGGAGCTCAATCGCCCTGATCCACCCATAAAAATTTTAACTTCTCTTACTTTGGTATATCTCTTTATTTTAATCTTCTTAGGGTATAAAATGTGCGATTTAATGGAGATTTAATCGTATTGTTGATCACACTATTTTCGAGAAGACAATCCGAAACATGATTTATAAAGAGGTTAAAAAGAGTTGTTGTTCACCTGGATGAACAACAACCCTTTATCATGCTATGTTTTATGTTTTATGTTTTATGTTTTATGTTTTATGTTTTTATTTTGTCGGTCGGTTACCGGATTCGCTTTGGTTGTTGCTCCTGAGATAAATTAAGTTTTGAGCGAGCTTGGCACCCTTGAGTGCTTTGATCGCTTAAACTTCAGCAGTCTCGCTTTCCTTCTTGTCAGCGTCGATGATCGCATCTCGTCTTGACAAGTTGATTCTACCCTGGCTGTCGATTTCAAGAACCTTAACCAGAATTTCATCACCAACGGAAACAATGTCTTCCACTTTTTCTACGCGTTTTTTATCGAGCTTTGAAATATGGACAAGGCCTTCCTTATTGGGGAGGATCTCGACAAAGGCACCAAAGTTCATGAGACGGGTAACTTTACCTAGGTAAACTTCGCCCGGCTGGATGTCTCGCGTGATGCCGTCGATGATCTTATAGGCTTCTCTAGCCATGGCCAGGTTGGTTCCGGCAATAAATACATTTCCTTCGTCATCAATGTCGATCTTAACGCCGGTTTCAGCGATGATCTTGTTGATGGTCTTGCCGCCTGATCCGATGACCTCGCGGATCTTATCCGGATGGATCTTCATGGTGATGATCTTCGGTGCATATTCAGATACATCCGCTCTTGGTTCAGCAATGGCAGCTTTCATTACTTCAAGGATCTTCATTCTGGCAACTCTGGCATTGGTAATTGCCGTTCTTATTACATATTCGGACATACCGGCCAGTTTCGTATCGACCTGAATGGAGGTTATTCCTTTTTCAGTTCCGGCGACCTTAAAGTCCATGTCGCCAAAGAAATCTTCAATTCCCTGAATATCCGTTACCACTTCTTCTCTGGATAGATCGTCTGTCGTGAACAGTCCCATGGCAATACCGGCGCAAGGTCGCTTAAGCGGTACACCAGCATCCATCAGGGCCAAGGTTGAGCCGCAGACGGCACCCTGGGAGGTGGATCCATTACTGGATAATACTTCAGAAACAAGGCGAATGGTGTATGGGAATTCTTCAGCGGATGGGATCAACGGTTCCAGCGCCCGTTCTGCCAGGGCACCGTGACCAATATCACGCCGTCCCGGTCCTCTCATGGGCCGGGTTTCTCCAACTGAATAGCTCGGGAAGTTGTAGTGGTGAATATAACGCTTAGAAACTTCTTCAGAAATTCCGTCAAGCTTCTGGATCTCTCCGATGGAGCCTAATGTGGCAACCGTCATAACCTGGGTCTGCCCTCTGGAGAACAAGCCTGAACCGTGGGTTCTTGGCAGGATATCGACTTCAGCTTTTAGCTCTCTGATCTCGTCAAAGGCCCGTCCATCGACGCGCTTATGCTCATTGATGGCCATATCGCGAACCAATTCTTTTTGCATCTGGTAAACAACTTCACCGATGTCGGTTTTCTTAGCTGCAAAATCATCGCCGAATAGTTCTTTGAAGTGTTCGGAAATTCTTTCTTTGGCTTGATCCATTTCAATGTTGCGTTCGGTTTTGATCGACTTGGAATAAACCTGGCGGATAATATCCGTTGCAAAGTCACGGACCTGTTGTTCAAGGACTGCATCTACATGGTGTATGTTGATCACTTGCTTTTCTTTACCGTAGAGTCTTCTGGCTTCTTCCTGAAGTTCAAGGATCGGTTGGCATTTTTCAAATCCAAACGAAATACCATTGATCATGGTTTCTTCGTCAATTTCCTGGGCACCGGCTTCGATCATCATGACCCGGTCCTTAGTCGTAACTACTGTGAGTTCCATCACGGACTGTTCCCGTTCAGCTGAAGTTGGGTTGCAGATGAAATTGCCATCAATGAGTCCGACCATTACAGCCGCTACTGGTGTTGTAAAAGGAATGGACGAAATATAAAGGGCAGTCGATGCAGCATTGATCGCCAGGATCTCAGGCAGGTTATCATTTTCAACGGATACCACCGTATTGACAACTTGTACATCATTGCGTAGACCCTTGGGGAAGAGTGGTCTTAACGGACGATCGGCTGCCCGGGCAGATAGGATCGCTTTTTCGGAAGGACGACCTTCCCGCTTGATAAAGCCGCCGGGGATCTTTCCCACCGCGTATAAACGTTCTTCGTAGTCCACTGACAAAGGGAAGAAATCCACCCCTGCTCTGGGTTCGGCACTCATGTTGACGTTGGTCAGAATTACAGTATCACCATAGTTCATGAATAAGGCACAATCCGATAAATATCCGATGTTTCCCAATTCAATGCCTAGTTGGCGGCCTGCTACTTCAATCTGTAGATTAGGTTTCATAGTTGCTCCTTTTAATACAGCCTTCAATTCCACTTATATACGTAATTATATGTCACAACGCACCGTTGCTCGCTTGGATGCGGTCTGAGTTATAATTAGATATACAAATTGAACCAAAAGCATAGTTTTGATTCTCTCATTATAACAAATTCGCCCCCACTTGTCTTACATAAAACTACGAAGGGTTGTAAATAAAGCTTGAATCTTTCAATTCCCCTCTCCAATTCACTTCAATTGATCTAGTCGCATCGCACCTAAAATAATCATACCGAAAACCAGTCGTGAAAATAGCCGAAAAAATTAAAACGGGAATTAGGACAATTGCCGATATCCATCAAAAAACTAATACAATTCTAAAATACGCTGAAATTTAATGGGCAGAAATACATCATGGTACGACGATACCCTTTTGGCAACCTGGAAATTATCCTTCTACCCGATCGATACGTTCTTAAGAGGATCGGGAAAAAGCTTGAAAAACAAACAACCGCATTGGTCCGGGCGAGGTCCGGTGAAGGCCAAAACCATGGCGTGATGCTAAAAGAACGCCGATGCGACGGGAAATTTTGCCGCATCTTCCGATCCGGTGCCACGACGCTCTCACCACCGGACACCACCCGTCCCTATATCACCCTGGCCGATGTCGATAACGAAGGTCTGGAACCCTACTGGGATTACAGGTCTGCTTCGGCCGGACGACCCGGCCCGGTCCATGTCAACTCCTTTACAGGCGCACCGACCCTCACCCATCCCTATGCTGGATCTTCAGGCAATCAATCGTTCAATGGACCGGGCTGACACCTGGGCTGCAACCTCGCCGTCTCGACTTTCTTATAAAATGAGCTGACCATCTGACGAATCGCTTCGTCAGATGGTCGCTAACTTTTTTGGGGTCTTCGTTTTGAACCATGGATCGGCCCCTTTACTTTAGAAACGGTAAAGGGCTTCTGTTTTTACCAGAATTTTTTCAAAACCCAGCTTCTGGTACATTTCTTTGGCGGATCCTATAGCTTCTGTGGTCAAAAAGACCAGGTCGTTATGTTCGGCAAATGCGCGATTGGCCAGGGACTTCAATAAAGTAGTGCCGATGCCTTGATTCCTCACTTCCGGATCGACTACGAAGTCTTCCAGCATGCAGGCTCCATCGGCTGCGAAGTAGTCACAGCTTCCAACGACGACCCACTCTTGCATGGCAAGATAACTATTAAGTGGCGCATCCCCCAGATAGACTTTCAATCTGCGGTCAAACCGTCGATTGGTAAAGTCCAAGGACTCGTCCGGTTCGCACAGTTCATCCAATTCTCTGGCTTCGTCTACCAATACATCCGACAATTTAATGACTTCGATATCTTCTCTTTCCTTGAGCTGATGCACTGCAGTCCTTGTCAGACTATAATATTCCAGATCAGTCAATCGAGCCAGGTCATCGGCCGGGATCTTTTCTTCGGCCACTTGAGCGTCAAACTTGATCTTAAGAAAATTATAACCGGCCTCTTTTCGTTTAGCTTTCTCCCCTTGGATGATTTCATCGATGGTTTCTTTTGAACTACTTGCTGAAATCAATGTGAAGTTATGATCATACATATCTTTTAGTTCATCATCGCTATATCTTACGATCTGCCCATCCGTTGCTTTTACAGAAAACAATTCATAATATTTGTTTTCCAATTCACTGATTCGGTTCCTTAATTCATTCATTGCAAATCCTCACTTTATTGTTATTGTTATCTTTTTTATCATTGTATCTTAATTCTTATTTTGAAATAGGCGCTCATCCTGCAGTCTCATCCTGCAGTCTCATCCTGCAGTCTCATCCTGCGCTCTTATCATGCGGTCTCATGCTTCGGTCTTAACTTGAATGACCTGTTGCTGCCTCTGGCGATGTTTTATCCTTCTCGTGCTTTGCCTGGTAAGCCAAGCTTTACGCATGGTTAGATCAAAGACTAGGTTAATTATACTCCATGGACTTGAACTAAAGATGACATCTTTAGGACTGTACCATTTCGCCACGTTCATTCACTTAGAATTTAGCGTGTCCCTGATTTTATTTTAGTAAAGCTTGCCGGGGAGCATTTAATCTAATTACGGTGAAACAGTTTTTCGTCATTATGAAAAAAAACCACTCCTAACGGAATGGTTTTTTATGAATTACTTTCTGATATTCAGCTTGCCGATGATGTCTCTGTATCTTTCGATATCGATTTTCATCAGGTAGTTAAGCAATCCTCTTCTCTGACCGATCATCATGAACAGACCTCTACGTGAGTGGTGGTCCTTCTTGTGCTCCTTCAGGTGCCCTGTCAAATCGTTGATTCTCTTTGTAAGAATCGCGATCTGTACTTCAGGTGATCCGGTATCCCCCTCATGTCTGGCATGAGTTAAGATTAATTCCTGCTTTGTTGCCTTGTCTAACATGGATCATTCCTCCTTGTTTTATAAAATCGCCCAATACCGTGAACTGGGATGGCTTTCCCTTGTCACAGAGATGGGTTCCGTCCTTTATAATAACTGATTTCTCCAGTAATATCAAGAATCAGCTGCTATTTATCTAAGTTTTATTTATGTTTTTTTATTTCCCGGCGGGTTCAGCCGTCTTTTAGGCCGGTTTGCTTGAATCGATTAGAGCAGGTAGGTATCCCTGGCACTGTTTTATTCGATCCTTGACCTTCATTGGACTGGCCGTTATTTTTCTGACCGAAGCTTCGCCATGCTTCGAGTGGCAGCATAGTTATTATCCCTACGCAGCTGCTCTTTTAATTCGTCCATGGATTCATACTTGATCATTTCACGCATCCACTCAAGATAATAAACCTTGATGTTTTCTCCGTAAATATCTTCGTCAAAATCAAGGATATAGGTTTCCACTGTGACGGGATTGTTTGTAGATACGGTGGGATTACTCCCGATGGACGTGATTCCCCGATACAGATTCCCATTGACTTCGACATTGGTATAATAGACGCCTTCTTTAGGTAAGACGGCTCGGTCGTCAATGGTCATATTGGCTGTGGGGAAGCCGATGGCTTTGCCTTTCTTTTTGCCCCCGACCACGGTGCCGCGCATCAGGTAAGGTTCAATTAATAAATTGGCAGCTTCGCCCACCCGGCCATCTAGAATATGATTCCGGATCCGAGTGGATGAGATTAAGCCTTCACTGTCTGTTTCAGGTTCAATTACAATGAGTTCAAAATCCAGCCGGTGGGCTAGTTCATGCAAGAACTCGACATCGCCGGTATTCATATAGCCATACTTGTAGTTGAAACCGACTACCAGCCCGCGGGCATTATATCGATCCAACAAAAGTTTAATAAAGTCCTCAGCTGAAGTCTGCATGTATTCCAGGGTAAAATCGATCATCGCCACCATATCGATCCCAGAGGTTCTGAAAATGTGGAGCTTTTGCTCGTTATCCATGATCAGTTTGGGAGCTCGCTCGGGTGCCGCTACCGTCAGGGGGTGATTGGAAAAAGTGTAAACAAGGCTTTTGGCATCGTTTAAGAGCGCTTCATCCACTACCCGGTTGATCAGAGACATGTGCCCCTTGTGGAGCCCGTCAAAATTCCCCAGTGCTATATAGGTTTTGTCTGCCAACTTTTTCCTGTTATTATTATCTAAAATAATCATTTTACCACCTTATAACCGCCAAGTAAGGACCAATTCTTCATTTGTATAGTCTGCCAGGCCAATGAACTCACCGGCTTTGGTCTTGATTCGGTAGGAACCTTGCTTTAGTCCGGAAACTGCCCGGCCGTCCTTGAGCTTCACTCCGTTTTTCAGGAGCCCGATGAACGAATCATCCAACAACAGCTCCGGATAGACCAACAAAGGTTCTTCAACCTGTATTATTTTATCAATTATTCCCACGCTGTCAAGTTCTTCAAGGGTAACTGCCTGATCAAGTCCAAATCCGCCGGTCATGGTTCGGCGCAGGGCCGACATAACTGAAGGAACGCCCAGTTCTTTCCCCAGGTCTCGGATCAGACTTCGAATATAGGTCCCTTTGGACGTGACGGCCCGAAACGTGATGTAGGGCAATTCCATATTTAAAAGTTCCAACTCATAGATCGTCACCGGTCTTTTTTCAAGCTCCAGGGTGATCCCGGCTCTGGCCAGGTCATACAGCCGCTTGCCATCTTTTTTCAATGCAGAGTACATGGGGGGCTCCTGGAGGTTCTCACCCAAGAACAGTCCCATCGCCGTTCTTACTTCAGCTTCAGTGACCTTGATATCTTCTGGTGCCACCGTTTGAGTGGTGGTCCCGGTAATGTCCAGGGTATCCGTGTCCCGGCCCAGCAGCATCGTCGCAATGTATTCCTTTTTCGAATCCATCAAAAACGGCGAGAGCTTAGTGGCACTGCCCAACAGGATCGGCAAAACGCCGGTGGCCATGGGATCAAGCGTCCCGGTATGGCCGCACTTTTTGGTATGCAGGGTTCGCCGGACCTTGGCCACAACGTCAAAAGAGGTCAACCCTGTGGGTTTATCAATGACTAAAATTCCATGCATCAGTACAGGTACGCCTCCAGTTCACGAAACAGCATTTCCTGCGCCTCTTCAAAGGATGGCGTCAACAAGGTGCAACCGGCTGCCCGAATGTGGCCGCCGCCTTGAAAGACTTCAGCAAACAATCCGGCATCGACTTTGCGCTTGGTGCGGATGGACACCCGGATCTTCTGATCATGTTCCTTCAAGACCATGGAAACTTCAGCTTCCTGAGGTGCCAGGCCATAATTGACTATGTCGCCGGTATCTTTATCCATAAGTGCCAATTCAGTAAAGTCCCGGTCTCGCAAGTACATCAGGTTCACTTTGCCATCGTAGAAGGATTGAAGCGAACCCAATGCCCGGCCCATTAACTGGATCCGGTTCAAGGGCATTTCATCAAATACTTTACGGGCAATTTCCTGGTGAGAGATGCCGGTCCCCATTAAGATCGAGGCAATTTCCAAGGTCCTTTGGGTAGTACATTCAAACCGGAAGGATCCGGTGTCGGTGGTGATCGCCGTATAAAGACAGGTTGCGATGTCTTTGGTCAGGGTCACGCCCAACAGGCCGGTGAGATCAAATATAATCTCACCGGTAGCTGAGGCTGTGGGATCCACATGATTAAAATCACCGAACTTATCGTTGGATTTATGATGGTCTAATATCATCATCGGTGTATTGCCGATGGTTTTTTGATCAAAGCTCACCCGGTCAAAATTACCGCAGTCCAACACCAGGACGAGATCCGTCCCCGCTTGGACTTGGGCAGTGGATTCATTGGTTTCGGCCGTCAACGGCAGAAAATTCAGGGAATCCAATACTTTGTCCTTGGTCAGGATATAAGCTTCCTGGCCAATTTGGCGCAGGGCCAATACCATGGCGTGAACAGAGCCAAGAGCATCCCCGTCGGGAAAGGTGTGGCAAGCCACACCTATTTTTTTACCAGCCCGGATGATTTCCGGAAATCGGTTCATCATAATTAAGCCTCTTCTTTGGATGTTGACTCATCAATTGTCGATTCGCCAGCCGGTGTCCCCTCGTTTGATCCCAGCGATTGCGCTGCTTTCACTATGGCGGCATCCGCCGGAGGGTCCAGCGCTGGAGACGTGTCCGGTTTTGGCGCCAGATCCCGAAGTAGACCGTCGATATGCATTCCATAATCGATGGTGGTATCTTCGATCAGCGTTAATTCCGGGGTGTTTCTTAAATTCACAGTCGAGGACAGCCGTTTGCGGATGAACCCCTTGGCTTTATTAAGAGCGGCCAGAGTTTCCTTTTCCTCATCTTTATTGATCCCGAAGATGGAAAGGTAGATTTTGGCGTACTTTAGATCCGCTGTGACATTGACACCGGTCACCGACACCATGGCTTTGATCCTGGGGTCTCTGACTTCGTTGCGAATAATTTCGGCCACTTCTTTTTTCATTTCTTCGTTGATTCGATCCATTCTATGTTTTGGCATGTTAAAGTTCCTTTCGCTTGACTTCCTCCATCTTGAAGGCTTCGATGATGTCCCCTTCTTTCAGGTCATTGAACCGTTCGATGGAAAGTCCGCACTCGAAGCCTGTGGCGACTTCCTTTACGTCATCCTTGAACCGCTTGAGCGATGCCAGGTGACTCTCGAGGATGACGACTCCATTTCGGACTAGACGGATCTGGGCGCTGCGCACCATCTTACCGGTCAATACCATAGCACCGGCGATGGTACCAACTGCTGAGATCTTATAGATCTGGCGCAGTTCCGCCGTTCCTAAAATAACTTCCTTAATGTCCGGGGCCAATAAACCGATCATGGCTGCCTTGACATCGTCAATGGCATTATAGATGATCCGGTAATTTTTAACTTCGACTTTTTCTTTTTCAGCTAAAGCCGTTGCATTATTCTCTGGTCTGACATTAAACCCCATAACAATGGCGTTGGAAGCTGCTGCCAGCATAATATCGGTCTCGTTGATCGCTCCGGCTCCGCCATGGATAACATGGACTTTGACTTCATCGGTGGATAATTTCTCAAGGGAGCTCTTTAAGGCTTCCACGGAACCCATGACATCAGCTTTCACGATGATGGGCAGTTCCTGGACATGACCTTCCGAAATCTGTGAATACAGATCTTCCAGGCTCATTCGACCGGTGGTCTGGGTTTCTGCCCGAGTTTTTTCAACCCGAGTGTTGGCCATACCTCTGGCGGTCTTTTCGTCCTTGACCTCTGAGAAGCGGTCTCCGGCTTGCGGTACTTCGGATAAACCAAGGATCTCGACCGGGATGGAGGGTCCGGCAGACTTGATTTTCTTGCCTTTATCATCAAACATGGCCCGGATCCGGCCATAGGTGCTGCCCACTAAAATGGAGTCCCCCACGGACAACGTTCCGTTTTGAACCAATAATGTGGCAACCGGTCCGCGACCCTTATCCAGCTCTGCTTCAATGACCGTTCCCTTGGCTCTGCGCTGTGGATCAGCTTTTAATTCCATGACTTCAGCCGTTAACAGCACCATTTCCAGGAGCTTATCAATGTTGAGCCGTTGTTTGGCTGAGACTTCCACCATAATGGTGTCGCCGCCCCAGTCTTCTGAAACCATTCCAAACTCTGACAATTCCTGCTTAACGCGATCGGCATTGCTTTGCGGTTTATCCATTTTGTTGATGGCAACGACCATGGGTACACCGGCAGCTTTACAGTGCGAAATGGATTCTCTGGTCTGAGGCATGATTCCGTCATCGGCTGCCACCACTAATATAACGATATCGGTGATCTGTGAACCTCTGGCGCGCATTTGGGTAAACGCTTCATGACCTGGCGTATCTAAGAACGTGATCTTCTCGCCCTGGACTGTTACGGTGTAGGCACCGATGTGCTGGGTGATCCCACCGGCTTCTTGATCGGTGACGTGGGCCTTACGGATGGCATCCAAGAGGGAGGTCTTGCCGTGGTCAACGTGACCCATGACGGTAACGATGGGGGGACGCTTGACGAGATTGGCATCGTCAGATATTTCCTCATCCGCCAATTCGATCCCCAGGACCGGCTTTTCTTCCCGATCGACCATGACATTGAACTTTTCAGCGACCTTGGAGGCCGTTTCAAAATCTACTTCCTGGTTGATGGCTGCCATCACACCGTTCATGATCAATGTTTTAATGACTTCATTGGTGGGTTTACCGATCTTCTCAGCCAATTCCTTGACCATGATGGTATCTCCGATGGTGATGATGCCAACGGCAGTTTCATCCACGACTTCTTCATCGCGGCGACCCTTTTTCTTCTTCTTAGCCTGGTTGTTGACCGTTTCCTGAAGCTCTTCTTCGTAAACGTCGACGATGCTCTTGGTTTCTTGTACCGCTGGAGTTGCTGTTTCTACCGGTGTTTCCGCCGGGACAGCAGCAGTTGCTGCAGCTTCCGCTGTGACAACGCCCGAAGCGGCATCGGCCGCTTTTTTAGCTTCTGATCCCATCAGCTCTTTGATCAGCTGGGCATCTTCCTCTTCAACAACACTCATATGGTTTTTAACCACAATATCAAATTCAGTTGCCAGAATTGCGATCAATTCCTTACTGGTAATGTTCAATTCTTTGGCAAGTTCATACACTCTAAGTTTTGGCATTATTTCCTCCTAAACCTACATAGCTAAACACAGCTCCTTAAGTTTTTGTGACATCCTTTGGTCGGTTACCCCGATTACCGAAATTTGTCCTTTACCTATGGCATAGCCCAGTTCATCCATGGTGGCTGTTTCAATGATTTCTACTTTGTTAAATTCCGCCATTGCCTGAAATTTATGCTTGGTCCCGTCACTGGCATCTGCCGCCAGAATGATGAGACTAAGTTTGCCCCGTTTTAGGGCAGTTTCCGACAAATTGGCACCTGCGATCAGATTACCGGATTTTCTGGTAAGTCCCAGAAATTTTAAAAAACGATCATTCATGATCAATGATTTCCCGCATGGACTGATAGATTTCTTCGCTTATATTGGTTTCTAAATTTTTATTTAATCGCTTTGTCTTAAAAGCCTTTTCCAGACAACCGATATTTTTATCGATGTAGGCTCCCCGGCCGGGCTTTTTTCCCACCATGTCCAAGGAGACTTCGCCGTCCTTGTTTTTAACGACACGGATCAGGTCTTTCTTTGGCTTCATTTCCATGCAGCCCAAACACATTCTCAATGGTATTTTTTTTGGTTTCATGAATATCTCCTACTGTTTCGCCTGGATGCACCAGGTTAGATTACTTCCAGGGGAATTTCCACTCGTTTATCACCAGGGCGGTAGGTGGTCTCGACAAATTCTTCAAAACCAGCCATGGCATTGGGATCCCGGTCTGATTTAATGTCGATCTTCCAGCCGGTCAGTTTGGCAGCTAAGCGAACATTTTGGCCTTCTTTGCCAATGGCTAAGGATAATTGAGAATCATCCACCAAGACTCGGGCCGTATTGTCTTTGGTATTAACTGTTACACTGCTGACTTTAGCCGGTGAGAGGGAATTGGCGATGTAGCGGGCCGGTTCTTTATCCCATTCAATGATGTCGATCTTCTCATTTTGCAGTTCAGAAACTACGTTCTGGACCCGGGCTCCCCGGTTTCCAACGCAGGCACCGGTGGCGTCAACATTTTCATCCTTGGAATAAACGGCCATTTTGGTCCGAGAGCCGGGCTCCCGTGAAGTGCTTTTGATCTCGACGATGCCGTCATAGATCTCCGGTACTTCCCGTTCAAACAACCGTCGGATCAGGCCCGGATGGGTCCTGGAAACGGTGATGAGCGGTCCCTTGGTATTCTGGCGAACTTCCACAATGTAGAGTTCGATGCGCTGATTAAACTCATAGGTCTCACCCGGGATCTGTTCGCTGGGGGCTAAGACGGCTTCGATCTTACCTAAATCGATATAAACGTTGCCTTTGTCTTTGCGCTGAATGATCCCGGAAATCAAATCAAATTCTTTTTGAGAGAATTCATTGTAGATAATGGACCGTTCGGCTTCTTTGATCCGCTGAGTCACGATCTGCTTGGCATTTTGTGCTGCTACCCGCATAAAGTTCTCCGGGGTCACATCTTCACCCACTACATCGCCGATTTCATAATCGGGTTTGATGGCTCTGGCATCAGCCAGGAGCAGTTGGGAAGTTTCGTCGGTAATTTCATCGACGACTTTACGCATGTTAAGGATCTTGATTTCACCGGTTTCATGGTTGACTAGACTTTTAACGTCCTGGCTGGCCGTATTGGTGTAATTTTTACGATAGGCTGCCGTTAAGGCATCCTCCAATGCGGTGAAAAGAAGCTCCTCATCAATACCCTTCAGTCTCGATATCTCTTTGAGAGCCTGGATGATCTCATCCTTGTTCTTCTTACTCTGTTTCACTTTGCTTTTATATCCTCCTTAAACGACCGGTTCCAAATGAACCACCCGTATGTCTTTGCAATCTACCATAACGCGATCTTCTTCAAGAGCAAGGGTCAGTTTCTCACCGTCAAAAGCTTCCAGAATTCCGATGAAATTCTTTTTGCCTTTGGTGGTCTCATGAAGCCTGACCTGGACTCGTTCCCCAATGGCCTTTTTAATATGTATAGGAGTGAACAATTCACGGAATAATCCCGGAGACGACACTTCCAAAAAGTAGGCACTCTCAATGGGGTCCACTTGGTCAATGGTGGTAGAAATATCCCTCGAAACTTTTGCGCAGTCATCCAGCGTAATGGTCTCCCCGGTTTTATTTTCGATGTAAAACCTTAAATACTCTTCGCCGTCCTCTTCTACAAACTCAACATGGTATAAATCATAGCCCAGTTCGTTGATCCGCCCTTCGGTCATGGACCGAAGCTGCTTCAGCTTTTCTTCCATGTCTGCCTCCTTTTATTTGCTTAGAAATTATTTTTTTCAGAAAATAGGAGCGGGCCTCTTTGACCCACTCCTAAGTTAAATATTCTCAGTATTAATACTATACCATATTTGCCTGATGTAATCAATCATTGCGCATCATTCGCTACTGCCACAGATAGTGCAGACCCAGCCGATCACAATCTTCATTACAACTTCCTAAAAATATAAATAAGCGCCCAACAATTGATTGCCTTACTTTTAAATTTTCACTTAATTACCAATTATCACTTTAAAGAACGTATCCACTTTTTTATATTAAAAAAGACACCCAGAAGTTTGCATCCTCTTCAAGCACACGGATTATACCCTTGAGGATTTTTAGGGTTGTAGTGGTGCCTTCCTGTTTGTGGGTTTGGAACAATATTACCACCTGATCAGCAAGTTATCTAAAGAGATTTTTAAAACCGAATACCGTCCATAACACCATGAATTCAATGATATCAAAGCCTATAAATACAATCCAGCCATAAATTCGTTTTTGACACATTGTTACTTTACCCTGTAAAAACAACCACTGAAAAATAGTTGACAAGATGACCAATGCGATAAGCACGTAATCAAACGGATTATTCCTAATTAGATCCATTTTCAGACTCCTTATATTGAATAGATAGTATATATCAGCACCCATGAGATATCTAAAGCAAAACTATCCAAATAAGACACTCCTTAATTATATTGATTTAATCTTATCAAATGGTTTTCAAATTATCAAAAAAGATTTTTTCTTAGATACCACGGTCATACCAACCTAGCCCATTTGACGGCAATTTAGTTTTCGGTAATCATTAGTTTTTGCCAAGCCCCAGTAGATACTGTACTAACTTTTCTTTTTCTTCTGGTTTCACGCTCCAAGCGGTTCGGTCATTTGGTGTTTTTTCATCCGCCAGTATGATCGTCTTATTTTGGATTGCATAAAGAACAGTTCTCCGGTCGCCCTTAACAATAAATTGGTAAGTTATAGCCCCTGCCCTAACTTCATCCCTAAATAAGAAAATATGTTGCGGATCTGAGAACGCCTTTATGGTCGATGAGATTTCCATCATTTGATCCGCATCAGAAGTAGACCGCACCTGCAGAATCCCTTTTGGGTCATACCACTTTACAGTAATTTGAGCACCGCTTTGATTAAACCAATCGCCCCACAGATTCATTTTTGTTTTCTCTTTCATAAGAAAACCAGCCAAAACAACACTTCCAGCCACTATCAAGACTGCCGTTAAAATAATAATCACTTTTTTTTGTTTCATGTCGCTCCTTTTTGTAAATCTCAATCAAGCACTACTCACGCTGAAGTAAGTAAAATTAATAGCAGCCAAAACTATAGATCTTCACATTGTTCCCAGCGGTATTCTAAAAAATCGGATCAATGCTTCATGTGATCTAGTGTTTAGGCACCCATTTCTATGAGCAATATACCCCTTTCAAAAGTTAGACGAATTGAGACCTCTGGTTTGTTGGTTCCTGCCTTAGAGCTAATTTTTTTAACAGAAGACATCCTACTTTCTAGTATAAAACATGTTTAAAAAAATGAAATTGTAAATAGTTAGTATGATTAGAACACTAATTCCTGTTTTTATAAAACCTTTTCTTGTTCGATTAAATACAGCAATACCTAATAATATTTGTATTAAAAAATATGATGACCTTTGACCTATGACCTTTGACCTATGACCTTTGACCTATGACCTATCACTTATTGCTTACCAATTACTGTGTCTTATTTAGTTTGGAGTTGTTTTTGTTGGATGAACTTTATAAAAAAATATATTGAAATCGGACCCGATAAGACCATTACCCAGCCGACCCAGAAATGGGGATCACGATAAAAAATATAATCTTGATTAGCCATCGCTCGGCCATTTCGATTCATGGTAAATAACAATGCGCTAATAAAAAGCAGTAAAGCCGACATGGAGATCCTTAGTGCATGAATTGCTTTATGATAGATCCATTGGATCGTTCCACTGGGTTTTTTTAGCATGGCTGCAATCTCTTTGTGCTTCATTCCACCGAGGACTTTTAAACCTACTACCAGTTTTTCTTCAGAGCTGAGGTTACTCACCAGATGTTCGTAATAATCTAAATGTTCAAAGTAGGCAAGTTCAGTTTCAGCGTGAGTGTCAGAAAACTGTATGATATCCATATTATCAGTGGGTTTCTTGACTTTCAAATAGTCTAGGGTCGTATTTTTGGTTAATCGGTAAAACCACGAAGCATGACCCGTTGTTGGAAATTTGCCAGGATCCAGCATGTATAGTTTCATGAAAACTTCTTGGATAATATCTTCGGTATCTTCACGGTGATGACAAATTGAATAGGCAATTGAATAAGTTCGTCCCCGATATAATTTAATAAACTGACTAAGAGCGGTCGCATCGCCAGAAGACACCTGATTCAACCTTTCCGAGAATTCAGTTTTAGATTCCACAAGCTCACCCCCATTTATGATCATTATATAGTATGACGACGGTGGCATTCAATTTTGTTGGACCTTAATCTGACCGGAGGTTGTAACCGATGATCTGAATCCTAAAATAAAAGTCCCCCACTGCCATTATATCTGGTTGAGATATGAGCAGCGGGAGACTTCTAATGAACAGGTTTTAAATCGTATTTCTGTCGGTGGTTCATGGTCATTTGTCGTTAATTTTATACGACGTGTCAAGATATTTTATTTTTATTCTTATTTTTTTGCTTTATCTAGCCAAAGAATGAAATCTGGTTGGTGTCCCCCAAATTCTTGAAGCAGTCGACTCGTTCTAAGGCATCCATTACCGTTCGGGTGGATTTCGTCCGGGTCTTAAAGTCTTCTTTGGAGAAAAATTCACCTTTTTTGACTTCTTCATAGATGGCCATACCGGCATTGTCGCCGATCCCATTGACGGAACTAAAGGGCGGCAAGAGCTGATTGCCAGACACCATAAACTTGGTTCCATGGCTTTTGTAGATATCTAGCGGAGCAAAGCTAAACCCGCGCTTTTGCATTTCATAGACCAGTTCCAAGGTGTTGGCCAAGTTCTGATCTTTGGGCGTGGCTTCATTGCCTTGGGCGGCGATTTCTTCTAGTTTTGCTTTAACTGCTCCCTCGCCTAACAGGGCCAATTCTGCATCAAAATCCTTCGCTCGGACCGAGAAGAAGGTAGCATAGTAATGAAGCGGGTAGTATACCTTATACCAGGCGATGCGCACTGCCATCGTGACATAGGCCACGGCATGGCCTTTAGGGAACATGTACTTGATTTTCTTACAGGATTCGATATACCAGTTCGGCACTTTAAACTGCCGCATTTGGGCTTCCTCTTCCGGTCTTAAGCCTTTTCCCTTTCGGACTCGTTCGGTTATAAAGAAGGCATCCTTGGGTGGGAGACCGCACTGGATGAGGTAGAGCATGATGTTATCACGCAAGGAAATACAGCCCTTTAAGTTCGTATCGCCGTTTTTGATGTATTCCTGGGCATTGTTGAGCCAAACATCGGTACCGTGGGATAGACCGGAAATTCGGACTAGGTCGGCAAAGGATTTTGGTTTGGTATCCACCAGCATCTGGCGCACAAACTTAGTACCAAACTCCGGGATCCCAAACGTACCCACCGGCGACCCCAATTCCTGGGGCGTGATGCCCAGGGCTTGGGTCCCGGTAAATAAGCTCAGAACTTTTGGATCAGTCAGGGGGATTGTGGTCGGTTCCACCCCGGTAATATCCTGGAGCATTCTTAACACAGTGGGATCGTCATGACCCAGAATATCCAGCTTTAAGAGCCGGCCGGATATGGAATGGTAATCAAAGTGAGTCGTAACGATCTCGGTATTGTTGTCATCGGCCGGATGTTGGACCGGCGAGAAATTATGAATGTCGTTGTCGGCCGGGACGACCATGATGCCGCCGGGATGTTGACCGGTGGATCGTTTGATCCCGGTACAGCCCATGGCCAGGCGTTCCATTTCAGCCCGGGAGGCTGACAAGTTCTTCTCCTCGAGGAATTTTCGAACATAGCCCATGGCGGTCTTTTCCGCCACCGTTGTAATGGTCCCAGCCCGGAAGACAAAGCCTTCCCCGAATAGGACTTCCGTGTATTTATGGACTGCCGGCTGATTATCACCGGAGAAGTTTAAGTCAATATCGGGTTCTTTATCGCCTTCAAAGCCCAAAAAGGTTTCAAAGGGAATGTCATGGCCGTCCCGATGGTATGGCGTTTGGCAAGTCGGGCACTGTTTGTCCGGCAGATCCACCCCGGAGGAGACGGACCCGTCGGTGAAGAATTCCGAATGCTTGCAGACTGGACAGACATAATGGGGCGGCAGACCATTAACTTCCGTTATATCTGTAAAGGTCGCCACTAAAGACGATCCGACCGAACCTCTGGACCCGACCAGGTAACCGTCATCGAGACTCTTTTTGACCAATTTATGAGCAACTAGGTACAAGACCGCATAGCCATTGCCGATGATGGAATTAAGTTCCCGATCGACTCTGGCCTGAACGATTTGCGGCAACGGGTTTCCATAGATCCCGTGGGCCTTGGTCATGGTCATGGTTCGGATTTCTTCTTCAGCTCCCTCCATTTTGGGCGGGAACGTTTCTTTAGGCACCGGTAAGACTGGTTCGATCCAGGATGCCACCAATCGACTATTATCAATGACTACTTCCCGGGCGGCCTGACTGCCTAAGTAGTCAAACTCGCGGAGCATTTCCTCCGTGGTCCGGTAATGCATGGCAACACTGTTTTCCCCGCCGCCGGCAAACCCATGACAATAGGTCAGGATCTGGCGGAACGCCTTATCCGAAGAATTGAGCATATGGACATCACCGGTTGCCACCACGGGCTTGCCCAGGCTTTTTCCAAGGTTTAAGATGGTCCGGTTCATTTCTTTCAGCTGATTGGTTGTACACCGGCCCTCAAATAACAGGTGTTCCTGATTGGTGACCGGTTGAATTTCCAGATAGTCATAAAAGTCAGCGATCCGGCGGACTTCTTCAGCCTTACGACCGTCGAGCATAGCCCGATAGAGCTCCGAGGACGTACAAGCTGAACCCAGGATCAAGTTGGTCCGGGACTTTTGCAAAAGACTCTTGGGGATCCTGGGGTTACGCTGGAAATATTTTAAGTGGGCTTCTGAGACCAACTCATAGAGCTGTTTTAATCCCGCCTGATTTTTCGCCAAAATGATGCAGTGATCCGGCATAATCTTCGTAACATCAACTTTAGCGAAATAATCTTGGTTAAGCGCCGCTGTATCATGAATGTCATTTTTCTCTAGGATTTCAAATGCCCGGAACAAGATGTTGGCGGTGGTTTCGGCATCATCCACTGCCCGGTGATGACTTCCCATAAAAATATTCAGATGTTTTGCCACAGTATCCAAGCGATGGCGCTTTAGCACCGGGAAGAGATAGCGGGCCATGGTGACCGTGTCAAATTGACCGTTTGGGAAGGGCAATTTAAGATCTTTGGCATTCTTTCGGACAAAGCCCATATCGAAATTGGCGTTATGAGCCACTAATAGGGCATCGCCGCAGAATTCTAAAAATTCCGGCAAGACTTCTGCAATGGTCCGCTGACCTTTTACCATGGCATCGGTGATTTTCGTCAGTTCCATGATTTTAGCCGGCAATGGCCGCTGTGGATCAACAAAGGACGAATAGCGCTCGATGACGTGTTGATTTTTGACTTTGACGGCCCCAATTTCAATGATCTTGTCATTGACATGGGAAAAACCGGTGGTTTCCAAGTCAAATACGACAAATTCATCATCAAATCCTACCGGTTCGGTTAGGCTGCAAATTCCGGTCAGATCATCCACCACATAGGCTTCTAACCCGTAGAGGACTTTGATCTTGTCTCCGGCTGCATCCATGGCTTCCGGGAAAGACTGGACCACGCCGTGATCGGTGATGGCAATAGCCTCATGGCCCCAGGCGATGGCCTGTTTGATCAAGGCTTTGGCCGATACGATGCCATCCATGGTACTCATGGTGGTATGAGCGTGCAGTTCGACCCGCTTGACCGGCGCCTTATCCAGGCGCTGGATCTCATCCATCCGATTGATGTGATTGATGGTCATGGCCAGTTCCTTGGAGTAAAGATCGACTCCGGTGGCGCCTTTGAGTTTAACATACATGCCCTGGCTGATGCCTTTGACTTCCTCCATGCTCTTTAAGAACAGTTTACAGACGACACTGGCGGTTTGATCCGACACATAGAGGGTCAACAAGACTTTACCGGAGCGCAACGACCGCTCATCCATTTTAAAGATCTGACCGGCAATGGCCACATTGCGCATTCCTTCCGACAGATCCTTGATGGGTGTCGGCGTATCTTTGATGATTTTACCAAACAGAATTCGATCATCGCCACGAACTTCCTGAAGCTTGACTGGTTTTGGCGGCGGCGGGGTCGGCAATTTGACCACCACTGGTTCTGTCACCATCGGGCGGCCTGGTGTTGGAGCATGCTTTGGAAAGACTTCCTCCACGCTGATTTGATCGGGCAAGATCGTATTATCAAAGACCAGGTTGACCTGCCTAGTCAATTCATGGATTTCACTAAGAAATTCTTCGATCAATTCCCCCGTTTTTTTATTGACAAGATGTTGGACGAGGATCTGATTGGGGTGGCGGATCGAGATCGCCGCGGGGGTGACGCTGATTTTCGAATCTCTAAAGAAATTTTTCGCAATGGGGTCTTTTTGAAAAATACAATTGATAAAGTCTCGAATCGCCTCTTCGGTATCCACGGCCCCTTCGCTTCGAGGCAGCACCGAAATATCCTTTTGGATCTGACCGCCTAGGATCTCGTCAGTGGTTCGGCTAATGATCTCTTCATCTTGAATGCAAAGAGGATTATCTGCCGAGCAGTAAATCCTCAATTTACAGTGTTTCTTAAAATACTCAACTTTTAATATTTTAAGGTTTTCTTCAATTATTTTGCCCCGGATCTTTTGTTCCAGAACTTTTCGGAATTCCATAATATTCTCCTAGTCTACATGGTCTCAATTTCAGCCAAGAGTGCTTCAACGAGCTCATCTTCTTTCACCTGCCTGACAATGATCCCCTTTTTAAAGATAAGACCAACGCCTTTGCCTCCAGCAATGCCGATGTCTGCATCTTTAGCTTCGCCCGGTCCGTTTACGACACAACCCATGACCGCTACTTTGATTTCTTTCTTAGAACCTTCTAAGCGCCGTTCGACTTCGTTGGCGATGCCGATCAAATCGATCTGGGTGCGCCCGCAAGTCGGGCAGGATACAAATTCGATCCCTTCTTTTAAATGCCCCACCGCCTTTAAGATCTCCCGGCCGACTTTAATTTCCTCGATGGGATCCCCCGTCAATGAAACCCGCAGCGTATCGCCGATCCCTTCCGCTAAAAGGGTCCCGATCCCCACTGCACTTTTAATCGTCCCGCGCCACAGAGTTCCGGCCTCTGTCACTCCAATATGGAGGGGCAAATCAGTCTGCTGGGATAAGAGTCGATAGGCTTTGATCGTTCGCTCTACATTGGAGGATTTAATGGAGATCACAACATCGTGGAAGTTTACTTCATCTAAAATTGCAACATGACGCAAGGCTGATTCAACTAGAGCTTCCGGGGTTGGACCAGCATATTTTTCTAAAATATCTTTTTCAAGGGAACCTGAATTCACCCCGATCCGGATGGGAATTCCTTTTTCAAGACAGGCTTTGGCCAAGATCTCGACTTTTTCCCGGGAACCAATGTTGCCGGGGTTAATGCGGAGCTTTGCTACACCATTTTCGATGGCTTTTAGGGCCAACCGATAATCAAAGTGGATATCTGCCACCATGGGCATATTGACGCCTCGGGTGATGTCATATAGTGCATCAGCTGCCGCCATATCAGGGACCGCCAAGCGAACAATATCGCAGCCGGCAGTGCGCAAGGCTCGGATCTGACCCAGAGTTGCCTCTACATTTCTGGTGTCGGTATTGGTCATGGATTGCACTGTAATGGGCGCATCACCGCCAATATATATGTTACCGATCTTAATCGATTTGGTTTTTTTTCGTTGGGTCATTTTTTACCTCTTAATTTAGTTCACAGTCGCTAGAGTTTGATGGGAAAGAAGATATCCTTGAACGTAATAAACAACATAAAGCCCATGAGGATCGCAAATCCAAATCCATTCCAAGCCGTCATAAATTTCTCCGGGATCTTTCGCCGGGTCACAAGTTCAACCACTAAAATCGTCAGCCAGCCACCATCTAAAGCCGGGAATGGCAAGAGATTGAAGATGGCCAAGTTTATGGATAAGAACCCTAAGAATCGCATAAAATTCAACAAATCGGTTTTGGCGACTTCGGAAGCTAATCCAAGAATTGCCACCGGTCCGCCCATTTGATCCAATCCCACTTTTCCAGTAAACAGCATTCCTAACGAAAAATACGTCTGGCGGATCATGGACCCGGCTTCGGTCATGCCCTGTCGGAAGGATTGAACTAAATTAGGTTGGGTTTCCACCATGGTTTGGAATCCAATCAGGTACTGACCGTTTTCGGCTTGTTTTGGCACGATCTGATAGTCCGACACTACATTATTCCGCGAGACCTTAAGTTGGGTGGGCTTGCCTTCCCCCACTGCCATATAAGTGATGACGTCATTAAAGGTCGTGACTTTATTTCCGTTGACTTCAATGATCTCATCACCCTTTTGAAGGCCGATGGCCGCCGCTGGGGTGCCGGGGATGACTTCCTCTACTTTATTGGTCTGGAACCCCAGACCTTGGGCTAAAACAGTAAAGAAAACAGCTCCGATGATCAAATTCATCAAGGGGCCTGCAAAAATAATACTCATCCGACGCAGCGGTGATTTGCTCTGGAAGGAGTCCGAGGTATGATCTTCTTCCCCGGTGTCTTCACCTTTCATCTGGCACATACCGCCAATGGGCAATGCCTTAATGGACCAGATCGTTCCCGCCTTACTAGTTTTGGATAAAAGCGTCGGTCCCATTCCGATGGAAAATTCTTCTACTTTAACTCCATTTAACCGAGCCACGGCAAAGTGACCCAATTCATGGACCAAGACCAAAAAGCCAAAGCCCAGTATCGCAATTAATATATTCATTGATTATAGTCTCCTGTCCTCTAAAGAATTATACTTTACTTTATATTATCTCCATTCAAACTAAAATTCAGCTTAAAATCCTCAGTTGTATTTAATAAATCTCCTGATTCGCCTAGGCCTTAAATATCTCCCAGGTACCAGTTTCAGCAAAATTGGTCGATCTGGTCAATCTGGTCAATCTGGCCAATCTGGTCAATCTGGTCAATCCGATCCATCCACTTCCCGATGATCAATTTCAGCATGTGTTTAAATAACAGGGGCTTCTCCAGCATGTTCGAACCTATTAAACTCTGGTTGAATAAAGGTTCCATAACTCATGACGGATCCTCTCATCCAGTGCAGTGACTCCTTCGAGTGTAAATTCTTTGTCCTGGCCAAATTCGTTCATAGCAAATTCAATAAGTTGCGGAATTTCATTAAAGGCGATCTTGCCTTGGAGGAATCCCTCCACAGCAATTTCATCCGCTGTATTGACAATCAAGGGGTAATAGCCACCCTTGGCCAATGCCAGGTAGGCCAAGGATAAGCAAGGGAATGTTTCCATATCCGGTTTTACAAAGGTCAGTTGCCCGACTTTAAAGAGATCCAGCGGCTCCACAACGGCTTCCAAGCGCTTGGTGTAATTGAAGGCGTATTGGATCGGTAGGCGCATATCCGGATTGCCTAATTGGGCAATGACCGAATGATCTTTGAATTCAACACCGGAATGCAGAATACTCTCCGGATGAATGTGAACGATGATATTTTCTGGTTCAACATCAAACAGCCACCGAGCTTCGATTACTTCGAGCCCCTTATTCATCAGTGTAGCTGAGTCAATAGTGACCTTTTGCCCCATGTTCCAGTTGGGATGTTTCAAGGCATCTTTGGCAAGAACGTGCTCCAAGTCCGATTTGGACTTGCCACGGAACGGACCGCCCGAAGCCGTTAAAATAATGCGACCGATATCTTTATTGGTATACCCTTGCATGCTCTGAAAAATTGCGGAGTGCTCCGAGTCAACTGGATAAATCGAAACATTTTTTTCTTTAACCAAAGCCATGACCAATTCGCCGGCACCCACCAGGGTTTCTTTATTGGCCAGCGCAATATCATGTCCGGCTTCAATGGCTGCCACTGTGGCTTTTAAGCCAGCCAATCCAACTACTGAAGTCAACACGATATCACAGTCGACCCGGGCTAATTCTTCCATACCGGCGGCTCCACGAAAGACTTCAACCCCAGGTAACATGAATGTCATAGCGGCCGTATCATCGGACACGCAGACCGTTTTCAAGTTAAACTCAATGGCCAGACTAGTCAACTCTACCACATTGGTATGGACCGAGGCCCCCACCAATTGAAGATGCGGGCTCCGTCGAATGACATCCAGAGCTTGGCGGCCAATAGATCCGGTGGCGCCCAAAATAATAATTCGGGTAGGCCGGGTTGGATCATTCTTATATTCTATGTAATTATCAACAGTATGGTTTACTTCACTCATATTTTCACTCCAGCAATCCTCTCTTTGGATTCATGTTTTATTATAACAAAAATACCGGACGTCATTTCGTCAAAATTATTAAGACCAGTGAATTGAACCTAAATCACTGGGTAAATACAAACATTATTTCAGTTTCAACCTCCCACCTGGGTTGACCAAAAGATCTTTAATTATCCGTTTAAATGATCCACCTAAATAAAAAGACCCCGTAATCACAGGATCTTTTTTGTAGTATGTCAATTCCTAGCTATTCTCTTTATTTGCTTTGCTTTTTTATAAGCTATTTCTTTTTTTTAGGCTTGCCTGGATTCTTAAATGCGTTCGTAACATCAAGGATTTCATCATGAGATCGTACTGGTTCATATTATTGTCCGAAAATTATCGCCAGGTACAAGAAAACTGAAACAGCTGCCATCAGTACGGAATCGAAGCGATCTAATATCCCACCATGCCCAGGGATCAGTTTGGGGTAATCCTTAACTCCGCAATCCCGTTTGAAGGAGGAAGCAATCAAATCACCGATTTGAGCAAAAACAGAACCAATCAGGCCCATAATTAAAAAATGAATGGGTGACATTAAATTCTGTCCAGTCCGCTCTAAAATAAGACCAAAGACCATGGTTCCCAATGCACCGCCGAAAAGACCACCAATGGCCCCTTCCACGGTTTTTTTGGGAGAGACCTCGGGGATGAGCTTGTGTTTCCCGAAAAAGCGGCCTGTAAAGTAGGCGGATGTATCACACAGCCAGGAAATCGTAAAAATAGTGAAGACGTAAAAGTTACCGCCGGGCATCTCATAGATCAATATAATCAGGGAGAAAAACGCAATGGTGTAGATAAAGCCCATAATTGTAACGGCTGCATCAATAAAGTTATAATCCCGTTTAAATACCGTAATGATCAAGGTAACTACCGTAAAAATCAAGATCAAAACTGAAATGACCTTCAATTCCACACGACCGGTAAAAAACAATCCAAATTGGATGACGGCAAATAGATAGCCGATGCTTTCCACCGGATTGATTTTTTTGACTCTTACTACTTGAAAATACTCATAGAAAGCTCTAATTCCCATTAACGATACAACGATTTTGAGCCAGACTCCACCAAAGATAAAAGCCAGGAGGATGGGAATCAAAAACAACGCGCCAAAATAGCGGTTATTTTCGATTGGTTCTTTCACATCATCAAAATTATACATATTACAGGACTCCTCCAAATCGGCGGTCACGGCTTTGATAGTCCAAAATGGCCTGTCTTAGATCACTGGGTGAGAAATCCGGCCAATAGATGTCTGAAAACCAGAACTCGGCGTAAGCCGATTGGTAGAGCATGAAGTTGGACAATCTTTTTTCTCCAGAAGGCCGGATGATCAATTCAGGTTCCGGGACTTCGCCCGCATAGAGATAACGCGAAAAGCTCTTCTCATTCAAATCCGCCTCATCCAGCACCCCGTCCTTTAAGTCTCGGGCGGCTCGCTTTACGGCGTCAACGATTTCGCGTTGTCCCCCATAGTTTAAGGCCAGATACAAATGGACACCGGTGTTATGCTTGGTCCGCTCATAGGCCGACTTTAATTCGGCCACACAGACTTTGGGAAGGCCATCGATTTCTCCGATGCTGTCAATAATAACATTGTTCGAGTTCAACTCTGCAAATTCATTTTTTAAATACAAAACCAACAGGTCCATTAAAAAGCCCACTTCTTGGGCGGATCGTTTCCAGTTCTCCGTTGAAAAAGCGTACAACGTGAGGTATTTAACATCCAGCCGGTTGCATTCCTTGACAATGCTGCGAATGGTTTCAACTCCGGCTTTGTGTCCCAAGGAACGAGGCAATTTCCGTTCTTTTGCCCACCGTCCATTGCCGTCCATAATAATTCCGATGTGTTTAGGTATCCGCTTTGGATCCGGCATCAGATTATTATTTAATTCTTCTAAATTCTGTTCCGACACCGCGAATATCTCCTAAATGGTCATTACTTCTTTCTCTTTGACTTCCAGAGCCTTTTCCACTTTTGCTATAAATAGATCGGTGAGCTTTTGCATATCTTCCTCACCCTTTTTGATCTCATCCTCTGCCACGTCCTCTTTTTTGAGGCCTTTGATTTTATCATTGGCATCCCGGCGGATGGACCGGATGGCAACTTTTGATTCTTCACCGTATTTTTTTACCTGTTTGACGAGATTTTTTCTCGTTTCTTCCGTCAATTCAGAAATGACCAGCCGAATGATCTGACCGTCGTTCACGGGATTGATCCCCAGGTCCGATTTTTGGATCGCCTTTTCAATGACTTTAAGCATTGGTTTTTCCCAAGGGGCGATCACCAGCATTCTAGGTTCCGGAACGGAGATATTGCCTACCTGGTTCAATGGCATCATGGTACCATAGTAATCCACTTCAATTCGATCCAACATATGGGGGTTCGCCCGGCCGGCTTTTAACGTATCCAGTTCGCCTTCCAAGTTCAATAGAGTCTTGTTCATTTTTTCTTCTGCTTTTTTGTAAATATCTTTGATCATAATTTTGGTCCCTCCTAGGATATTTTTGTACCGATAGTTTCGCCCAATACTGCCCGCTTAATATTACCCGGTTCATCCAATGCAAACACGATGACCGGAAGAAGATTATCTTTGCACAATGCCATTGCCGGTGAATCCATTGCCTGCAGACCCTTTTCCAGTACTTCCTGATAGGTCAGTTCACTAAATCTCACGGCATCGGGATAGATGTTGGGATCTTTATCGTAGACACCGTCGACTTTTTTAGCAAACAAAATAACGTCCGCTTCAATTTCTGCGCCACGTAAGGCTGCTGCTGTATCCGTTGAAAAATACGGATTACCCGAACCTGCCGCAAAAATTACGACCCGGCCTTTTTCCAAATGACGCATGGCCCGGCGCCTGATATACGGCTCACAGATCTCACGCATTTCAATGGCCGACTGGACTCTTGTTTCTACGCCGATGTCTTCCAAGGAATTTTGCAAAGCCAATGCATTGATGCAAGTTGCCAGCATCCCCATATAGTCTGCGGTGGTGCGGTCCATTCCGCCGCCTTGGCGGCCGCGCCAAATATTACCGGCTCCGATAACGGCACCAACTTCGACCCCCATATCCACCAATTCTTTGATTTCCCGGGAGATTCGTAAAGCAACTTCAAAGTCGATCCCATAACCGTTGACACCGGCCATGGATTCTCCGGATAGTTTGAGCATGACTCTCTTATATTTTAATTTTGGATTTTCTGCCATCTAAATATTTCCTCCGCATCATAAACTGTATTCATTTTACCACATTCTATAGGCCTACTTTAAGGATTTTGCCCACTTTTTATATATTCGTCGTTCCAGCTCCCAAGAGAAGAGCTGGTTTTTATCCACCCCCCCTTGCGAATTTACCAGATAAGAAAAGGCCCAGCCATGGGCTGCGCCTTTGATTTTAGTATAGTGGTTTATCAACATAAACCTTCTCCCTTTAGCCAAGCTAGGGGATCAAGCCATCAATTACCTTTGCTGACCTGAGCTGCAACTTCTGCTGCAAAGTCTTCTTCTTTCTTTTCGATGCCTTCGCCTTTTTCAAAGCGAACATACTGAACTACTTCGATGGCACCAAGCTTTTTGCCTTCAGCTTCAACATACTTAGCAACGGATAGATCTGGATCCTTAACAAACGGCTGCTCTAACAGAACGGCTTCTTTGTAGTACTTGTTGATCCGGCCCATGACCATCTTTTCAACGATGTTCTCTGGTTTGCCTTCGTTCTGAGCCTGAACTCGGAAAATTTCTTTTTCTTTTTCCAAGGTCGTGGCGTCGACGAGTTCTTTGTTTAAGAAAGCTGGGTTTGTAGCGGCAACATGCATTGCAACGTCTCTAGCCACTCTTTGAACCTCGGCGTTGGCATTTTCAGATTTGACCTGAACCAAAACTCCGATTTTTCCACCCATATGAACATAGCTGGCGATGACTCCTTCAGTTGCATTAAACTTAACAAACCGTCTAACACTCATGTTTTCGCCGATCTTTGCGATCAGGTCAGTCACGGTCTTCTCAACGCTAGCGTCACCATAAGCTTCGTTTTTGAATTCTTCGATGTTAGTGGCATTGGTTTCTGAAGCAACTTTAGCAAAGCCTTCAGCCGCTGCCTTGAATTCTTCGTTTAAAGCCACAAAGTCAGTTTCACAGTTGAATTCAACCATTCCACCTTTTTTAAAGTCCTCAGAAACATAAGTCGCAACTACGCCTTCGGCTGCAATCCGACCAGATTTCTTCGCTACGGAAGCAAGTCCCTTTTCTCTCAGAACTGCTACTGCCTTCTCCATGTCTCCGTCAGCTTCGATCAAAGCTTTCTTAGAGTCCATCATGCCGGCCCCAGTTCTGTCTCTTAATTCTTTTACCATTTGCGCAGTGATCATTATTAATCCTCCTGGTTTCCATTATTCAGTTTCCTGGATCAAGTCAACTACTTTTGTTTTCTTGATCAGTCTCTGCTTTGTTTATTTTAAATCATCCAGATTTAAATCCTCAGGTCCAAAGAAAAACTGTTCGCCTTTATTGACAACGATGAACGGAATGCCGATGCGGCCTTCTGCTTTCACTTGATCAAACATAGTCAAACTTTCCCGATATTTTAAAAACACCTTCAGGTTTGACAGATTGTCAGTTATGGAAGCATAGGTGTAGCGGATCCCGCCGTCATCCAATTGTTTCTTTAGAACCTCGCAGCCCATTCAGAGCTTGGATCCAAAAATGGTTATTTGCTTTTTATCTTTCATACTAATCCTCGATCCGTTCCTAAACATCTTTAGGACCCGTATTCATAACAAAAGGTAAATGGAATACCATCTACCCTTGTCAAATCAGACTAAGCTTCTGTTACTTCAGCAACTTCGACTACTTCAACAACTTCAGTTGCTGCTGGTACTTCGGTTGCTTTGGGTGCTTCTACTGCTGCTGCAGGTTTGGCTTCAACTGGTGCTGCAGGTTTGGCTTCAACTGGTGCTTTATGAGCTGGAATTTCCATCTGTTCGCCCTGTCTGCCTTCTAACACTGCATCGCCAAGCTTTGATGCAATCAGTTTTACTGCACGGATCGCGTCATCATTACCTGGGATAACATAGTCCACTTCATCTGGATCACAGTTTGTATCTACAATGGCAACTACTGGAATTCCCAATGTATGGGCTTCAGCAATCGCAATTCTTTCTTTTCTTGGGTCAACGACAAACATCGCGCCGATGTTGTTAATGTCGAGGTTCCGGATTCCACCGAGGTTCTTCTCGAGCTTGTCCATTTCAGCCAACAGTGCTGCGACTTCTTTCTTAGGAAGTACATCCATTGTGCCGTCTTCTTCCATTACATGGAGATCTTCAAGACGCTTGATTCTGGATTTGATGGTCTGGAAGTTTGTAAGCATTCCGCCCAACCATCTGTTGTTGACGAAGTGCATGCCGATTCTTTCAGCTTCTTCCTGGATCGATTCCTGAGCCTGCTTCTTGGTTCCGACAAAGAGAATATCCTTGCCTTCAGCTGACATCTTCCGGACGAAATCATATGCTTCGTCAACCTTCTTGACTGTTTTCTGAAGGTCGATGATATAGATCCCGTTACGTTCGGTGAAGATATAAGGGGCCATTTTAGGGTTCCATCTTCTGGTTTGGTGACCGAAATGAACACCTGCTTCTAAGAGTTGCTTCATTGAAATTACTGCCATATTGTCCTCCTGGTTTTTTCCTCCATCTGCCGGCTCTGTGAACCTTACATTGCTGCACCAGTAAAAAAGGGCAGATGTGTGTATTTTTGTACCCTACGATTATATCACGTGTATTTTGTTTTGCCAATACCCTATAATAAGATCCATGCTAAAACCTTGCTATTCCTTGCTAAACCTTTCTAAACGTCTTAACCGGCCTTGCTCTGGTTCAGTTAAGGAATTAATGTAACCAGACTCATGATCCCAAAAGCCCGGCCATCCCGACGCCAAGAATGGAAAAGATCACTTTGTTCATAGGTTGATTCCCGGGCTGCGTAAATATTCCCCGCTGCAATCCCTAGCTCCAGGAACATGGATTCTATCACTGCCGAAAGATCAATGGTCCAGAGGTCTTGATCTTTAAATTGAATATAGTTGCCGGCTTCAACGTTGGGTAAAATCCGTCCAAATACGTTCTCAAAGGCCTCTGTTAAATCTTGTCGAACTTCAAAATCCTTGCTTTGAATATGCGGTCCAATAAAGACTTTTACATCCTCGGTCTTAGTTCCGTATAGCTCTATCATTTTTTGAAGTCCCGTCTTTCCGATCTGGTCCAAAGTACCCTTCCAGCCGGAATGAATATTTGCCACAGCCCCGCTGACTGGATCCACCAATACAAGTGGCACACAATCTGCAAAAGTCGTTGCCATACTGATCCCCGGCTCATTTGAAACCATCCCATCAACCCCTCGGATCATCCGGCCAGGTGGAAACACTTCCGCCTCAAGGGAACTTCTCACTGCAACCACCTGGTTGGAATGCACCTGCTCAAGTAGCCAAAACCGATCACTAGGTGCATTGAGAAGTTGCAAGATATGCCGATACTGAGCTTCGATCGCCTCGGGCAGACCTGGCCGCTTTAAGCTGGTATTATAATCTTTTGTTGTCATAAGATGAGGGATCCCCAATTTTTTAAGTTCTCTAAATTCAAGAAAGCGGATACCTTGATCTGTTTTAATATCGATGTTTAATGTAAGGGCCATATAGTCTCCTGTAATATTAATTATTGCATCAGCTATTTTTAGTTTCTTTCGGCCAACAACGCGGTGAGTGTCTGCTTTAGCCGCAGAATATCACTCTCTAGTTCTTCGAGATCTTTTAGGGCTGCTCCAATTTTTGATTGGGTGTTCCAATCTGTAAATATATTGTCAAAAAAGAGGTCCAAGACCATATCCAGATCAGTATTTTTCATCCGGATCTCCATGGTATCGGAAACGTCATGCAGCTCTCGTTGTAAAACCTTCAATTCACTGGTGATATCAGCCATGGCACTTTGAGCTTGCCTCATTTTAGAATGTTTAACCATGCCCGTCAAAAAACCTCCGCCCAACATATCAAAAATTCCCCAGTTTTTTGCTCCCTTGAGCTCACCTTTGGCAATAAAAATTTGATCCAAAACACGATCACAACAGATGATCGCTTCTCGTATTTCTTTTCGTTCAATATTCTCCATATGTCACCTCCAAACGCTTACTTCCCTAAATCATAGCATTGAACTTAAAAGATTCCAATAAAACATTGCTGTTATACCTACCCATAGACTTAGTCTCACCCTGTTGCTCTGTTGCATTCGACCTTCTCTTTATAGGCTCTATCCTTACATTAACCTTCCCTTGCCTCCATTAGCCTTCCCTACCCTTACAGTCTTCCCTTTTTCTGATTCCTGCCTGGGGAATAAAAAAAACCGGAAGAGATCAGATTTCTCTGATTCCGCCAGTTTTTTGGATCATATTCACTTTGGATCACTTAGTATACAATTCCCTCAACAATAAGTGTTTCTTTAAATAAGAATTTTGAGGCCTTGACAGTGATTCCATCATCTCCGGATTGAACATCATTACGAACATACACGTTGATGCCATTGACCGGTGTCATTGTATATTCGGCAAGATCGCCACTTGGTTTTCCCATTATAACTAATGGTTGCGGTTCCGAGCCGCCTCAGGAAGAACATCCTTTCACAAAGACATTGATGTCCTCGCGGCCGGCTTTTTTTATAAACTGAGCGGCCTGATCATTTAGATTAATTTTCATTGGTTAATTCACCTCGTTATGATTTTGCTCTGATCTATGTAGGATCTGGGCAAGTACTGGTTTAATTTTTGGTTTTAGTTTTAATTTTTATGTTTTAGTGTTTTAGATCATTAGATTGGCCAACCTAAACTCTACTCGAGGATGATTGGATTGTTATATTCTTCCATATCGAGCTCATTCATTGATTTGGCTGCAACTACACCGGATAAGATGGAGTCGGATACGTTAAGCGCGGTCCTTGCCATATCGATCAATGGTTCAACGGCGATGAGTAGTCCGGCAAGAGCTACCGGGAAGCCCAGGGCTGATAGAACGGTCAAAGCGGCAAATGTTGCGCCGCCGCCGACTCCGGCAATACCGAAGGAAGCAAAGGTCGTAATTATGATCAGTCGGATCAAGAAAGCTGGATCCAGGGGGTTAATGCCCAGGGTGGGTGCGATCATGACTGCCAGCATAGCTGGATAAACACCGGCACAGCCGTTTTGGCCAATGGATGTTCCAAGACTTCCGGCTAAGTTGGCTATTCCTTCGGGAACACCCATCCGCTCCGTTTGCGCCTTAATGGTCATCGGCAGAGTTCCTGCAGAAGATCTCGATGTAAAGGCGAAGATCAGTGCATCCAGCGATTTTTTAACATAAGTGATTGGATTTAAGCCATTGATGGACACAATGATCAGATGAATCACAAACATAATGGCTATGGCGATATAGGAAGCCAGGATAAACTGGATCAGACGCAGGATATCGGACATGTTTGACGTTGCGGCAACTCTTGTCATCAGCGCCAAGATACCATAGGGGGTAAAGCGCATGACCATATTGACCAATCGCATAATGACGTCATGCAAGGCAACCACTAAATCCTCAAACAACTTGGCTGATTCCGGCTTGAATTTACGAATCTGGATCGCAGCTACTGCTAGGATGGTTGCAAAGAATACTACGGATAGGGTCGCATTGGATCCCTGTCCAGATAAAGCCGCAAAGGGATTCACGGGAATGATCTCCATGATCTGTTGCTGTATCGGAATGGCTGTAAAGCTCTTAAGACTCTCTTCAAGTCCTGTTCCACGTGCTGCTTCGGCTGTTCCCAACTGAAGTCCTTGAGCTGACAATCCCATAAAGGAAGTTACCAAAGCCCCAACTAGAGCTGAAATAGCCACTGTGATCATAAGCAGGCCCAGAACTCGAACGGTCATTTTTCCAAGGCCTTTGGATTTTTGTGTTACAAAGGCATACAAAATTGAGATGAAGATCAACGGCATGACGATCATCCGGAGTAATCTGACATAGCCGTTTCCGACGATGGAGATCCAATCCATTGCACCTTTGATGATTTCGCTGTTATACCCTAAAATTGCCTGCATTGCTCCACCGAATAATAATCCAATGATCAGTGCGCCGACAACTCGGAATGTAAAGGATTTGTTCTGTTTCTTCAACATGAGTAGACCACCGACTAAGATGGCGAATATTAGAATAATGAAAATAATTTGTAATGTCGTACCCATAATTTCCCTCCATTTTTTAAAATAAACACAATTATACCGTTGTTTAGCTGTGTTAGTTACTTATTATAAGTTACTATTAATTATTGTAGCACGGAGTGATGAATAATGCAAAAACAGGCATTTGCTGCCTGTTTTTGATCATCTTTTCTTAAGATGGATTTTCTATTTGAAATTTAACGATCAATGGTTCCCACTGACACTTTAATCGATTATGATCCTTTTTTCATTTCTTCTAGTAATTTATCATTAAGAACGGTGATATGAGTTCCCTTCATGCCCAAGGATCTGGACTTGATCACTCCGGCTGATTCAAACTTACGCAGCGCATTGACAATGACCGAACGGGTAATGCCGACTTTATCGGCGATCCGTGATGCCACGAGGAGTCCTTCATTGCCGTCTAGTTCATTGAAGATGTGTTTGACTGCTTCGGTTTCAGAGTACGACAACGTGTCTAATGCTAATTTGACGACTTGGCGTTTTCTGGTGTCGATTTCCAGTTCGGTATGCTTTTCGCGCAGGATCTCAATTCCCACGATGGTTGCTGCATATTCTAGGAGGATCAGGTCCTCTTCTGTGGTTTCTTTTTCAAAGAAATTGACCAGTAAAGTACCCAGACGTTCCCGATTGCCGACGATGGGCAAAATGGTTGAACTTTTCTTTCGAAGATCCAGCCCTTTTTCAACGTTTAAGACTCGCTCATCCGTGGAATCAAGATTCATCATCGGTTCTATGGTCGACAAGAGACGATCATTGTATTCCTCCGGTACCCGAAGATCCTGGAGAAAATTCTTATAGGCATCAATGGGCGTAAACGCTAATGAATGCTCATAGCCAAGAATTTTTCCTTTTCTGGAGATCACATAGACATTGCAGTCCAATTCCTCCGCTAAAATCTGACAAATTTCATCAAATTTGATTTGCTCGTAGCCGGTTCTTTGTTGTATTTTATTAAGTCGTCTCATTTTTTGCAGTAATGACATTTATTTCCACCTCTATTGATTTAATCGAAATGTTTTTCGAACTTTGTGTTTAAGTCTTCCCAATTGTAGCATAATTCAGCTCACAATGTCGTTGAATTGTTAGAAAAATGTATTCCTTTCAGAAAATTTTCTATAGCTGTGAAAATTCACTTGGTTGGTCCGTCTTTATTCTTCGATCTCTTCCAGTTTACCTTCTAAAGCCCGGGTGGCCTTACATTCCGAATTGGAACATTCTAGGTAGGGTCCCTTTTTCTTGGAATATCGTTTATTCATTAAGGAGCCGCATACAGTGCACTTTTCAATGGTTGGTTCATACCAGGATACAAAATCACAATCCGGGTAGCGGGAGCAGCCGAAAAATTTATTGCCCTTTCGGCTCTTTTTGACCACTACATCCCCTTCGGCGCATTTAGGACATTTCACATCGAGCTTCTCGACGATGGGCTGGGTGTATTTACACTCCGGATAATCCGGGCAAGCCATAAATTTACCGAACTTGCCGCGCTTAATGACCAGATTTTTGCCGCAGTTGGGACAGAGTTGATCCGTGACTTCGTCTTCAATGGTGACTTTAGCCACTTGCTTATCGGCAAAATCAATTTCTTTTCTCAACGGAGCATAGTATTCTGCCACGATCTTGCGCCAGGGTTCCGTTCCTTCTTCAATGGAGTCCAACCGTTCTTCCATATCGGCTGTAAACTCAGCATTGACGACATTCTTAAAGTATTCGGACATAATGGAATTGACGATCTTACCAAGCTCTGTGGGGATCAGGTTTTTCTTGTCCCGTTCAATGTAGTCTCTGATCAGTAACGTCGAGATGGTCGGGGCATAAGTCGATGGGCGGCCGATGCCCAATTCTTCCAGTGTCTTAACAAAACTGGCTTCGGTGAAACGAGCCGGTGGCTGCGTAAAGTGCTGATCGGCATTGACTCCGCCGGACTTTAAGGTCTCTCCTTCGACGAGTTCAGGAATGGCAGTGTTTTCTTCTTTGTCGTCTTGATATTCGTACAGCTTCATAAAGCCTTCAAATTTAATTTTCGAACCGGTGGCCCGCAGCGTATACGGTCCGTTTTCAAAAACGGCCGTAATGGTATCGAACAACGCCGTTTCCATCTGACTGGCTAAAAAGCGCTGCCAGATCAATTTGTATAATTTATATTGCTCCGGTTTCAGGGAGTCTTTGATGGTTTCAGGATCCAGTTTGACATCAGAGGGTCGGATCGCCTCATGGGCATCCTGACTGTTTTTCTTGCTCCGGTAGGTCCGCGGCTGCTCTGGTGCATAGTCATCCCCAAACCGTTCCTTAATATAGCGCAGCGCTTCCGTCTGAGCTTCCTGGGACACTCGAACAGAGTCGGTTCTCATATAAGTGATGAGACCAATGGACCCCATCTTCTTAATGTCGATGCCTTCATATAACTGCTGGGCAACACTCATGGTTCGTCTGGTCTGGAAATTCAGTTTGCGTGAAGCATCCTGCTGCAAAGTTGACGTGGTGAACGGCGGCAATGGATTCCGTTTCTTTTCACTCTTGACGACTTTAGCTACTTTAAACGTACCTTCTTCTAAGTCAGCTTTGATCTGCATTGCCGAATTTTCGTTATCAATTTTAGCTTTCTTGCCGCCGATCAAGGTCAATCGAGCTTTTACCTGAGCCTTCGCTTTTAATAGGTTAGCATCAATGGTCCAATATTCTTCCGGTTTGAAACTTAGAATTTCCGTTTCCCGATCACAGATCATTTTAAGGGCAGCCGATTGGACTCGACCAGCCGACAGACCCCATTTAACATTTCGCCAGAGGATCGGGCTGATCTCATAACCCACCAGGCGGTCTAAGATTCGCCGTGCCTGTTGCGCATCGATCAGATTTTCATTTAACGGCCGGGCATTCTTTAGGGAGTTTTTGACGGCATCCTTCGTGATCTCATTAAATTCAATCCGAATATTTTCCTTGCCGTCTAACTTTAAGATATTGGCCAGATGCCAGGATATGGCTTCCCCTTCGCGGTCAGGGTCAGTTGCGAGGTAGACTTTGTCCGCCTTTTTGGCTTCTTTACGCAACTTGTTCAGCAAATCGCCTTTCCCTCGAATTGAGATATATTTTGGTTCGAAGTTATTTTCGACATCGACCCCTAGCTGACTTTTCGGCAGATCCCTGACATGGCCCATCGATGCCTCTACCGTATAGTTCTTCCCCAGGTATTTGCCAATGGTTTTCGCTTTTGCCGGGGACTCAACAATGACCAAATAATTAGGCATGTTCAGTTCTCCTCTCATCTTTTATTTTATAAAAATTATTAATATTCATGTTTATTCCAATGTTCGTAAATGTTTCTCACGTAACAATTACAAATCTTATATGGAAAAATTATCCTTGTCAACTTATTAACTCTCCCCATTGCCTTAAAATCCTCTAATTTTTTTTAATTTTCAGCAAACAATTTCTCGCAGATCGTCTTTTTTCGTGATCATCCGGGCACCGGTCCCCCATAAGAAATTACATCCCTCACCCACTGCTTCGTAGATTCCATACGGGACGGTCAGGACCTCATGGTTACAGTCCATGGCATATTCGGCGGTCAATAACGAACCGGATCTGGCGGCGGCTGATGTGACTACGACATATTGAGACAACTGGGCAATGATGCGGTTTCGCTCGGGGAAAAAATAACGCTGCGGGGGAAGTCCCGGTTCATATTCCGACAAGAGGAGCCCAATGCGGCTGATCGTTTCAAACAGAACTCGGTTTTCCGGTGGATAGACATACCCAATGCCACAGCCTAATACACAAATTGTCGGCAAGCCGAACTGAAGTGCTGTTTCATGAGCGATCCGGTCCACTCCTTTGGCACCGCCGGATATGACCACAACATCCTCCCCCTGTAGTGATGCGACTAAATCTTTAGTGACTCGTCCCCCATACTCTGTTACTTTGCGGGATCCAACAAACGCAATGCCAGTCATTTTTAATAAGTCCGGATTCCCCTTCATATATAATAGGTAGGGAACATGGATCCCCGCCTGAGCTAGGTCGCCAAATACTTCTTCAAATAACTCATCGCCGGGCAAAAGCAGCCTAATACCCAGCCTGGCGCAGTTATTCAATCGGCGCTTAATAGCGGCTTCATCCAATCCCCGGTTATCCCGTTCAAACTCTCGTGCAATGTCATCGCACTTGCCCTTTAACTCATGCCGCATCTTTGCATCAAACTTCGCCTGGCTTAACCAGTAATGATAAAAACGATCTTCCATCTAAATCCCACCTTCCTTGGTCCGAAATTAACCGGATCCTTAGTATCATGGTTTACGTCAGCTGAATTTTTAAACAAAAAAAATCCTTTAGTCGCGCTAAAGGATCCAGTTTATTATTGATTTGGAATGACCGTTCAGTGCTCTGGGCATTATTTATCCGCCTGGTCAGATTGGTTTTCCGGTTTACTCATCCATGGAGCTTATTTCCGTAACCCGGTCTTTTGCCTCTGTCCAATTTTGTTCTTCCTCTAGAATTCTTGTCAAAAACGAGCGCCGATGGATCCGGCAAGGACCATTTTCCTGGATCGCCAAAATATGGTTTTCAGAACCATAGCCAACGTTACCGGAGAAGCCATAGCCCGGATAAACATCATCCATTTCTGCCATGAGCTTGTCTCGATAAACTTTCGCTATGATCGAGGCACAGGCAATGGCAGCGGATTTGGAATCCCCTTTAATGACCTTTTCATTGCGCCCCTGGTAGCCTCGGACAATAAACCCGTCGGACAAGACTATGTCCGGCTGGACTGAGAGACGGCGCAAAGCTTGAATAAAAATATTGTTATTGCAATAGGATAAGCCCATTTGGTCAATATCCTCATTGGAATGCTCATAGATCGCCCAGGTCAACGCTCGTTCCTTGATTTTGGGAACCAATTCTTCCCGCTTTTTCCTGGAAATTTTCTTGGAATCATTGATTTCAAGGATCAGTTCTTCCGTAGCACAATCATTTCTTAGGATAACGGCTGCGCCAACGATGGGACCGGCCAATGGCCCGCGCCCAACTTCATCGACGCCGGCGACCAGGCGACCAAATTTACCGTCAAAATCATACATCCTTTGCACCCGGGCAATCTCACCCAAATAGCGGGATTCCAGGGCGAGGAAATAAGAGGCCAATTCCTTGATCCCTTTGCGCTGATCCCCCGCACATTTTTCCAGGAGCTCGGCGCGAGACTGAATGCACCAGTTGATCTGTTCTTTAATGAACTTTTTGGCTTCTGCGGGCTTTAACTGTGAGAAATCGGGAATGCCTGCCCCTGATCTTAACTCATCGGTTGGATCGATCATGATCATTTTAGCTCCGTATTTAAAGGTTCGGATGAATCTGTGGGTTCGGATGAATCTGTGGGTTCGGAGTCAAGTGTCGCATTCTCAGTCTTGGCAGCGACGAATTCAGGGGTCTGCTCAGCCTTAGATCCAGTCAAAGATATTGATTCTGCGTCCGCTTCGACCAGAACATCCGGTACGAGTTCAACCCCAAGTTCCAGATCATATACCTCATCGGACTCGGTCTCAACTATTTCCTGTAATTCTTCAGTCTCTTCTTCAGAAGCCTCAGCTGGATCCTCTTGGGAATCTCTGGGCCATTCCAGAGAAACTCGGCCTAATTTACCGGCTCGGAATTCATCCAGGAGCATGACCGCAGTTCTGGTCCAGTCAGGTTCGCGGCCCTTTAATATATTGCCGCGTTTGACGGCAATGGCTTCCATGGTTTGAAGTCCGTCATCCGATACTTCAACGCCGTAGCGATCTTCCAAGCGACCGGCATAATGAGTGGTCAGTCGTTCGATCAAACGCAGTCCCAAGGTCTCAATATCCATGATCTCGTCTTTAATGGCTCCGGTGAAAGCCAGATTCAAGGCAACTTTCTCATCATTGAATTTAGGCCACAAAATCCCCGGGGTATCTAATAGTTCAATGTCCTGACCGGTCTTGATCCATTGTTTGTTTTTAGTGACGCCCGGTCGGTCACCGACTCTGGCGATTGAGTTTTTCGCCATCCGGTTAATAAACGAAGATTTGCCCACATTGGGAATGCCGACGACCATGACGCGCATAAAATAGGTTTTAAGGCCTTTTCCGGCCATTCGTTCCAGCTTTTCTTTCAAGAGCTCCTGGAGAGCCGGTTTGATCCGATTCATGCCTTCACCGGTCAAGCTGTTGACTTCCAATATGATGGTCGTTGGATTAGCCAGCTCCCGTTTCCATTTTTTTGTAATGGAATCTTCTGCCAGATCCGACTTATTTAAAAGGATGACCCGGGGTTTTGCCCCGATTATTTTATCTACTTCCGGATTTGCTGAGGATCGGACAATCCTGGCATCCCGAATTTCTATGACTGCATCACAAAGCTTTAGGTTTTCTGTTATTTCTCGACGGGTTTTCACCATATGACCGGGAAACCAGTTAATCGTTGTTGCCATGAGTGCCACCTCCTGTATGGTTTATTTAAAAGTAAAAAGGGATCATGTAACATGATCCCTAAAAACTTACATTCTTTCTTTAACTTTTGCAGCCTTACCGACTCTGTCTCTTAAGTAGAACAGTTTAGCTCTTCTGACTTTACCCTTTCTCACTAATTCGATTTTCTGAACAGTGGGTGAGTTGTAGGGGAAAGTTCTTTCCACTCCGGTTCCCAAGGAAACTCTACGGACTGTGAAAGTTTTTCTGGCTCCGCCGTTTTGGATCTTAATGACGGTTCCTTCAAAAATCTGAGTTCTTTCTCTTTTTTCTTCTTTGATCAGAACGTGTACCTTGATGGTATCTCCGACATTGAAGTTTGCCAGAGGTTCTTTTCTGAGCGTTTCGGTCTCGATAAGTCTGATTAAATCATTCATCTATGTTACCTCCCATTTTTATTTGACGTTCTTAGCCATCTTCTGCCAGCGGACCGCCGGTGTAACAAAGTTTAGTATATAAGATTTAAGCGATCATTTCAAGAAAAACTTGTGAATTACTCGGCGAAGACGAATTACTCGGCGAACCTTACCGAATTACTCCCCAGTCCTCTCCAGTATACACTCCCGATAAACTTTTCGAAAAGGTTATCCTTCCATATAAATGATCTCGCTTCTCCAAGATGCTATTCCAGATCATTCCGTTCATTGAATATTATCCACCAAAGAATTTGCTGATTAAAGATCAGCCGTTTCACTATAACAATCTGAGCGCGTCACGTCTTCCATAGAGGATTCTTTTCATTAACTCCTTTAGAAATTCAATTTGAATAGACCATTCCTCGCGTTTCAATTATCATCCCTGGATTCATTTTTCTACCCTGGATCCAATTATCTTCCCTGGATTATAATTTATTCCACAGTTTCAAGTGCCCGGATATTCCCCTGGAAATCCTTGTTGGGATACTCAAAGATCCGACCTTCCCAAGTTCGAAGCAGTAATGTATCCCTGCCTCGAGAAACTGTATATTCAGGGAGCATCGGTGTTTTACCATAACCATCTGGTGCATTGACGATATAGGTTGGTCTTGCTAAGCCTGACGTGTAACCTACCAGATATTCCATAATATCTATTCCGGCATCAACACTGGTGCGGAAATGCTCAGTGCCGATCACATCTTTGGCATGGAATATATAATAAGGTTTCACCCGGCAGCGCAGTAATTCCTGATTAAGTTTCTTCATGATGTGCTTGTCATCATTGATGCCTTTTAAAAGTACTGCCTGATTCCCCAACTGGATCCCGGCATCGGCTAAGCGGCCCAGGGCTGCTCTGGCATCCCAAGAGAGCTCCAGCGGATGGTTGCATTGAACGTTAATATAAAGCGGGTGATGCTTTTTGAGCATGGTACAAAGTTCTTCAGTCACTCGCTGGGGTATCGTAATGGGCATCCGGGTACCGATCCGTTTGATCTCCACATGTTCAATTTCATCTAGTCTTGATAAAAGCCAGTCGAGCCGGTTATCATCTAAAGTCAATGGATCGCCGCCGGTGATCAAAACATCTCGGATCTCCGGGGTTTCCTTGATATACTGCAAGGCTGCCTCTAAAGCTGTTTGATCTGCCGGACGGTCAAATTCCCCAATGTTGCGCCGTCTTTGACAATGTCTACAGTACATCCCGCACTGATTGGTCACATTGATGATCAAGCGATCGGCATAACGCCTGGTAATGCAGTCGGCCGGATTCGTAAACTCCTCGCCCATGGGATCCTCTGTGACATGATCCCCTTTGAGTTCCAGACCAATGGGAATGGACTGCAGAAATACGGGGTTTTCGTAATAAGTCAAAGGATCTTCATCCCCGATCAAAGTCAAAAAGTTGGGAGAGATCGCCCATCGGAATTTTTTACTGACTTGGTCGATCTCAAGTTTCTGTTTTTCGGTCAATCCGATGATTTTAGACAGAGTGTTTGAATCGGAGATCCTGGCACTGACCTGCCAATGCCAATCATTCCATTGCTTCTCAGTTGCCCCGAGTACTTCCATGATCTTAATTTTACGTTGTTCAATCAATTCTTTGTCGTTTAATCCGGATGGTATCTTATCTTTAACATCCAGGTATTCCTGAATTTTGGATTTTAATACAGATGCCCGCTCCAGAGAAATATCTCTTGCATTTTTCGTCATTTTAATTCCCCCTGGGTAAAAAACATAGTTTCACCGGCAATACTTTCTCCGACTGATCTTTACTTTATTTACTAAAAATCATTCCACCTATCGCTCGTTTCATTCTTAATTTAATCTAATTTTATAGTAAAACAACTTATAATACAATAAAAAGTTGTCACTAAGTCCAAAGTAGTGGCCGAGCTGTTCTCCACTTTTAAAACTAGCGGATACTACGAAATCCCCAAATATTATGTGGGACATAATATTTACGGCCGCTAGCAAGAGAGTGCCATTTTTAGGGCATACGAAAAGCCCTCGTAGTTCTACGAAGGCTCATCTATCTTCTATTGTTCAGTTTTTCCTGGGGTCTTATGCAAAGCTGCTTGGACCCCAAAGGCAAGTTGAGATTATTTTTTACGAACATAGAATTCGCATCAGTTGGATTTTTTATCGAAACCCTCAACGTATTTAAATTCTGATCCGTCAGACACCGCAATTTTTCCACCAACGGTCTTAGGTTCGCTGGATCCCGCTGCGTCAAATCGGAGCGTATCACTGTTAACAATCACAAACGAATAGGTATATTTCTGGTCAGATGTGGTTCCAATGACCTTATCCTTATCAATAACGATGGTTCCAATGTTTGCATAGGATGAGAGGGAATCAAAAACAAATTCAAAAGTTTTATTTTTCACATTTACTACGATATTTGGCCTCATCGGATCCGTCGCCAGCATGACCATCTCATATGCTCCATCTTTTAATACCGGAACTGAATAAGAACACCCACTTAACACCAATAACACGACACCGGCTTTCAGTAAAGACATGGCAAATCGTTTTTTATTCATTTGAACTCCCCTTCATCATCCTCTTAGCGTTTGATCGGCAAAGCAGCTAAAGGAAAAGAAATAAACTTATTTCGGGGTACACTTCACAAAAACTTTCTATGTAACATGTTGATCGGCCTTATTAAGGCGGTATTTTTCCTTTTAGAAACAATTATAAACTCTTTGAGCAATAGACACGGTTCATTGTGCCCCATTCACTTTCTGCCATGCCTAGAAAATCCCATCCGTATTTTTCATAATACCCGGTATGGTCGGTACAAAGATAGACGTTTGAAAAACCAAGTCTTCCCGCTTCACATCGTCCATGCTTTAAAAGTCGATTACCCAGTCCTTGCCCCCGCTGATCTTCTTCAACATAGAGTGCACACAACCAGGGTGTAAGGTCTTTGCGGATCATAAAATCATTTTCAATAAGCCCGTAGCTGCCGATGATCTCATCGTTAAGGATGAGCAGATACCATCGGGGCAATGGAGCGGTGGTGGAGATCCCATCAGAAATTGATTTTTTATATACTTCAGGTGCGATCCCCCACTTCGATGAAAAGTAGCTGATCGCTCGTTCCAGGTAAATAGGCTGATCTCGAATTGCAATGATTGATTGGCTGGTTGGATAAGATCCGTTCATTATTATCAGTTTCTCACTTTCTCGAACTATTGTAAATCATTGGTATCGGTTAAGTTAGTCCAGTCGGGTTTGGCATTTAGGCGGCAATTAATGTCGGTTAGTCTTCTTCAATATCCGTTGGATAAAGCTTTTTCATTCGTTGGATGATCTTAAGATCGGCTTTGGTCAGTTGGATGTTTTTAAATAGGTCCTGTCGTTTCTGTTTCGTTGCCTCCAAGGACATAAACCGCCGCCACTGCCGAATGTTTTCATGGTGTCCGGATAACAGGACGTCCGGTACCCGCAGTCCTTTATAGTCAGCCGGTTTGGTGTAATGAGGGTATTCCAGGCTGCCTTCTGAGAAGGATTCTTCCAGGGTCGATTCAGCTGAGCCCAAGGCGCCGGGCAAAAGTCTGATCACCGAATCGATGATGGGCAGGGCCGCCATTTCGCCGCCGGTCAACACAAAATCGCCCAGCGATATTTCGTCATCAATGACGGAATAGATCCGCTCATCGATGCCTTCATAATGACCGCACAGAAGGGTAAAGCCATTTAATAGGCTAAGTTCTTTCGCTACGCTCTGGGTGAACGGCCGGCCTTTTGGCCCCATAAAAATCACCGGGCCATCATTGGTTTTTTTGATACTTTCAATGCCGTCCATAATAGGCTGACAAGTCATGACCATGCCGGCCCCGCCGCCGTAAGGCGTATCATCGACTTTATGGTGTTTGTCAGTAGAGTAGTCCCGGATATTATGAAGTTCCAGATCGAATAGCCCCTGGCCCTTGGCCCGGCCGATGATGCTGTAATTTAAGACGTCGAACATTTCCGGAAATAACGTCAGAATATCAATCCTCATAGTTCCATTCCCTGGTGGGCCGAATGATGATCTTACCTTCCTCCGGTGAGATCTTTGTGACGATGGTCTTTAGGGCCGGGATCAAAAGCTCCTGGGGCTCCTGGATCCAGTAGACATCATTGGCACCGGTCTGGACCACATCATAGACGATCCCCAGATCCTTGCCTTCGGTATCAAACACCTGCAGGCCTCTTAGTTCATCAATGAAGTATTCGTCCTTGCGCCGGCGGACGGCATCCTCGCGGCGGACCTCCACATATTCATCTCGTAAGGCCAGTAAGTCTTCCGGCTTCTCAAACCCTTCCAGCTTCAAAATTGCCCGGTCAGTCTGGAGTTTAACAAATTCAACTTTGTATTCAATTCCCTTGATAATGACATACTTTAACCGGTGGAACCGGGCGAGATCATCGGTCAATGGGAGGATCTTCACTTCACCCTTGACGCCATGCGGTTTTCCGACCTGGCCCACCGCAATATTTCCTGCTTCTGGCTTTTTCAATATTTTCGTTACTCCTTGTACTGTAATTCATAGTTATTTATATTATACCCTAATTTCCTCATCTGAAAAATTCCGGCAATATCTTCCCAAATGCCCTCAAAAACCCTCTTTTTAACAGGAAAAGCCGGTACGAAGGTACCAGCTTTTCGCTTTAAGTCGATTTGATTTTTGTTATTCGACAATTTCAACGTTGACTCGCTTGGAATCTTTTGATGAAGCGGCTCTTACCAAGGTACGGATCGCTTTGGCGATCTTGCCCTGTTTGCCGATCACTTTACCCATATCATCCGGAGCAACCTTTAATTCGAAAACTGTTGTATCACCGTCAACACGCTCGGTAACCACAACCTCTTCAGGATGGTTGACCAATGATTTGGCCAGGAATTCAATCAGTTCCTTCATGATTATGCCTGAGTTTCTTCAGCGGGAGCTTCGCCAGCTTCCTCAGCAGGAGCTTCTACAACAGGAGCTTCGTTTGCTTTTCTTTCAGCTGCTGCTGCTTTTCTGGCATCGATCTTGGCATTCTTGGCTGCATCAGCCTTCGCCTTGCGTTCCCAATTTTTTTCAGTCTTTTCGATGATGCCGGCTGCTTCTAACAGTCTGACCACACCTTCAGTTGGCTGTGCGCCCTTAGCGATCCATTCTTTGGCTTTGTCGCCATCGATCTTAACGACCTTAGGTTCCGAAACTGGATTGTAGTAGCCGATTTCTTCGATAAATCTACCGTCTCTTGGGAATCTTGAATCTGCGACCACCAGTCTATAAAAAGGTGCCTTATTTGAACCCATTCTTCTTAATCTGATTTTTACTGCCATTTTACTATACCTCCAAAAATATATCGTATCCTACCTAGAAAGGCAGGTTTCCGCCAAACATTCCGCCGCCTTTTTTGCCGCCACCAGGTAGCTTGCCGCCAAGACGTTTCATCATTTTCTTTGATTCTTCCATTCCTTTGATCAGTCGATTGACATCGGGAATGGAGACACCGGCTCCTTTAGCAATCCGCTTTTTACGCGAAGAATCTATTAGTTTAGGATTCTTGCGCTCTTTTGGGGTCATGGAATAAATGATTGCTTCATTCATTGACATGGATTTCTCCCCTTCTTCTAAATCGACACCTTTTAGTTGTGCCTTATTCATCCCCGGGATCATTTCCATGACTTTCGTCAAGGGTCCCAGTTTTTTCATTTGACCCATTAATTTCAAATAATCTTCGAAATTAAAATCCTTGGTCATCATTCGCTCACCAAGGCGTTGCGCTTCGTCTTCGTCTATTTCAGTCTGAGCTTTTTCAATTAAGGACAGCACATCGCCCATCCCTAAGATCCGGGAGGCCATCCGGTCCGGATGGAACGCTTCCAGATCATTCATTTTCTCACCGACACCCGCCATTTTAATGGGTTTGCCCGTGATCTCACGAATGGATAAGGCCGCTCCGCCTCGGGTATCTCCGTCCAGCTTAGTGAGGATCACACCGCTAACTTCCAGTTGTTCGTCAAAACTCTGGGCGACATTTACGGCATCTTGTCCGGTCATAGCATCCACCACCAGAAGAGTTTCCTGAGGAGTTACAGCCGTTTTGATCTGCTTTAATTCCGCCATGAGTTCTTCATCGATGTGGAGCCGTCCGGCGGTGTCAATGATAACCAGGTTGCAGCCGGCTTCTTTGGCCGCTTCAATTCCGCGTTTAGCAATTTCGACCGGACTGACCTGGTCGCCCAAACTAAATACGGGAACATCTATTTGTTTGCCGACAATTTCCAATTGCTTAATCGCTGCGGGCCGATAAATATCGGCTGCGATCAGCATCGGCCGGCGGTTCTTAGTTTTTCGCATGTACAGTGCAAGTTTCCCTGCCATGGTGGTCTTTCCGGCGCCTTGCAGTCCGCAAAGCATGTAGACTGTCATCCCGGAATCCCGCAATTTAAGGGGTACTTCTGCATCCCCCATAAGGTGGGTCAATTCATCATGCACGATTTTAACGACCATCTGACCCGGTGTCAATGATCGCATGACATCCTCATCAATGGCCTTAGCGCTGACTTCACGTACAAAGTTCTTAACGACTTTGAAGTTAACGTCCGCTTCCAAGAGTGCCAGTTTGACTTCCCTCATCGCTTCACGTATATCCGCTTCGTTGATGGTACCCTTGCCCCGAAGCTTCTTTAAGCTTTCCTGGAGTCTGTCTCCAAGACTGTCAAAAGCCATGTTACCTCCTAACAGACGTAATCTGATCTAAGAATAATGACTAGATGGCATCAATCAAGGCTTTGATCTCTTCATCGAGTTTATTCTGACGTTCCAATAACTCCAGAAGCTGCATTTTTTTGAGCTCTGTTGTTTCTGCAAGATGTTTGATTCCAAGTTTAGCCTCATACTTTAAGAGCTGACCATGCGTCCGTTTGATCAGATCATGGATCGCCTGTCTTGAAGTCTGATTGAGCTCAGCGATCTCTGACAAGGAAAAATCTTCATCATAATAAAGCCGCATGATGACAAGTTGTTTCTCAGTCAGTAGTTTCCCGTAGTATTCCATCAATAGCGATGTCTCTACTGTGTTTTCCATCTGTTCTCACCTGCCCACTGGTAAATAATATCAGGAAGGAAAATACCTGTCAAGTAATTTTACTTAACAGGTGTAAAAAAAGCAATGCATTCGTCAAAAATACTAAAGTATTAAAGGCGCAGATATTTTAAAAATATTCAAATTACATCAACCTAATTCTGACACTCTGATTGTGGCAGAATTAGTTACTTCCAGAACAAAATACCTACTTATTCCATAATGAAATTTATATTTTTCGTGATATTAAAGATCAGTATGACGGTATTTACGGTAAACTTCCGGTTTTCTTGATTTTAAGATCGGCAGTTGGTCTCGGATCGCAGCACATTCTGCCAGATCCAATGTAATATTTAAAACGCCGGGGGTTTCATCGAGCTGGCCTATAACATCCCCCCATGGCCCCGTTACAATGGAATGGCCATAGGAATGATAGGATGCTTCCATATCCCGCGCCGGAGCACATCCGGCCATAAAGTATTGATTGTCCAGAGCTCTGGCTCTAAAAGACAGCTCCCAATGGGCCGGACCGGTCGTCAGGTTAAAGGCACCGGGGACCAAGACCAGTCTTGCCCCAAGATCTGCCATTACTCGGGCATGCTCGGCAAACCGTATATCAAAACAGATCATCAGACCGATTTTTCCAAATTCTGTATCAAACACCGTGATCTCATCCCCTGGTGTCAGTGTTTCGGACTCCTGGAAAGAAATGCCACCCTTCACGTTGATATCAAACAAATGGACTTTGCGATGGTGGGCCGCTTCCTGACCCTTCCGGTTAAATACATAGGCGCTGTTATAAACCTTCCCATCGGCAAGCTCGGGAACTGATCCGGCACTGAGCCAGATTCCGTGTTTCTTTGCTAAACCCGCCAACTTCAAATAGGTACTTCCACCTTTTTCCTCGGCATAGATCGGAAAATCACTGCTCTTATAGGGGCAAACAAAGATCTCCGGCAAAAGGACTAGATCTGTCCCCATCTCCAGCTTATTATCCAGCCAGTCTTCCAGCTGCTTTAGATTATCTTCCACTTTAGCAAAACTCTTCATTTGGAATAATGCCAGCTTGATCTTATCCATTTCTTGTTTCCTCCTGCTATTTCATTTCAAAATATAAGTAGTCGTTATTCGCCAAACTAAACTGCCGGGTCCCCAAGTGGAGCTTGACTTCACCGGACAGGACAAAGTCGAAGGACTGGCCTTCATAGGGAGTGTACGTGCGGGAGCGGCCACCGACCTCATGATCAAGTATGACCGGTTCCATTTCAAGTTTCTGAGCATTGGGTAGGATAAAATGCAGGATGTGACCGAGCTCCTCAGCCTGGACCATAAAAGCATCGGACAGTCTGTATACAACCGGTTCCGGAGTTGTTTCTTTGAAAAACTCGGCTAAGTCTGTTCCTAAGGCACACACTATTTTTCCCAAGGTATCCACCGACGGACTGGTGTTATCTCGCTCCAACTGGGAAATAAATCCATTGGTCAAATCCGATCGCTCCGCAAGTTCTTCTTGGGTCAAGCCCATTTTAAACCGCTTGTTCTTGATCTTCTCGCCGATATCCATACTTCTCTCCTTTGCTAAACAATCTGTTTAGTATTTTAAACCAAAGATACATCATAGTTGAAAACTAAACTGATTTCAATCGGTTCGACTATTGTTAATCCCCTTTTATCCCTTTAATTCTCTCTTTTGTTATTTTCGATTATTTAACTTGATTAAACTTGATTAAACTTGGTTAAATGTAAGATAAGCAAAGATAAGCAAAGAGAAGCAAAGCAAAGCAAAGCAAAGCAAAAAGCAAAGAGAAGCAAAGCAATCGAGTAGCTAGAAGACAGGGAGCGACCCTGTCTTCTTCGCTCTCACAGAATCGTACGTGCGTTTTCCGCATACGGCTCATGCAGTTTCTATCACGATGTGTGACAGTAATCCAACTCTGACTTTAGTCAGATGATACAATCCCAGTTCATCAAAGTAGCTGTTGGGCATCATCATGTGGATGACGTGGACTTTCGAGTTCTTCCACCGGCGGACATCCATTTTCTCCTTGAGCAAATGGTGAATCCCCTTTCGTCGAAGTTCTTTATGCATGGCTTTGTAACTCTTCCATTGCTTCATCCGTATCATCCGAAGCCTCCTCCGGATCCATTTCATTAGATCCATAGTCAACTCCTTGAGGTTAGCTATTCGATAATAATTGATCCATTCCCTGAGTACAGGTGTCAGCTCTTCAATCGCCCGTTCCAGGGGTTTTCCCTGGTTTCTGCGGGTGATGAGGCGTGTTTTGTCCTTGAACTGTTTCGTTGATCGGTTTATGAAATCGTTTGTTTTTGCCTTCAGAATATCACGAATCCCTCAAATAAACATCTCAATTCGTCTGTTTAGACCTCAAAAAAACTGAATTTTATAGGTTTCAGCTTATTTAATAAAATAAAAGAACCACTACTTTACACCTTCGTAAAATTTAACAATTCTTAATAGTGTGCCCCAAATCACTTTTGTTAAAATATTTATAAGCTTTTCTATTTTATATAGATTATTTAAATGGTATCATAATGATGTTATAAATTTTCAGAGTATTACATCTGATTTGTATTCAAAAATACTTGTAATCTCAGTATTTATCCGAATTTATTTATAAATCAGGACTCATTAAAAATGACTTCTCGTTTACCAAATGACGAAGTCCAGGAGAATTAACTATGCGCCGATTGCTTGAGCCAGCCTACCAACGAGTTATAAAAATAATTGAACTGCTGCTTGAAAAAGAGGATTGGACGACATTTGCCGGACTATCCGCTCTGATCGATGTCAGTGAACGCACCATTGCCTCAGATGTTTTATTAATTAAAGACAGCTGGGGGCATCTTCTGGACCTGGAGGTATCTAAGAAACATGGCGTCCGGCTCCTTAGTAAAAATAATGCCAGCCTGGATATGGTTTTTATCGATATTTATAACAACTCCGTAGTCCTACGTTTGATCAAAGAAGTATTTTACTTCCCAAATAAAACCATTGAATACTATGAAAAGAAACTTTTTGTCAGTCGCTCGACGTTGCTCCGTATATTCCCCAAGATCAATGAGCACTTTTCGAGATGGAAAATGATGATCCGGTGTACCGATGGCGGATACGAATTCTTCGGTGAAGATGAACAGCAACTGCGCGATTCCATCGCAAGCTTTCTGCACAAACTGTACGGTTTAAACTTAGGAAGATTCGACCCGGCAGATGCCTATGGTGTCGACCCCGCTGTCATCCGGCGATCACTCCTATCCTTTTTAAAAACAAAAATAAGCCTGCCCCAATATGAGTGGACTTCGAAAGATCAATACGTCCTGAACTATCTGACCTTATTTTTTATAGTATCGTTGACTAGAGAGCAGCAAGGCAAACATGCCAGTTCCTCCTACCAGCCGGAGGGGGCACTGCCGTCCGAGGATATCGGTTTGCTCCAACAGAATTTCCCTTTGGTCAGTCTTGATCGATTTAATCCGATCTATGAATACATGCTTAAAAACTATAATTACTGGACCTCCCCAGCCGAGGAAAAACTGGTTACTAAAGAAATCGAGCTTTATTTTGATCGATTTTTCTCAGAACTTTCAATTCGACCAAATGAAAATTCACGGGCAACACTGGTTCAGGTGATGACAACCGGTTATTTCATGGCAAAGATTCGACCGTTTAAATCCGTCGAGTTGTTTACTCGCGCTTTCTATTTTTCAGTTTCTGTTAAAAACTCTAATCCGTTTATATATCAGGTAATGAAAAAAAACCTTAAGATCTTATCTGAACGGATCGGGGCTGATATGTCCGTCTGGATTTCCATGCTTCTCTATTGGACCTGCCTGGTTTGCCCTGAAGTGACTCAGCTGACTAAGCCAATGACGATTCTTTTAATCGATGGTTCGGGCGAACTTCACACAGAGTTTCTGGTCAAGGTCCTCTTGGATTTCATGACCGGAAAGATCCCAAATCTAACCATCGATACCATCGGCTATCCTGCAACGATCACTGACACAGTTCTTAAAAAATATGATATTTTGCTTACCACGATCCCTCATTTAATGATATCGGATCACAAAATGATCTTGATGAATGACTTCCCTAGGACCAATGATTGGATCAGGATCTATGAGGCGATCCGGAGTAAATCCAGCTATTGAGTAAACCTACTGAAGTAGCCGTTCCGGCGTTTGAGCCTGCTTTACTTCGGCCAGGGCTGCCCATCTTAGTGAAGTTGTGATTGAACCGAGCTAAGCCTAAATTTACAGCTACCGGTCGATCTAATGTTAAATTAAAAAACTGATTTCTTGTGATCAGCTCGATCTTATATTTCTTAATAACAATAAACCGACGGCCCGTCCGATCTCTAAAAGAGGATCCGGACGGGCCATCACTGGTTGAATCGGGAAAGGATGGTCGAAGCCTTGCTTTATTAGCGCTCCGGGAAACTAAGCCCCTCCATGAAATAATTTCATTTCATCTTTTTATTATTTATAGCTGGTCTAACACCTAGTGTCATTTTACTATTTAGCAGTACCGTTCGGTACCACCGCAACTAATCTTCCGAACAAAAGATACCGAGCATTATTAAACTCATAAGTACAGGTAGCCAAGGTGATGATTCGGTCGGTTTCGAGTATTGTCACATCGGATTTGAAAGTAGACTTTTTCAATACGTCCGCAAGATAACTTTTAAACTCTTGATCTGTATCAAAACTTAAAGGGATCCTGCCGGTTTCACCATGGACGATATTTCCGGCAAAAAGTTCAATCCGATAGTTTCCGTCCTGAGTAAACAAGATCATCTCCGATTTCTTTTCGTAGGCAGCCTGGTCTTTGAAATCTGCCAGAGCGGCAAACATGGAACCGTCTTTCATATGATGTCCGTAGATAATGGTGTTTTTATCAGAAAAGTCCGGTCCATTTCGCCAGTCCATAAAGATCGCTCCGACTTTATTTAATTCGCCGTCAAACATGTGCTTCAGATAATAGTCATTATCCTTGCCTTGAACGATGGGATAATCGATCCTGGTGCCTTCGGCCCAGATCCAACCGACGGTATCCGGATTGAGCACTTTAAGCTTTGCCAAGTCAAACTCAGGAATCGTACTACCGGGAGTGAGTTCCATTTGGTCATTTATTATATTAGTTGCCCGTGGACTCAGTTTTCGGATCGCTTCATAGGATGTATCGCCTTGAGTGTAAGCCGTATTCTCAGCCACTAAAACTGCACCTGAGATAATGATCCCCACAACCGATAGAAGCATCAGAACATTCAGTATCCGCAACGAATTTTTTTTCTTAACCATAGGTCCCTCACTTTAAGCAAAAGACCGGTAGGAAATGCTCCTGCCGGCCTTTCTTTTAGAGATTTTTATTAATGTCTGTTATTGAGCTGTCTTTTACGCAGCAAATAATAGGCAGCCGCTAAGCACAGGATTGCTCCTGAGAAGAAGAATAAACCAATCTTAGCATAGTTTCCGATTAAAGTATCACCGGTTTGAGGGATATTGAAGTCAAGTTCTGCGTTATAGGTGTTAGTGAAGATCGCTTCCTGAATCTTATCGATCATGATCTTGCCTGTCGCCCCAACACTGACTACTTCAAAGCCATCTCTAAGATAATCTTTCTCGGTCACGCTGTAGTTCATACCCACCGGCAGTCCATTGATGGTGATGCTTTGGCCATTAGCCAGATATATTTTATCGCCACTCTTGATCGTGCCGTTTGGTACGCCGTTGCCAACATAGGAATAGGTAGCTGATGTACCTTCTAGGATCACTGTGAATTCAAAGGCTTTGGCCCTGTTAGGTGCCGCACCTTTTAGGATCTTTGTGATGCTGAGGCTGCCCACTTCTTTCGTATTGACAAAGGCAGCAGCTGCAGTTTCGCCCGTAGTGATCATTCCTGTATCGCCGGTCTTGGTTTCGATGTAGCCATCACCAGAATAGTCGTTTTCTTTAACTACATAGGCGGCTCCGGTCGGTAGACCGTCAATGGTGATAATCTGACCATGGGTCAGGGAGACGGTGTCGCCACTCTTAATAACTCCTGCGTCTACGCCATTCTTTTGATAGGCGTAAGCACCTGGAGCATTCATGAAGGTAACTGTAAATTTAAACGATCGATCGGTTTCCCCGCCATTGCCTTTTACCGTTTTTTCAATAGCCAGGCTACCGATGTTTTTTGTGTTGATAAAAGCTGCAATTTGTGGTTCATCGGCCACGATGGTTCCAACATCTCCAGTTTTTTCAAGAACATAGCCTTGGGCGGAATAATCTGCCTCAGTAACTTTATACTTGACGTCTTCGGGGAGTCCGCTGATCATGATGCTCTGGCCATGGGTGAGGAGGATCGTATCGCCACTTTGGATAGTACCGTCCGGTACGCCGTTGCCCTTATAAGTAAAGGATTTTAGTGTATCTTCAAAGGTAATGGTGAAAGCAAACATTTTAGTGGGATCTCCGCCATTGCCCTTCACCGTTTTACTGATGACGAGTTCGCCAACGATCTTGATGTTAGCAAAGTCTGCTGTTTGAGTTTCGTCCGTCACGATGGTTCCGCTGTCGCCGGTCATTACCGGGATATAACCTTCGCCGGTATAGTCTTTTTCCGTTACTTCATAGAATGCCTCTTCCGGAAGTCCAGCGATGGTGATGCTCTGACCATCTGCTAATGAGATGGTGTCGCCACTATGGATGGTTCCGTCTGGAACACCGTTTCCAATATAGGCATATTCAGCCGGTGCACCACTAAAGGTGACGGTAAAGTCAAAGGCTTTGGTTTTATCGGAGGTTTTTCCTGGTACGGTTTTTGTGATGGTCAGGCTTCCGACGTTTTTCGTATTAGTGAAAGTTGCAGTCTGTGGCTCATCTGCCACGATGGTTCCGACATCCCCGACTTTTTCAACCACATAACCTTCATAGGAATAATCCGCTTCAGTTACGGTGTAGGTTGCATCCATGGGGAGTTTAGAGATCGTGATGCTCTGGCCGTGAGCCAAGGCGATGGTATCTCCGCTTGTGATCATTCCATCTGGAACGCCGACTCCGGTGTAAGGGTAACTACCGTCTGCTCCCTGGAAAGTAACTGTAAAGTCAAACTTCTTCTCCAGGTCGCCGGCATTACCGGTTACTGTCTTAGTGATAGTGAGCTCTCCCTCAACTTTATTGTTGATGAAGGCTGCCGTTTTGGTTTCACCGGTTACGATGACGCCAGTCGGATCAGTGCTTACTGCGACATAGCCGTCAGCCAGATAATCGGCTTCAACGACTGTATAAGTAGTACCGGCTGGCAGTCCGTTGATCAAGATGCTCTGACCGTCGGTCAAGGCGATGGTGTCACCGCTTTGGATGGTTCCGTCGGCAATGTTGGTTCCGGTGTAGGCGTAAGTTGCCGGTGCATTGCCAAAGGTAATGGTAAAGTTAAATGCTTTGGTTTTATCGGAAGTTTTTCCCGGGACGGTTTTTGTGATCTCCAGGCTACCGATATTTCTCGTATTGGTGAAGGCTGCATTTTGCGGCTCATCAGACACGATTGTGCCAGTATCGCCGGTTACTTCTGTTACATAGCCAGCCAAGGAGTAATCGCCTTCAACTACGGTGTATTTCGTATCCTTTGGCAGGCCCTTGATCATGATGCTCTGGCCGTGTTTTAAGAATATTGTATCGCCGCTTGTGATCATTCCGTCATCTACGCCGTTGCCGGTATAGGCAAATGATCCCGTCGTTCCTTCGAAAGTAACGGTGAAAGCAAATAGTTTAGTTAGATCTCCGTCATTGCCATTGACTATTTTACGGATGACGAGTTCTCCGATAACTTTGATGTTCTTGAACGCTGCAACTTGCTTTTCACCAGTTATGATGGTACCTGTATCGCCGGTCATTTCCGGGATATAGCCGTCAGCAAAGTAATTTGTCTCGACAACCGAATAAGTAGCATCGGCTGGCAATCCCTTGATCAGAATGCTCTGACCGTGGGCCAGTGAGATCTTAGCGCCGCTTTGAATAGTTCCGTCCAACGCTCCTCCGGTTCCTTCATAGGCATATTCACCAGGAGCACCGATCAAGGTGACGGTAAATTCAAATTTCTTTGTTTTATCAGAAGTTATTCCAGGGACAGTTTTCGTGATCTCCAGGCTTCCGATGTTTTTCGTATTAGTGAACGAAGCGGTCTTGGTCTGATCGGTCTCGATGGTTCCGGTCGCCCCGGTTTTGGTGGTGACATAACCTTCGGCCGAGTAATTATCTTCGACCACAGTGTAGGTTGCATTGGCCGGCAAGCCTTCAATGGTTATGCTCTCTCCATCAATGAGGACTAATGAGTCGCCAGTTCTAAAGTTGCCGCCATCAAGCCCATTTGAGTTGGTGTAGGCATATACAAAATTAGCACCATCGACAGTAATAGTGAATTTAAACTGCTTGGTCTTATCACCGGCATTGCCTGCAACTGTTTTTGTAAAAGTAAGGCTTCCAACATTTTTTGTATTGGTGAAGGCTGCTGTCTTTGGCTCCTCTGCATTGATCAAGCCGCTGTCTCCGGTTTTTGTAAGGACATAGCCTTCAACCGTGTAGTCCGCTTCAGTTACACTATAGGAACTGGCTGTGGGCAATTTTTTGATCGTGATACTCTGGCCATGTGCCAGGGCAATGGTATCCCCGCTTTTGATTGTTCCATCCGGTACGCCATTTCCGGTATAGGGATATGAAATACCTTTATTCTGGAAGGTCACAGTAAAGTCAAATAGCTTATCCAGCTTTCCGCCATTACCTGTGACTGTTTTAGAGATAGTCAGTTCTCCCTCAACTAAAATGTTAATGAAAGAGGCTATTTGGGTCTGACCTGTTACGATCTCGCCGGTTGCGCCGGTACTGCCTGCTGAATAGCCGTCTCCATAATAATTCGCTTCAGTTACTGTATAGGTCGCACCGGTGGGCAGTCCGTTGATCGAAATGTTTTGACCGTCTGCTAATAAAACAGTTCCGCCACTTGAGATGGTGCCGTTTGGCACACCTGTTCCTACATAGGAGTACACGCCGGGTGCACCGATAAAGGTGATGGTGAATTCAAACTTTTTAGTTTTATCGGATGTTTTTCCCGGTACAGTCTTCTTAACTTCCAGGCTTCCGACATTCTTTGCATTCGTGAAAGCAGCAGTCTGAGTCTGACCGGATTTAATCGTTCCGACAGCTCCGGTAGCGCTAGTAACATAACCATTCTCAGAATAATCATCTTCGGTCACGCTATAAGTTGCACCGACTGGTAAGTCGACAATGGTAATGCTCTGTCCGCTTTTTAGCGAGATGGTATCGCCGCTCTTGATCGTCCCATTTGGTACTCCGTTGCCGGTGTAGTTGTAGGACAATGGCGCACCACTCATTGCAAAAGTGAAAGTAAACCATTTGTCAAGATCGCCGGCGTTACCGGTGACAGTTTTAGAGATGGTCAGTCCGCCTAAATTTTTGGTATTGATAAAGGCAGCAGTATTGGTTTCACCGGCCACGATAGTTCCGGTATCGCCGGTGCTTTCTGTTACATAACTCTCAGCACTGTAATCTGTCTCAATAACTTTATAGGTATTGCCTTTGGGGAGGCCGACGATCTTGATGCTCTGGCCGTTAGCCAGATAAACTTTGTCGCCGCTCTTGATCGTACCGTTTGGTACTCCGGTACCGAAGTAATCATAGGGTCCGGTGGCTCCGCTGAAGGTCACGGTGAATTCAAACTTTTTAGTAAGCTCGCCTCCGTTGCCGGCTACACTTTTCTTAAGGATCAGCTCGCCAACGGTATTTGCAAGGAAGTTCTTGATGGTGATCTTATTGGCATCAACACCCGTTTTTCCATCGATGGAGGTTGTTATAACGCCTCCTGCTGTGGTTATCTTCACTGTATGGCTTTGAGTATCTAATGTGTACCCAGCCAGTGTAGCTGTTTCCCGTAGGATATAATTTCCGTCCGGGATCACTTTAAAGCGCAACGTGCCGTTAGCAGCTGTGATCCCCTTGCGAATGACGGTCACGCCGTCACTTGAAAACAAGGTGAACTCCACACCGGCTAAAGCTTTTTTAGATCCGTCTTGTTTAGAGATCTCGATCCAGCCGTTTCGCTTTAAGCTGGCTGATCCATCCGCGGAACTAATTACATAAG
>JBAQDU010000027.1:0-4411 GCA_049294805.1 Clostridiaceae bacterium
GTTTCGACCCTCGACTTTTCATTTAGCACCCGCTTTATAAAACTTACAGGATAACGGTCCATAACAAAAAGTCTCGAACTGATAGTCCCTTCGGACTCTGGGGTTCCAATTACCGATTATTATTTCAACCAACATTTTGCAGTCCAGATACAGCTAACACTTCGCATCATAGGTTTTAGCAGCCAATCTTAGCTGACCACGTTCTTGATATCCTTCCAGGTCCGGTGGGACAAGTTCCCAGGGAATACAACTACTTCCGGATTTCCCCTGGTTGATGACTGTGAGTTTTCAGACTTCGAAAAAAGTCGACCGATTCAAGCTCCTGAGCAGGGACCGGTCTACATTCTCCAGAAATCACATTATTCACTCTGTGCTGTTTGGCCTGATCTGCTGGCCCAAACCCAATTGAGAAAATAGTCTTGGGCGTATGATCCGTCTGAATTCGATCACTCTGTGAATTCTAAAGATCCCTCATCTAACATAATAGAATACTCCCAGCAGGTAGGCTCTGATTCATTGAAGGATCTTGTTAATTTGATTCTCGGTTGGATTGATATGATTTTCCCTGTAAAAACGAATTTAATCATATTGGGGTGACTCCTCCTTCCACAAAATCATAGCGAACGGGTGGTTGGTCTAACCTAACATGGATAACTTTATCCAGTGCAACATCTCTAATTTCCCATGGTTCCACCGCTCGCAAACACGTGTTCAATCCAAATCACCACTATCCTGCAATACTGCTTTGAGGAATTCATGAATCGAGAAGTCTGGATTTGAATAAGTTTTTGTATTTCCAAACAGTATGCAATCTGCATTGGCTTTTCTCCTTCTAATATTATCAGCTCTTTCGATTGCTGCTTTGACATCGTCCAAAGTGATTTGATTCAGTATTTTATTAATGACTTCCTCGTTCTTTATATTGTCTGTGGGTTTCAAGCCATAAACTTTCTTCAAGTCTGTTATATAAGAATCATTTTTCGATACCATTCGATTGAAATCTTCTTTATGTAAAATCAACCAAAGATCAAAGTTAACGTTGCTATAAGCGTGATAGACACACCTGCCTTCTTTTCTTATTGTAGGCTTTAACTTCTTATTTAGCTTATCGCAGAATTCAATGTTTTTCTTAAACTCAGCGTTGTTGTGATCATAATCAAATATTGCTGCGCTATCATAATTTTCATATCGCTTTTCGAGGCGAAGCGGCAAATCTTCATATGTATTAAACTTAACTACCTTGTTTGGAAAGTCTTTGATTAGTTTGGCCAAATGACTAAAATACATTGTTTCTTGTTGTCCTTCACAAATACAAAGATAGGTTCGTCTATACTTCGCCATCTTCAACCTCACTATTATCGCTTGGTTTTAAGAGTTTAGAAAAGTCGATGAATGGAAGCGCTCCATAATTACCTTTAAAGTAGTTGATCAGGTAGTTGTGGTCATTTCGCACTTCTTCAGATCCAAAATCTGCCAGCGAATAAATAATACTCTCATAGGAATCTGCATCCTTTTCAACGAAGCGAATTTGATCTCTTCTAAATATCTTGTTGTTTAGATAAATCGGATTATGGGTTGTGAAGATCAATTGTGCCCCTGCCTTATTTAGATCACTATCGTTAAAGACTGCCAAAATTCCTTTGATGAGCTCGGGATGAATCGCAGAATCAAACTCATCTAAAACAAAAACGCCACCCGACTTGAAAAGTTTCTCAAACGGAATCGCAAAATCGATGAGTTTAAGGGTTCCTCTGGATTCCATCAGCTCAGATGGGATACCAATATTCTCATCATGGTATTTATAGATGGACATAAGTTCCATACTGGAAGATTCTTTGCCTTCTGATTTGTTTGGCTTAAAGGCTAATCGTTGCGGACCAAAATCCGCGTTTTTAACAAATCCATCCAGGATCCTGTTCCAAACTAAAAAGTCTTCTTTAGGGCCGGCTTCCAGTGAAAAAGTTAAATTTGGTTTCTTCAGCGTAAAATCACTGACTACAATGAGTTCTTCTTTAAAGAAGTCCAGTACCATGTCCGCCATTTCATTGCTAATCGTACTTTTAAAAGCCCTCGATAAAAACAGCTCCGTTTCATCAATATTCTCATTGATTTTTCTTTCAAACTGTTCAAGTAGCTTCTCATCAAATTCTACGGCAGCTAATGCTTTTTTTTCTTTATTAATTTGAATCTTCTCTCGATCTCTTGAATAAATCAAAGTTTTTTGTTCAGCCTTATCTACGAAAGCCAGAAACTCAGAAGTAATGCGTCTAGTTTCTTTTTTAAAAGTACTCACTTCAATTTCGAACCCAAATTCAAGCCGTTTTTCACCATAGACAAAATCAATTTCAAATTTCATTGGTTTCTCAGATTCTTGATAGGCAAACGGAAAGAGTTCTAAGTTCTTTAAATTGGGAAGACTTGTCTCAAGTGATCCGGACAAGACAATGTCCTTCATTACTGCTAAAGACATTATGATGTTAGATTTACCACTGGCATTGGCACCATATATCACGGCAGATGGCATAATTCTTAAATCAAATTTTCGGATCAGATTATCATTAAGCGTGGTCTGTCTACCAGCTATCATGGACAAACTGGTCAATTCCTTAAATGATCTAAAATTTGAAAATCTATAATCAATTAACATTCTGAAAACCTCCTCGTTAAGGGTTACCTATTAGTTCTATTATACCCCAAACCTTTTACTTTCACATCTTATCTTGAGCTTTTTTCTCAAGATAAGCGATTTAATTAGTTAAGTCTTCTAACCAGTCTTAATACTTATGTCATCGTTATTGACTATTTAAAAATCCAAGTAAATAATAATAGGAAAGAAAGAACCTTGGTTTCTGTTGCCATCTAATAAGGAGTAGCGATTAATGTTAATATCAAATTTACCTATCAAATTTAAAAGAAATTAATCCGAAAATAGAAAAACGGCGAATTAACATTTCCAACAAACGTCAAATCACGATCCCCGCAAAATTTTTCAAAGCCATGAAGTTAGATAAAGAGCTTGATTGCATTTTTGCTAATGGCATGCTAATCCTAACACCGATCGAGCAAGACAACTCTGCCTTTGCTGAGGAGATTTTAGCAGACTTAATCCAACAGGACTATTCGGGGGAAAAATTGTTAACTGAATTTAAAAAGATCAATCGGAAGATTAGACCCGTCGAGACACTCCTCGAAGAAGCCCACATAATCGCACAAACTATTTCATCAAATTATTCCGATCCGACCAACAAACTCTTTGGCATTGAAGAACCTGAGTTAATAGAAAATCCAACCGTATCTACGATTGATTGGAAGAAAATAACCTAAAAAACTCAGAAACTAAAAAACAGAGTTTACTAATGATTTTAAAGATATCATTGGTCTGTGCTTAAAAAATTCGGAATCAAGGTTTTAAAATTATGGAGTAAAAATGGGCTTTTAACCTTACAGTAATACAATCAAGTCTAAAATAATTAAGCGTCATGGGAAACTCAAATCCCATAAGGAGAAATTCCAATGCAAGATGAGACCATCGCTTTAAAAAGAGCGCGGATAAGCAAACTTGAAAGTCAGATCCAAGAACTTCAAACGGAGTTGGACGGACTACTTTTGGAAATCAAAATGGACGTCTCCCCAGATTTATTCATTGAAACAATGACATTTCCAGAAAATTTGAGTGAGACTGGTATCATAAACATGACAAGTTCCAACACTGAGAAAATCAAACTCTTTTTGTCACTTTTCAAAGGCCGGCCGGATGTCTGTGCCAAACGGTGGCGAAACAAGCCAGGCTATTCACCTTACTGCCGGAATGATTTCCGCCCGGGAGTTTGCCAAAAACCACGAGTTCGTTGCTCTGACTGCACCGTCAGTGACTTTGCGCCGCTTGGTCCGGATCAAATTCTAGAGCATCTGACCGGACAACACGTCCTGGGACTTTATCCATTGACGACAGCGGATACTTGTTTTCTCTTAGCCATGGATCTGGATGAAGCCAACTGGCAGCGTGATGCCCAAGTGATCCGCAGCATCTGCCGGGAACAGAACATCCCGGTTAGTCTTGAACGTTCCCGATCCGGGAACGGCGGACATTTATGGTGGTTTTTTGAATCAGAAGTCAAAGCTTCCATGGCCCGAGGATTCGGGTTGTCCATTCTTGAACTTGCCATGGCCAAAAGCCCGGATATTACTTTCGAATCCTTTGACCGGTTGTTCCCCAGTCAGGACATCTTGCCCAAAGATGGGTTTGGGAATCTGATTGCCCTGCCACTGCAAAAAGAAGCCAGAGCATCTGGCAATACGGTGTTTTTAGATGATGACCTCCAGATCATTGAAGATCAATGGTCTTATTTAAGCAGCATTCAAAAAATCCAGCCAGACCAATTAGAAGCGTTCTCTCCCCTGGAATTGGTTC
>JBAQDU010000028.1:0-3034 GCA_049294805.1 Clostridiaceae bacterium
GTGCAGAAGTATGATAGTACTTTGTAAGGTTGATATCGTGAGGTATCAGTAAATTGAGGTGGAACCACGTGAGTTATGCTCCCGTCCTCTGGTCTTTTGATCAGAGAACGGGAGCTTTTTGATTTTAGAATCAAGACCATAAAGAAGTACTCCTGAAATCAAGAAGAAATAGAATCATACAGGTCGAAATAGATATAGTGACCCAACCAAGGTAAGAGACCCAATTAAGATTAGATCAACTAAAATAAATACCAAATTGAAATACGCGGTAGCAGGAAGTGGCAATATGCATCAATGATGAATAAATACTCAACAACAAGGGCCGTACAGCAAATCTAGGATGTAAGGTCAAATTCAGATAGACCGCTAATTAAGAAAATATGGATAGTAACTAAATCAGAAATGAAACATAAACAGACTAAAAGTCAGATCAAAAGTCAGATCAAAAGTCAGATCAAAAGTCAGATCAAATATCAAATCGAATATCAAATCGAATATCAAATCAAAATCGGAATCAAAAAAAAAGGAGAAAAATGATGAAAAAAAGTGTAAAAGGGTTAAGCCTGATGTTGGCAGGTTCACTGATGATCGCAGTATTAGGTGGCTGTACCAGCGCGGGGGCGCAAACCATAGCAAAGAAAACCAGATTGGAGACCATCAAAGAGAAGGGGGTTCTTGAAGTCGTCATGGAGCCGTACTTTGCACCCAACCAGTTTATTGATCCTACGAAAACCGGCAATGACCAATATGTCGGCAGTGATGTGGAGTTATCAAAATACATTGCCGAGAAGCTCGGGGTCAAAGTTAAGATCGTCCCCCTGGAGTTTGGAGCAGTCTTAAGCAGCATTACCGAGGGCAAGTATGACCTGGCTATTTCTGGCTTAGCCTATACTCCGGCCCGAGCTGAGGCCATGACCATGTCCAAAGGATATTATTTTTCTAAAGATACCCCGGGTTATGGATTGTTGGTCCGGACCGCCGATTTAGAAACGATTAAATCAGCCGATGATCTCTCGGATAAGACGGTGGTGGTTCAAAGTGGTTCTCTCCAAGAACTGTTCGCCAATGAACAGATCCCACAAATGAAAGAACTGAAACGGGTGTCAGCTACAACGGACGGGATCTTAATGGTTCAGGAAAACAAAGCCGATGCCATTGTCGTGGCCAAGTCCATGGGCCAGCTGTATATTGATGCCAATCCCACCGCCGGTTTGAGTATTGTGGATGGATTTGAATTCAAGGTCGATGAGCAATACGACGGGATGAGAATTGGCATCACCAAAGGGGAAACTGATCTGGAAACCAAGATCAACGAAATCATCGATGAAGTCGTTAAATCCGGGATCTATGATAAGTGGTACAACGAATATACGGAGTATGCCAAGAAGCTTGGCTTATAGAATTAGTTCATTGAAAGAAAAGGGGGAAAAAAACATGTTTCAGCAAATCATAGATATATGGACTAAATACAGTGACGTATTTATCAGCGGTCTGATCGGGACCCTAGGGTTAGCCACTTTGACCGTTTTGATGGCAACGGTTTTGGGCACATTGATCGCGATCATGAAACTCTCGAAGATCTTGGTGTTAGACGTTATCACCTCAGCTTATATCGCAGTTTTGCGGGGCACCCCAATTCTCTTGCAGCTGTACTTCTTTTGGCTGATCCTACCGAAAGTTCTACCCTTTAAATTAAGTGATACCAACAGCATCATCATCGCCTTGATCATCAATGCCAGCTCCTATGTAGCAGAAATTATCCGGGCCGGCATTCAGGCTGTGGATAAGGGTCAAGTGGAAGCCGCCCGCAGTCTTGGACTCACCGCAGCGCACACCATGAAGGAGATCGTCTTGCCCCAGGCTGTTAAAAACATTCTACCGGCCCTAGGCAACGAGTACATTAACATGGTCAAGCAGACTTCGCTGGCCTCGGTATTTTTCGCACCGGAACTGATGACTTCCTATAAGACCGTTCAATCCGCCACTTTCTTGGCCATTCCACCCTTGGTCATTGTGGGGTTGATCTATCTGATAGTTACTGCGGTCCTATCCAAAGGATTGAATTTATTTGAAAGGAGACTCCAGCGCAATGAAGCCTAAAGCATTGATCGAAGTGAAGAATTTAAGCAAAAACTATGGCAAGCTGGAAGTTTTGAAAAATATTACTGAAACTATTTATGAGGGAGAGATCGTCAGTGTCATCGGTCCCTCCGGCGGTGGCAAAAGTACTTTTTTAAGATGCTTGAATCTCTTGGAAAAACCAACTTCCGGAAAAGTCGTTTTCGAAGGGGTGGATCTGTCTGATAAAAAGGTCAACTTGGATAAACATCGCCAGAAGATCGGCATGGTGTTTCAGCAGTTCAATGTATTTCCCCATCTGAAAGTCATCGATAATATTACGTTGGCACCCATCCTTGAAAAAGGGATGCCTAGAGAAGCCGCTCAACAAAAAGCCTTCGAACTACTAGAGCGCGTCGGGCTGTTGGATAAAAAAGATGAATACCCGACGAGGATCTCCGGTGGTCAAAAACAGCGGCTGGCAATTGTCAGGGCGCTGGCCATGGATCCCGATGTCATGCTGTTTGATGAGCCCACCAGTGCATTGGATCCGGAAATGGTCAAGGAAGTATTGGACGTGATCAAAGACCTGACCAAGTCCGGAATGACCATTGTGATTGTTACTCATGAAATGGCCTTTGCCAAAGAAATCAGCGACCGGGTCATGTTCATGGCCGATGGGATCATCCAAGAGCAGGGAACCCCGGATGAACTGTTCAATCACCCAAAGAATCCCCGAACCATTGAATTTTTGAGCAAAGTACTTTAATAGCCCATATTTTAAGAAAAGAAACGCAGCCGGAGGTATATTTTGTCGCAATTGGACTTTATCAATAAAATAATGGAAGAGAAGAAAGAGTTGCTCTTAGAGGTCAGCTCTAAGATCTGGGACTATGCAGAGCTTCCCTATGCTGAATTTAAATCAGCCAAACTGTTGAGTCAGGTTCTGGAACAGGAAGGGTTTGCCATTGAAATG
>JBAQDU010000029.1:0-66724 GCA_049294805.1 Clostridiaceae bacterium
TGTCATCGCCCTGTCCATCCTCGTGGTGAATCTGAAGAAGATTTGCCATGATTTTTTCGCCCTTTTTTCGCGGCTTTTCCTAGTTATTTCCTATCGCGAAAATTTGGCATTTGTTCAGTAACCATTATTTAAAGAGCCCGATCCAATATGAGGGGGGTCAGGTTTTCATTGAATACATCAACGCCAATCGACATCTGTTGAAGGGACGACCGCAATGCTATCAGCATGGGGACTATCACATTGGGAATATGATGATGGATCGGACCGGTAAATTACAGATCATTGATTTTGAGCGGTATGATTTTGGCGATCCCTGGGAGGAATTTAATCGCATCGTCTGGTGTGCTCAAAAATCACCACACTTCGCCTCCGGTCTGATCGATGGTTATTTTGATCATAATGTGCCAGTGGATTTTTGGCCTCTTCTGGCCCTATATATTGCAAGCAACGCTCTGTCTTCAATCTACTGGGCAATTTCGTTTGGACCCACCGAAATTAACAAAATGCTTACCCAAGCCAAAGAAATCCTTACTTGGTTTGACCAAATGAAAACCCCGGTTCCGATTTGGTGGAATTTGACTTGATCAAGGTCTGTAAATTGAATTACTGGGGATAAACAAACTAAGGCAAAATATGACAGCGACACATTTTCGAAGTGTTACAAAACTAAAACTGGTGGAGAATCGAAAATATGTGTACAAAAAAACCGTTGAAATATGGCATAAAGCGCATAAATCAACGGTTTCTAACTTTTAAGTTTTAAACTCAGGAAGTGAATTTCCCCAAAACCCGAAATTGGAGGCTAAACTATAGCCTCCAAAGTTATAAAGGGATATTTTATTGTTAGCCAAGAAGACTGGCTCTGGTGGTTTTGCGATCCGAAGTAAATTGGATTAGGTCTAAATAGTCATTCAAGGATTGCGTTAAGCAAAATCTACTCTTGCCTCGAACCTTGACAGATTCTTCTATTAAGCCAGTTATTTTATCAAGCCGATTATTTTATTATGGCCCTAGTAATGGCATTGATTTGGAGCTCTGCATCCGGATTCGTCAAATCAAATTCATACCAGATAAAATCCCCACCGAACCAATCCCAATCTAATTGCCATTCTTTGATGACACTGTCAGGTGAAGTATCTGCTTTTGCCAGCTCGAATGCTTCTTTAAACGTGATGATCGAATTCAGATCGATGACTTTATCATCGTTGTCATCATTGGCTTCTTCCTGACTCCAGATTTTACCAGTGACAGCATTTAAGCGAAGCGACCGTTCCAGGGTGCTGTCAACAGCATCAATGCCTTGGATGACATAGAACCAGGAGATGTCTGCGAAATCAAAATCGATAGAGGTGATCTTGGAGTTTGGGAACGTCTTGTTAAAGAGGTCCACCGCTTGATCAAAATCGAAGGTGATCAGGTCATCGTAAGTTGCAAAGGTCAGGCTTTCTCGAGTGGGAGTAGAGGTTTTGACCGAACTTGTGGTTTGAGCACTGGTTGCGGTAGCCTGAGTTGTTGAAGCTGCAACGGTCGAGCCCGAAGCGGCAGTGCTCGAAGCGGTAGTGCCCGTAGGCGCAGTGGTTCCGGCGGGAGTTGCAGAATTACAGGCAGATAGGATCAAACTGATCCCCATGAGTGATGCGATCATTCCTTTTTTTATCATTGATTCCTCCTTGTTCGATTTGAGGAGTCTGTTCCTTCAATATTTTCAGGACAGGTGCGTTGGCAGATGTGTGAAGATTTTAATTGTTTAAAAAATCATAGCATATCCAATAAGTATTGTAGTGATTGATGATAATTATTAACAGAGTATCTACCAATCTTTTAAAAATTAGGCGGGAAGGGACAGGGATTTAAAGAAAAGGAATCTGATGACTGCTGAAAAAAGGAACCTGATGATACTTGGAAAAGACACCGGTCAATTTACTGTGGTTCTAGGTGGTCTAAAGTTTGGAAATGCAAATCAATAACTTGGGGATGGCTTTACTCAATGAAGAGTTCTCCATTTGACTTCAGATAGAATTGCATTGGGAGAGGCTGGCTGGTAAATAATAGGGGGGACAATGAATAAGAGTAGCTACCGGCTTTAGACACAATGACCAGGTCACCGAGCTGGGCCTTGGGAAGGAACACATCTTTTGCCATGATGTCGGTGGCTGTACAGAGGCTTCCAACGATGCGGACCTGTTCAAGAGACGATGGATCACCGCCTGGGATCATAAATTCAAAGGCGTCTCTTACCGTGTATAAAGGTTCGGCTTGTTTTAAAGCAGTGCTGGCTCCGGTGTAACCGGCAATTAGCTCAGCAATGGAAGGTCTCATAAAACCATTAAGGCCTTTTTCGACGATCAGGTATTTTATGCCCCTGGATTCTTTAATATCGGCGATCCGGGTGACATACCAGCCGGCTTCACAGATGACAAACCGACCGGTTTCGATGTATAGCCTTACGTTTAAGCGATCATTATACCGGTTAAACAGTTGTTCGCACTCTTGGCCAAGCTTAGCGACATCCAAAGGTTGATCATTTTCCAATGAATAGACAAGGCCAAGCCCTCCGCCGAAATTGATGAATTCAAGATCCAGACCGATGGTTTCCTTACAGAACAAAGCCAGTTCAAAGATTTTTTCATAATAATGATACAGTTTTTTATAATCAAGGATCTGAACGGTCAGGTGAACATGGATCCCAACAATTTCGACATTGGACAGCGTGTTGATGAAAGCTTTGTTATGGATCAGGGTGTCCTCATCCACACCGAATTTACTGCTTGAACCGGGACCACCCTCCATGGAGTAATTAATATTTATTCGTAAGCCGACCTTAAGATGAATATCCTGCTGTTTTGAAATTTCATTGATCAGTATTAATTCATTGTAACTATCGGCCACGATGATCCCCTTGCCTATGGTTTTTTCGATGTCCTTGCGGGTTTTCCCGGGTGTTGAATATAATATCTTCTCACATGACACGCCTGCTCGATGTGCGATCATTACTTCTTCAGCTGAAGCTGCATCGGCACCGAAGCCCTGGGCAGCAGTAAAATTCACAATTGGCACAAAAGGGTTGGTTTTAATGGTATAGAGGAATTCGAATTTCCGGAAATTTTCATAAAGGGTTTTGATCTGCCGCAAGATCACCCGTTCATCATAGAGGTAGAATGAACCGTCATACTTGTTCATCAAATTTTGAATGATCACCAGTTTGTTTTCCATAAATAGCGTCTCCTTAAATTAACTTATTTTCTAGTTTTAGGCACGCATTAACTTTCTACGTTGCTTTTGTAATGACTATCGACTATAAACAATGATACCTAATTTTCAACTCTAATCAGCAGTTTTTTAGCCTGACCAACAGATTTTAAGTAATTCACCTGATAATTGGAAAAAATTAGTCTCTTCGGGTCGAACGATCTAACCCATGAATGGTACCGAGTAGTATTTGACCTGCTTAGCGTTGAACAATAAGGGACCTAAAAGTGAAAAGCAGAAAGTGCTCCCGAAATACACTGCATTGTATTTCGGAGCTCTTTCTGTTTTTGAATAAAAGTTACGGTCAATTTAAGATAAGTTCCATTATATAATATTGGATTCTTATAGCTGGGTCAGTGAACTAGATCTGCCCCATCAAAGATAAAACCAAGTGAGCAATGATCGCTGAACCAATGTAAGTACCGAAAATGACGACTAAAGCAACGATGAGCAGTTTCCAGCCGGTTTTTTTGAGTTCATCCATGCTTTCACCCGTATAAATACCGGCATAGGCCAGGATCGGAGTGGCCAGGGCCAGGAAATTTACTTTACTGGTATAGGCACTGATCGTTGCAGCACCGGGAACACCGGGAATCGTCATGATCGCTCCGACGGTGACAATGAATAGGACCGGGGGGATATTACCTGGCAAAGCTTCGGCTAACGCATAGCCACCGACGGCCAGGAGGAACAAAATAGCCATTCCGGGCAATGCATCAATGGGATTTACTTTGTAACCCACCAGATTTCCGACCAAGGCAATTACTGCTGAGATCAGTAGTACGATAACGGCATTTCTAACTTTAATCATTACTTGTTACCTCCGTTGTCCGAAACTTTTTTGACGGTTGGGACTTTTTTGTCTTTACTCAGTTTCCGATAGAGCCATTCGGCCATGGGTAACCCGATGAAGATCGACATGTAAAGACCATCCAAACCGGATAGGACGTTGCTGGCGACTCCGAAAGCTTGGAGTTGACTGCCCATCGCCGGATAGATTTCAGTTAGGGTAGCAACTCCGGCCGTCATCATGCTGGCTGAACCGACACCGGTCGCCATGGCCAGGGCATAAGGGTGTAGTGGAGTAAACGAAGTCAACAGGCTGACCATAAGTGAGATTAGGATCGTCCCAAACAGCGTCCCGACAACATAAACACCCAGAACGCCTTTGCCTTCGGGGCTGTCTAGACCAAACTTATCGCCGATCAGGGCCACATTGGGCTCCCGGGCAACAGAATGCGCTGCTCCGATGGACTGGCGGCCCAGTCCCAGGGCAACGGCAATGGGAACACCCAACAGAATGGTTCCCAGATTTCCGAATTCCTGAAGGATCAGGGCAGGGCTGGATTTTATGACCTGGGGAATGCTCGGACCGATGTTTGTTCCGTATTTAGCCATTAACAGTAACAGGGTGATGCTGACTAAAGCACCGGCATCTTTCATTTCTTTTGGTTTGGAAATGCCAATTGGCTTAAAAGTTGTGATAAGTCCGATGACCATGGCAAAGAGCATCGGTAATAAGACAATGACTCCCACTGGCAGTGGAATTCGTTGGGTTCCGATCAGTTCTGCGATGATGACGATAATTAATACGATAATGTGTAGTTTAATGTTTTTCATTTGTGTCTCCTTTTTTTAATTCTTGGATGGCGTGGATCGCCATGTTACTCATTGCGACGGACCCAATTAACAGGGCCCGGTCGTCTCCGTTGAAATGCGGGCTGTGCCAGAAATGATCCATACCGGCAGAAGGATTGCCTACTCCCAGCCAGAAAAACAAGCCGGGGACTTTTTCCATGAACAATGCAAAATCTTCACCACCGGTGGAGGGTTCAGGCACAACGATGAAATCTTCGCCCAATGAATCAGCCACGGCCCGTCGAGCTGATTCAGCCAATTCCGGAGGATTAAAGACCGCCGGCAGGTGATATACGTACTCGATCGTTGCCGTCAAACCATAGGCTCGGGCAGTGTCGTTGATCACCGCAAGGATCCGGTCATGGAGAAGTTCACGAATTTGGGGCCGGAAGCTTCGAACGGTGCCGGTGATTTGGACCGATTCCGAAATAATGTTATTGGCAGTTCCGCCATGGATAGTCCCAAGGGAGATGACAGCAGTGTCCGAAGGGGGAACGTTTCGGCTAACAATGGATTGAAGATTCATAATGATGGCCCCGGCTGTGACGATGGGATCTTTGGTCAAATGGGGAACACCGCCATGACCCCCGGTGCCTTGCAGGGTAAAGCGCAAGGTATCCACTGCCGCCATTAACCCATTGGGCTTGATGGCGATTTTGCCCCAGGGAATCTGTGGATTGTTATGCAAGCCAATAATTCGATCGATTTTTAAGCGGTCAAACAGTCCGTTTTCAATAATGAGACGCGCCCCTTCATTGATTTCCTCGGCCGGTTGAAAAATAAACACAATATTTCCTTCTAATTGCGATCTTTTTTGCGACAGCATTTGGGCGGCCCCGAACACGACGCTGGTGTGGATATCATGCCCGCAGGCATGCATGACCTGGTCAGACTCAGATTTGTAGTCGATGTCGTTCAATTCCTGGATGGGCAAGGCATCGATGTCGCCGCGCAGTGCGATGGTGGGGCCCGCTTTGGCACCATGCAGGATGCCGATGACGCCGGTAGCTAGTCCGATGTCAACCAGTTCGATCCCCAGTTCCAATAACCCTGCTTTCAAGAGTTGAGTGGTCTCAAATTCTTGGAAGCTTAGTTCGGGATGGCGGTGCAGGTGGTGTCGAAAGGCGATCAAGTCCGTTTCAAATTGGCCGTGAAAGTCGTCGGGATGTAGGTAATCGATAGTATTCACGCTCCTTTCTCCTTGTAATCTTACCATTAACATTCTACCATTGATTCGCTGATTTACATGAATTGCTATAAATTAATGAATTGATTTGTAAATGTAATTCAAAAAAACGTTAACAGAGTATATAATAGATTTAGTTTTAAATTACATCTGTATTTTATTTACGAACAAATTTTAGGGAGAGAATCAACAATGGACAAAATAGGGTATGACTTAAAAAAAGAAATGTTGCCTTTTACTAAAAAAAGCGATCCGGTTTTATATGAACTGGCTCAACGTGAACTGGACCGTCAACAATACAACATCGAAATGATTGCCTCAGAAAGCACTGTACCCATGGAAGTCATGGAGCTCTCAGGCAGTGTTTTTACCAATAAAACCTTAGAAGGTTATCCTGGAAACAGGTATCAGGCAGGCTCGGGCGTAGCGGATGAACTGGAACTTCTTCTCAATGAACGGACCAAAGAAGTTTATGGATGCGACCACGTCAATCACCAGCCCTATTCAGGCTCCACTGCGAATTACTCGGTGTATGCCTCCGTTTTAAGCCCCGGGGATAAAGTCCTATCCATGCGGCTGGATCAAGGGGGACATCTAACCCATGGGCATCCGGTCAATCTTTATTCCAAATTCTATCAGTTTTCAAATTATGGAGTGAACGCCGAAACGGAGCAGATCGATTATGAAGAAATGGAGAAAAAGGCCAAAGAACTCCAGCCTAAATTGATCATTGCCGGCGGCAGTTCCTACCCAAGAATCATTGATTATGAACGGATTGCCAGCATCGCAAAAGCCAATGGCTCCTTATTTATGGTGGATATGGCGCACGTCTCAGGACTAGTTGGTGCAAATGTCATTCCAAGTCCAGTGCCTTGGGCGGACTTTGTCACTTCTTCCACCACCAAAACTTTCTGTGGCCCGCGCAGTGGAATGGTCATGTGCAAAGGGGAATTTGCCAAAGCTTTAGATAAAGGGGTATTCCCGGGATCATTGGGTTCGATCCATTTAACCACCATGGCTGCTAAAGCTTGGTCCATGAACTACATGAAATCCGACGAATTCCGCCAAATCATGGGGCAGGTCGTCAAAAACTCTTCGAAACTGGCCCTTGAATTGGAAAACAACGGCTTCCGGATCGTATCCGGCGGGTCGGATAATCACATCGTCATGGTGGATCTTCGCCCCAAACAGATCAGCGGCCGTCAATTCCAGGATGCGTTGGACCACATCGGACTGACCGTTAATAAAAACCAGATCCCAAATGACCCAGCTTCACCGTTTGTTACCAGTGGCGTTCGGATCGGAACTACCTGTGTTTCTCAGCGTGGAATGAAGGAAGCCGAAATGACTGAAATTGCCGGGATCCTCAATCAAGTAGCTGAAAATATTGACAATGAAACAGTATTGGCCGAAGTTAAGAATCGTGCCCGGAAAATCATCGAGAAATTCCCGATCTATTCGGCGGTTGAGTTTTAAGAAGTCCTATCTAATAACCCAAATAGAAACCCATAATAAAACCGAATTAAAAAATGAAATGAGCTAACGGTATGAACTGAAATAGCGAGCAAAACTCCCATCTCTTAGAGTAATAAATCAAAAGACTGAACCGTAATCTGATCGGTTCAGTCTTTTTGATTGCTGCCTCAACCGTAGGCGCTTTGCCCATGGATTGGGCAAAGCGGTTTGTTTACTTCATTTGTTGTTCAAGTAATTCCAGGGCTTTTTCTTTAACCGTAACGGTGAGAACTCCGGTCTGCGGGTCATATTTAACGGACCGTTTATCAACATAACCACCCATTTGGGCCATCATGAGGGCACCTTGGACTTTCATGCTTTTCAGGTTGATCTTAATGGGCCGATCGCTGATGATTTCAAGAGTAATGTGATTCATATCATAGCTCCTATCCCAGATACTTTTCAATATACTGGATCAATTGGTCCGTGGCTTTGACTTTAGCCCGGCCTGTGGTGGCGTCGATCTCGATGGAACCTGGCATAACAAATCCCTGGTCCTCCAGATACTGTGCTAAGCCTTTGAGTTTGTCATTATCTGCCAGAGCAGCGATGGGTCGTTCGGTGTTGATTTCAACGATTAATTTGTAGCTCATTGTTGACCTCCTTGATTTTTAAATTAATATTTACAGGTTGGTGGACGTTGCTATTTCATTTGGGGTTTGAGGGGTGATACTATGAGAGTGGATTTGTTCTAATTGAAAGGATAGGTAATATGAAAATTTCGATCAAGCAACGCGATATGGCTAAATATTTCATCTTGGCTGCTGCCGGAATGGCTCTATTTGCCATTGGGTTGAATTATTTTATTCAGCCGCTTAAGTTCTACTCCGGAGGTGTTGTCGGAATCGCTCAGATCATTCGATCAGCCCTCATTCAGATCGGATTCCCACTCCCGGCCTTTGATGTGTCCGGTATCATTTATTATCTTATTAATATCCCACTTCTGGTATTGGCTTGGCGAAGCCTGGGCCGGTTCTTCTTTGTTCGTACCATTATTATGACGACTCTTTTGACGGTGTTTTTGACCGTAGTACCCATTCCCATTGAACCCTTGATTCATGATAAATTGACGGCAGCATTAGTCGGCGGTGTAATTTGCGGTACGGGAACCGGACTGTGTTTGTTTGCCGGCTATTCAGCCGGAGGAATGGATGTTCTGGGGCTTTATTTTACCCAAAAATTTCCGGATTTTAGCATCGGGAAAATTGCATTGATCGTAAACGTCTTTGTTTTTTCAGTGTTGGCCTTGACTCAGAACTTTGAAACAGTAGTCTTCTCATTCCTTTTTAATGCCGTCATTTCAGTTGCCATCGATAAAGTCCATGCTCAGAACATCAATGTTTGGGTCATAATTTTTACTAAGAAACCCGGCATCGACCAAGCCATCATGAAAAATCTGGGACGAGGGGTGACCAATTGGGAAGGAGCCGGTGCCTATACCGGAGAAGCTACCCATATTCATACGACCATGATCAATAAAGTTGAAATTCCATTGGTCCGCCGCATGGTTTTGAGCATTGACCCCAAAGCCTTTATCATCTCAACCGAGGGAAGTCAGGCAGTTGGGAACTTCCAGAGGCGATTGTAGGCATTCCCAAATAGCAGGGTATGGGAAACTGATCATGGGCTTCGTTAAGTTAATTATAGGCCGAGGATCCTCTTGGTTGGGCACTGGAAACGGAATATTCACGGTGAATTCTTAAATTAAACCAGGGCATCGAAAACTTTGATACAAAGGGTTCGGTGTCTTTTTATATGTCGGTCAGATGGATGATTAATTAAATATTCATGTTTAGGAAAATATAGGATCAGCTTAAGTCATGATGAGGTTTTTTTGGCGAGGATAGGACCAAGTCTTTACGGAAAGAGATTGAAATTCACTGATAATTGACGAAGAAATTAGTACTCATTGCAAGTAGTCTTTGTTATAATGGGGAAATAATACGGATGGATGAGGTACAAATGAAAAAACTGGAAGAAAAAATACTCCGAGAAGGCAGGATCCTGCCCGGTGAAATATTAAAAGTAGATCAATTTATTAATCATATGATCGATACGGAATTATTCATGGAAATGGGTGAGGATTTTTATAATGCCTTTAAAGACGAAGCCGTCACCAAAATAATGACATTGGAAGTTTCCGGAATTGCGATGGCGTTTGCAGCAGCGACCTATTTTAAAGTGCCGGTTTTATTTGCCAAGAAAATTCAGTCCCTGACCTTAGGGAAGGATGTTTATACGAGCCAAATATATTCCTACACCAAGCAAACAAAAACCGAGATCGTGGTGGACCGCAAATATCTCGTTCCCGGCGACAAGGTACTGATCATTGATGACTTTTTAGCCAACGGGGAAGCCTTAAAGGGTTTATTGGACCTATGCGATCAGGCCGGAGCAACCGTTGCCGGAATTGGCATCGGCATCGAAAAGTCCTTTCAGCCCGGCGGAAAGATCTTCCGTGACAAAGGATACCGAATCCATTCCTTGGCCAGAATTGAGCGGTTTGAAGGCAATACGGTGGTTTTTTGCACCGACGATGAGGCTTTGGCTTAGACCTGACGAAGGACCAATTGAAGTTTTAAGCGGACAGGTACTGCCTGTCCGTCAATTATGCGCAGAATTTTTAAAGTGAGCGGATTACCAAAGGTTGACAGACATGGTGTTAAACCAGGATATTGACCAAGCTTGCCGGTTGCTGGACGAGTTAGATACGAGGAGGATGAAGAGTGGATATTATGGTCGTCATTAATCAGATGGTTATGCTTTTTATAATTATCTTGATTGGTTATTTGATCACCAAGTTGGGGTTTGTGGATATGGAGTTCCAGAAGAAATTATCCAATTTCATTCTGCAGGTCACCCTTCCCCTAATGATGTTGTCGGCGGTTGCAGATGCGGATCCGACCGGGGCGGGTGGCAAAGTACTCCAAATTTTCCTGATCGCAATTTTAATGTACGCAGTGATGCCCATCATAGGGATGCTTTTGGTGAAACTGTTGCGAGTACCGAAAGACCAACGGAATGCTTATTTATTTTTAACGGTATTTTCAAATCTAGGGTTTATGGGGTTTCCGGTCATCCACTCGATTTTCGGGGCAGACGCCTTAGTTTATGCGATTATTTTCAACTTAGTGTTTAATCTGGTTCAGTTTACCTATGGGGTGGCCTTATTCTCAGGCGAGAAAATTTCTTTGAATCCTAAAACATTCCTGACACCTGCGGTTATTTCGGCCATACTGGCTATATTCATGTTCTTGACTGGAATTAAGATCACAGGTCCCTCAGCCTTGGCCATTAAATCGGTGGGAAATGTCACAACTCCCTTAGCGATGATCGTCATAGGGGTCTCCTTGTCCGGTATTCCGATCAAAGAAGTCTTTTCCGAAAAGAAGCTTTATGTTTTCACCTTGCTAAAGCAATTGATCATCCCGGCCATTGCCTGGTTTTTATTGAAATTAGTGATAGCAGATCCGTTGATCATCGGCGTATCCGTGATCATCATTGCAATGCCCTGTGCTACCATGGCAGTAATATTGGCCAATAACTACAACCAACACATCGGTCTTACGACTCGAGCCGTGTTTTTAACAACTTTAGCATCAGTGATCACCATTCCCTTTATCTCATTCTTATTGGGGGGCTAACCGTCTAAAAGACAAGGACAAGGGAAAAATCGAGTAATTAATGGGTGGAACGAAAAAATATAGAGCTTTTGTTCCGCGCTAAACAAGATCACCACCCCCCCTGCGGTAAATACTGTATGTTAACTTTAATATCTGTAGTTAAGATCATACCTTTGGTATGGTCTTTTTTGATAAGATGATACTAATGAATATAGGTTGAGGCGATTTAGATTTATTTCGCCATTGGGTTTGCACCCAAGGTTGGGACAACTAGAATAAATCGAAACTTCGAAATAAACCAAACGGATCAAACGAACACGAATTTTTAGGGAGGACCACATGAAAGAAATCAAAAAACGCAGCGAAGTTGCTCGCAGCGATCAATGGGACTTGGAAGCAATGTATCCAACTCAGGCAGCCTATCAGTCGGACTATGACAAAGTAAAGGGCCTGATTTCCGATTTCGGGAAGTTCAAAGGGACCATTAAAGATGCAGCCAGTTACTTAGCGTTTGAATCGGCTCAGGAAGAAGTGGAACGCCTTCTGGGCAAGCTTTACTCATACGGGTATCTTAAATTCAATGAAGATATGACCAATCAGGCCATGCAGACACAAAGCCAGATGGGGCAAGCCCTGTATACGGAGTATGCAACAATGGCCGCTTTTGCTGAACCGGAAATTTTAGCGTTGCCGGAGGAAGTATTTGAACGCATCATTTCAGATGACTCCGTCGCTCTGTATAAATTCCATCTGGAGAAAAAGCGAAATCTTAAAAAACACATTTTATCCAAAGATCAAGAAGAAGTATTAGCAGCCTTTGGCGAAATCCGGGGCGGCAGTCAAGGCGCCTATAGTATTTATACCAATGCAGAATTGGCCTTCCCCATGGTTTTGGATGAAAGTGGTCAAGAGCAACTACTGACCAATGGAACCTATGGTCAATTGATCAAATCCAAAGACCGCACCCTGCGCAAAAATGCCTTTGAAGCGCTCCACAATACGTATGGAAAAACTGAGAATACACTGGCTCTTTTACTGTCAACGAGTTTAAAGGACTGGGTCATCGAGGCCAGACTAAGAGGTTTTGAAAACAGTGTAGACCAAGCGTTAAAGCCAAATGACATTCCGGTTTCGGTTTTCTACAATTCCATTGAAACCATCAATAACAATCTGCCCCTGTTGCATCGTTATGTCGCCTTAAAGAAAAAGATCTTAAAGCTTGATGAGATTCACCTGTATGATCTGTATGTACCACTGGGTGAGGCTGGTTCAGAGAGCTACAGCTTCGATGATGCGGTTGAAATGGCTTTAGTCGGTCTTAAACCAATGGGTGAAGAGTATATCAACAACTTTAAAGCTGGCATCGACAATGGTTGGATCGACCGTTATGAGAACGTCGGAAAACGCTCTGGTGCCTATTCGGCCGGTGTCTATGACACCATGCCCTATATCTCATTGAATTTTGACGGAACGCTCTATGATATATCGACCTTTGTCCACGAAATGGGCCATTCCATGCATTCATTCTATACCAGAACCAGCCAGCCCTATGTGTATGGAAATTATTCAATTTTCCTGGCAGAAGTAGCCTCCACTTGCAATGAAAAACTTCTGATCCATGATCTGATCTCCAGGGAACAAGACCGGGACAAACGAATTGCCCTGATCAACCAGGAACTGGAGCAGGTCCGCACCACCGTTTATCGCCAGCTGATGTTTGCCGAGTTTGAAAAAATCACCCATGAGAAACTCGAAGCCGGTGAACAGCTGAATGCCGGTGACTTGGCTGCGATCTGGCTGGGATTGAACCGAAAATTCTTTGGTGAGGACATCGTTATTGATGAGGCCATCAAGTACGAATGGTCAAGAATTCCTCATTTCTATAATGATTTCTATGTGTATCAGTATGCCACAGGCTATGCCATGGCAGCTTCCTTTGCTCGAACCATTCGCAACGAAGGCCAGGCGGCGGCTGACCGCTACATTGAGAAATTCCTCAAAGCCGGCTCCTCAAAATACCCCATCGAAGTCATGAAAGAGGCTGGAGTAGATATCACAACACCCAAGCCGCTGGAGGATACTCTAAAGGATTTCTCAGAACTCATGGATCTTTTGGAATTAGAATACCAATAAGATGTTCCCTATACGGGCAGATGGGCGATAAACTCCATGATCCCCATAAAATAATAGAAAAGCATCATCCGGAGGCGGCTCCGGTTGATGCTTTTCTATATAGGGACGGTACTTGAATTTATTATTTTCTATGGTAGAATTAGTAGATAGGGTATCAATGAGGATTTGTGACAATCCGATGATTTTGAGAAATCTCCATTTTTGACATTATACCCAAATTAGACCGCAGATCTCAACCGAAGTCCGATCGATGGCTCAACGATCTTGTAAGTCCGATCTTATGTTGTGAGGGACACCGAGCGCAACCTCACTGTTAAAATTAATCGCAAAGCGAGGTGAGCGTCGAGTTGTTTACTCGATAAAACATGCCACGACAATCCAGAGTCAAAGATAACTATGGGGTATATCACATTAAACAAAGCGGCAGCTCTACGCAAAAATTGTTTAATGGTGAAGAGGATCGGGAAAATTTCCTGGATATTTTACAGCAAGTGAAAGCTAAGAATAATTTTAAGATCTTGGCCTACTGCGTATCAGATGAAGCAGAGTATCATTTGATCCTAGATGCCAATGGATGTGATGTTTCTAAAATAATGAAAGAAATTAACATAAAATATTCGATCTATAAAAACTGTCCGGGCTGCTTGTTCAAAGATCGCTTTCGCAGTGAGCTTTTAAATTCCAGCTTTGCTTCCGAAACAGTGGAGATATCCAGTTCCACAGCTGGCAACCAGAAAGATCCATTTTCATCCTGCAGTCAATTCTTGAAGAAACTAGAGGCGATGTCGATCTTGGATCAAACCCCGTTTTTAAGTGGTCCTGGAGACGTTCAGGATGTTTTCCAAAGAGGCACTCAGGAACGAATCAATACCATGGAACAAGCCACAGCTCATTTGTTGGCAGAGGCCGGGCGGAGGGGTCAGAGTCTGGACGAAATCATGAAAGATAAACCACTTCGCAATGAACTGATGATCAAACTGAAATGCTGCTCGACATTGTCCATGAAGCAGATCGGGATCATATTTGGGGGCTTGTCGGAATCCACGGTGTCCAAGCTTTTAAATTCGAAAAGCAGCCCATAAGTTGAAACAGACACAGACCCGATCAATGAGCGGTTCGATCCACAATGGGTTACAATGAAGAAAGAAACCAAAACCAAAACCGAAATTAATTAAGCAAAATCAATAAACCAAAGTTAGTGAGGCACAAAAAGGATGGATTTTAATTTAAGTTCTGCTCCGGAAGTAAAAAAGCTGGAAGTTAATGAAAATACGAAATATGATACGCTGATCATCGGGTCAGGACCGGCCGGATTGAATGCGGCGCTGTATCTGAAACGAAAAGGGCTGGAAATAGCCATTATTGGCCGCCAAGCCGGCGGCCAGGTCGCAGATACTTCCTGGGTCGAGAATTACCTGGGCATATCAAATATTACTGGGATGGGCCTAGTCGAAGAGTTTGAAAAACATGTCTTGGAGCTCGGTGTTCCAATGATCCGCTATTATGGGGTGACGAAAGTTGAAAAAATTCAAGACGGGAGCTTCCAGGTTTTCTGTGAAGACGGCAAAGTCTATCAGGCCAACTCGCTTATTTTAGCAACGGGTGCTTCCAAGCGTAAACTGGGTGTACCCGGTGAAAAAGAATTCTACGGCCGAGGCGTAACCTACTGCGCGATCTGTGACGGTCCACTCTATAAGAATGAGGACGTTGTAGTGGCCGGAGGCGGAAATTCGGCAGTTGAAGCAGCCATTGACCTGTCAAAAACCAGTTCAAATGTCAAAATCATACACCGTTCGAAGTTCCGAGCAGATCAGATCCTATTGGATAAATTGGCTAAAATTAACAATATTACCACCCATCTGGAAACTGAGATCAAATCCATCAATGGTGAAATGGGCGTAGACTCCATTACGATTTCCGATAAAACCACCGGTGAGGTAGCGGAAATTAAGACCACGGGAATTTTCGTGGAAATTGGCAACATTCCAAACACGACGATGTTTAAAGACTTGGTAGCCTTAAACGCCATTGGCGAAATTATCACCGATGAAGTCGGTGCAACCAATGTCCCCGGGATCTATGCAGCCGGTGATGTCACAACGGTGAAGTATAAGCAGATCATCATTGCAGCCGGCCAAGGGGCTTCGGCAGCATTGGCTTTAAATGATTGGTACATGACTAGATCCTAAAAAACCAGACATTTCCCTTATTCAACTCAATGTGAAGTAGGGGAATGACCGGTAGTCCGCAGTTTGCATCGGTCAATAAAATGAATTTAATGATAATAACAGGTACGGATCCGATCCCAATAGAGCGGCTGTGCCTGTTTTTAACATTTTGCGAGTAATTTCATATTAAGTTTAATAAGTTTCGACACCGGACCCCCCATAAGTCTGATACAATTCTTTTAAAGAGGTGCGAAACCATATGGAAAATAACAACGAAAAAAAATCTTATTCTTTTAGCTATCGCGATGGGGCCCGTCTCGTCGTGTTAGCAGGGATCGTCGCATTTGCAGTAATCAATCTGGCCGGCTTTCTTAAAGTCGCCACCAACTTACTTGGCATCCTGGTCCCCGTCATCATTGGGATTTTTCTGGCTTTTATTTTAAACATACCAATGACCTTTATCGAAACAAAGCTACTGACCCATGATAACAAAGTGCTGAAGAAAATTCGCCGGCCCATTGCGTTATTGGCTTCTTTGTTGCTATTGATCGGGATCGTGGCTTTAATTATTATTTTAGTAATTCCCCAGTCCATCAAAGCTTTTCAGGAAATTTCAAGTCAAATCCCGGTCTATTATCAACAGCTCCTGGACTGGTTGGATCGGAATATGAACAGTGTTCCCTGGCTGAAGGACTACATCAGAAACCTGGACCCTTCATCCGCCAACTTTGGCGGGAATTTGTTCTCAAGTGCCGGCTTAATGGCCGGAGGCTTACTCCAAGGAATAACCGGCGTTTTAGGCGGCGTTCTTAACGCCATCCTAGGCCTTTCCTTTGCAGGGTTCATTCTGATCTCCAAGGAAACGTTGTTGCACCAAATCGATTTGATCATGGCGGCCTATATGGCCCCTCAAAAAAGAGGGGAGATAAAATACCTCCTTGGTGTAGTAAGTGAAACCTTTGGAAAATATATCACCGGCCAAGTCACCGAAGCAACATTTGTTGGCATTATTTGCACCGTCAGTATGCTTGTTCTGGGCTTTCCCTTTGCTACGGTAATTGGTCCCTTGATCGGTCTGAGTACGTTGATTCCTATGCTTGGTGCCATTTTAGGCGGAGCTGTCGGATTTTTATTGATTTTGACCATCAATCCGATTCAAGCGCTGTTCTTTCTATTGTTCATCGCGGTATTCCAGCAGCTAGACGGAATGTTTATGTATCCAAGGATCGTTGGAAAATCCGTGGGGTTACCACCACTGTGGGTTTTCTTCTCAGTTACGGTGGGGGGAGCTCTCTTTGGAATTGTTGGGGTATTCTTAGGCGTTCCGACTCTAGCCGTTCTTTATCGACTGATCCGGGAAAGTGTAACAAAGCGTCTGGAACTCTACAAACAAGGAGCGATTACGAAGTATCAAATCCTTAAAATCGCCAAGGGTACAGATCCCGTGCGGATCAATGAGCCCAGATTACTGGATATGGCTGACCCGACGGTGGATACCAGTGAGTTTCTACAAGGCCCGGCTGATGGTCAACCAGTTGATATGGATGATTCCAAATAACCAATACTTGACCAGTTAATCGGCCTGATAATGCTCGATCTAACTGACAGGGTTCAAATTATCGGACAGGTTTGAAATTATCGGACAGGTTTGAAACTAACCGCAAAGTTGAATGTATTGTTCAAAGTTAAAACCCCCACCATTGTGAGATCAGATTGCCATCTGATGTCCTTTGGTGGGGGTTTTATTTACCATTCGAAAAATACAGTGCTTTTTCAAAAATTTCGGTTCTACAGGTATTTACAGGTATTTACAGGTATGATGCAACCATCAATTGAATGGTTCATACAATGAGCAGTTCATAGAAATTAGGGAATGAATTCCCTGAAGAAGACTCAGGCACTAGGGCAGGCCATTGCTGACGCAGTAACCGATGGCAAAGCTCCAGGTGATGCAAAAAAGGGGGACCAGAATTTTGAATTTCATGTGTTTTGTTTTATGTCGAACTTTATTCATGGCAATCAATGAGCCAAAGGGACCGCCGGCTAAGCTAAATAACAAAAGATCCAGTTCACTGGTCCGATACTCACCGCGAATGGCTTTTTGCTTGTCACGATAAAACGCAATATAAGCAGCCAGGTTGATAATGAGCAGATAACTCAATAAGAATTTATCAATTGGACTCATGTTCATCAACCTCGCTGCTTATAATTTTAAAGTTTAATTTGGTTGGTCCATTTTACAACGGTAAACTCAACTTCATGTGCGCTGACATGAAATAGAATTAATCCGAAGCTTAATTAAACCCTTTATTGGCTAGGAATTCCGCTAAATCAACAACTCGTGAGGAATAACCGTACTCATTATCATACCAGGAGAAGATCTTGACCATGTTATCGCCTAAGACTAAAGTACTCAGTCCATCGACGATGGAGGAGTGCTCATCCTTGATGTAGTCAGAGGAAACCAAGGGAAGATCATTGTAACCGAGGATTCCCTTCATCGGGCCATCCGAGGCGGCTTTAAGAGCTGCATTGACTTTTTCCACGGTTACTTTTTCTTTGGTAGTGGCAACTAAGTCAACCAAGGAAACGGTGGGGGTGGGTACACGGACAGAAGTACCGGTGAATCGGCCGGCGAGTTGAGGTAAAACCAATGCCACGGCTTTGGCAGCACCGGTAGAAGTTGGGATCAAGTTAATGGCAGCCGCTCTGGCTCTTCTTGGGTCCGGACCTTTTCCGTCGGTGATGTTCTGACCATTGGTATAGGCATGGATCGTCGTCATCATACCGGATTCGATACCGAATGAATCATCAAGAACCTTAGCCACTGGAGCCAAACAATTGGTCGTACAAGATGCATTGGAGATGATGTGATGTTTGGCGGGATCATATTTGTCATCATTGACACCCAGGACGATGGTAATATCCTCATTTGTTCCAGGTGCGGTGATAATGACTTTCTTGGCACCGGCCTCGATATGCTGCTGAGCCATATCTCGAGTAACATACTTTCCGGTAGAATCGATGACGATCTCTACGCCTAGCTTTTTCCAAGGAAGTTTGGTGGCATCGCGTTCATTGGTAATTAAGATTTTTTTACCATTGATCACCAAATATTCCCCATCGACAGAGGACTCCCCTTCGAAACGTCCATAAACTGAGTCAAAGTTTAATTTTGCATATGCAGCGTCAGCATTCGCCATTCCATTGATGCTCACTAATTCTATTTCATCGTTTGGACGTGAAACCAGTATCCTTACCACGTTCTGGCCAATTCTCCCATACCCATTTACTGCTACTTTTACCATTTCATACCTCCATGTGTTACGGTGATTATTCTGATGCATAAACCCTCTAAATATAGTGTACACTGAATCTGTCTTAATTCAAAACACAACAAATGCCTCTGTTTTGACCATTATTGATCAAATGAACGCTCAATCGGTCAAAAAAATATCATTTCTTCGATTTTATCTTGTTTTATCGAGATCTAAAGGAATTACGTCGAAAATATTAAGATAAATTATTTGAAAAAATGAATACAGAGGAAGGGGTTAGGGTGTTGAAAAGGCAAAAAGTGAATAAATATGCAAATTAGTGGGTCTATGTTTAATAGTTATATCCATTATAACCTAAAAACAGGACCCTTTGGGCCCTGTTTTTAAGTGTATATAGTTTCTTGTAAAAAATCAAACTTTATTCAGAATTTATTTAGCCGGTTTGATGTACCCAGTAATGGATCGAATTCCCATGTTATTAACCCGGGACAAATACTCGTAATCTGATTCTGCAGAATTGCGGGGGATCAGCATGTCAAATCGATACTTGGAGTCAAAATTCGGACCGCCCCGATCCTCTACGGTAAAGTTGCCCCAATCCGGCAGAATGATCTGGGAGCGAAGCGGCCAATAATTAGAGGAGAGTACACCATAGCGTAGCTGGGTGCCTAGGGCTGTTGTGGTATAGCCACCGTTTTCACGAGGCAAATTGGTATAGAAGGAGATATTCCAAGTCATTTTCGTATACCCTTCATAAGAACCAAGGAGTTGCAGCGCATCCGTTGATTGAGCGGATTTGACCATGGGATTGATCCAAGCTCCGGCTTGGCCGGGAATTGTGGAAATATTATGCATTCCATCAAAAGTTTTGAATATATAATAGGACCCAGCACCATAGGTGCCGATTGAGTTTTTCTGATCTTTAGCATCCGCAGCATTGAGGTATTTGGCAGTGGAGGATGCTAAATTAAACTTGGCAGGGGTAGTCATTGGATTCTCACTTGCGATGGGGATTCGTTGGATAGTCCGTTCATTAGGAGCAGCCAGAGCAATTTCATCTACTTTAATATAGTTTTTATAAACATAACCCGTCAGGTTCTTCCCAATGACTTTATACCAACCGTTGACCGGTCCGGCTAAAATCATGACAGTGGTTCCCGCGGGGAGTTTGGTAAGGATCTTACCCGTGGTACTGCCCCAGGATCGTAGGTTAACTTGACCAGTGATCGAGCCAACGGACGTAAAAGTAATATATTTGGTGGATAAATAACCGGTGGTGCCTTCTTGAATAACTTTGGACCAAGCGGTGTTATGGCTGATCACATCGATGATGGATCCAGCCGCTAATTTTCGGATGATTGTATAATTATTAGAAGGGCCAACCCTAAAATTAACCGATGAAGAAGTTTTGGCAAGAGCGGCTTGGGCTTCCAGGCTAGCTGTAAAAGGTTGAACTGTTAAAGTGCCAGTAAAGATTGCGACAAAGGCAAGTCCTTTGGCAATCTGGTGCTGTAAGTTTTTACCGATCATTGTTCTCCCCCCTTATAATTTTTTTACAAGTTGTTTCTCTGATATATTTTTTATCATGAATTGCTAAAAATGTCAATTTGGTTACAGAGGGAAATTCAACGCTCACCCAGCATTTGAAGAAAATCCCGACAACCCCATTTTTAAGAAATGGCTTAAACAAAAGGTTTACAATAGGGGCTCAATGAAGATGTAAAGAGACTCACCCCCATTTCTTTACAGCTGTTAAATTTTAAGAAAAGACTGTTTGCTAACAAGATATGGATAAATTACGTGCTTGATCGCTGACTAATTGGTGCCGCGGCTGTTCGTTACTGATCACAGTAGCATATAATCTCTGCTAGTTGCCGCTGATATAGGGCTATGCTATAAACAACGATAGTTAAAATTTAGGAGGGGTTGAGATTGGGAGGCTGACTTGGCTGGTTTCTGCTAGTCACTGGTAAAGGAAGAATCCATTAAAAAAGGTGTACCCCATTAATGAGAATGTTATAATTAGGCATATCACAACTGATGATAGTAACAGATCAAAGATCCAAAGGAGAAATGAAAAATGAAAATTGCAATTGGCTCAGACCATGCAGCCTATGAGTTTAAACTTGATATATTGACGTATTTGGATGAACTGGGTGTAGAATACGAAGATTTAGGCAGTCATTCGACGGAACGAACAAATTATCCGATATGGGGAGAAGCCGTTGCAAAACGGGTGGTTTCCGGTGAATTTAAAAAGGGACTCTTGTTTTGCGGAACCGGTGTTGGTATTTCCATATCAGCGAATAAAGTAAAAGGCATTCGGGCGGTGGTTTGCTCTGAGCCTTATTCGGCCAAGCTTTCCCGTAACCACAACGACACCAATATCCTTTGTATGGGTTCGCGAGTAGTCGGCCCGGACCTTGCCAGGATGATCCTCAAGGAATGGTTGGACGCAGAATTTGAAGGCGGCCGACACAAGGACCGAGTCGATCTGATCACGAAAATCGAAAATGAACAGGAGCAGGATCGCTACAACTGCTCAACGAAAGAATAAATCCTGCTAACTTACATTATATGAATGGGGAAAGTAGGGCAATAAAAAAGATGAGTACTCGAGGTGCATAACGCAAAGAGTACTCATCTTTTTTTATTCGGATTTTTTTAAGGAGCAATCGATAAATGGCGGATTTGATCTGGTTATTGAGCAAGCGGGCGAGTTCTGGTTATTGAACAAGCGGGCGAGTTCTTTCGATTGTACAGCTGCGTTGCAAAAATGATAAAAAGGCATTTTCAGCCTTTTTATCAGCCAAATTACATTCCAATGGAAGGTGCAATGGCTCTCATGCCAAGAATGCATTCTTCCACAACGTCATTTAGTTCCATTCCCAAAAGACTGCAGCCATTTAAGATGACCGATCGATCGACACCCGAAGCAAAGGCGGGGGATTTAAACTTCTTTACGACGGATTTAACTTCCATGTCATTGACGCTTTTACTGGGGCGCATATAGGCACAGGCAGTGATCAGTCCGGTCAATTCATCGATGGTGTACAGAATCTTCTCCACCGTTTCTTTGGGTTCGACTTCGTTGACCAGTCCATAGCCATGGCTTAAAACCGCCCGGATATAATCCTTCGGCCAATTGTGGGCCGTGAGGATCTCTTCAGTTTTCTTACAGTGCTCTTCGGGATACATCTCATAATCCAAATCATGGATCAACCCAATGACACCCCATTTTTCTTCATCTTCACCATATTTCTTCGCGAAGTGGCGCATGACCCCTTCAACGGATAAGGCGTGTTTAATCAAGCTATCGGTCTTATTATACTGGTTGAGCAGTTCCCAAGCTTCTTCTCGTGTTGGCATAGTCCAGTCCTCCTTGGATTTCATCGTTTCATGATCGATCTAATTATGTGAGATTATACACTGGAAAAAATGTCCTATCAACTTGTTACTCTGGATATGAGGTGAAGAACAGAATGGATGAGTTAAAAAACCCCTTATATTTTAGTATATCCGGCGTTAAAAACTATTTTGGAATGGATCCCTTTATCATCGGATCGTTGTTTTACTGTGAAAAGGAACCCAGCAATAAGTATGATGTGGAAGCCATTCAGGCGATCCTCCCCATTATTGGAATCGTTGGGTATGTAGCCAATAGTTACTATACCGTAGTCCAGGGAACTTATAGTGCCGGTCGACTTTATGATAAAGTACCCCAGCGATTTTTTGGACGAGTGATGTTTCACACCGATAAACAAGTTATTTGCCGGGTCGAAACCGATCATCCGGATCTACTAGCCATGGAATTGACCAGTCAAATGGTTCATTTACCTGAATTTATGAAAATGCCGCAACTTGATGTGCTATCGATAATAAAAAAATAGGAGTTGATAAGAGATGAGAACCGTTGCAGTTGAAATAACCGAGATCCTCCAAAGGAAAGTGTTCGTTCAAATTCCTGAATCCGCCAACGTGTATGATGCCGTCTCCTTTATTGAAACCCAGTATGGAGAAGATAAACTGGCATTGGATTATCGCGACTTTGTGGATGTTTCTTTTGGCATTGCCAATTAAATATCCTTAAAAAATAAAAAAGCGTCCGCCTGAAAATAGGGGGACGCAATTTTTATTTTTTTAGTTTTATTTCGGGGAGCCTAAGGGGTAGACCATTTGGAACCCGAATTTAAAAGGGATAATTAATAAATGTAAGGCTCTACTGAAAAGTAGGATTGCGGATGAAGACAGGCGGGGCATACTAGTGGAGCTGCTTCTTGAAACGAAATGTAGCCGCATTTGCTGCATTTCCAAGACGTGGGGACATCCTTTTTAAAGACCTTGCCGTTTTTAATGTTTTCAGCCAATAGCGAAAACCGCTCACCATGATGTTGCTCGACGGTGGCAATGGATCTAAATACCGCAGCAACTTCTGGGAAGCCTTCTTTGTCGGCAACTTCAGAAAAACCTGGATACATGGATGAAGCTTCGTGCATTTCACCATTAATGGAGAACAACAGATTTTCAAGGGTCGTATTTTGGGCGACCGAATAGGTTATAGTCGTTGCAATTTCCGCCGGCAACTCATTGGCAAAGCCGTCCAACAGCATCCGATAGTATCGTTTCGCATGTTGTGCTTCATTATCAGCGGTCTCTTGAAAGATATCCGTGATTTGTTTGTAACCTTCTTTATTGGCAATTGAAGAAAAAATGGCGTATTGAACAACTGCCTGTGATTCCCCAGTATAAGCTTTTAATAAGTTTTCTGCTGTCATTGTCCCTTTTAAAGACTTCATGATGTATCCCCTTAGTATTCATAATATGTTCATTATATGTTCACTATACCATACTGTAAACTAATAAAATACGAAATTGAGTTGGGTTTTTGTTAACTTTAACACCTATCCCAAAGAAAATTTAAATAGACTGAATTATCAGTTTGAATTATGACGTGAGATCTTGTATCATTTACTTTCATTATCAAACTAAATGAAAGGGAACAGGGATAAAAACTAAATATGCTTCATTTTATGCATATTGATTGGCAATGTCTCGGCAACTTGGTATACTAAAAGGGAAGAGGTGAGAACGTTGTATGTTGCAATAATCGGTGATTTAGTCAAATCACGTGAAATTAAGGCCAGGGAAGATGCTCAACGAAAGCTCAAGGCGGTTTTGGAAAAAATCAATGAAACCCATCAGACTCAATTGGCAAGCCGGTTTAGTGTGACTTTGGGGGATGAATTTCAGGGATTGCTGCATTCGCCGGATCACATTTTGGAGTTGTTATTTGACATTAAATATCAGTTGTACCCGATCCAGGTAAGGTTTGGGATCGGCCTGGGGGAGATCTTAACTGAAATTGACCCGCTCGAGAGTATTGGAGCCGATGGACCGGCTTATCATGCTGCCCGTAGGCTGATCGGTGAAGTTAAGCGAAGTGAGTCCGGTAAGAAGGCCGTGGCTTGTGATATGATGTTTGGCGGGAAAGATCAGGATGAATGCCTAGAGAGCATCAATGCGGGATTAGGGTTGATCCACTTTATGGAAAACCACTGGTCGCCAAAGCAGTTCGAGAATATTTACGACAGTTTTTTCCTGGGTTTGAATCAATCGCAAATTGCAGAAAAGAAAGGGGTAAACCAAAGTACGGTCCATCGCAGCTTGAGTGCTGCAGGCTACTATGAATTTGAAAAAGCCCTAAAGGACTTTCAACGACTCCTCGACCGTAAATGGAAGGAGTTAACTTGAAGCCCCTTTACCTGGTGCTCTTGACCGCCCACATTTTGGGGGATTATTATCTCCAAACCCAGGAAATGTCAGATCGCAAGGTACAGGAAAAGCGGGCGCTGTTTCTGCATTGTTTGGTATATGCCATACCCTTTGTATGGTTGGCAGGTATCTTCCAATTCGATTACCAGTTCATTTTTGCTGCCGGATGGGCGGTGGTTTGTCACGGCGTCATTGATTTTGCCAAGGCGGCTGGATCCAAACGGGTCCAGGCAAGGCCCAAAAAGTATTTTGGTGATACAGCCACGGTTTATTTATTGGATCAGAGTCTCCATTGGGTGAGTTTGTTTTTAATTGCGTTTTTCATACGCTCTGGTGGGGACCATTTAGTTCCTTGGCCGATCCTGGTCGACATGCTGGATGTGTTTGATTATACCTGGTATATTGTTTTGCAATGGGTCCTGGCATTGTTGTTGATTTATCGGCCCAGTAATATTACCTTCGTCAAACTTTTCGCCGTCTACAAACCAGAGGAAGAACGCCCCGTTGCGCTCCTGGATGGATCATTTGGTCCTTCGGATCGGGAAAAACTAAGAGCGGGCGGTACCATTGGCCTTTTAGAAAAGTTTATTTCGTTGATTTTCCTCTCAGTGGGGGAATATATGGCCATCGGTTTGATCCTGACTGCCAAAAGCATTGCCCGATATGATAAGATCGCGAAGAGTTCAACTTTTGCAGAGTATTATCTGATCGGTACCCTGACTTCCATTATTATGGTTATGTTGATATATTATCTGTGTTTCGTCACATTAGGATGACTTTAAAACAATCTAAAACAAATTTTTTGATTTAATTTAAAGCGTTTTCCATTATTTTTTTAAATCCTCCTGCCATAAAAAACCAGGGCTTTGGTTTTTTATGGCAGGAGGATTTCTTTTGGAAGCCAATGATTTTTCTATAAGTAAAACAAAATTAGCCAAACTTTCAGAGGTTTAGCTAATATTTGACTAAAGTTCACAAATTAAATCATAAAAATGATTTAAAAAGACTGTCACAATTTTGTAACATTTGATATAATAATGATCGTAGGTTTACATATGATTCAATGTTGTGATTAACTGTAAAGTTCACAATTTGGTTCATAATTTGTTTATCAATTAGTATCTCTTTTTCGGTATTTTTTGATGGAATTTTAATTTCGAATAAAAAATTTAACGAGATGCGTCTGATTCAATTCAATTTGAATTTTGCGCAAGGAATCATGAAAGGTGGTTTTTATGAAGAATTTTAAAAAGATCATTAGTGTATTGCTCTTATCAGTTTCGGTATTGAGTCTGACACCCGTCACTGCATATGCAAAGGGTAAGGATGCCATTACCACTGATTCAATCAATTTCCGAGATAGCGGAAGCATATACAGTAATGTTCTTGCTGTTGTTCCGATGGGAAAAACAGTGGAAGTACTTGAAACCACTGAAAAGTGGGCCTTGGTAAAATACAATAACAAAACCGGTTGGGTATCATTGAACTACATCTTCTATACAGAGGATTATAAGGCAATGAAGGGGATCACGAATATAGCACCGTCGAAACTGAGAAAATCGGCCAGTTCAACCAGTACAGTTCTGACTACCTTAAAGGTCGGATCATTGGCAACTTTGGTTTCCCTGGATAACGGTTGGTTTAAGATCACTGCCAACGGGACCACCGGATATGTTTCACCTCAAGAATGGATCGAGACACCCGCTAAATCGGTGCCAACCGTAACGAAACTGGCAGCACCAACTTCAGGTAATATTGATATCTTTTCACCAATTCCTGTTTATATGAGTGCGACGGATGCCGCCGCTAGAAAAAATTCGGTGGGTTCCTATGCAGCCGGAGAATATCAGATTTATCGAAATTTAAGCGGTATGCTCAATATCACCAAGCACACCAATGTTCCAGGTGCCTGGATTAATCCCGTTGAAAACATCGATAAAACGCCGGTAGTGACTAAACCGGTCACAACAGCGGCGGCCACCAATACTTATAAAGTAAATACAACACTAAATACCTATGCCAATGCCTATGATGCCCAAGATAACATCAATTCCGTTGGCAGGTTTGCACCCGGAACTTATTATATCTATCGAAACTTCGGTGGAATGTTGAACCTTACAAGAACCCCGGGCCAAGCCGGCGGTTGGATCAATCCAAGTCAAAATGGAACAGTTGCTCCACCGGTTTCTACGACCCCAGTGACCAAGCCGCCAACAACCACAACACCGGCTAATGCTGATACAGTGGTTGCGAATTCCAGTGTTAATATGCGAAAAGCTGCTTCAAACGTCAGCACCATATTGAGATCACTGCCGGCCGGCGCCAAAGCCGTTATGATCGGTAAAGACAGCAATTGGATCAAAATTGAGTATCAGGGTCAAATCGGATATTCCTACATTACTTACTTTAACATCCCGGCAGCTACCTTGAATAAATTTACCAACCCCGTAGTTACGGCACCCCCTTCGACCAAGCCGCCGACAACGACAACGCCGGCAAAGCCGAATCCAGATACAGTGGTTGCGACTTCCAGTGTGAACATGAGAAAAGATGCTTCAAACATCAGCACCATATTGAGATCCCTTCCCTCCGGAGCCCAAGCCATCATGGTCGGAAAAACCGGGAACTGGATCAAAATTGAGTATCAGGGTCAAATCGGATATTGCTACATCACTTACTTTAACATTCCAGCTACTACCTTGAATAAATTTACAGCTCCAGTCGTCACTCCACCACCCTCGACTAAGCCGCCAACCACCACAACCCCTGTTACAACAAATCCTTCCACCACAACGCCAGTTGTAACAAGCACCAAGCCTTTGCCGAACTATGATCCCATGGCTGATGGAAAACTGATCGTTTACCTTGACCCGGGTCATATGGGTGTTGGTAAAGGTGCAGTCTCCACCGTGACCGGAGAAATGGTAGATGAAAACACCATCAATTACCGGGTGGGCATATTGACGAAAGAGATCCTTGAATCAAAAGGCTATATAGTATACATCTCCAAAGATGATGTGAATGATGCCGTTGACTTAGAAACCCGTGCCGCTGAAGCAAACCAGGTCAAAGCGGATATCTTCGTTTCGATCCACTGTAATTCCTTCAGTAGTTCAACAGCTTCAGGAGCCCTTGCATTCTGGGCAGGCGAAAAACTGAATCCCGCTGTCAGTGACTGGCAAATTCAGTCCAAGACACTCTCCCAGCTCTTGGCTAAGAATATTGGAACAGTGATTGGAAAATATTCAGCACCCAGTGATGTATCCTACGGATCTTCCTTTTATGTTAACCGGAACTCTAGTATGCCATCGACACTTCTTGAATTAGGCTTTATCACAAACTTCCAAGATGCTACGATTTTGAATGCCGCAGTTAACCAACAGGAAATTGCCGCTCAGATCGCCAAAGGAATTGATACATTCTTCGGAAAGTAAGCCGCTAAGCTAATTAGTACTAATAAAAAAACCAATAAATAGATCAATAAAAAGATCAACAAAAGAAGCTTTCCCTGGTGGAAAGCTTCTTTTATTCGTGGTTTCAAAATAAAGTAGAAAAAATCCAATGAAAAGTATCGTATGTGTCACTGCGTTTGCCACTGAATTGCCCTAAAAATGTTTGACTTTATCGAATTTCAACAGAAAATATCAGGTATTATGAAGATGAACCTATTTAAATATCCACCAACAGATTGAAAAATTCGAAAAATTACCGGTAATACTTTATGAATAAACTATCAGGAGGTGCGCGATGGCGAAGCTGATCTACATTGCAGATGATGATGCCAATATCCGAAAACTCATCGAAGGATTTCTAGTCAAAGAAGGGTATACCGTAAGAGCCTTCTCCGACGGAGAAACGTTGTTGACGGAATTTAAACACACAGCAGCGGATCTGGTGATCCTTGATGTCATGATGCCGGGGCGCGACGGTTTTATGATCACAGAAGATCTTCGCAAGCTCAGTACGGTGCCGATCATTCTGCTGACCGCCCGAGATACCGATACAGACTTCATTTTGGGCATTTCCCTTGGCTCAGATGATTACATAACAAAACCATTTTCGCCCATGACCTTGACCATGAGAGTCCGGGCGATTTTCCGACGAATTGACATGGATCAGAGGATTCAAATGCAGAGTGAAATAGAGTTTGAAGATATTACGATCAATCTGGAGCAAAAGCGGGTCACCGTGGCGGATCAGGAAATCGATTTGGCCCCCAATGAATATGCATTGCTCAAATATTTGATCGAACACAAGGAACGAGCCATTTCACGAGAAGAGCTCTTGGACAAAGTCTGGGGTTATACCACTGTGGTTGAGACTCGTGTCACGGATGATACTTTAAAACGGTTGCGCAAAAAAATAATCAACTCTCAAGTTCTCATTGAAACCATCTGGGGCTTTGGGTTCCGGCTGAAAAAGAGGGATGGCCATGAATAAACTGCCTAAAATTGGCAATACGATCATGATCTATTTTTACGGGACCATTTTATTGATCCTGGTGGTAGTTTTTATAAGTTTTAACGTTGCGGTCAATAATCATCTGGAGTCCTCCCTGGAGAGCCAACTAGAAACTGCAAAAGGTCAAGTTGAGGCATTTACACAACTTGATCAGGAAAGTCACGGCATGCGCCGCAGATCCATGTTTAATCAAATGATGCAGGAAAATACCAAGGATTCCGAAGTTAACATCTTGTTTCTTGATAGTGAGCGGCAGTTGACCTTGTCCATTTTAAGCATGATGACGGGTGGCGATGGCGGCTCAACCAATGGCATGGGTATGCATGGCAATACGGATCCTTCCACCACCGGTTATTTTATGAGATTGGATCCAGCGACCTACCGGGAAGTTATGACCGTCTATAATTATGTCAAAACCGCACAAATTGATCTAAAGAGCCCCGCCGTAATTTCGGCAGCCATTGGCGGGGAGAACTACTATCTAAAGAGTATCCCATTTGATCAGGATAAAGGGCAGTCTGAATACGTGCTGGCCTTTATTCGGACCGATTTATACCGGGGCTTTCTAGAAAATGCCCTTCGATTGCTCTCCTGGGTCTTGATCCCGATATTGATCCTGACTTTCTTCATTGTCAGGTATCTGGCAAAACGTCTGGCGACTCCCATTGCAAAGTTGCAAGCGTTGTCCAGCAAGCTGGGCGACACAGACTTTGAGGGGGAAGATTTCCATTTAAAAGAGCAGGAATTAGTGGATCTGAATCAGTCATTGAATGAAACGGCGGGGAAATTAAGGACCTATCACGAAAACCAACGTATTTTCTTCCAGAATGTTTCCCATGAACTCAGAACCCCCCTAACTAGTATTCGGGGTTACGCCGAGGGGATCCGCTATGGTGTATTTGATAAAGATAATGCAGCTGAAGTCATTATGAATGAATCAGTGAAGCTGGAGAAATTGGTGGATGATATCCTCTTTCTCTCGAGAATGGAGTCCAATGAAAGTCTTTTGGTTGAGAGGACCACTTTGAAATTGTCGGAGCTGCTGTTTGAAGCGCGGGAGCAAGTGGCGGGGGACGCAATCATCAACGCCAAAACAATAGAAGTTAGAGCCATGGCAGATCCTGCTATTTCCATCTATTATGAAGAACTTTTAAGAGGGCTGGTCAATTTACTATCCAATGCCATCCGGTATGCTCAATCGACCATTCAATTAACTGGTATGGTCAACGGCGAGGACCTGATCATTACTGTAGTTGACGACGGACCGGGGCTAGAGCCAGGCGTTGAACAAACCATTTTTAAACGGTTTAGCAAAGGAGCCCAGGGCTTGCATGGGATCGGTCTATCCATAACAAAGGCAGCCGTCGAACGCCATGGTGGCTTGGTGACGGCGACCAATCAAGAGAAACATGGGGTTGAATTTAAAATCAATATTCCCCTAAAAAACCTCCAAGCTAGGGAATAACCAGGAACCAACTGGAATCAACTGGAATCAATTAACCATCGGAATGGACAGGGAAAGGGCAGAAATCTTTTTCTCTGTCTTGTTTTTTCTGGGACCTTATTTCGGGAAGTTTATTAAAGCGTCATTTTCCTTTTTTGCTACGATAAGATCAATGAGCATTCAGCCTTTAATAAAGGAGTTCAGCCTTTAATCAAGTGCTGGATAGATTAATGGTCGGTCCATTTGATTTATTGTCTATCGGATTGATTGATCAGTTAGCTGGTTTGATAGCAGATGGGGAAATGCGGCGCTGTCGTTAAATGACTAAGTGATTAGGGATTCAGTAATTCAGTGATTCAGTGATTCAGTGATTCAATAATTCAGTGATCCAGTGAATGAGGGCGCTTGATCGGCTTCATTGTTTACTGGCCCTTCCAAAGGTATAATGAAATAGAAATATGAATTCACAAAGTGGAAAAAACGCAAACAAAAGGGGGTGGGCTGATGGAGGCAAAGGTATTGGAATACATTCGGCGAAACCAGCTGATCTTGCCGGGTGATCGCATACTGGTAGCAGTATCCGGCGGTCCCGACTCGGTTTGTCTGTTGCACTTGCTTGTGGCACTGCGCAGTGAGTTGCAGTGCAGTTTAGGGATTATACACATCAACCATGGGTTAAGAGGAGAAGAATCGGATCGGGAAGAGCGATTCGTAGAAGCCCTTGCCCACAAGTTGGGCCTGCCTTTTTATTCGAAACTGGTTTCCATTTCGCAATTAAGCCAACAGAGGGGAATTGGGACGGAAGAAACAGCCCGGCAGGTTAGGTATGAATTTTTTGATGAGATCATGTCCCGGGAAAGTTATGATAAAACGGCATTGGCGCATAACCTCAATGATCAAGCAGAGACCATACTGCACCGGTTGATCCGAGGGACCGGTCTAAATGGCCTCGCCGGCATGAGAAGCATCCGGGATGGTCGGTTCATCCGGCCGCTCCTTGAGATTCGCCGCAGTGAAATTGAAGATTGGTTAGGCAAGAAATATTTCGACTTTAAAATTGACTCCAGCAATCTGGTGGCAGATTTCACCAGAAATCGGATCCGGTTGGAATTACTGCCGGAGCTTGAACAATTCAATCCGGATATCCTGGGATCACTGAGTAACATGAGTGAAGCACTCGCCCAGGATCGAGCCTATCTTGAAGCGGAAACGCAAAAAAAATGCGCTAAGTTTCTAATCGGGCAGGGGACTAAGATCACCTTGGAACGGGCGGCCTTTCATTATCCAAGTGCATTGACTTCCCGCCTCATCTTTGAAGCGATCCGTCGATCAACGGGTTCTGCCGCTGATATTAGAGCAACTCATATTCAGGCCATTCTGCAGCTTCAAGCGGGAGAAACCGGCCATAGTTTGAACTTGCCCGATCAATTGGTCGTCTATAATCATTATGGGGATCTGGAATTTACTCAGAGGGAAAAAACCTCCGACTCATCTCTTTTAGATAATGAAGTGGAAGATCAAGTCGTGGAACTTAAGAATTTGCCAAAAACACTGGAGTTTGGTCTCTTCCAAATATCATTTGGGTGGGTGGCAGAAGATGCCGTATCCGGTCAACTCGACGCCCAAAAGGTCGGTGAAAAACTCATCATTCGGCGACGCCGGCCCCACGATCGAATGAAAATGTTGGGGATGACGGGCCATAAAAAGGTCAAGAACATCTTTATCGATAAAAAGATCCATCGCCACTTAAGAGACTATATCCCAGTGATCACCGATGAAACCGGCGAGATCGCGTTTATTTATCCCGGAATTTGCGGAGAAGCATTTAGAATTACTGAAAATACTGATAAAATAATATATATTACGATAACGGAGATTGAAAATGAGCAAAAACATATCGAGTCAAATATCTGAAGATATCGGTGAAATTCTCTTTACCGAAGAAGAATTAGCAGCCAAATGCACCGAACTGGCCGAAATCATCGATCAGGACTATTCGGGTAAGGAACTGGTCTTAGTTGGGATCTTAAAAGGTTCATTTATGTTTATGGCTGACTTGGCCAGGCGGACAACAATCCCGCTGGAATTGGATTTCATGTCCGTATCAAGCTATGGCTCAGCGACGGAATCCACCGGTGTGGTTCGAATCTTGAAAGACTTGGATCACGACATCAAAGATAAGCACATTCTAATAGTTGAAGATATCATCGACACGGGAAATACACTGGCCTATTTGATCGAGTATCTCAATGCCAGAGGTGCCGCTTCGGTTGAGATCATCTGTCTGTTAGATAAACCAGCCCGGCGAACAAAATTACTGAATGTTAAATACGTCGGATTTTTGATCCCCGATGCATTTATCATTGGTTACGGCATCGATTATGCGGAGCATTATCGGAATTTGCCGTTTGTTGCCACCTTAAAGGAAGAAGTCTACAGGAGTAAAGAATAATGAATCAAAAACCACAAATGCCGATATCCCGAATCGCGATTATGGGAATCATCCTGCTTATTTTTATCGCATTCTCGCAGCTGCTCCCCGGTGCGGTCAACACGATGGACTACAATGAGTTTATTTCCAAGGTCAACCAGGGAACAGTGACTCAGGTGAAAGCCTACCCCAATGGGTCCTATATGACGTTGACTGGGGTCGATCCGGTGGACAGCAAAGAAGCCAGAGCCGTAATGCTGACTGAGACCTATCGAACCACTGTGGAGTCCGATGCGGCCCTTTTAGCCAAAGTTACATTGAGTGAACCTTTGGCAGCCGGCGGTTTTTTAGGAAGTTTGGCGCCATTTTTATCCATGCTCCTGACGGTGGGACTCTTGGTCTTTTTCGTTGGCTTTATGATGCGGAACAACAACCAAGGGCCAAAGTCGGCGGCTAGTTTTGGAAAAAGCAAAGCCCGACTCGTCAACCCAGACCAAAATGATGTGACCTTTGCTGACGTTGCCGGAGCGGAAGAAGAAAAATTTGAGTTGATGGAAGTCGTTGATTTCCTGAAGAGCCCGGCCAAGTATCAAAAGCTTGGGGCCAAGATCCCCAAAGGATTGCTCATGGTGGGGTATCCCGGGACCGGTAAGACATTATTGGCAAGAGCTGTAGCCGGCGAGGCTGGAGTTCCTTTCTATATTATATCCGGGTCTGACTTTGTTGAAATGTTTGTCGGGGTCGGGGCATCCCGAGTCCGGGATCTATTTGACCAGGCCAAGAAAAATTCACCCTGTATTGTGTTTCTCGATGAGATCGATGCAGTGGGCCGCCAAAGAGGGACCGGCTTCGGCGGTGGACATGATGAACGGGAACAGACCCTAAATCAGCTCCTGGTCGAAATGGACGGCTTTGAAGAAAACGCGGGCATTGTTGTTATGGCTGCCACCAACCGGGCAGACGTTCTGGATCCGGCACTACTGCGGCCGGGCCGGTTTGATCGGCAGATCCACATTGACCTGCCGGACTCCAAAGGCAGAGAGGCCATCCTTAAAATTCACACCAAAAACAAACCCATGGGGGATGATGTCAATTTGTCCGTCATCGCGAAGACCACCACCGGGTTCTCCGGAGCCGAACTCCAAAACCTGGCCAATGAGGCCGCTCTATTGGCAGCTCGTGGCACCAAAGGCTATGTCTCCATGGCCGATTTTGAAGAAGCTCGCACGAAAGTCCAACTCGGACCGGAAAAGAAGTCGCGGGTCCAGACCGAAGAGAGCAAGTATTTGACGGCCTATCACGAAGCCGGTCATGCCATTGTGGCCAGAAGCCTGCCCAGCATTGACCCGGTCACCGAAATTTCCATCATCCCGCGGGGTTCTGCCGGTGGGTACACCATGCACATCCCACTGGAAGATACCAGCTATGTGTCAAGAAATTCATTGCTGGAGAATCTATCGACCTTATTTGGCGGGCGTTGTGCGGAGAAACTGGTCCTCAATGATATCTCAACGGGCGCAAAAAGTGACATTGATCGGGCTTCGAAAATTGCCCGGTCCATGGTCAAGGAATACGGCATGAGTGATGTCATCGGGAATCTGTCCTTTGGTGATTCAGAATCCGTTTTCCTGGGACGCGACATGGGGAAAATGCAGCCCTATTCCGATTCCATGGGAAATATGATCGACGTTGAAGTAAAAAACATCGTGGATTCGGCCTATCAACAGGCAGAAGATATTCTCAAAAAAGAGATCGATAAGCTGCACCTTGTGGCGCAGGCTTTGTTAAAACAGGAAACCCTCCAGGCCTATGAATTCGAAGCCCTCTATACCGAGGGTAAGCTACCCGGCAAGCTCACAGAAGTTGAAGCTCGCCTGGCCAATGAGCAGGTTCTGGAGTCCCATAGCCGCCGCAAGCGGGAGAAGTTGGGCCTGCAGGTCGATATGTAGTCCCTAAGTAGATACTATCCCAAGACAAAAGCCGATCGCAATTCTGCGGTCGACTTTTGCTGTTTCTGGTTCATTGGACCATTCCATTTTTTTAGAATGATTGGTGAGGATCTTTTTGGTGACCTTGCCATCCAGCCAGCCTAAGGATTTCCGTGAGCTATTGCCTCATCCCCTCTTTGCTTCCTTCTTAGGTAGCTAGAGCGTTACGTCCCACCGTCCTTTTCTAAGGTAGATCTACCATATACTCCTATTTTTTACTTCGTAAAGACCTTTTTAAGAATTAACAGGGCTTTTTCGGAGACTTTTAAGGGCTATAATGGTTACTCTTATCATTAAGGATCGGATTTAAACCCCTATTAAATGAATCGAATTTGCGGATAAATTACTGTGAAACTGATAAGGAGATTGTTAATAAAAGAAGAACTTTTTATCATTTACAAAGTAATTCTTGAGTTATTGTTAAGTTTGTGTTTACATTATTATTAGCATAATATTTTATTTTGTCAGGAGGTATTATGGGACTGGAAAAAGGTATAATTAACAGGAAAGAATTTACTGTGCTCCCAGAGCATGCTGCAAGCTTTATCGGCTCGGGAGACCTGGAAGTTTTGGGTACACCGGCGTTGGCCGCCTTTATGGAAATTACCTGCAAAGAATCTGTTGCAGAACATTTACCGAACGGGTCGACAACAGTTGGTACAAGACTTGATCTCGAACATTTAAAAGCATCTAAAATCGGTTCAGTTATTGCATGTAGTTGCGAATTGACCGAAATTAGCGGAAGAATGATCACTTTCCAGGTTACCTGCGAAGATTCCGGACATACCATCGGACGAGCTGTTCATACCAGAGTGGTAGTCGACAGCAGTCGTTTTATGGCAGGATTGAATAAGTAAGCAAAACCACAATTATCAAATTCACCGTATCCTAAGGAGGAACAAACAAATGTTAACAGACATCCAGATTGCCCAGCAGACAAAGATGGACCCCATCGTAGACGTGGCTGCCAAAATAGGACTTACACCTGATGACCTTGATATGTATGGTAAATACAAAGCCAAAATCAATATCGATGCAATGAAGAGACTTAGCGCTCAGCCAGACGGAAGATTAGTTCTCGTAACGGCTATTACGCCTACTCCTGCCGGCGAAGGAAAGTCAACCGTAACAGTTGGACTTGGCCAGGCATTGAACCGGATCGGCAAAAAAACAGTAATTGCTCTCAGAGAGCCTTCACTTGGACCTGTCTTTGGCGTTAAGGGCGGAGCAGCCGGCGGTGGATATTCTCAGGTAGTCCCTATGGAAGATATCAACCTTCACTTTACCGGTGACTTCCATGCGATCACTTCTTCCAACAACTTGATCTGTGCATTGATCGACAATCACATTCATCAGGGAAATGAGCTGAGAATTGATTCCAGACGCATCACATTCAAACGCGTAATGGACATGAATGACAGAGCGTTAAGAGACATCGTTGTCGGAATGGGTGGTAAAGCCAACGGATTCTTAAGAGAAGACGGCTTCATGATCACCGTTGCATCAGAAATCATGGCGATCCTTTGCCTGTCCACTGACCTTGAAGATTTCAAGGCTCGTGTCGGTGAAGTCATCATTGGTTACAACCTTGACGGAAAGCCAGTTTTTGCGAAAGAACTGAAATGCCAGGGCGCTGTTGCACTGTTGATGAAGGATGCTTTGCAGCCTAATATCGTTCAGACTTTAGAAAATACACCAGCTTTGATCCATGGCGGCCCCTTTGCCAACATCGCTCACGGCTGTAACTCCATCATTGCAACTCAGACTGCTTTAAAACTCGGTGACTATGTTGTTACAGAAGCCGGTTTTGGTGCTGACCTTGGTATGGAGAAGTTCCTTGATATCAAATGTCGTTTTGCAAAACTTAATCCTTCGGCAGTAGTAGTCGTTGCAACAGTCAGAGCACTGAAGCATCACGGCGGAGCCAAGAAGGGCGAGTACGGTAATGAAAACCTTGAACAGCTCAAAGCCGGTATCGTAAATCTTGAACGTCACGTCGCTAACGTTAGAAGATTTGGCTTAGAACCAATTATTGCATTAAATAGATTTGCAACAGATACAGATGCTGAATTAGATTTTGTTAGAGAATTCTGCAAAGCTAATAACGTCCGGTTTGCTTTATCCGATGTATTCGCCAAAGGCGGAGAAGGCGGAGAAGAGCTTGCTAGACAAGTTGTTGAACTGTGCGAATCAAAAGAAACAAAATACGAAGTATTGTATGATGTAAATTCAAGCATCGTTGAAAAAGTAAACACCATCGTTCGCGAAGTTTATGGCGGTAAAGGTGCAGTCTTTACAGGACCAGCTATGAAGCAGGTCAAGGAACTGGAAGCCAATGGCTTGGATAAAATGCCAATTTGTATGGCTAAGACTCAGTATTCCTTCTCCGATGATCCTACACTTTTAGCCGCTCCTTCAGGATTTGATGTAACGATCAAGGAAGTTCGTGTATCCAACGGAGCAGGTTTCTTAGTAGTTCTGACCGGCGATATCATGATCATGCCTGGTCTGCCTAGGATCCCGGCTGCTGAGAGAATGGATATTTCCGTAGATGGAGAAATCGTCGGATTGTTCTAAACCGCAAAATCAATACAATATAAATTCAAAGAAATAAGTAAAAAGGCAGCTTCGGCTGCCTTTTTACTATTCAAAATGAAATCTAGGAAATAGAGACTCTGGGCTCGTCAACAAGTAGTGTCCGGTGAACCATGCAGTGCGAATAGAATGGTCGAAATTGAAAATTCGGAACGAACGAAAGCCGATCTTAAAAATTTAACGAATGTCGAAAAAAAGACACCACCCAAATGGTAGTGTCTAGGGTTATTCATCAACTTTTGGAAATGATTTTTTTGGAGCTACGTTATCAAGCCTCTTTAAAATCACACTGAATGTTAGATGCGGCTCAGGATCAAAGGTCTTTCAAAAGCTCAGTCTATTTTTGATGTATTTCCCAAAACTGATCAAGCCATCCTTTAAATCAAGATCTACTATCCATAGTTGGGTCTAACAAGTGGTCTAAGGAGGGATCCACCGGGTCCTCTGTTCGATGACCTACCTCGGGATAGACCAGATTGGTTGCAAGAGTTTGACCCCGTTGTTTTAAAACCAAAGCGATGGCGCCTGTTAATAGGCCGCCGATTATTAGCTGTCCAAGCCGAGGCCGGGGTGAATTTCGATTTAGCATGGTCGGTCCTCCTGGTATTGGGATCGATTGGGTGAGGGTTGACGAAAATGCAACTATAGTTCGTTTAGAATACTTTGTTTCTTGGCTTCATATTCCACTTGAGTGATGGTACCATCCTGGCGCATTAGATCAAGTTCTTTGAGGCGGTCTGCTGACCCTGTATGATTATCCTCCTTAATGTAGCGGGAGTTATTACCGATGCGGCCAGTACGCTGGGAAGGGCCGTTAAAAAAGGCCCAGATGTTACGGAGCGTCGAATATAAGACCACGCCCACCCAAAGTAAGGGAAAAACTCTAGCTAGGGAAAAACCATTGAAGTTACCTGAAATAGGAACCACAAACTTAATTCCAATAAACAGAAAGACAATACCGATCACAATTCCCGGAAGGGCGGACCAATTAGGATTTCGGTTCATATCCATCACCACCTATATTTTTTTCTGCAAATTGTACCAAAGGTACATAATTTTATAAGGAACAGTCAGTCCAGCCAAGGCGGTGTGGCCAGGGCTGTTTAAAGATCAAATACCAGTTTACCCTTGGTTTTCTGGTCCATGATCATTTTATGGGCAGCTTTGGCTTCTTCTAAAGTAAAATGTTGACCGATCACCGGTGAGAGTTTGCCCGAGGCTAGAAGTTCATTGATTTTAACAAAACTCTGTTTGTATTCTTCTTCGGTATAATTGGGGATCCCCAAACCTCTGATATCGGAATCTTTGGCCATTAGGAGTCGAGGATTGACTTCGATGGTTCCCCGGTTGCCAATGACGACGATGCGTCCGTACTTTGCAATGACTTCCATATCGATTTCTAAATTCTTATTGGCCAGGAACTCAATGATGACATTGGGTCCTTTTTGGTTGGTGTATTCCTTGAGTTTGGCCAGATTATCCGGTGTCAGATGACCCATTGCATAATCAGCGCCTTGTTCAAGGATCAGAGCACGGCCGGCTTCGGAACTGGCAGTACCAATGACAATGGCCCCACAGGCTTTGGCCATTTGGATCGCCAGAAGACCAACCCCGCCACTGGCCCCATGGATCAAGACATAGTCTCCGGATTTAACTTCACCTCGAAGATAAATGGCTCGGTAGGCGGCTGTAGCCGGAATACCCAAAGCAGCTCCTTGAGCAAAATCCACATTATCAGGCAGTAACTGAACGGCATCGGCACTGACTCGGACTTTTTGGGCATAGGTGCCGCTGTTGTATTTCGCCATAAAACCGGCGATGTAGACACGGTCACCGGCGCGGAATCCTTCGACTGATCCACCTACGGCATCAATGATACCGGCACCGTCAAAACCTAACGTAAACGGCAGCTCTGGGGTGTAAAAAGCATAGGTACCTGTCAGGACATAGGTTTCGTTAGGATTAACACCGGCATTTTTCATGGAGACCAGAACTTCACCAGGACCTGGCACAGGTTCAGGAATATCCATTAGTTGCATCGAATCTTCAACACCATATTGATTGACCACAATTGCTTTCATTTTTTTCCTCCTTGAATAGTTAAAACATTAATTACATTATACTATGTCCTTTCATAATATTCAGGAACTAGTATAACGTCAGGCTAATTTAACCTTGACTGAGCTTTGGATGAAGCGGCTAGCTGAGTCAAGGCTTTCATCATCATACAAATAGTAAGATCAGGGTTAGTTAAACTGTTGATCTGGGGTTCCTGGATCAAAGTATCAATAAGCAGTTAAGCAGTTAAGCTGTAAACCAGTAAAGAAGGAAAGAAGGAAAGAAGGAAAGCAGTGGCTCAGGGGATCAGGGGGGCAGTGGGGCAGTGGCTCTCCATTAGTTGACAACGGTTTCGTCTCATTAATATAATAGTATCATCAATGGAAAACCCAAACGGGCTAGAAGAAGCTTGTGCGAGAGTCCTAGCAGATTTGCAGCCAATATTAATGTTGTAACCTTAAACTGGTTGCAATGAACGATGGGTAAGGCGAGCTCTGGAATCTAGATCAAAATTAATGTAGATATACAAATGAATAAATGCCAATTTTATTTGGTTGAGGGAGAATAAATGGAGAAACATGAACAACGAATCAAGGAGATCATCAGGGAAAGCATTGCAGATGCTGGACGACAGGATCTGTTTCGAGAACCCCTCTTTGCCGTATCATCAGCGCAGGACCCCCGATATCAGGAACTAAAAACCATCATTGGGGACTGGCACAGTAATCCGGAAGAACTCCTAAGTGATGCCCGATCGGTCCTATCAGTCTTTGTTCCATTCACCCAGCTGGTGGTCGAATCGGTTAAAACTCAGGAGCCGGTATCTCGGATCTGGGCCGAATCCTATGTAGTAGTTAATAACTTATTTGATCAGATCGGCCAAGCCGTGGTGGAATATTTGGAGCAGCAAGGATATACGGCCCGGTCCATTGCAGCTACTCATACGTATGATCCCGTGACGCTCAGATCCATCTGGTCCCATCGAAGTGCAGCTGCCATCGCAGGCCTTGGCAGCTTCGGTGTTAATCGGATGCTCTTTACCGAAAAGGGGTCAGCCGGACGCTACTGTAGTATTCTGACTTCGGCTTTACTCAAGGTTTCCACAAAACCGGCACCGGAGTATTGTCTCTACCACATCGATGGCAGTTGTTTGGCCTGCCTCAAAGTGTGCCCGGTGGACGCCCTTACAGTCGATAGTCTTGATAAATTTACCTGTAATGCTAATTTGCTTACCAATGCGGATCGATTGAAGGACATCGGATTTAGTGATGTCTGCGGAAAATGTGTGGCCTACTGCCCGGTTGCATATATGGAGTAAATCCGCCACCTTTGACCTTTGTTCGATAACCTTGAAATTCATGGATCATTTTGCAATGGGCAAACGATTAAGAGGTTTTGCATAAGAAAAAGAGTAAGAGAGTAAGAGAGTAAGAGAGTAAGAGAGTAAGAGAAAAAGAGAAGCGGAAGCAAATGGATCTAGTTGGTGTTGACAATTTAGTTAATCTTGCTAGAATAAGATTGTTTAGAAGAACTTTATAGTCAAAGAGCAGCTCAACCGGCTGCTCTTTGACTATTGAACTTAGTCGAAGGAGGCTATTCATGATCAAACTGAATGAACAGACCAGCATTGGTCACATCTTGATGGCACCTTTGGCCGGAGTCACAGATCGGACCTATCGGGGGATCCTCTGCGAAATGGGGGCGGATTTGACCTATACTGAAATGGTCAGCGCCAAAGCGCTGCATTACCAGAATGAAAATACCAAGCAGCTGCTGCGCCTTGCTTCCAATCAGAAAATAATCGCAGTGCAGCTCTTTGGAAATGATCCTAGGATCCTGGCAGAAACAGCAGCAACTTTTGAAGATCTTCCCCAGATCGTCCTAATTGATATTAATATGGGCTGTCCGGCGCCCAAAATCGTTAAAAATAATGAAGGGGCAGCGTTGATGCTGGATCCTCTAAAAGCGGCCGAAATCATCACTGCTGTGAAAAAGCGGACAACGAAGCCGGTGACCTGCAAATTTCGACGTGGCTTTGGACAAGACGAGGAAACCGCCTTGGAGTTTGCCAAAACCATGGAGGCAGCCGGAGCTGATATGATCACAGTCCATGGGCGCTACCGGGAACAATTCTATAGCGGGGTCAGTGACCGGGAGATCATTCGAAAGATCAAAATGGCGGTTAAAATACCAGTCATCGGCAACGGGGATATCTTTACCGGAGCGGATGCCCAAACGATGCTGACTGATACGGGCTGTGACGGGATCATGGTAGCCCGGGGAGCTTTGGGAAATCCCTTCATCTTCCGGGAAATCAAGGCTTATCTCAACCACGAAGCCTATACGCCACCCTCTGCGCAAGAGAGAATCGAGCTGGCCCGAACTCATTTTATCGGTGCAGTGGCCGATATGGGCGAGTTTACCGGAGTCCGGGAAATGCGCAAGCACTTGGGCTGGTATTTGAAGGGGATGCACGGGGCATCGAAGTATCGCGAAGCCATCAATCATGCACCAACTTCCCTGGAAGTTCTGCAGATTTTAGCGGAACTTGAGAAAGCGAATGCCTAAGATAAAAGAATTTTTCCAAGATCGAATGAAAAAACTTTAAACTTTCCAATAAAATGATCAATAAAAACGATTGTATTTGACATAATACAATCATAAACATATAATAATCGAAACATCCTGATAAATTGCAAGGCGATTTTATCAGGATAAACCATTCATTAAACCGCCTACAGACAAAATCACGTGGCAATAGGGGCCAAATATTATTAAAATTGAGGGATAATCATGAGCGAACTTAAAAAACACATTATGACATTTGAAGGCGTCAAGAAACTAGAAGAAGAACTGGAATTTCTGAAAACCGTCAAACGCAAAGAAATTACTGAGAAAATCAAAGTAGCCTTAGGTTTTGGCGATCTTTCCGAGAATGCTGAATATACCGAAGCAAAAAATGAACAGGCTTTTGTCGAAGGCCGGATCGTCCAATTGGAGAATATCCTTAAAAATACGGACGTTGTGGATGAGACGGATGCACCGAAAGGGACCGTTAATATCGGCAGTAAAGTCAAGGTAAAAGACTTTGACCTCGATGAAACAATCGAGTATTATATAGTAGGCTCTGCAGAAGCAGACCCGATGAATTCAAAAATTTCCAATGAAAGTCCAGTCGGAATGGCACTAATGGGCAAAAAGAAAAATGATGTGGTGGAAGCCCAGACTCCGGCCGGTGTCATTAAAATGAAAATAATGACCGTGTCCAGACCATAGACCATTAGTTAATAAGATATATTGTAAGAAGTTTAGAAAGATTGAGGTGTTACCAGTGGCAGATGAAGAAATGAAGGATTTAGAACTCCATGAGATAGAAGCCAGATTGTCGGAACAAGAAGGTTTAAGACGAGAAAAGCTTGCGCTTCTCCAAGCCGAAGGAAAAGATCCCTTTGCCGTTTATCGGGTGGAGAGAACTCATATGTCCAACGAGATCAAAGACAATTATGAAGAGCTCGAAGGCAAGGAAGTGACCATAGCCGGCCGTTTGTTATCCAAACGCGGTCAGGGGAAGGTCGTATTTTCCGACCTGTACGATCGAGAAGGAAAAATGCAGCTCTTTATCAAACTGGATAACGTCGGTGAAGATCAACTGAAATTCTTCAAAACCCTGGATTTGGGCGATTGGCTGGCAGTGACCGGATCCCCCTTTACCACCAAGACCGGTGAGATCTCAGTTCAAGTCCATAGCTTTGAACTAATTGCCAAATCCGTCAAACCATTGCCCGACAAGTGGCATGGCTTAAAAGATCCGGACCTAAGATATCGCCGACGTGAAGTGGATATTATTTCCAATCCCCAAGTGCGCGATACCTTCCTTAAAAGAAGCCGGATCATTACCGAGATCCGGAGCTACCTTGACCGCAACAGCTATCTGGAAGTGGAGACGCCGATCCTTTCCTCCATTGCCGGCGGAGCTGCAGCCAGACCTTTCCTGACGCATCACAACTCATTGAGTATTGATATGTATTTGCGGATCGCCACCGAGTTATACTTGAAGCGATTGATCGTGGCTGGTTTTGACCGAGTTTACGATATGGGCAAGAATTTCCGCAATGAAGGCATCGACTATAAACACAATCCGGAATTTACCATGATCGAACTTTATCAGGCCTTTGCCGATTATACAGATATGATGAAGCTGGTGGAAGATATGATCTCAACAGTGGCATTAAAAGTCACGGGATCCATGATCATCAACTATCAGGGCAAGGAAATTGATTTGACGCCCCCATGGAGACGAGTCACCATGGCGGACCTTGTCAAAGAATATGCCGGAATTGATTTTGAAACCATCCAGTCCAATGAACAGGCTCAGGCCATCGCCGTGGAACGCCATCTGGAAGATGAAATGAAGAAAGATCTAAAAGACTACACCAAGGGTGAAATCTTAAATCTGCTCTTTGAGAAATATGCAGAGAAAAACTTGATCCAGCCAACTCTGGTCATGGATTACCCGGTGGAGATCTCACCATTAACGAAAGCAAAGCGTGGAAAGCCGGAGCTGACCGAGCGGTTTGAAGGCTTTATCAATGCCGGCGAGATCTGCAATGCCTATTCCGAATTAAATGATCCCATCATCCAACGCCAACGGTTTGAGCAACAGGCTCGGGAACGCGATTTAGGCGATGATGAAGCTTATGTAGTGGATGAAGAATTCATGTCGGCTTTAGAAACCGGTATGCCACCCACCGGCGGTATCGGTATCGGAATTGACCGGATCATCATGTTGTTGACCAACTCGGCATCGATTCGTGATGTCATTTTGTTCCCCACCATGAAACCTCTGGCTTAATTAAATTAGATGTTCAACGGACCCTTCAATCCTTTTGCTAAAAAAAGTGCTGACACTACAGCACTTTTTTTATTCGTCATAACAAGGATCATTAAAAGGATCGGATGGAAACCCGTAGGCTTCAAAAAAGATTTACAACTAGCTCCTCAATTTGCAGGGGTTAGCGGTATAATGTATATGCAAAGGAGTTATGCATTATGACGGAAAACAAGAAAAAGAAACGAAAAAGACAAGAATTAAGCTTGGCTCAAAAAACCTATTTTGGCATCGGTATTTTTATCGTATTTTTGATTTTGCTCTTTAAGGTATTTATTCCCCAGTATGCATTGTTCGAAGGCAGAAAAATAGCCAAAGCGATCAACGCCGTGATAACAGAAGATCATTTTGAATTGGTGGATGCCGAACGAAGCGGAATTCAGTTCTTTTCCAGATACCAATCCACGAAATATAAAGATCTATACATTTCGACTGATATGGCACCCCGTGATTTTACAACAAACCGGATTTCCTATCTCTATGAAAAAGCCAGGACAGAAAAAGCTGGGACGATGCTGCGCTTTGCCATGGGCACGGATGATACCCTGTATGATGCTTTGCTGCCTTTAATGGGGGATAAATTATTGCGCGTTGTGGGAAATTTTCTACCGGGCTCAGAGGCTGAAGTTCAATTGGATGAACCCTTTAGTCTGGGGAAGCTCAAAACCTATACCCCCACCATTGATATATTAGATAATGCCACCGATGAAAACTATATTAAATATCTAAAGATCATTACGGATGAATTAAATACCGGAAAATATGGTTATGTTGCGTTGAATGTTTTATTTACAACCGACCGTAAAACTGGAACAACCTATAGTTGGACAAATACCAGCGCTTTGTCTATGACAAACCCCATCGTTGAGGCAGAGGCAGCACTTAAAAAATATCGGGCCAAGGAACGGGTGGATGAATTCACCATCAACGACTACATCTACTTCGACTATCCCTATAATCATGATTTTACGTTGCCTAAAAAAGCCCAGTAACCGGTGATCCGGATCATCGGACTTGGACCATTCAGTACATCGAATTCTCCACACCGGCCAACCCATCGTTTGAGTCATGATTTGGATCCTTCTGATCAACCCCCAATAAACTTTATAGTGGAAAATCCCCTTCGACAGATCTGCTTTGTCGAAGGGGATTTTTTGATCCTATTTTGAGGAAGGGGATCTCCCGGGTTTTTCATAGAAGGCAGCAGTGGATACTTTTCAAGGGGGCGGCCGGTCCCAACTAAGTGGAATAATATCACGAAATGTGTTTACTGAAATAATTATTACATTTTGTGTTTAAGTGGGTTTAAGCTAGGGTCTAGTAGCTGTGGGCCTTTATTGCGAGAGGATGGATGCATAAGAGATTATAACTTTGTTCATAAAATATTGCCTTACTTTTTGAAGGATTTATCATATTATAAATCTAAGTTAAGTCCCATGGCAAAATCCAAGAAGAGGATTTGTTGACAGGGCAGTTCGTCTGCTATCACACAGCGACATTAAAATTTAAAAATGAAAAGAGGAAGTGTTGACATGGACAAAATTAAATTATACCTCATCACCGTAGTGGTCTTTTTCTTAGTGGATATCGTCTGGTTGGGCTTTATTTCCAAAAACCTCTACAAAACTTATTTGGGACATTTGATGGCTCCCAAAGTAAACTGGGCGGCCGCAATCATCTTTTATCTGCTCTTTATCGCCGGACTGATATTTTTCGTAATTGACCCAGCCTTGGTCAAAAACAGCTTATGGTATGCCATATTGGCCGGCGGATTCTTTGGACTGATCACCTATGGAACCTATGATCTGACAAATTTGGCGACCTTAAAAGATTGGCCGTTGAATATTACAATCATTGACCTCATCTGGGGTACGTTCCTAAATGCAGCAACCTCAGGGATAACCTATGTGATCGCACAGCGCTTTTTGCGCTAATGGCGGATGAGATGGAAGCTGGAGTATGATGTTGTTAAGTTTAAGAAAGCGGATCCACCAAGGTCAAATAAATGAAAATCCGATTAACGAACGTCCAAATAGTGATAACCGAACGGAGCAAAGACCTATTTTAATTAACGAGGGAAGGGAGAGCTAACAATGGAAATTAAGACCCTGGATGGTCAAAGTCTGTATAACTGTTTTGTTTCAGGCGCCCGTGAAGTGATTCGAAATCGAAATGAGTTAAATGATATTAATGTATTTCCCGTTGCTGACGGTGATACCGGCAACAACCTGGCATCCACGATGAATTCCATCATCGTTTCCTCCAAGGTGACCGCTTCGGCTTCGAACACCATGAACTCCATTGCCGATGCGGCCTTAACCGGAGCGCGCGGCAATTCAGGGATCATTATGGCGCAGTACATCAATGGCCTCTACCAGGGATTGCGAAACCAGGACCAGATAACAATGAATGATTTTGCAGACTCGGCCAAAAATGCGGTGCCCCATGCCATCAATGCCATCGCCACCCCCGTGGAAGGCACCATCATCACCGTGATTCGAGCCTGGGCCGAAGCAGTCTATCTCATGAAGGACCATGCCGCTAATTTTAACGAACTGTTGACCCGGCCTCTGGAAGCCTCCAATAAAGTTTTGTTGGAAACAACGTCCATGCTGAAAGTATTGGAGCGGTCCAAAGTGGTGGATTCCGGTGCCAAGGGCTTTGTCCATTTTATCAGAGGCTTTACCGAGTTCATCAGGACCGGTCGAGTCGAAGACGGCAGTGAATTAGTTGAAGATCTGGAGCAAACCGTTGAGATACTAGATGGTGAACCCACTCTCCGATATTGTACGGAAGCCCTGTTAACCAGTGATAAGACCATGGATCTTGAGGCGATCAAAGCTGGTCTAAAAGAATATGGCGATTCACTGATCGTTGCCGGTAACTCCCGGAAAGTCAGGATCCATATCCATTCCGATGAACCGCAAAAGGTAATGAGCCATTTGCGGTCCTATGGTACCATCATTCAACAGAAAGCCGATGATATGCGGCGCCAGTATGAATCTTCCTTTACTCGTAAACATAGTATTGCCTTAGTCACTGATTCCATTGCTGATCTGCCGGCCCAATATTTGGACGATCATCAGATCCACATGGTCCCTTTAAATATCATGGTGGGTGAATCCAGCTATCTCGATAAGATCACCATGACGCCAGAAATTTTCTATGACTTGGCCGGTCAGTTGACTGAATATCCGTCCTCTGCCCAACCCACACCAAAAGTTGTGGAAGGTCTTTATCGTCAGCTGCTGCAACATTATGACCAAATCCTGGTCATTACAGTTGCCAGTGTTCAAAGCGGAACGTATTCCGTCTTTGCCAAAGCGGCCAAAGAAATGGCAGTTAATGGCAAACGAATCGAAGTCATCGACTCCCGCCAGAATTCCGGCGCCGAAGGATTATTGGTCCTAAAAGCAGCTGAATTGATTGAAGAAGGGCGTTCCCTTGATGAAATCGTCGATGCGATCAACGGATTGCGGGAACGGACCCAGATCCTGGTTAGTGTAAATACACTGGAATATATGGTGCGCTCCGGTCGGCTTAGTAAATTGTCGGGGTTAGCCGGAAAACTCATGAATCTTAAACCGGTCATTTCCTTGGATGGGGCTGGCAAAGGCATTATTGAAGCCAAAGCCTTTAGTACTCGTGCCAACATCAACAAGATCCTGAACCTCATAAAATCCGTCAAGACCAGTCAGGGGATATCGCGTTATGCCATAGTTCACGCGGATGACGAGCCCAGGGCTTTGGCGTTGCGGGAAAAAATGATGAAGATCATGAATCAGGAACCGGAATACATAATGAATATTTCTACCATTGTCGGCATGAGTGCCGGACAAGGGTGCGTTGCAGTAGCATATCTTAGTGAGGTACAACATGGATAATATATTTTTAATTTCAGCACTGGTTATTTTGATCTATTTCACAGGAGTATTCCTCCTGGCTCAATACCTTAAAAACAACTCCATCGTGGATAGTTTTTGGGGACCAGGCTTTCTGGTCGTAGCAGTGGTCACCTTTATATTGACACAATACCGAGGCAACCGAGCCATGCTCATCACAGCATTGATCGCGATTTGGGCCATTCGATTATTTACTCACATCACCATCCGCAATTGGAACAAGCCCGAAGATTTCCGCTATATCAATATGCGGAAACGCTGGGGCAAGAACTTCGCCCTTCTAAAAGCCTACCTAAATGTATTTTTATTGCAAGGCGTTCTATTGTTTATCATCGCCGTGACCATCATCTCAGGAAACAGTAATCCGGATCAAACCATCGGGTTGACTGCCATCCTCGGACTGATCCTGTGGATCATCGGCTTCTTCTTCGAAGCAGTGGGCGACCGCCAATTAAAAGACTTTAAAGCCAACCCGGCCAATAAAGGCAAGATCATGACTAAAGGACTGTGGAGCTACACCCGCCATCCCAATTATTTTGGAGAAGCAGTACAGTGGTGGGGGATTTTCCTCATCGCGATCACAAGACCAGCAGAGATCTGGCTGATCATCAGCCCCGTGGTCATCACCCTTTTGTTACTCTTTGTCTCCGGCGTCCCGCTCCTGGAGAAAAAATACAAAGACCGCCCAGATTTCCAGGAATATTCCAGGCACACCCAAAAGTTCTTCCCCTGGTTTCCAAAACCTTAACTGCTTTGAGTTGAACTGCAAATTAAACTGCTTTTAATTAGTGTATCAGGCAAAACTCAATAAGTTAAAACAAAAAAAATGGAACAGCCAACACATGAAACGAAAATCCATTAAATACAATTCAGCCAGAGCCCTGCCGCACACGTCGGCGGGGCTCTATTCCTTACGATTAAATCAAAAATCATCTCAAGGCTTAAATCAACGCTCAACCAAAGGCTTAAATCAAGGGCTCAAGCCAAGAGTTTGAAAGGCTACGTCAATGTTTCTCAGATGATCCGCTTAATTTTCAAAGTAAGTCTCAGATGATCCGGGACAAATCAACTTGAAACCTCCTGGATATCGGCTATAATATGGAATAACGAAACAAGGCAGGTTCTATCATTTAAGTGGGAGAATCAGCAACTAGGTCAAAGACCAGTCGAGCCGACCAGAGAGGAAATCAAATGGAAATTAAAAAAGTAGGGATCGTTGGTGCCGGAGCACTTGGCATATTGATCGGAAAAAATTTGGCAGACACGTTGGGCAAAGCTAATGTAACATTTATTGCAGATGAGGAGCGTTGCCGCAAATATGAGCAGCAAGGATTTATCTCAAATGGAGAGACCTGTGATTTTAGTTATGCATCTACTCCAGTAAACGGAACATTGGATTTAATTATTTTTGCGGTTAAAATTTACAATTTAAGGGCAACTCTGCCACTGGTGAAACCCTTTGTGGATGACCATACCGTCCTGATGTCCATTATGAATGGGATCAGCAGTGAGGAGATCATTGGTGAAGCATTGGGGGCAAATCAGGTAATTTATACCGTGGGCCTTGATATGGATGCAACCAAACAAGGCAATGAATTGACATTTACCAGGCCTGGAATGTATTGGATGGGTGAAGCCAACGGGGAGGTCAGTGAACGACTTAGCGCCGTTGCTGATTTATTTGATCGAGCATCCATTAAATATGAGCTCAAAGCAAATATTAAAGAGGATCTGTGGAGCAAGCTCATGCTCAATACCGGTGTTAATCAGACGTTAGCGGTCCTTGGCGGATCCTACCGGACCATCCATGAAGACGTCGATAACGCCCGAACCATTATGCGGGATGCCATGGAAGAAGTGCGCTCCTTGGCTAAATTCGAAGGGGTCGTAATTTCCGAGGAGGATGTCACAGACTGGTTTACCATCATCGACGGACTGGGGGCCGATAAAAAGCCGTCCATGCTCCAGGACATTGAAGCCGGTCGTGAAACGGAAGTGGAGCTCTTTGCCGGGACGGTGAAAAAACTAGGCGAAAAACACCAGATGCCCACACCCGTCAATGACTGGCTCTATGATGAGATCAAACGAAAGACGGACCGGGCTAAGTCCATAAAATAAATGGGTTTACGTCATAAATTTTAAACCGATTCGGCCCCTACATGTCAGCGCCGGAGTTAACTTACCAAAAAAACAGGCTCCTGTTGTCCCATGGCGGACAGCAGGAGCCTGTTTAATGATGGTAGTTTTATTGATTATTCAACGATGGTGCCGTCTTTTGAGTCTTTGACGATGTAGCCAAGGGCCGTCAACTCATCGCGGAGCTTGTCGGAAGCGGCATAATCCTTATTCCGTCTAGCTTCATCACGCTGAGTCATCAGATTCATGACATTCTCAGGCAGTGCTTTCGCATCATCAGAAACATCCTTTAAACCAAGGGTCAACAGTTCATCAAAGACAAGGGCGGTGGCCAGTTTGTCTTGATCCGGCACACTGTCATCTTTTAACAGGTTCCAAAGGACACCCAAAGCTCGGGAGACATTGAGGTCATTAAAAATATCAGAGAAGAATTTAAGGGAATACGCTTCATTTAATGTTCCATTTAGACCCTCGGTGGCTTTTTTGAGCTCAAGGATCCGTTTGCGCAGGCGGCCGTAAGATGTTTTGGCAGCGGCCATGGCATCCCAGGAAAAGGTCAGTTGCTTTGAATAATTGGCGTTCAAGCAGAAATAACGGTAATCCAATGGATCGAAGCCTTCTTCCTTAAGGGAGGTGACGGTCAGGAAATTCCCCGTGGATTTACTCATTTTAGTGTTGTCCTGCAATACTAAGAATTCAGCATGGAACCAGTAGTTACACCATCTATGGCCAAGATAGGACTCGGATTGAGCAATTTCATTGGTGTGATGAACCTTGATGTGATCAGTTCCGCCGGCATGAATATCCAGGTAATCCCCCAAATACTTTAATGACAAGGCCGAGCATTCCAGATGCCAGCCGGGGAAACCGGTGCCCCAGGGCGAGGCCCATTCCATTTGCCGTTTTTCATCGGATCTGGAGAATTTCCACAAGGCGAAATCGGTGATATTACGTTTCTCAGCATTCATTTCAACGCGGGCGCCGGCTTGGAGATTGTTAACATCCAACTGACCAAAATTGGGATAATCCGGGAATTTTGACGTATCAAAATAGACCCCATCCTTCGTAAGGTAGGTGAACCCTTTATCTTCCAGGCCCTTAATGATCTCCAGCTGCTCATCGATATGACCGGCCGCCGAAGCCCATAAGGTTGGATCCATGCAATTTAACTCTTCAAAATCTTGTCTGAATTTACCAAAATAAAACTTAGCCAGTTGCCAGGCATCGAAGCCCATCTCCCGGGCTGATTTTTCCATTTTGTCGTCGCCTTCATCGGAATCGTCCGTGAGATGACCTACGTCCGTAATATTCATAACGTGATTGACCTGATACCCATACAGAATTAAGGCCTTTTTAAGGATATCTTCAGAAATGTAAGTTCTTAAGTTTCCAATGTGAGCATCCTTATATACGGTGGGGCCACAGGTGTATAGCCCGACCTGGCCGGGTTCAACCGGAATGAATTCTTCAGTGACCCTTGTTCGGGTGTTATGAATCATGAATTTAAGATCATGCTTGGAAATAAACGATTTAATATCAGTAAACTGATAGTCCGCTTTTCCCAGGATCGTTTTTGCTAATGTTGTATTTTCAGCCATAGTTACCCTCCATCTGGATTCAAAGTGCTCGTAATTGTATTATGAAAGCCATGCCAAAAGGCATGGCTTAATCTCCATCCGTTCAGCAAAAGCCAATCGGCAAGTGCGCTGACGCCCAACTGCCCTGTGATGTCGTTGCCATACCAGAGGCTTTTAAGACCTGGCTGTTCGTATAAACATCATCCCCTAAATTATAACATAGGTTCTGTGTAAATAGAAAATGTTAGCAGGGGCCATACCATTCAAGGGATTCACCCCACCTATTTCTAAAAGGCCGGCAGTTACTCATTTTTGGCCGCCAGATAAGCTCCCACTGCCATAAATAGAAGGGCGATCCAAAACAGGAGACCGGGGACTTCTCGGAAGATGAAAAACGAAAATAGAACGCCGATGAACGGTCCGACGGCATAATAAGCCGAAGTGCGAGCTGCCCCTAAGTGGCGCTGGGCGTGAACATACAGATAGATGCTCAGGCCATAGGCGAAAAAGCCTAAAACTAAGGCAAACAGGATATATTTAAGATCCGGAAAGGCAGCTTTAAGGAAGATTGAAACTAGGAGTGAGCCAAAGCCTGAGCCAAAGCCCTTTAGAATGACGATTTGAACCGGATCCTTTGCGGACATCATGCGTGTGCAGTTATTTTCCAGACCCCAGGCCAGGGCTGCGCCGAGAATAAATAAGGATCCAACTGAAAATTGCAGACTCTCACCATTTTGAAAAGTCAGCAATAGACAAGCCACGGTAATAAAGAAAATTGCCAGCCACAGACGCTTACTGATCATTTCCTTGAATAAGAGGGAAGCGATGAGGGCGGTGGCCACGATCTCAAAATTGTTTAGGAGGGAAGCATTCGCGGCGCTAGTCAGCCCAAGACCAATCATCATCAAGATTGGTGCTAAAATATCCAGGAGAATCATCAGGATCGTATACGGCAATTCTTTCTTAGATAAAGGGATCTCCGTGCTTTGCCCGCGGAGTAAACTCAAGCCGAACATTCCGATGCCGCCACCAAGATAAAGCAGCGAGGCCATGACGGTGGGGGCCACATTTTGCAGTAAAACTTTGGACAATGGAGCGCTGATGGAATACATGGCTGCTGCTAGGATGGAATAAACAATTGAACGATAATAAGGCCGACTCATAATTACAATCCTTTCTAAAACCGACAGCGGAACGACTTAATTGATCCTACCGCTTGATAATCTAGTCTAATAGTAGATTATTTTAGACCAGTTTACTATAGAAAATTGAAACGGGGAGACCATTTGGCCCGATGCTAAGGGAAGTTACCCCGTTTATTATTTCCTTAAAGAATATTGAGATATGCTCCGTTATGTTTTCTATAATGAAGGGAGAGGTAATGGACCACATGGCGGATTTCTCCACACAACTACAGCAAGATCTGGATGAGCGGATCAAGGGTTTGATCGGCAGAGACTTGAAATATGCGTTCTACGATGTAACCAACTATTTCTTTGAAATCGACTTTCCTGATGAAGATGGAAACCTTAGTAAACGCGGCGTTTCCAAGGAACACCGTGTCGATCCGATCGTTCAGATGGGATTATTCATCGACCAGAACGGACTTCCCGTCAGTATGTCCTTGTTTCCAGGTAATACCAGCGATACGCTAACGCTGCAGCCTATCATGGCGGACGTGAAAAAGACCTATCAGTTGCAGCGGTTAATCGTTGTAGCTGATAAGTGCCTGAATTCTTCGAAGAATATTGATTATATTTGCCGCAATGGGGATGGCTATGTGGTATCTCAAATCCTATGAGGTTCTAAAGGCAAGCGATGCCATGAGGCTCTGTTTGATGAGGATGGATATCTCTGGAATCGAGATCGAACTTACAAGTACAAGTTTTTCACGGAAGAGTATGCAGGAGAAAACGGGGAAGGAAAAAAAGAACTGCGCCAGCGGCAAGTCCTGATCTATTGGATCAAAAAAGGCACGGAGGAATACGTTCTTGAAGAGATCGTGGATTCCGAGACCGGCGAACTTGAAGAGGCCAGCAAAAAGTTGATCCGTTCTCTAAATTTCGAAAAAGCGGAGAATGATGCGCTATTCGATGGGTATTTCTGTTTGATCACCAGTGAAATTGATTATGATGATGCCAAGATACGAAAGGTATACAGCAGTCTTTGGCGGATCGAGGAGTCATTCCGAATCATGAAATCCGATCTGGAAGCTTGACCGGTCTATATCAGCACCCAGGAGCATATCCAGGCACATTTTCTGGTCTGGTTTGTGGCTTTGCTCATGGTTCGAGTGAGATTTTTGCCAGCAACATGTATGATGTCGAGATCAAACAGGAAGCATTCAACCGATTCTTGAAGGGGTTAAAAATACAGCTGTAGCACTACAGGGTGAAACGATCAATAAAAGCACAGAAACCCTGCAATCACTGAGTTTGCTGCTTTCTGTGCTTTTTAAACTGTAAAAGTCGGGAATAATTTTGGTTTAATATTCAGGCTAATTTTCAAAAGATGGGTTTCTTTGTCAATGGAACTGGGGAAGTGTTATAATATGGAAGAACATTTTTAAACTCATTTTTAAAAACAGGAGAAAAAATCGTGGGATATGTAAATAAAGCAATGGTACTGGGTACCAATTATTATATTGGTCTGTCATTGGCCAGGGGCCTTGGAAAGATGGGAGTGCCGGTCGTTGCGGTTAACTACAGCAAGGAAAATCCCTATGGCCGATCCAAGTATGTAAGTGAAGAGCTGATCGTTCCGCATTATAAAAGCCATCCCCAGGAGCTTTGCGACTTTTTGATCGAATATGCCAAGCAGCAGCCGGTCAAGCCGGTTTTATTTCCAACTGCCGATGCTTATGCGCAGTTTATAGATCAATTCCACGATGAATTAAAACCCCATTTCCTGTTCCCAAACGGTGAAAAGGGTCTTATTTCCGACTTGGTCGATAAATACAAAATGGTCGAATATACGGATAAATTTGGTGTGAAGACCCCAGAAATGATATATACCGAAGTTCCGGATCTGGCGGAACGAGTTAAGGTAGAGATCAAGTATCCCTGTATCCTCAAACCGAAGGATTCAGCGACCTTTGTCCGCGAATACCGCAACAAAGTTTTCATCATCGAAAACGAAGCCCAGCTGCTGGAGAAAGTGGCACTTTGCCGAGCTGACGGAATTGAAGTCTTTGTGCAACGGATCATCCCGGGCCCGGAAACTAATTGCTATTGCTGGGAAGGGTATATGAACCAGGACTCGGTTTGTACGCACTACACCACAGTTCAAAAAATTCGGCAATGGCCCAATAACTTCGGAGCAGCCACCTATGCCCGGCAAACCTGGATCCCGGAATGTCATGAAATTTGTGCACCTCTTTTGGAAGGGGTCGGGTATAAAGGGTTTGCTGAAGTGGATCTCAAAAAAGATGAAATTACCGGCGATATCTATCTCATTGAGATCAATTGTCGCTACATTGGTTTTACCGAGCTATTGATTGCCTTTGGGTTCAATACACCCTTTATCGCTTATCGGGAAATGATCGGGAGTCCCTTGCCGCCAAAAGCCTGGAACTATGACACCGGCTACAGCTGGATCCACTCTTTGGAAGATAAGTTTGCCATGAATAAATATCTGGAAACCAAGCAGATTTCAAAAGAGCAAATGGACAAAGATACCAAAGAAGCCGGCATCGTTATTTCACCGATCTGGTCCAAAGATGACCCTAAACCCGGCATTACTTATGCCGCCTCTCAAATGAGTCATAAAATTAAACGGATCGCCCATAAACTGGTCAAGTCAAAAACCAAATAGGGAATCGTGAACTGATTTAGAAATCAGGACTTGAAATCAGGACTTGAAATCAGGACTTGAAATCAGAACTAGAATCAGGACTAGAACAGATCAATAATTTTGAAATAGAAATAGAAATAGAAATAGAAATAGAAATAGAATTAGAAATTGAATTAGAAATAGAATTCAAATAGAATTCAAAAAGATCAAACTAAGAAGCGGCAATCCGAACATGCAGATGTTCTGATTGCCGCTTCTACTGTGGGAGAGATTGTATTTGATGGTAAATCAGTTCGTTTCTTTAAAGTAAATTAGGGATGGTAGATCTCCGGCTGGGTCGGGGAGTTTAGCCAATAGTTGGCAATGTGGTATAAGCCGTCGGAGAGGAGGAATTCATCGTATTCAAAATCCTGCAGATCCTCTGGTTGAAATAGTTTGGCGAGGCCCCCGGTGATGAGTTTGTGGCACTTTTGGCCCAGTTCTTTTTCAATGGCACGGCCCAATTCGATGATGGCACCCAAGCTGCCGTTGATGATACCGGACTGGATCGAATGGATGGTGTTGTCGCCGATGACCTTGGCCGGTCTTTTTAATTCGATATCCGGCAAGTGGGGGATCATCTGGTGCAGGCTTCGAGCCTGAAAGGCGATGCCCGGCATGATGATGCCGCCGCGCATATTAAAAGCTTCGTCGACGACGCCAAGTTTCGTAGCGGATCCAAGATCAGCAATGATGGTCAGTTCTTTATATTTATGATAGGCTCCCACCGTGGTGGCAGCAATATCTGCGCCTAATTCCCGAGGTTCTTCCAGACACACCGTCATGTCCGGCACCATGCCCGGGGCAACTCGATAGAGGACTGAGTCAGGGTAGACTTCAGCCATTACTTTATACACCGTTTCCCGCACATAAGGTACGACGCAGGATAAGATCACGGCATCCGGCCTATGGACCGGGAGGCTGGTATTGATCGATTGAAAAAATTCTTTATATTTCCGGTAGTTTTCTTCTTTGATTGTTTCCTGCCGGTCATCAGCTAGCCGGTTGCCGGCCCGGTCGTATAGCACCGTGACAATATTGCTGTTCCCGATATCCAGGGTAAGTATTCCACTCATAGCAGTTCCTTTCATTTCGTGAGTTTATAGGGGATCAAGCGGCTTAAATAAGTAGTATAGGGAGTATCTGTAAAATATTATACCCTTATTCATTGATTTTAACTTAATTATTGCTATAATTGTATTTATACCAATATTCCGCGATAGCTCAATGGTGGAGCACTCGGCTGTTAACCGATAGGTTGGAGGTTCGAGCCCTCTTCGCGGAGCCAAATAAAATAGGGGTAATGACGGAGACAAGTACCCGGGCAAGCCATTTAAGAGAGACAGTACTGCTGAGAGCTGTTATGGTTGACCGATCAAAGGCACTCCTGAACCCGACCAATGAGATGGGCATTTGCCAAGAAGGGTGGAACCGCGTGATTCACGTCCCTTCATGAGTGAATGCCTTTTTTTATTTTTCAACGGTTCCTTTAGAGCAAACCATCGTAAAGAACAGGTAAAACCGAGAAATAATTAGAAGAAAGCCAGAACAGAAGTAGAAAAATCCAAAAAAAACCAATGAGACCAGACATGATTTAGAGTATTCATACAGCAATTATTAAGGAGGATTTTTATAATGGAAGAAAGAAGTGTAACAATGGAGAAAATCTTGGCACTGTCGAAAGGCCGCGGTTTTGTTTATGCAGGTTCAGAAATATATGGCGGATTGGCGAATTCCTGGGATTACGGCCCATTGGGAGTGGAGCTCAAAGAGAATATCAAGAAAGCCTGGTGGCAGAAATTTATCCAGGAGAGCCCGTATAACATTGGAATTGATTCCGGGATCCTGTTAAATTCACAGGTTTGGGTTGCCTCCGGACACATTGGCGGTTTCTCAGATCCGTTAATGGACTGCCGCAAATGTAAGACCCGGTACCGGGCCGATAAGCTCATCGAAGATGATATGACCAGTAAAGGGGTGGAATTCGCTTCAGCCGATGGAATGCCCGAAGCTGAAATGAGAAGTTACATCGAAGAAAACGGGATCGAATGCCCCAAGTGTGGCGCTAAAGATTTTACCGACATCCGCAAATTCAACCTGATGTTTAAAACCTTCATGGGAGTCACCGATGAGTCCGCCGAGCCCGTTTATTTACGGCCGGAAACTGCGCAGGGTATTTTTATCAACTTCAAGAATGTGGCCAGAACCAGCCGTAAGAAAGTCCCGTTTGGCATCGGCCAAATCGGTAAAGCCTTCCGCAACGAAATTACCCCGGGCAACTTTATTTTCCGGACCCGGGAATTTGAACAGATGGAATTGGAATTTTTCTGCAAACCTGGCACTGACCTGGAATGGTTTGATTATTGGCGGACCTACGTCAATGATTTCCTGTTAAATTTAGGCTTAAAGAAAGAAAACCTTCGCTTACGCGACCATGCACCTGAGGAATTGTCGTTCTATTCCAAAGCTACGACGGATTTTGAATATCGCTATCCCTTTGGCTGGGGCGAATTATGGGGCGTTGCTGACCGGACAGATTATGACTTAAAACAACACATGGACAATTCCAAAGAAGATCTCACCTATATGGATCCAGTTACCAACGAAAAGTTCATCCCTTATGTCATCGAGCCATCGGTTTCTCCCAACCGGATATTCCTGGCCATCCTCACCGATGCCTATGAAGAGCAAGTTATGGCGGACGGTGATGTGCGTAATGTCCTGCATCTGCACCCGGCCCTGGCGCCGTATAAGGCAGCTGTATTGCCGTTGTCCAAAAAACTCAATGAACAAGCCGAGGCAGTGTATGCCCAGTTGTCCAAAGATTTCATGACGGACTTCGACGATGCCGGTTCCATTGGCAAAAGATATCGCCGCGAAGACGAGATCGGAACGCCATTCTGTATTACCATCGACTTTGAGACCCTAGAAGATCAGGCCGTAACCATTCGCGATCGCGATACCATGGAACAGATCCGGGTCAAAATTGATGAACTCAATGCCTGGATCCAGGAGCGGGTGAAGCTTTAACGATGAAAAGAAATTTCAACCTGTTTAAGCAAGAGATTGCCGGCAAACGAGTTGCAGTGGTTGGCATCGGCGTATCGAATATTCCATTGATTCGGTTTTTAGTCAAACTAGGGGCTAAAGTCACTGCCTTTGACCGCCGGGATTTTGAAGAACTCGATTCGGCCATCGAAGAATACCGGACCACCATTGAATTTTCTTTGGGCGAAAAGTACCTGTATAACCTGGAAGGGTTTGATGTCATCTTCAGGACGCCGGGGATGCGCCCCGATCAACCAGAACTCCTAAAAGCCAAAGCAGCCGGTGCTGTCATTACCTCCGAAATGAGAGAATTTATGCGCCATTGTCCGGCTACCACCATCGGTATTACCGGCTCAGACGGGAAGTCGACAACCACGACCATGACCCATGGCTTGCTAAAAGCCCAGGGGTTAAAGAGCCGCATTGGCGGAAATATCGGGTTCCCGCTGTTTGACCAAATTGAAGAGATCACCCCGGATGAATTCATTGTGCTGGAATTATCCAGCTTCCAACTGATGGATATGGATCTATCCCCGGATATCGCGGTGGTGACGAACCTGTCACCCAATCATTTGGATGTCCATCGGAGCTTGGCTGAATACCAGGAAGCCAAACAAAATATTTATAAATTTCAGGATGAGACCGGAGTGTTGATCCTTAATCAAGATAACGAGATCACCCGCAGCTTTAAAGCCGATGCCAAAGGTCAGGTTAAAACCTTCTCCTCCAAAGGCCAGGCAGATGCCCGGTATGAGGATGATGTGATCTACTTAGGAACTCTGCCCGTCGTTAATCTTTCTCAAATGCAGATCAAGGGCACTCATAATGCCGAGAATTTCTGTGCAGCCCTTTTGGCCACCCAGGGGTTAGTCGACACGGCGACCGCCCGGGAGTTTGCCCTGACCTTTACCGGAGTCAAACACCGGGCCCAGTTTGTCGCTGAGAAACGAGCGGTGCGCTACTACAATGATTCCATCGCATCCTCACCCACCCGGGCGCTGGCTACGGTGAAATCCTTCAGTGATGACAAGGGTCGAATCAATATCATCTTAGGTGGTAAAGATAAGAACCTGGACTTTACAGAACTTGCCCAAGAAGGCGGTCCTTACTTTCGCAATGTGATCTTACTAGGAGCTGCTCGCCAGAAGATCTATAAAGCCTTTGTTCAAACAGGTGGCGAAATATCCGAGAGCCTCTATGAAGCCGCCTCCTTTGATGAAGCCGTTCAAATTGCAGCCAAAGTAGCTCGACCGGGTGATGTTGTCCTATTATCCCCAGCCTGTACCTCCTTTGATATGTTTAAAAACTTTGAAGAACGAGGCGACCACTTTAAAGAACTGGTTGAGGCCATGGAAGAGTGATCCTTTTAAAAAAACAAGAAGTCCGTTTTTGACGGATTTCTTGTTTTTTTTTGAGAATTACGTTTGAGAATTTGAGATCAGGTTAAGACATATGTTAAGACATACGGTGGGACATACGCTGAGAAATATAGTGAGAAATACAGTGAGACATACGTTGAGAATTTCGTTGAAATATAAATTGCGAAACGCTGAGTACGACTTTGGTAGTCCACCGAACATCAATAATAAAAGTCTGAAAACTCAAACCGTCCCAGCCAATTAGTCCCTTTGTTCATCCAAATAAACTTGGATCTGGCGGTGCATTGACCAGACATTGTCTTCAAAGTTACTAACTAAGGTGACCAGTCGTTGTTGTTCCAGGTCAAAGGAGCTGATGAAACTGACCCCGGGATCGCTGCCGGTTATATAGGGGCGACGGCTGCCATGCTGGTCACTGCCCAGCCAGATGCCATAACCATAGTGATCATCCTCGGAATTGGCACTTTGCACACTGAGCATTTTATGGGTCATTTCCGGCGATAAAAGCTGATAGGTCAACAGGGCATTCCAAAACGCTTCCATGTCACCGATGGTAAGATAGGCTCCGCCGGCTCCGGAACCTTTGGCATCCACACTGTAAATATTGGTATAGTAGCCAAGGCTTGCTGGGTCATAAATATAGTGGGTGGCGCAGCCTTTTGGCAGGCGGTCCAATTCAAAATATCCGGTTTGGGTCATGCCGGCCCGATTGAAGATCCGCTCCGCTAGGCACTGGTCAAAGAGTTGGCCGGTCACTTGTTCTAAAATCAAACCAAGCAGGGTAAAGCCGGCATTGTTGTACTGGAATTTTTCCCCCGGGGAGTTGACCATGGGTTTGTTGATGAAAAGAGGCAAGAGGTCTTGGCCCCTGCGAATTCGATAATTTGGAAAGTTCTCCCAAAGTTGGGCGTAATCGGTCATGACCGGCTCATCGAAATAATCCGAGATCCCGGATCGATGGGTTAGAAGCTGTTCCACGGTGACAGACGGGTCAATGGCTTTTAGGGAGAGGTCTAACAGGCTGCCTATGGGATCGGTAAAGTGGAGCCGGCCTTCTTCGATGAGCTGCAAGATGGCGACACTGACAAAGACTTTGCCCGCTGAGGCGGTGGCAAAGCGGGTAGCTAGCGTGTTTTTGACCTGATTTGCCAAATCGGCATAACCAAAGGCAGCGGCAAAGTCTGGTTGGCTGGGTTGGGCAATTGAGATGCAACCACGCAATGTGCCAATTATTTCGGTGAGTTCCATGGTAATTCTCCTTCGGTTGGTAGACTGGGAATAGTTTTTAACCCGGTGAGCAAGTAGTCAATGGATGAGAAGTCTCCTTCAGTCCCCACCGGAACAACTTAACGGGACCTTATGAGAACATTCGTTTAGGGTCACTTGGAATCAATTGTTTAATAACTTCATGATGGTCTGCCAGGTCATCTTGGGCGCTACTTCAAAGGAATACTGAGTTTCGATCCGCTCGGTGAATTTATGGGCATCTTTGCCAAAGGGTCCGATGTCAAGGACTGGCAGATCCAAAGCCTGCATTTCAGCCACCGGCAGGTCATAGGTGACCCCAAAGCCGGGCATGTTGCCCTTTAGGTCGGCGATGACCTGTTCATCTTTGGGTGCTCCGCCATAGGATAAGTCAGAGATATAGGGGAAGAACTTTTTGAAAACCAAAGAGTAGCCGGCATCGGTTTCTGCGACGACCTGAGTCACCGCATCCAATAATCGCTTGCCTTTTTCCGTTTGATCGGTGACATAGATATGAGGGTAATACGGGGGAGTCAGGTAGACGATGATGACGGGATCACGGTCGGACCAGTGGTTGTGCACATACTCTACCAGAGCCAGTGATTTATCGCGGTCATCGATGTCCTGGCGCCCTTTTAACTCATGGAGGAGTTTTTCATAGCCCGTAAAGAAGGTTCCATCGGTTTGTTCGTAGCTGACTCGATCAAAGAGTTCCCGGAACGACAGACTGCGCGGGGCAAAGGGCAGACGCTGGTAAGGCCGCTTGGCCAAAGTGCAATAAGTCTTGTAGTGGTCATTGAGCTCGGTCAATACACTTTCAAAAGCGGTCAAGCCGGCTGCTTTCATTTTCTGGAGGACTTCACTGGGGGTGGAGGAATGGGTGGCGTAATTAAAATAGACATTGGCAGTCCGACAGGTCTGCACGGAATATTCGGTTTTTAGATCGCGCATTTTTAACGTGACCGGCGGCAGGGTGACTTCACCCTCCACTACATCGCAGTAGGCCGGATTAAGATTGACCAGGCGAACGATCTCAGCAGCCAATTGGTTGGCGTCGAGTCCTTTATAAGCTTCGCCGACATGGGTCTCTTTGCCCACCACATAGAAACTGGGCATGAGTTTGCCGACGGTCCCTACATAAACATATTTGTTGGCATCCCCGGGGTATTCAGAGGTCATATAGTCCGTGTCAAGTAAGGCCAAATAATTGAGCGATTCTTCTTTGCCCAAGGCGACCAAGGCCGGAACAGCGGCCAGCATACCTTTGGAGTTGGCTTCTTCATCGCAGACGGCGACATAGACGAGATTGCCTTTAAAACTGGCCGGATCCTTGGCCAGCTGTTCCATGATGGCGATCAGGATGGCGTCCCCGGTCTTCATGTCAAACAATCCCCGGCCAAACAGATAGTTGCCCGAGGCCAAGTCTTGAGTAACTTCGGGGGGAGTCGGCACATTGGCCAGAGCTTTGGTCAATTCATAGGGTTCGGTGGCCAAGTCTTCTAAGGTCCCGTAATCTGAGGTGCCCACGGTGTCAAAATGGCCCAGGCTAATGACAGTATCAGAGGACGCGGACTGCTGCCCCTTCACCAGTGCAATGACCGAAAAGCGGCCCAGGGGATCATTGGCCACCGGTACTTTAAACAAATACCTAGGATGATCAATGAAATAATCCAATTGACTTAAAATTTCATATATTTTAGCCCCGACTTGGGTCTCACCTTGGGTCTCGACGACGCTACGCACCCGGGTCAATTCAACAGCCAGTTCTTCGATTCGGTTTTTTAAGTGGTCCATGGTAAACTCCTTCATGTTTAACTAACTTAAATAATGACGACAATGATTACTCTACTTACCATTCTAACTAGTTGCGACAAGGTTTTAAACCGGTATTTGGAAAGTTAAAAATTTAAGTCTCAAAATTTAAGCCTCAGAATTTAAGGAGTCAGAGTTTAATGGGGGCATCGGTTAAAAATGAAGTTTTATTTACAATTTCGTGAAAGCCTTTACTTTCCTTTGTTAAACTTCTTAAGATGATATAATTTAAATAATGAATTTTATGAAAGCGGAGGATTGACATGGCTGATCAAATAAAACGGATTGCGATTATGACCGGAGGCGGAGACTGTCCCGGTTTAAATGCAGTCATCCGGGCAGTCACCCGGAAAGCAATTTTGGAAAACAACTGGGAAGTAATCGGCATCCGCAATGGCTATAACGGACTTTATTACGGGAACTTTGTCGATTTGGACTTATTTAATACCTCCGGTATTCTCCAGGAGGGGGGGACGATGCTGTTCTCCTCCAATAAAGACAATCTGTTCCAATATCAAGTGGAAGAGGATGGCAAAATGGTCATCAAGGATGTGTCGGATGTGGGCATTGCAAATTTAAACAATGCCGGAGTCGATGTGTTGTTTGTCGTCGGCGGGGACGGAACCCTGACCTCGGCTCGCGACTTTGCCCGAAAAGGTGTTAAGGTCATTGCCATCCCAAAAACCATCGATAACGATCTGGCCTCAACGGATACCACCTTCGGGTTTTCAACTGCTGTTGACGTTGCCACCGAAGCCTTGGACCGGCTCCATACCACAGCGTCCTCCCATCACCGGATCATGGTACTGGAAGTCATGGGCCGCTATGCCGGTTGGATCGCACTTTATGCCGGGATCGCCGGTGGGGCGGATGCCATTTTAATCCCGGAGATCCCCTTCAATATCAATTATGTCGCTTCCAAGATCATGCGCCGTAAGCAAATCGGGAAGAACTTTTCCGTGATCGTGGTAGCTGAGGGGGCCGTCCCGATGGACGGTAAAATGGTGGTCCAGTCCATCGTGGCTGATTCGCCGGATCCGATCCGCCTGGGCGGCATCGGCGATCTCGTTGCCCACCAGCTTCAAGACCTATGTGGCAATGAATCTCGCGCCACCATTTTGGGCCATCTCCAAAGAGGCGGATCACCGTCTTCAGCGGACCGGATCCTGTCATCACGCTACGGGATCGCCGCCGTCAAGCTCGCCGAACAAGGTCTCTTCGGCAATATGGTGACGCTAAAAGGCACCGAAATGAGTTATGACTCTTTAGAACACGTCATCGGTAAAAACAAAAATGTCGATCCCGCCGGGGAAATGGTTCAAACCGCCAAATCACTGGGCATCGTCTTTGGGGACGAGGACAAGGATGTCTACAAAGCACTGGGGGATCATAAACTGGAATGGACTAATCGCTAGCTAACCTGTTTTATTGAAAAACTGAGAATTTGGTTTAAAAAAATTGAAAATAGAAACAGGATGGGACTTAAAACAGAGATTGGATGGTACGAAAAACCGGGACCGACCATAACTATAAATAATGGTATTTAAATGATATACCAGGGTGTTGCTCAACTTGAAAAGCAGTTGAGCAACACCATTTTTTTGATTAAATTTGAGAATCGTAGAAACCTGAATTCCCGAAGAATTATAACGTGTTTGGTGGAGTGACACCCAACGACTTATACAGGCCTTCCTGTTTCTTCGTCACTTCACCAACACGAATGGCATTTCCTGGATTTTCAAATGCTTCGATGACATCAAGCTCATCCAGGACTTCTTGCATGGTGTAGTCATGGAATAGGCCTTCATCGGACATCCTCTTTTTTAAATAAGACATGTAGATGAGCGCCACAAATTGGACAAACAGTTTCCCGTCCATGGAGCTATCTGTCGAGACTGCGGTCCGTCTTAGATTGAGCCTTTCCTTTAGGTTCCCAAACGCCTTTTCCACCAGGTCTTTGTTGCGGTAGATGACCAGGGCTTTGATGGGATCCTTGATCTCGTTGCTCATCAATGCGAAAAAGCCATAATCCTTTTCGGCTTTCTTGATGGCATCCTGCTTTGGCGTAATCTTGATTCCTCGGACTGGGGTCTCTGTTATGTCAAAGTATTTGGCGTACTGTCTCTCATTCTCAGGCTTTCTGTTGCCGGTCGTTAACTCGCTCTCCAATTGATCAAGCATCGCATTGAAGCGGTTTTCATGCTCTAATGCTTTTTCACTGTTGTAGTAGAGATGCAGATACATGCGGCGAGTATCCTTCTTGACGTCACCTTTACGAGGTCTTTCCTGAGAATAATTCCAATCAATGGTGGTGGAATGGGTGTAGAGCTGAAAGGTTGAATTGTAGTTGCTCCTGGTCTTTATGCTGTCCCTGACTGCATCCAATTCCTTCTGCACAATTTTCAGATTCACTTTCGTCGCAATCAAAAATTTCAGGTTGCTTTGATACAGGGCGTTGACGTTATTTTCGCTATAAAAGCCTCGATCCATGACCAGTTTCACTTTGCCTAAACCCAGGTTCTTCAGATCCGCCAGTAATTTCTTCACGGTCGAAACATCGCTGATGTTGCCGGCCAGCTTCCGGTAATAGAACGGTAAGCCGGAGTCTTCGCCAAAAAGCAATGCCAGATTGATTTGGGGAAGCGGGTCGTGGTCCTTGTTCAATCCATTCTTCACTTGCTTGAGGGACTCAGAGTAAGACGAGATGCTGGTCGTATCGTAGGCCCAATATTCATTCTCCATCCGGCGTTTGCCTTGTAAACGGAAGAACCGCTCCTTGGCTTCATCCGTGACCAATGAAAAGAGGTCACTGCTTCTCTGTGAAGGAATGCAGCTTCCATAAGGGTGATAATGGGTTCGGTCCCATTTGGGGAAACGCAAGAGTGGGTTGCGATCCTCCAGGATCAGGTAATAAGCCACCGACAGAATCTGTTTGTAGATTTCAGGGAAGCAGATCTTCAGGTCTTGAGTAATCCCAAGCTCCTCCCCGATTGCATCAAACAGGTAGGTAGCGCCATAATAGCTGTGTCTGGTTGACACACAAGGTACCGGTCCCCGTTTCGTCACTGAGGTTGCCGGAGGATCCACCAGTCGTTTTGAAGGGATCAGAGTCCCTTGGTCATCAAGCTTCCCAATACAGACACGTTTGCTTCGCGACTGTTTCTTCACCTTGTCCCAATAGTTGTGTGATTCATATACGTATGTAACGCCGTTCTTGTTTTTGACATGTATGATATTCATGAAACCGCCACCTCACGTTATAATTATAACGTGTTTTGGAGGAAATTTCAATGGTTAAAAGCTACTAAATCCAGTAATATCAACGTTTTCCGACTTTCCACGTTATAATTCAATGGGAATCCAGGTA
>JBAQDU010000030.1:0-2395 GCA_049294805.1 Clostridiaceae bacterium
TACTCAAGCGTCCTGGCGATACCCATTAAAATCGCACCAAAGACCGCGCCCATACCGGCTGCAATAAAGGCAGTAACGGAAAAACGCCGGTCAACGACCCGGGCATAAACCGGGTGTGGATCCAAGGCGGCATCAGGGCCGGTTTCCTGCGGAATGTAATTATTGCGCAGGCGTGGTTTGGGTGCACTTGCCGCCTCTTTGGGAAAGTGGGACCGAGTAGGATTGGACCGGTTTTTGGGCTGGTCGGTTTTATATTTATAGAATTCATCTTCGTCAATGATCTCATCCTCTACCGTTTCCTCAGCATAGAACACCGTGGGATTGAGTGGGTTTTCGGACAAAGGCGTAACTTTCGGCTTTGGTGCAGTAAAAGTCGGCTGAGGCGTTTGCCCGGGCTCCATCTGCGGAGTCGAGCTGACCTGGCCCGCTGGTTTTTGGGGGAGGGTAGTCCCGGGGGGAACTTTTATGGACCATCCAGGCGGAAGCGGTTCTTCCGTGGCGGGAAACTCAATCAGAATATTTTCAATTCCGGAGTCGATGCTTTGAATCAGATAATCGATTCGTACGGCTTCGATCTGGGCGTTTTGGCCTGGTTTGGTCAAGGTAACCACCAGCTTACCGTTTAGTATTTGGGCTGCCGTTAGAGCATAGCGCCCCGCCAAAGACTGGATATAATCCAGAACGCGGTTTTTTGTGTCGTTATCGCTTTGGAACGTTCGCTCGACTGTAAAACTGCCCAATTTTTCCTGGATGACGTATTGGTTCGACCCTGAAAATTTTGACAATATACCGTTGGATTCAAAGAAACCTCGGCTGATTAATTCTTTGATAAGATATTGATGCATAAAATAATTCCTCGTTTAACTCTGGGACCGTTGTCCCATTTATTCGGTACTAAAGTAAGAATTGGATCAGATCCATAACCAGGATCATCACCAGAACCGTAGCATACTTCATCATAGTTGTTGTATTATCAAGCTACAATACCATAATAACATTAAGTCAGCTACAAATTGATGAATTCACCAGAGGTTTAATGTTATTATTAAATGGATCAGGGGGCTTTTATCCTTAAAAAGTCACGTTGAACCTCGAAGCTAAAAATGAAGGTTCAAGAATCAGGAAAGATCAGATAGTACCAAATGAGAAGGTCGCTAGGGACTGGGCTCATTAAAATAATACAGTGGAGGTCGAAAATTATGATTGGAATAATAGGTCAGCGGGGATTCTTACCCCAGGAAACGGCAGATCAGCAAATGGAAGGATCCGGTGAACGGTATAAATACTATAGATCCTATGATGCAATGCTGGCGGATAAAGATGAGATCGAGATCATCATCAATGCCAAGGCTCCTAATAAGGAAGTCATTTCACAGCTGCCCAATTTAAAGTGGATGTTCTCATACTTTGCCGGAGTGGACAGCTATCCTTTGGAGCTTTTAAAAGAGCGGGGCATTGTCCTGACCAATACGTCGGGTCTCCATAAGACCAACATTGCTGAACAAGTCTTAGGCAGTATGATCCTCTTCTCCCGCAACCTCCTCCAGGCCATGACCAATAAACTTCAAAAAGTCTGGGCGCCTTATCCCATCGATGAACTGATCGGAAAGAAGTTATTGATCATTGGAACCGGAAATATCGGCAGGGAAATTGCCAGAAAAGCCAAAGCTTTTGATATGAAAGTAGTGGGGGTGCGCTTTAGAGATGACCAGGCAAAACCTGAGAATTTCGATGAAGTCTACAACATCCGTGACCTCATGACGGTTTTGCCCGGCAAGGACTATGTCTGTCTGGTGGTCCCGGCTACCAAAGCAACCATCGGGATGATGGGGGAAACTCAGTTTAAAGCCATGGATCCAACAGCGGTCTTTATCAACGTGGGCCGCGGCGACAGTGTTAAGGAAGCCGAATTGATCCAGGCGCTTACAGGTCAAGTGATCAAAGGCGCCATTTTGGATGTGTTTAACGTCGAGCCGCTGCCGTCAGACTCCCCCTTGTGGGAGATGCCCAATGTGGTTTTGACACCGCATATTGCCGGACCGACCCCTTATTATGATCAGCGCGCTTTTGAAATGTTCTTTTCCAATCTGGAAGCGTTCCGGACACACAAACCGCTGTCCAATCTCATCGATTTCCAGCGGGGCTATTAAGGGAGCATGATGAAGGCAGGAGCATTTATTGAACTGGTTGAACTTCGGACAAAAACGGCGAGTATTCTGCCCTTCCTTGGCGGAACACTCTTTGCAGTCTATCAATTTAAAACCTTCGATTTGGTCAATGGGATCCTCATGCTGGTTTCGCTCCTGTGCATTGATCTGGCAACGACAACCCTGAATAACTTATTGGAAAATATCACCGAGCGAAGTGTCTTCCATTATGCCGGCCGGAAATATTC
>JBAQDU010000031.1:0-8510 GCA_049294805.1 Clostridiaceae bacterium
GGAGATCATGCCGATGGCAGGATCCCATTTGTTCAGCTGCTGCTCGATTTCTGGTATATGCTGGTGGCTGTGGACCTTGTAGATCTTCAGGTTGTCGGAGATTTCACTGAACAATGTCCCTACAAAGGCTCCGCGACCAGCGCCAGACACTCCTGATTTGGCATCGATGACGATGCTGCCGGGCACCAGGAGCTTGTTCTTAGCCAACGGGTATAGTCCAAGCAGTGCTGCCGTGGGATAACAACCCGGGTTGGAAATAAATTCTGCACCCTTGATCTCTTTGGCCGCCACATCGGCCAGACCATAGACGACCCCCGCGAGCTCCTTTGGAGCAATTGGTTCCTTTTTATACCATTTCTGATATTCTTCAAGATCCTCCAGACGAAAATCCCCAGACAGATCCACCACTTTCAAACCGACATCTCTTAGTTTTTTTGACCAGTCTCTGGAAATCCCGGCCGGAACGGCCATAAAAACAAGATCCGACTTAGCTTTTATGGCTACCGGATCAATCTCATCCATGATCAGTTCAACTAGACCGATGAGATGAGGAAAATAACTCTGAATTGATTCCCCGCCTTTGGAATGGGAATATATGGCGTTGAGTTTAAATAGGGGATGCTGATATAAAAGGCGGATGAGTTCCACTCCGCCATAACCAGTCGCACCGACCAGTGAAACATTCATTGATTTAACTCCTGTCAAAAATATATTATTTATTGCAATTATAGTATGTATATTTATAATGTCAATTGTATTTTAATAAATATGTTTTCGCATTCGGATTTTTGGGAAATACACAGCTAATTCTTTCATTTCATTAGGATTGACAATGGAAACTCTGATTTTCATTGGATTCTCCGGGAAACCGTTTACCGATTTCTCAAATTACAGCATTAATGGAGATAAACCGCTTGGTATCAATGACCCATCAACTTTATTCAATTAAAGCCATCACTCTAAAAATTATAATCTATTACTGCATAATTATTCATTTACTAAGCGGGACAACTTGTTGGCCTAAACGAAATAAAAAAATAATATTAGACCCCTGTTGAATTTTCTCATGTTCAATTTTCACCCCTGATTCGTCGTTCGGATTAACTAAAGTAAGAAAAAGGGATGGATTTGTTAGAGTATCCATAAATTAAATCGGTTAGTCCAATTTTATAAATCAGGAATTACAGCGGAAATACAAGAAGTGCCTTAAACCAAAGTTTACCAATGGTAAAAGACACTTCCACGTTGGAGGATATATTACTAGTTTTAATTCATTTTAAAAATTATCCAAAACTAAACGTTAGACTAAACCTTTCAGGGTCAATTCAAACTAAATGATTTAACTTCTTTTGAGCTTACTTTTAATTTTATTGGCTAGCTCCCCCATCAGTGTTGTCCCCGGTTCGCTTTCATAGGCATTTTGTATCAACGAATGACGCTTCCCCAAATCTTTGTCAGTTTGTTTATTCCATAGGTCGTTCTGCCGTTTCTTGGCATAGATCCCCAGCATATTGGGAATAACATTTCGATAATTCTTAGTAGTGCCCTTAAGCACTTCAATAGTTTCTTTCACGACTGGATCAATATTTTTAAATTGAACGAAGGGAAATGCCATTTTCTCATAGTCGAATAGCCGATTAGTCGGGTCATCTTTCCAAAGTTTGTAGGCCTCGAATTCGCGATCATTGAATCCGGTCAAATAAGGTCCCGGATTGATCACAGCCACTTCCACATTAAACTCCTGCAACTCATAGCTCAATGATTCAGCAAACGCTTCCAGTGCGAATTTAGTTCCACAATAAGGTCCGGAAATCGGATCAGCCACGAGTCCGTGAACTGATGAAACAAAAACGATTTTTCCGCACCGCTTTTTCACCATTTCTCTGGCGATCTGTTGGGTCAAGAACATCGTTCCAAAAACATTGACTTCAAACTGATACCTCAGGATCACTTCCGGGATGTCGACTAGCGAGCCGCCAAGAGATATTCCAGCGTTGTTGAGCAACACATCGACATCCCACAACCCTGCCCGCGCACGGTCCAAAGGATCAGTGATATCAAGTTTCTCCACTTGAAGATCAATTTCTTTTTCTTGAGCATCCAAAATGAGCGTGGCAACTTCGGACATTGTTTCGACGCCGGCAATAACTTTTTCTCCCGTCTGGGCCAGTCTAAGTGCAATTTCTTTTCCAAAACCTGTCCCGGCTCCAGTGATCAAATATGTTTTTTTACTATTCATAATGCTCCCTCCCATTAAATCTAAGATAAAAATTCACTCAACTGGTCTCAAATTCAGCAAACATAATGAGCTGTTAGTTGTGCTGTTCCGGAAGTTCCTGTTTGTATCTTTTTAACTCTGCAATATCTTTTAGAGTAATACTTTTTGAATCAAATTCAATTAGTCCGTCTTGGCGCATCTTGTTCAATTCCCGTGATAAGGAGGACCGCTGGATCCCGATCTTCTCTGCCAGTTCTTTTTTAGACATCCCCAGTTTAATTTTTTGTGATCCTTGGGAATAATGCTCGATGAGCAGAAATTCAGTGAGGATTTGGCGGATGGACTTTGCCGAGCTCTTTAAACGTTCGGATAAAATCAAGGTTTTACCGGATAAGGATTCAAGTAAATTCAGTAGAAAATCTCGATTGATCTGGCAAAGTTCGAGAATTGCTAGTTTCTTAATATGCAAAAGCTGTGTATCCTCTTTCGCTGATATGGTCATGGGAAAATGGTTTTGTTTGGAGAATACCAAGTTCTCACCCAATACTTCTCCCGTTCGAAACTGACTTAATGTCATCACTTTCCCATCATAATCAATTTTTTGAATGGTCACCGCTCCTCGTAGGATCACGTCGAGGTTATCACAAACTTCATTCTGTAAATAGATGATCTCCTCTTTATCATAGGCTTCGATTTGGCTGCCCTGCTCCAGGAGCTTAAGGAGAGCGGCTTCTGGTACTTGATCGAACAGACTTATGTTCTTTAATAATGCCACGGTTTTATTATTCAAATGAACCGCCTTCTTTCTCTAACTTTAGTCTCTAATTTTTGTTTCTAACACAGGGTAAAATTCTAAATACAGGTTCTGTTCTTATTTTTGCTCTTGCTCTTGTCCATTCCCCAGAATTTTCTTCATAAAAAGTTACCACGGTAACTGAATTGGTTGTTTGTTCCATATTATATTGAAAAGGTAGTTTTAACAACAACTGGAGGAACGCATGAAGAAAATTAAAAACCAACTGAGAACAAAAGGAAAAATTGTATTGATCCCCATGATCATCTTGGGTGTGTTATTGTCTGTCTATATTTTCAATGGTACCCAAAACAGTGGATCGGCATTAGTGTATGCCGAGGACAAGACTTACCTTGAAGCATCCGGCACGGTTGAGAGCAATTCGTTGAACCTAACCAGTGAGATTTCCGGTAATATATCCGAAAGCCTCTTTGCTGAAGGTGACCAGATCAACCAAGGTGACGTGATCGCCCGGATCGGTAACACGACTTTGACCAACCAGCAGACGCAATCTAAGATCAATGTCCGGATGGCCCAGCTTAAAATTGAAACCCTCGAGAAGAATCTTGAAAACTTGAAAAAGCAAAACAGCGCTGCCGTCAATCAGGCCGAGAATAATTACCGTTCAGTGACCAGTGAGTATCAGAAAATCAAAGAGGGTGCCAGCACAGACCAAATCGCTCAAGCCCAGGAACTGTTGAACCAAGCAAAGATCAACCGAGATTACCTGAAGGTGACCTTGACCGATGCCAAAGACTTATTGGATGATGATCGCATCAGTCAATCAAAGTACGATGAGATCAAGAAAAATTATGATGTATCCAAAGCTCAGTACAATGCTGCCTTATCCCAATTAAAGCTGTTAAAAGCCGGTCCGTCTGAGGCTAGTCTCTCTGCCGCCAAGTTTAAAATGCTCCAAGCGGAATCCGGTTTTGAATTGGCCAAGTCCAATGGGACACTCTTGCAAGATCAACTGGTAGGGGAACTGGAAATCGCTCAGATCCAATTAGAACAAAACCAAAATATCCTCAGCCAGACCCAAGTGGAAATGGATAAGTTAGCGATTAAATCCCCCATTTCGGGAACCGTCTATTCGATCCTGGTCAAACAGGGCGAGTTTGCCCAGATGGGCAAAGTTTTGGCTCAAATCAACGATGACCAGAACCTGACGATCCGAGCTTATGTATCGGAGGCAAATATTGCCAAAGTCAAAGTCGGTCAAGGGGTGGAAGTTTATACCGACGCCGATGCAACCAAAGCCTTTAAAGGTACGATCCTTCGCATTAGCAGTCAGGCTGAATTCACGCCTAAAAACATCCAAACTAAAGAGGAGCGGATGAATACCGTGTTTGAAGTGAAGATCCAAGTCCTGGATCCAAAAGGTTCGATCAAGGCTGGAATGCCGGTGGATATTCGGATCCTCGTAGAATAATGGCTACTATGGAGACACCTACAACCGGCGGTATCCAAATCCGCGGTTTGACCCGCCATTTCGGCGCGGTCAAAGCCGTCGATGACCTTTACATTACCGTTGCAAAACAGATGATTTACGGACTGGTCGGTCCCGATGGCGCCGGCAAAACCACCACCATGCGGATGCTCTGTTCCCTTATTTCACCAGACTCGGGAACTGCCACCATCGCTGGACTGGATATCGTGTCGCAGACTGCCCAGATTCGAAGCCTGATCGGCTATATGCCCCAGAAATTCAGTCTTTATGGAGACCTGACGGTCCGCGAAAACTTAGAATTTTATGCCGAGATCTATCAGACACCGCAACTGACCCGGGCGGAAAAGCTCAAGAGTCTTCTTGAGTTTAGCAACTTGACCAATCACTCCACTAAACTGGCCGATCAACTCTCCGGCGGCATGAAACAGAAGCTCGCCTTAGCCTGCAATTTGATCCATACCCCCCAGTACTTGTTCTTAGATGAACCGACCATCGGAGTCGACCCGGTTGCCCGGCGCGAGCTTTGGAAGATACTGTTCGAACTAAGAGACCAGGGCGCGACAATTTTTGTCAGTACCCCTTATATGGATGAAGCCGAACGCTGTGATGTGATCGGCCTGATGGATCAAGGCCGGATCATTACTCAAAATCCACCGGAAACCGTAATTCAGGAATTTGATCGACACATCCTAGAGATCCGCTCTGATAATAACCATCGGATCTTAGACCTCTTGCCCGGCCAAACCTATATCGAAGATGCTTATCTGATGGGCGAGGAGCTCCACTTAGTTACTGCCGATGCCGGTCAGGCCATAGTGTCACTCCAAAAACTCTTCAAAGAATCAAATATTACAGTCGAGACGATGGCCCAGACTCCGCCTTCACTGGAGGATGTTTTTGTGCATCAGGTCAAACGTGACCGAATGGGAGGCGCCCTTGGAAAATGCAATTGAAATAACTAATCTGACCAAACAGTTCGGTGATTTTACTGCTGTCAACAATGTCAGCTTTAATGTAAAAAAAGGTGAAGTGTTCGGTTTTCTCGGACCCAACGGCTCCGGGAAAACTACTGTGATCCGAATGCTCCTGGGTTTGATCACGCCGACTTCCGGCGTTGGAAAAGTTTTAGGATACGACGTAGCGAACAACAATGAGATCCTACGCAGTAAAACCGGCTACATGTCCCAGAAATTCAGCCTCTATGAAGAACTGACCGTTAAAGAAAATTTGGACTTTTATGCCGGCGCTTACAATATTCCCAAACACTTGATCCAGGAAAAGCAAGATGTGATCCTAAAGATGGCCGACTTGGTCGGGAAAGAAGATTTCATTGTCTCGACCCTCTCCGGGGGCTGGAAACAGCGCTTGGCTCTGGGTTGCTCCATTATCCATGAGCCAGAGATCCTGCTCTTAGATGAACCAACCGGTGGCGTAGATCCCATTGCCCGGCGCCAGTTCTGGGATATCATCTATAACTTGTCTCGCCAGGGGGTCACGATTCTCGTTACGACCCACTATATGGATGAAGCCGAACATTGCAGCAATATCGGGTTTCTCTATTACGGCAATGTCTTATGCCTGGATACGCCCCGAAACCTTAAAAATAAAGTGATCCAAGGTGACATTCTGCAAATTAAGACCGACCAGACCTTGAAAGCCATCGAAACGCTGAAGCGCCATGAAAAAGTTCGTGAAGCCTCAGTCTATGGTGCCGGCATTCACGCTTTAGTTGAAGAAGGGTTAAGCCATGACGACTTGACGGCTTATTTAACCGCTGCCGGACTACAAGTGCGCAGCTTGAAAAAAGTCCAGCCTTCCCTGGAAGACGTTTTTGTTTTTCTGGTGGAAACCGAAAAAAGAAAACAACAAAACAGCAACAGCTGATTGGAGAAAATTAATGACGTTTAACATAAAAAGGATCCTAGCCATCATAAAAAAAGAATTTGCTCAGATCCGCCGCGACAAACGGACCATTGCCATCATCATATTGATGCCCATCATGGAGCTGCTATTATTCGGATATGCAGCCTCGACCAGTGTGGATCATATCCCCACGGTGATATTGAACAATGACATCGGCATAGAAAGCCGAGAACTCATGGATAATCTGACCAATTCTCAGTATTTTGACTTAAATTATAATGCCGTCAATATGGCTGAAGTTCAAAAATGTGTGGATGAAGGTTATGCCAAAGCCGGTTTTGTGATCCCACCGGAATACTCCGATGACATTAAAAATGGTAAAACTGGAAAGATCCAGCTGATCGTCGACGGAACCGACCCGACCACCGCTCAAACCATCCTCTCCAGCGCCAACGGCGTGATCCAATCCATGTCGGTGCAAATTATTCAAGAGACCCTGGGCACCCCAATGCCTCAACCATTGGAGCTACGCAGTCGAGTCTGGTATAACCCGGATATGAGCAGTATCCGATTCAATATCCCGGGGCTGATCGGAGTCATCCTACAAACAGTGACCCTAATGCTGACCTCCTTCTCCATCGTCCGCGAACGAGAACGCGGTACCATGGAACAACTGATTGTTACTCCCATTACAAATATGGAATTAATGATCGGAAAAATTATCCCCTATGTCATCATCGGTTTTGTGGACATTGTCTTAGCCTTAGCATTGAGTACCTTCTGGTTTAGAGTGCCGATTGCCGGCAGTATCACCCTGCTATTGCTGTTCTCCATTGTCTTTTTATTCGGAGCACTGGGCGTCGGACTCTTGATCTCCATCATTTCCAAAAGCCAATTGCAGGCGATGCAACTATCCATGTTTATGATCATGCCCAATCTCTTGTTATCTGGGTATATGTTCCCCCGGGCCGCCATGCCGGATCTGATCCGAGGGATCAGTAACTTCCTGCCGCTGACTTATTTCATCAATGTGTTGCGCGGGATCATCTTAAAGGGAAATACCTTCAGTCAACTCTACCAGGAGTTCTTTATCCTCTTGGGCTTCGGTGTCTTATTCCTCTTCCTGGCAACGATCAAATTCAAAAAGAAGATTGACTAAATTTAAAGACGGAAATCATGAACTAATGTTCTTGGTTTCCGTCTTTAATTTAGATTTTAAAAGAATTTTTAAACCTGGCGAGCTGTAAAATAAAGTAAAAGAAAGCGGCCCGTAGCTATATTCTACCACCTCAATTACCAGAAAGAAATACAACCACTTGATCTACCAGGACCGCCAGAAACTTGAAGGACTAGTTCGATCCAATCATCTGCGCTCCAAGAAAAACAAAGTGACCCAAAAGCAATTGGCTGAAGTCCTTCAGTGCAGCGAGGCGACACTTAGCCGGGAGTTGAAAAAAGGTCGGGTCGATCTGATGAACTGCACCCGGAGAGGACAGCACATTAATGGCCGTCTGTGAGGATCAAACCACAAGCGGAACCTGCGGTGGCGGGACCATCGAAAAAGTCCTGACCCAGCGAGTCGTTGAAGGGATGTCTAAGGCTGAGAATTTTAGTTTCGATTATAACTTGGCAGATGATCTTGGAATACTCTACGAATACACCCCAGGGCGAAGTGGCGAGAACGCCGAGAAGTTCCTGAAGGGATTTTTCGGCTACCTCCATACCGATGGTTATGCAGGATATCACAGGCTTCTGGGTCAGGTGACCCTGGTGGGTTGCTGGGCGCACATGAGGCGGAAATTCAGCGACGCCCTTCAAGGAATGGCTCCGAATGGCATAGTCAGCCGTTCCGTGGCAACCGAAGGGTTTAACCATTGCAATAGGCTGTTCCGCTTGGAGAAGAAATGGGCCAAGCTTACACCGGAAGAGCGTCTGGAAAAAAGAAAAGAAGAAGCTGAGCCGCTGGTTTCGGCTTATTTCGCATGGATTCGGGAACTCGAGCCTTCCATTTTACCCAAAAGTCTTCTGGGAAAAGCATTTACCTACGCCAGAAACCAAGAAACTAATTTGAGGAACTACCTCAAAGACGGAAGACTGGAAATCTCTAATAACCGTGCGGAACGTTCTATCAAGCCATTTGTTATAGGAAGAAAAAACTGGCTTTTTGCAAACACGCCTGCAGGCGC